>NZ_JBFLUP010000006.1:5000-555000 GCF_050473785.1 Bacillus sp. S14(2024) | reverse complement strand
AGACACATTTCGCAACTCTATCATTTTGCGATTGGTCACCTTAATTGGTTTATTCATTCTCTTCTTTGGATTTCTTATATACAAATTAGAACCCGTTCACTTTCAAACATGGTTTGATGGTATATGGTGGGCACTTGTTACGACATTCACTGTTGGATACGGCGATTACGTTCCTCATAGTGTACAAGGAAGAATCCTCGCAATTATTCTCATTTTGTTAGGAACCGGATTCGGTTCTTATTATATGGTCTCATTTGCTACAGAAATGATTAGTAAACAATATATGAAAATAAAAGGTGAAGAGGCCGCCTCTTGTCATAAACATATGATTGTTGTCGGTTGGAACGAACGTGTGAAGCATGTAGTAAGTCAACTGCGCGTATTACAACCAAACCTTGATATTGTTCTTATAGATGAGACACTCCCTCTACTCCCTAAGTCATTTCATCATTTACAATTTATTAAAGGTTGTCCTCATCATGATCATATTTTACTCAAAGCAAACATTCGTACTGCACATACTATTTTGATTACAGCTGACAAAGAAAAAAGCGAGAGCTCTGCTGATACGCAATCTATTTTAACCATTTTAACAGCGAAAGGATTAAACCCAAATATTTATTGTATCGTCGAAATGTTAACTTCCGACCAAGTCCATAACGCCAAACGAGCAGGCGCAACAGAAATTATTGAAGGAAATAAATTAACAAGTTATGTGTTTGCCGCTTCTTTATTATTTCCTTCGATTTCAGAAGTGCTGTTTACAATTTACAATGAAATTACTGCAAATAAATTACAACTCCTGCATATTCCCGAGCAATATGATGGTGAAACATTCGAATATTGTAACTGTACTTTATTAAAACAAAATATACTCTTACTCGGCCTACAACGTGATGGAAACTATCATATAAATCCTAGCCATTCATTTACTCTGAAAAAAAATGATTTACTGATTGTAATTAAACATTAAGCAAGTATCCTTCTAATTCCCGAACTAAAGCTTTTCCAATATCAATATATTTTGCTTGAATATCTCCATCTGAATCTTTTGGTTCTGCAAACTGATCAAAAGACGTTATCCCTGCTGTAAATGTATTCACTTCATCATCTAGTTCGTCTTGATACACATGCGACAGAAGGTACGGTGTATCAAGACGAACGATAACTCCATTTACATCAAGCTCTCCTTCAACAGCTGTAAACGGTAATCGTAAAAATTGATACCCTTCCTCTTCATCTATTTTATAATCGAAACATCCTTTCTCATAATCCCAATTCCCGCCGATTGTATAGCCGAGCGGCTTTAATATTTCTTCTAACTGGAAAAGAGCAAATGTTTGTCCTTCTAATTTTGAATGAATCCCAATCAAATGTATCATCCTTTCTAGATTTTTTTTAGCATACCCATTTCGCGCTCCATATATCGGTGCTTCGACATAATATAAAGACCCTTCGGTAATATTCGAAACGCACATAAAAAAAGCTGTTGGGATCACCCCAACAGCTTTTCTTATTTCAAACGTTCTTCCAGCTCTGCTTTTAGTTCTTCGAATCCTGGTTTTCCAAGTAGAGCAAACATGTTTTTCTTGTATGCTTCTACACCTGGTTGGTCAAATGGATTTACGCCTAATAAGTAGCCGCTCATCGCACATGCTTTTTCGAAGAAGTATACAAGATAGCCGAATGTATACTCATTTAGTTCAGGAATATTGACGATTAAGTTTGGTACACCGCCATCGCTATGTGCAAGTAATGTTCCTTCGTATGCTTTTGTGTTAACGAAGTCCACTGTTTCACCAGCAAGATAGTTTAATCCATCTAAATCGTTCTCATCCAATTCAATTTTTAGTTCGTGTGTAGATTTCCCTACTTTTAAAACTGTTTCAAATAGATCACGGCGTCCTTCTTGAATGTATTGACCTAAAGAATGCAGGTCAGTTGAGAAGTTTGCAGAAGATGGGAAAATACCTTTTTGATCTTTTCCTTCACTCTCACCAAATAATTGTTTCCACCATTCAGCAAAATATTGAAGTGCTGGTTCGTAGTTAACAAGCATTTCAATTGTTTTACCTTTATTGTATAGAGCATTGCGCACAGCTGCATATTGATAAGCTGGGTTTTCTTCAAGCTCTGATTTCGCAAAGTCATCACGAGCTACAGCTGCCCCTTGCATCATTTCTTCAATATTTAAACCACTTACAGCAATCGGTAATAAACCAACTGGTGTTAATACAGAGAAACGGCCACCAACATCATCTGGAATCACGAATGTTTCGTATCCTTCTTCGTTAGCTAATGTTTTTAAAGCACCGCGCGCTTTATCTGTCGTTGCATAAATACGTTTACGTGCTTCTTCTTTTCCGTATTTCTCTTCTAATAGCTTACGGAAAATACGGAACGCAATTGCAGGCTCTGTTGTTGTACCTGATTTGGAAATAACATTAATAGAGAAGTCCTTACCTTCTAATACATCCATTAAATCTTTCATATAAGTAGAGCTAATGTTTTGTCCAACAAATAGCACTTGTGGAGTTTTACGTTGTTCTTTAGACAGCGTATTATAGAAGGAATGATTTAACATTTCAATCGCTGCTCGTGCACCTAAGTAAGAACCACCAATCCCAATAACCAGTAAAATGTCAGAGTCATTTTTAATTTTCTCAGCGCATTTTTGAATGCGAGCAAATTCCTCTTTATCGTATGCAAGCGGAAGTTCTACCCAACCTAAGAAGTCGTTTCCTGCTCCTGTTTTTTCATGAATTGCATGATGTGATACTTTTACTGCATCACGTAAATATGTTAGTTCTTGTTCACTGATGAACGATAACGCCTTTGAATAGTCAAACGTTACATGTGTGCTCATCTTTTTCCCTCCAATACAATATGTATATGTATTTCTGTCTTCACTTTAGCGAAACCACAGTTGTAAATCAAGCGAACTACAAATTGTAAGCGTAGCCAATTTATTTTTTTTACAAAATCGTCATAACTTCCGTTTTTCGGTATAGACAAGTATACAATGAGAAATTTTAATTTTTTGGGTATAAGAACAACAAAAGGTATCCATTCTATAAAGGAAGCTTCATTAAACGAGCAAATGTATCTCGTTTTTGCTTCATCATTTAAGGAGGGACTGCTTAAAATGAGTACATTACAACGCATTGCCTTAGTATTTACGATTATCGGCGCAGTAAACTGGGGACTCATTGGCTTCTTTCAATTCGATTTAGTAGCAGCTATCTTTGGAGGGCAAGATACAGCACTTGCTCGAATTATCTACGGTATTGTAGGTATTGCAGGTTTAATTAACCTTGGTTTATTATTTAAACCTTCTGAAGAGCTCGGAACACACCCAGAAGCACGCGAAGTACGATAAATCTAATAGCATTCTAAAATGATATTATAAAACATGCATCTCCACTTGTTTTTAAACAAGTGGAGATATATGATGCTTTACTAACTTCCGACATACGGACGTTTTTTTATACTGATTAAAGTGCAGGAAAAGAAACGTTTGATTATTTTATATCATAATCTATAACATTCACCGACTACTTGGTGAACAAGAAATAAAAGCAGGGAGCTATGCTCCCTGCTTTTATTTTGTGATTTGAGATTCTTCAATCCACTCTGTTAACTTTTCTCGCAATGTGTTAAATCCGTTTGCAGACGGATTCGGTATACGCACTTTTCCTTGTTTACGTTTGGCAGCCTTCAATGATAAACTCATCTTTCCGTTCTCTCTATTAACTGAAAGCACCTTTACTTCTACTTCATCCCCGACTTTTAAAAAATCATGAATATCTTTCACATATCCATTTGTAATTTCAGATATATGCACAAGACCTTGCGTTTCTTCATCTAATGCAACAAATGCACCGTAATCTTGAATTCCTGTCACTTTTCCCTTCACAACCACTCCTGTTGTGTATTTGTCTGACATAAGAAACACTCCCATATGTTTTACCTATTGTATTAGTAAATTATACCACTTACTAGCATTTCATTCAAAAGTCATGAAAAAATTTTCCTTATCATGTATAAATCTTCAAATATCGGGATAAAATACTAACACATGGCTTTCTAGTATTCCCCCCCTTTTATGGACAAAACGTATTATGTTTTGTCCTTTTTTCGTTCTCTATAAACCGTTTCATACGTTTCATCGCTTCCATAAGTTGTTCAAGTGATGTTGCATATGAACAGCGAATAAATCCTTCACCACTCTCCCCAAACACACTTCCAGGTACAACAGCGACTTTTTCCGCTAATAATAATCGTTCGGCAAATTCCGCCGAAGATAATCCCGTTGAACGAATCGAAGGAAATACATAGAATGCTCCGCCTGGCATATGACAATCTAATCCCATTTCATTAAATGAAGTCGTTATAAAGTTTCGGCGTTGTTTATAGCTCCCACGCATTCGAACAACTTCTTGTTCTCCAGAGCGAAGTGCTTCTAATGCTGCAAATTGCGACATCGTCGGCGCACACATCATAGAATATTGATGAATCTTTAACATTAATTCCATAAAATATCGAGGGGCCGCAATTAACCCTAGGCGCCAGCCTGTCATCGCAAACCCTTTCGAAAAACCAGAGATTAAAATTGTATGATCGCGCATATGCTTCACACTCGCAAAGCTTGTATATGTCTCATCATAAACAAGCTCTGCATAAATCTCATCGGATAGTACGATTAAATTGTATTTCTCTATAATGACCGCAAGTTTTTCTAGCTCTTCTTTATTTAAGAGCGTTCCTGTCGGATTGTTTGGCGAACATAATAAAACCGCTTTTGTTTTCGTTGTAATTGCAGCTTCAATCTGCTCCGGCTGCACTTTAAATTCGTCAGTTGGAGATGTCGAAACAGGTACAGGTACTCCGCCAGCTAGCGTAACAAGCGGTGCATATGATACAAAACTCGGTTCAATAATAATCACTTCATCACCAGGATTTACAATTGCACGCATTGCTACATCTAACGCCTGGCTTGCTCCAACCGTTACAATAATTTCTTCTTTCGGGTCATAAGATACCGCAAATTGTTTTTCTAAGTATTTCGCAATTTCCTCGCGAAGCTCTAATAATCCAGCATTCGCCGTATATGCCGTATACCCTTCTTCTAATGAACGAATGCAAGCTTGTCTTACATTCCAAGGCGTTACAAAGTCAGGCTCTCCAACACCTAATGAAATAACGCCTTTCATGCCGGCCGCTAAATCAAAGAACTTACGAATACCGGACGGTTGTAAAGATTGTGCAACTTTCGATAATTCAAATTTACTCATGGTGTCACCACAATTCGCTTATCATCATCTTTGTTTTCATATATAATTCCCTCATGTTTATACTTTTTCAAAATAAAATGCGTTGTTGTTGATACGACAGATTCAATTGTTGCTAACTTTTCTGCTACAAATGTCGCAACTTCAGCCATCCCTTTTCCTTCTATGGTAATGGAAAGGTCATACGTACCTGACATTAAATAAACCGACTTCACCTCTGGATATCGGTAAATTTGCTCCGCTACTGCGTCAAAGCCAACGCCATGCTTCGGTGTAACTTTTACATCAATCATTGCTGTTAAACCTGTATGCTCTTTTACCTTTGTCCAATCAATTAGCGTAGCATAATCTACAATCACTTTTTCTTTTTCCAATTTTCCACGAATCGCTATTACTTCTTCTACATCTATGTTTAACATTTTAGCTAATGTTTCTTCAGATAATCGGCTATTCTTTTCAAGACAAGCTAACAATTCTAATACTTTTTCTTCCATCATATTCGTCCTTCCCCTTTTGTATATTTTCTAAATTATACAGACTTCTTTTCCTATTTGAAAAGAAGATTTTTTCAGAGAATTATGTAACAATAAAGTGAAACTTCCTTTTGGAGCGTTCTTCTCCAAAAGGTTAGTTGGACCAATCGGGCTCTTACGGACGCTCCTTCCACGAAAAGACTTTAAGCAATAGCGTCTGTTAGAGCGGGATAAAGTGAAACTTTCATCAGTGGAGAGTTTTTTCATCCCCCACTGATGGGAAGCTCTCACCTATCTTCTTTGTTCTCTTAGAATCTTAAGGTGAGAGTCTTACTGCCCAAAGTAGCAGGATCATATAAAAAGGAGATGAAACCATGAAACAAAGAGTATACATTGCAGAACAAGTTCCTGCCTTTGTTGAAGAATACATTGCTGAGCATTACGAATACGAAGCATGGGACAGGAACGAAAAAGTCCCGCGCCATGTACTATTAGAAAAAGTAAAAGATAAACACGGATTATTAAATTTCGGGGCAATTATTGATGAAGAACTACTCCAAGCAGCTCCGCAGTTAAAAGTGGTAAGTAATATTTCCGTCGGTTATGACAACTTCGATATTGAAGCCATGAAAAAAAGAAACATAATCGGAACAAATACACCATACGTGTTAGATGATACTGTTGCTGATCTCGTATTTGCATTAATGTTATCTGCCTCTCGCCGTGTTTGCGAACTTGATCGTTACGTGAAATCCGGAAAATGGGATGCAGAAATTAGCAAAGAGCATTTCGGCTTAGACGTTCATCATCAAACGATTGGAATCATCGGCATGGGGCGCATCGGAGAAGTTGTTGCAAAACGCGCGAAATTCGGATTTGATATGGACGTTTTGTACTACAATCGAAGCCGTAAAGAAAAAGCAGAACGAGAGCTTGACGCAACATATTGTGAATTAGAAACGTTACTGCAAAAAGCAGACTTTATCGTTCTACTTACACCACTAACAGAAGAAACTTATCATTTAATTGGGGAAAAAGAATTTAATCTTATGAAAGAAACAGCTGTTTTTATTAATGCATCCCGCGGAAAAACAGTAGATGAAGCTGCATTAATTGAAGCGTTGCAGCAAAAGAAAATTTTCGCAGCAGGTATTGATACATTTACACAAGAACCAATTGAAAAAGATAACCCGCTGTTATCTCTGCAAAATGCCGTTACGCTCCCTCACATCGGTTCCGCAACATTAAAAACGAGACAAGCGATGGCGATGACAGCAGCAAAGAACTTAGTAGCTGGATTGCAAGGGAAAACACCGCCAAACCTCGTCAATGAACTGAAATAATCATTGAACTCCCCCCACGAATAGCGGGATAAAGAGACAAGGCCATGTCACAATGGTTTTGTCTTTTTTATATACTTTATATACAACAAAATTCCCTTCGAGGACGCTCTTCTCCAGAAGGTTACCCCTCACTAATTGGGACCTTATAGTTGGTTTGCTTTTTCTCCTGTTTTCACTTCCTCCATGGGATAATTTCTCCTGAAAAGGAGATGATATGAACAAAAAACGACGGAGTGATGAAGATGGAAAAAGAAGTTCACCTCCCCCACTTCACCTTTTCTACAAGAGGAATTACGGTTCATTATGAGCTCTATCAGTCTTTCATCGAAGAAGAAAAACCAACATTTGTCTTAATTCACGGTTTTCTCTCTTCAACCTTTAGCTATCGGCGTCTCATCCCACTGCTCGCTCAGCAAGGGAACGTGATCGCTCTAGATTTACCGCCATTTGGAAAAAGTGATAAATCGTATCATTTCACATATTCCTATCAAAACCTGGCAACAATTGTTATTGAACTCATAGAACATTTACAAACCAAAAACGTTATTTTAGTAGGACATTCGATGGGTGGGCAAATTGCGTTATATGTAAGTAAATTACGGCCTGATTTAATTCAAAAAACAGTTCTTTTATGCAGCTCAAGCTATTTATCACGAGCAAAATTACCGCTTATTTATACTTCTTATTTACCGTTCTTTCATTTATACGTAAAAAATTGGATTATAAGACGAGGGATCGTTCACAATTTGATGAATGTCGTACATGACCACTCATTAATCGATGACGAAATGATGCAGGGCTATGCAGCACCTTTTTATGATAATCGCATCTTTCCTGCTTTAACACGAATGCTTCGTGACCGTGAAGGCGATTTAACATCAAAAGAACTACAAACAATTAATATCCCTACTTTGCTCATTTGGGGAGAAAAAGATCGTATTGTTCCTATTAATGTTGGACACCGATTGCACAATGACCTGCAGCATTCACACTTTATCTCTTATAAAGACACAGGACATTTATTACCAGAAGAAAAACCGGAACACGTATATGAAGAGATTATGACTTTCTTGGCAAATTGAACACATCGGGTGTATGTCAGCAGTAAGCTCCCATAGCGGGATAAAGAAAGAGACCAATATCCAAAAGTCAAGCTTCAATGAACTTTTGGATGTCAGCCTCTTTCTCCCGCTACTAACCTTATAGCGTACAGCTTCCACCATCTTTTAATAGTAACAATTGTTCTGCTAACCATTGACACTTTTCAATAGGCAATGTTTTTTCAAATGATAGCACATAAATGTGCTGTATTTTCTTTGCGATATATTTCGCATCATCAAATGTACTTACAATATAGACAATGTCACTTGCTTCTGTTTCATAAAATTCCGGTCCCATTTGAAACGGATCCCAATTCTTCACAAAGTCTATCATCTTCTCATATGTCCCCATACATTTCCCGCCTTTTTCTTATTTTCCACTTTTCTTTATCGTATCATATCAGCTATGCTAGAAGAAACAGAGGAACATTCAGTATTTTCAATCTACTATTGAAAGGAGTAATAAATATGGGGAACTTTAACGAAATGATAAATCGCCGCGGGACAGACTCCGTTAAATGGGATACACATAAAAACGAGGAACTTCTTCATGCCTGGATTGCAGACATGGACTTCCCTGTTCCCTCACCAATTCAAGACGCCTTAAAAAATCGTTTACAACACCCTATTTTCGGTTATAACACTTCAAGTGAACAAGTAAAAGAAGCAATTTGTCATTGGGTAAAAACACAATACAATTGGGTCATTGAAAAAGAATGGCTTGTCTTCAGCGCCGGCATCGTCCCTGCACTTAGTGTTTCTGTACAAGCTTTTACTGAAAAGCAAAATTCAGTGCTTGTACAGCCGCCTGTATATCCACCATTTTTCGAAATTGTAAAAACGAATGGGCGCCAAGTGCTGACCAATCCACTACGCCTAGAAAACGGTATTTACCAAATGGATTTTGAACAGTTAGAGAAACAATTTCAGCAAGGTGTAAAATTGATGTTTCTGTGCAGTCCACATAATCCGATTGGCCGTGTCTGGACAGTGGAAGAGTTAACAAAACTTGGTACGCTCTGTGAAATATATGATGTAACCGTCATCGCAGACGAAATTCATGCCGATATTATCTTCAATGGGCGTAAACATATACCACTTGCCTCTTTATCAGCAAACTTAGCAGAGCGAACTGTTACATGCATCGCTCCAAGTAAAACGTTTAATATCGCTGGACTGCAAGCATCGGTTATTATTATTCCAAATGAAAAGCTGCGAGATGCCTTTACCGCTGTGCAGCATCGCCAAGGCTTTCATGGCTTAAGCACATTTGCTTATACAGCAATGCAAAGTGCATACACAGAATGCAACGAATGGCTAACAGAGCTATTACCTTATATAGAAGAAAATGCACGATTTGCATGTGATTTCATTAAACAGCATATTCCGAAACTATCCGTCATTCAGCCAGATGGTACGTTCTTACTTTGGATTGATTGTTCCAAACTTGGGCTGACTCAAAATGAGCGAATGGAATTATTAGAGAAAAAAGGAAAAATCATTGTAGAGCCAGGAGAAAAGTTTGGTGCTGGCGGTGAGCAGCATATTCGTTTAAATATCGGCTGTCCACGCCCTGTATTAGAAGATGCGCTCCATCGCTTACAATGCGCATTTTCCTGTACTTCCAAGGAAAAGCTATCTATGTGACTTAAGCCTGATTATTATACACTCCAATATTCTTTGATTGAACTACCCCCACCTACCGTTTTGCGCTTGAGGTGGGGGTCTTCTCGCCAGATATGATAAAAATCCGCTGCTGCGCCAAACCAGAATCTGTAGAATGATAGATTCATATAAGATCCGACGCAGTAGCGGTAATTAAAATTTTCCGAAGTCAAAAATTATAGCGAACACAAAAAGCGCAGTAAGGAGAAAAACCAAACTCAAATAAATTAACGTACAGCGTCTGAATGTAGAAAGTGGAACACCAGAAGCTTGCGCATAATGGGAAGCAGTCAAACCAGCCAAAATCCCCATAATGACAAACCACGGTTCGTAAAACAAGAGATCCCATATAGCTAAGCTATGGACATCGACTACATTCCAGGCAGGGAAGTTACCTGTAATGACACCTGCCAAAAGCATAGCTTTTGTAATCATGCCACTGACTCCATGAGCAAGTAAAAAGGCAGTTCCGATAAGAGTAGGGATTAATAAAATAAGACGATGGATCTTTCTGCCTCCTATCAACGGCACCCATTTCGGAATGACCTTTCCCCATGGTTTGATAAGTGTAAGCAAGGCAAATCCACATAACATGATGATGACACCAGCGATGTAACTTGCCATGTAAAATGATTTAGGGTCATTAAATTGGCCCGAAAAGCCTATATTCCCCCCTGCCGCTTCATAAAATCGAACAAAAACCGCATATATAAATGCCAATAGGCAACCAACGTAACCAGGCCATACCGCTTTCTTTGTAAAGCGTTCAAAAACATTCAATATTTGCATAGAAGATTCCCCATTATTCGTTATTTTGTTCCTATTCATGCAACTCTCTTTTTTCTGCTTCAATTTTGATCGTCTCTCCCACAATGCGTACACTTACCACGCCGACGATAATAGTAAGCGATGGCAGCAAGACCAAGTGCTACTCCCCACGGCACCCAGAAAAGCATAGGTCCAATCGTCCACCCTATCTGACTGAGGAGGATGTTGTCGACTGGCATAAGGTGAAATGTTACGGCAAAAAAACTAAAGGTAAAGACAAATCCGGCTGCAGTTACAGCAATGGCTACAATAGAAGCTGGAACCACCGCGAGCATGATGGGAACTCTTTTACCGCCAATGAACGGAAACCAATGTGGGAATATTTCACCCCATTTTTGAATCAAACCAAGTGTAAGAATCCCTCCGCCTACACAAACAAATCCAAATACCAATGCTGTTATCTGTGCCTTAGGATTGATTTTTAAAAAATCGTGTAGGAATTGCGGGTCCATATTAAGTGCCCAAGCAAAACGTGTGAGGGCATAAGGAATGGGTGCAAGAGCTGCGATAATGGTCAGCCATTTCCCCCAGCGTACTAATAAAAATGTGTTTCCGTTCTCTGTCCGCCCGCAATATTCACAAGCATCACGGGTTCTACGTTGATATGCAACAACAGTCATGATCCAAAGTAGCGCACCTATAATACAAATAATTTGATTGAGCATAATCCAGTTAAAAGCAAACTTAAATAAAAAGGCATAAGCCATGACCTCGATTAGACTAATATCAGGAACAAAAAGGAGCAGAGCAGCAGCAAAGCCCCAAGCAAAAGTAAGGATTAACCACCGAGGAAAAACATTTCTCCATGTTTTTTGCATAGCCACGCCAATCACTATTCCTAGTAAACAAAGAATAACAAAAATGAGGCCTCCAACTTTAGAGGGAAGATAAGTAACCATAGCCGCAAACAAGTCCATTCCACCACGTTTGAAGGGATACCCCGCCCCTCCAAGTAACCAATAGAGCTGTACAGCCCCGTAGAGCAGTGACCATCCTACAGCGCCATATCCAACCCATAAAGGCCATCGTGTAAAGCTTTTTCTAGTTTTTTCTTCAATTATGGGTGATGAAGTCTCCATTGAAATTCTCCCCTTTTCTTTACTATTTTACATACCTATGAAACTAACCGAATGGGGTATTGGCACTTATTTATGTTTCAAAATTTAACCCCACCATCATTCTAATCAGCGAAGATTAAAATAATGGTGGGGTCTAGTTTAAATTCCGTTTAACTTTTATCAAGCGTCCAGAGGCTATTTCGTGCCCCCTTACGCTTAGAATTGGGATTTCATTTACACTTCAATTTTTTCACATAGATAAATGCGAGTGCCGTTCGTCGAACTTGTTATTTTCCATTCCAGATTCATGTCTTGGAGCATCAATGAAACAATTGATAAGCCGATCCCAGCTCCTTTTTCACTGGAGACGCTATCCATTCCAGGTCCTTTGTCCTCAATAACAATAGCAGTTCTTCCATCTAACTCTTCCAAACTTACACCAACATACCGTCCAGCTTTTGCGTGTCTAACAACGTTCTGGAATAGATTATCTAATATACGGGTAAACCAGTGCGGATCAACATTCCACATTAAAGCTTTTTCTGCCAAATGAACTTCTACTTCGAATCCTTCCTTTTCAAATACAGGAAACCACCCTGCGGCAGAAGTCCGGGTTAATCGGATAATATCTGTCTTCTTCTGTTGCAAAGTATATTTTCCTGCCGATAATAACGTGTAGGAAAGAAGGTTTTCGAGCAATTGGCTAAGAGCATCTACCTTTCTTTCAATCAAATGAAGCGATTCCCTCCCTTTAGGAGATAAAGTTTCCTTTTGTAATGAATAAGCATGTCCACGGATGGTGGTAAGTGGTGTCCGTAAATCGTGTGATATATTAGCAATCCATTGTTTACGAAGACCCTCCTCCTCCTGTTCACGTTCCCTGCTGTTTGTCAACTCGTCAATCATATGATTGAATGCCGACCCTAGTTGCGCGATTTCGTCCTTTTTACGAACGAGAATTTTCTGAGGAATGCCATTCTGATCAACTTCGGCCATTGCGGTTTGTAGTTGAACGAGCCGCCTGCGAATTTTCGAGAAAAATACCCAAGATGCAATTAGAAAAATTGCAAAGACAAGCGCAGCATATACTAGCAAAAACTTATCATCGATGGCGGACAGGTTGGGTGGTTTTGTAACAGAAAGAGGGACTTGAAAAACCATAAAGCCTTGGCTCTGGTCGTCGCCAATGAAAGCAATCATTGTGAACAGGTCATTATCAACATTTTTCTTCATAAATTTCGTGCTTTCCTGAAACGTCCATTGGTCAGGTATACTCTGTTTTTCGGGAAGCTTGAGCTGCGTTTTGCCTGCGGCGTCAACCCAGAACATTGTCGCCATTGAATATCGTTCTTTTAACGAACGGAGTTGTTTATCCACTTGATCCGGGGGCGCCCCGTTCAACTTTGCTGCCTCATCATTCCACATTTGTTCCAACTTTTTTGTATCCATATACTTGACCTTTTGTTGCATATCCTTGTCTAGTGTATATTTCGGCAAGTAATAAAGAGGTAAAACAAACGGCCATAAAACGAGCGCAGTTGTAATGATCAACAAATATCTAGCTAACAGCGAATGTCGGAATTTCATTGTTTCACCCTGTATCCAATACCGCGAATTGTTTCAATTATTTGTGGCTGACTTGGCTCCTGCTCTATTTTTTCGCGTAAATGGCGGATATGTACCATTAAGGTTTTATCTCCTTCGATATATGGATTTCCCCATACGGCCTCATAAATTTGTTCTTTTGTTAAAATTTGGTTTGGATGACGAAGTAAATAGGTGAAAATTTGAAACTGCTTAGCCGTAAGTATGACATCATTATTCGACCTGGAATCCACAATACGGTTCTCATTCAAATAAATGCGAAGATGTGATAGTACAATGAGCGGAGAGCATATCTTGTCAAACCGTCTGAGAAGCACTTCCACCCGTGCCGCGAGTTCATCGGGGTGAAAAGGCTTTGTCATATAATCATCCGCAAATCGGAGCCCCTGCAACTTATCATCAATCGATGATCTAGCGGATAGCATTAAAATAGGTGTCTTTGGAAATTCCTTTTTCAACCGCTGCCCAACTGAAAAGCCATCCAATCCTGGAAGCATAATATCAAGAATTACTAGGTCGATTTCCGCCATATGTTCAATGGCACCTTCACCTGAAGTAATCCAAGTTACCTGATAGCCCCGTTCGAATAAATCTTCACATACCCAAGCACCAATTTCCTTATTGTCCTCAATATATAAAAGTTTCTTTTTCATGTAATCTCCTTTCTTTATCCTCCACCTATCTTCTGTAGAAAAGCGGAAGCGGCTCGCCCAGAATCGCAGGACGTTGTAGCACCCGACAGAGAGGCGCTTTTTGTCTCGTCCGAGGGGGCGAAACGACCGGAGATTCTAGCCGCTAGAGCTGGACAATGAAGAAATGCGGAAGTGGCTCGTTCAGAATGTGAGGGGGATGGAGCTTCTGACGTAGAGGTGTTTTTTACCTCGTAGGAAGAAGCGAAGCCACCGAACATTCTAGCCACTGGAGCTGGACAGCGTTTCTCTCTGAATCTTGAAATGAGGGTCTTACTGTCCACAAATATAGGGATAAAATGGAAATATTATATATTAATAGGTTATATGAATACAAACTGAGGTATCAAGTAGTAAAACAAATATTTTCAGGTGATAAAGTGAAACTTCCATGTTCGTTCTTCGACAGCTGCTTGTCGTCGTGAAATTGTCCGCCGTTGCTTTAGCGGATGTCGCACGCAAATATGAGTTCTTTGTGCCCGCATCCAAGAACTTGTATCAACGATTTTAACATCAAAATATATAAAGGCTGCCGAGACTTTCACGGCAGCCTTTAAACGTTCAGTTTTCCGAACGTTTTCTTTATTTCCCTTTTTCTTTTTCCTTTTTTATATCCGAAGCTTTTTTCACAATCACACCGCATGCAATTCGTTTTCCTGAATTTCCAGTCGGTTGTGTCATCCCGTCATCTGCATTTTCTGTAATAATAAGTGATGCACCGTCTTTTCTGTGCATCGTTGTTTTTCCTTCTTTTAAAGACACTTGCGGCGCAGTAATATCCGCCTTAATCTTTCCCTGACCATCTGCAATTACATTCGGTAAGTCTCCGTTTTCAGACCCTTTCGGATGTAATAATCCATGCTTCTTTTTTTTCTCGAGATTAAAATGATTTCCAGAAGAAGCAAAGTCCGGTGCTTTGCATTCACCTATTTCATGAATATGTACTCCGTGTGCACCAGGCGTAAATCCTTCTGCTTTAATAGAAATCTTTACACCGCTTGTCTGCTGAGTGACCTTAGCTGTTCCAACTTTATCTCCAGAAGCATTGTAAAGCTTCACTTCTATTTCTGTCGGTTTCCCTTTCGCACATCCAGCAAAGAGAACAGCTGCGAAACATCCCAATACGAGTTGCTTTTTCATCCGTATTCCCTCCAAACTCATTCTGTTCTTATATTGTCCGAGCCTAGAAGGAAACATACAAAAGCAACTTATCCCGCTGCTTATGAACGCTAGCTTTAAACCAATTCTCGATGAAGAAGCGTCCATAAGAACCCGGATTCGTGAGGGCTAACCTTTTGGAGGAGTACGCTCCAAAAGGAAGTTTCGCTTTACCGTTCTTCTCGTCCCATGATACGTTTTTCCATCTCTTGCAAATTCTTTGCTTCTCGTTCTGATGATTTAATAAACATACGCCACGTAGCAACTGCTCCGATAAGAAATAGTACACATACAATAGCAGGTATAATATATTCTGTCTTGTCTTCTGGAAAGTATAAAGGCATCATAAATCTTCACTCCTTTGTTCATTCCTCTTATACAACCGATTATACAGAACTTTCAGTCAAAATAAAAATTCCTTCTCCTTTGACTCCTTCTCTTTCATTGCTTACTATGAGAAAGAGGTGAAAAACATGAATGAAACATTCCAAATTGGTGATGTCGTAACAGGCATTTACAAAACGGGTAAGTACATTGGCGAAATTACAAATGTTCGTCCACAACATTATCTTGTAAAAGTGCTCGCAGTTGTAAAACATCCAATGCAAGGCGACCTACATAATGTAAAACAAGCTGACGTTCCCTTTTTCCATGAACGCCGCGCCTTAGCATTTCGTGAACAAACAAATATCCCGCAGCAAATGGTCAAGCACTATGAAGGTGAAGTGCCTGATTATAAAGAATCGCTTCAAAAAGCATTAACAGAACAAATGCGACAATTACAAGAAGACGACTCTCCATTTGCAGAGCGAAGCTTACAAATGCTAGAACAATTAAAGCATGATTATCAATTGTAAGATTAGTAGTGCTAAACAAACAAAACAGCCAAATTACAATTATAATTGTAATTTGGCTGTTATTGTGCACTTACCTTTTTTAATACTTTCGAAAAGTCTACAAGCTCGCCAAGTGTTGGAGGAGCTGGTTTTACTAAGTATTGCTTATCTTTCTCAACAAGTTTAAAAATGTTATATGTCGTCATCGCATCATCTAACGCACAGTGATGCTTACCTGTACCAACCTTTCCATATGCTTCAATAGCTTTCCATAATCCAGTTTGGTTGCGGTCCCCAAAAAAACGCTTATACTCTAATGATAAATCACGGCACTGCCCCGCAAATGGATACGGAATATGCGCTACTTCGCAATTATGTTTCAGCACTCTCATATCCATATTTCCCCACGTCACAACTGTTGTACTGCAACGTTTATCATAGTTTGCTAGCTTTTCAACAAGTGTTGCAAATGAAATCCCATCGTCCACTGCTTTTTGCTGAATTCCTAAAAACTTTTTACACCGATCTGTTAACGTTGAAAAAGTTTCCGGTTTTACATAAGAAGAATACGTATCAACTACAACATGATTTACAACCGAGACAATTCCTACTTCAATAATTTCCGGAAAAAATCCTTTTGGCTTTTTTCGATTCTGAGGCATCGTAAACTCAAAATCTAAAAATAATAATTGTTGTTCATCCATACGATCCCTTCCTTATAAATTTTTCCATATTCATCCATTATATCACAACAAATAACCACGAACATGTTTACATGCATGAATCCTAATTGCGAAAGAGGAAGCGTCCATAAAAGCCCGAGTGGTTCAATAAGATGTATCTTATATATATGTCAAATAGCAGCAAATATTTTCAAAAACAAGAAAATAGCTCAATTCATTTGTGCAGAAAATATGACAAAATAAACGCTTTCGTTTACATCTTACATTTTTCTACTTTATAATGGCTTTAATTGTGTTTATTACAGAGTTGTATCAAATAATAAGAATAACTACTGAGAGGAGATGGGATTTTTGCACGAAACAACACAAGAAATTGCAAACTGGCAATACTATTTTGCAATTGCTGTCTTTTTAGTTACATATGCCATCATCATTTCTGAAAAAATTAACCGTGCTGTCATCGCGCTACTTGGTGCAGCCTTAATGGTAATTGTAGGAGTTGTTGATTTACATAACGCTTTTACGAAGCATATTGAATGGGGAACGATTACCTTACTCATTGGTATGATGATTTTAGTTAACATTACGAGTAAATCAGGGGTCTTTCAATATGTTGCGATTAAATCGGCTAAGAAAGCGAAAGGAAATCCAATTCGGATTTTAATTATTCTTTCTTTACTAACTGCAGTTGGCTCCGCTTTTTTAGACAACGTAACAACTGTTCTTCTCGTTGTACCAGTTACACTCTCTATCACACGTATTTTACAAGTAAATCCTGTTCCGTATTTACTATCAGAAATTATTTTCTCAAATATCGGTGGAACAGCTACACTTATCGGTGACCCTCCAAATATTATGATTGGTTCTGCAAATAAACATTTAGACTTTAATACTTTCTTAGTGAACTTAGCTCCGATTGTGGTCATCATTATTGCAGTGACAGCAGTTATGCTGTATTTCATGTACAGAAAACAATTAGTCGCTGATCCAATCCAAATTAAAAAGTTAATGAGCCTAGATGAAAAGCAGTACATTAAAGATCCAGTACTTATGAAAAAATCACTAACTGTACTGGGGCTTACAATCATCGGATTCATGACACATTCTATTTTTCACGTTGATGCAGCGATTATCGCCTTAACAGGAGCAACAGTATTAATGTTAATCGGTGTAAAAGAGCATGAAATTGAAGATGTATTTGCTAATATAGAATGGGTTACAATTTTCTTCTTTGCTGGCTTATTCGTACTTGTTGGCGGTCTTATCGATATTGGTTTAATTAAATCGTTAGCACAGCAAGTATTAAATATAACTGGCGGTGACATTTCCTTCGCTGCTGTACTTATTTTATGGGTATCTGGCATCGCTTCGGCAACGATTGATAATATCCCATTCGTTGCAACAATGATTCCGCTTATTAATGATATGGCAGTTGGACTCGGCTTAACACCATCTGATGCACAGGTCGACGTACTCTGGTGGGCACTTGCACTTGGTGCTTGTTTAGGAGGAAACGGCACATTAATCGGGGCATCCGCAAACGTAATCGTTGCAGGCATTGCAAACCGCGAAGGACATAGCTTTAGCTATATGGAGTTCTTAAAGGTCGGCTTCCCAATTACAATTGTTTCATTAATCATTTCGAACATTTATATTTATTTACGTTACTTAATGTAAATATGGAGCTGGATAAGAAAAACGGAAGGAAACCCCTTCCGTTTTTTTCTTATCCTCAATACCTCGGTTCATTATTCCGAATTACAAATAAGTGAATCGGAAGAAAAATAGAACATGTAATAACGTGTAGCACCGTAAATAGTACTGCATTTGTTGTGTATCTTTCTAATAGTAAATATACGATATAAATACCTAACACAATCAATAGGACTGAAGATATGGTATACAAAAATGGAATCCATCTGATAATACAGCAGGCAACATACACACCAAATAACTTCCACCCGGATTGAGGCTGCATAAATTGCGGTAATTTCTTTCCAATTAAATCTCCCCATATTTTACAATTTAAAAATGGAATAAACGCAAAGAAGGCATCTTCTAATCCATCAGCTTTTGCCATGTTATACAGCGCGAATGCTGTTAATAAATAAGCAGCTACAACCCAGACTAAAAAGATAATAACAAAAATAAGTCCTAACGCTAAAAAACCGGCTATAATCCCATCATTCGCTGTCCCACTTATTACAACTTGATCCCCCATCTCAATACCCCCTTTTAACTTAGTTCCGTTCTTTTTCTATATATTCGTAACGGAAAGTATTAAGAAGCGGATAAAAAAATTTTTATCTTTTCCAAAAAACATTACAATTAAATAAAAAAAATAAGAATAAGGAGGAGTAAACATATGCATCCTTTCACCGAAAGCTTACAAAAACATTTCGACGCACATCGCAACCGCGAAAAAGCAGAATCAATGGAACGTTATATGAAAAATCACTTTCCATTTCTCGGCATTCAAACACCAGAGCGAAAACAGTTATTTCGTGAAGTACTACAAAACAATGAAGTACCAAATGTAGCAGACCTTCCTGTTATTCTTCATGAACTATGGGCATTGCCAGAACGAGAATTCCAAATGCTCGCTTTAACTCTACTAGATAAATATCGCAAACATTTAAATGAAACACATTTACCACTCTTAGAAGAACTCATTACTACAAAATCATGGTGGGATTCTGTGGATATGCTTGCAAGTCATTTTGTCGGCCTCATCTTGGCGGCGCATCCCCATTTAATCGAACCGTATGTGCAAAAGTGGATGACTTCTAACAATATGTGGCTGCAACGAACATGCCTTTTATTCCAGCTTAAGTATAAAGAAAAAACGGATACGGAACTCCTCTTCTCTTTAATTGAACAACTCAGTCACTCTAAAGAATTTTTCATTCAAAAAGCAATTGGCTGGGTACTTCGTGAATACGCAAAAACAAATCCGCAAGCTGTATGGGAATTCGTACAAACACATCATCTTGCACCGCTTAGTAAACGTGAAGCTATTAAACATATCAAAAATGTATTCGAACAGTAATTTTTGGGCTATACTACATACTAGATACTGCATATACTAGGCTAAACACGTCTCTCTATTGTGAATTAGAAAAGAACATGATAAAATATGGTCATCTATTTTTTAAATATGGTAGCGATGAAGGACAAATAAGTACTTGCAAAAACGAAGCGATTCAGGGATGGTGAAAGCCTGAAACTGCAAGGAAAAAGGCAGTCCCGAGCAATACAATATAAAGTGGACATACAATTTTGTATGTCAACTAGGGTGGAACCGCGGGCAAACGCTCGTCCCTAGGCTGAATAAGCCTAGAGACGAGCGTTTTTTTATTGAAAAGCGGATCATCCCTAATTATCACTTCTACAAGTACTACTCTATCCTTCATCGCCAATACGTTACCTTTCAAGGAGGAATGGAAAATGGCTTCAATGGAACAAATCGTAAACTTAGCAAAACATCGTGGTTTTGTTTTCCCGGGTTCTGAAATTTACGGCGGTCTTGCAAATACTTGGGATTACGGTCCACTTGGTATCGAATTAAAAAACAACGTGAAAAAAGCTTGGTGGAAAAAATTCATTCAAGAATCTCCGTATAACGTAGGTTTAGACGCAGCAATTTTAATGAACCCAAAAACTTGGGTAGCATCTGGTCACGTTGGAAACTTCAACGATCCAATGATCGACTGTAAAAAATGTAAAGCGCGCCACCGTGCTGACAAATTAATCGAAGATGCTTTAGATGCAAAAGGCATCGAAATGATTGTTGACGGTCTTACTTTCGATCAAATGGCTGGATTAATGAAAGAACACGAAGTAAAATGCCCAGATTGCGGTAGCGAAGACTTCACTGAAATTCGTCAGTTTAACTTAATGTTTAAAACATTCCAAGGTGTTACTGAATCTAGCACAAACGAAATTTTCCTTCGTCCTGAAACAGCACAAGGTATTTTCGTAAACTTCAAAAACGTTCAACGCTCTATGCGTAAAAAGCTTCCATTTGGTATCGGCCAAATCGGTAAAAGCTTCCGTAATGAAATTACACCTGGTAACTTTACATTCCGTACGCGTGAGTTTGAACAAATGGAACTTGAATTCTTCTGCAAACCTGGCGACGATTTAGAATGGTTCACATTCTGGCGCAACACTTGTAAAAACTGGCTTCTTACACTTGGTATGAACGAAGAAAGTATGCGTCTTCGCGACCACGGTGAGGAAGAATTATCTCATTACAGTAACGCAACAACTGATATCGAATTTAAATTCCCATTTGGCTGGGGCGAACTTTGGGGCATCGCGTCTCGTACAGACTTTGACTTAAACCGTCATATGGAGCATTCTACTGAAGACTTTAACTACGTAGACCCACAAACGAATGAGCGTTACGTACCATACTGCATCGAGCCATCTCTTGGCGCAGACCGCGTAACATTAGCATTCTTATGTGATGCATACGAAGAAGAGCAATTAGAAAACGATTCTCGTACAGTTCTTCGTTTCCATCCAGCATTAGCACCATTTAAAGCAGCAATTCTGCCGCTTTCTAAAAAGCTATCTGAAGGTGCTGGGGAAGTGTTCGCAGAACTTGCAAAAGACTTCATGGTAGACTTCGATGAAACAGGTTCTATCGGTAAACGTTACCGTCGTCAAGACGAAATCGGTACACCATTCTGTATCACTTATGACTTCGACTCTGTTGAAGACAAAGCAGTTACAGTACGTGACCGTGACACAATGGAACAAGTACGTATGCCAATTAGCGAATTAAAAGGCTTCTTAGAGAAAAAAATCCAGTTTTAATTCGAAAAGCAGAAGCGGATCGCTCAAAACGTGAAGACGCTGGAGCTCCTGTTCTAGCTGCTTTTCTATATAAAAATAAAAGGTTGACCACAAAGGTCAACCTTTTATTTTGCTCGTTTCTCTTTTACCGCAACTGTACATCTTGAAATACAAATTAAAGTATTGTCTTCATCAATAATTCGAATATCCCAAACCATTGTCGTCTTTCCTTTATGAAGCGGGGTTCCAATTGCTGTTACAATTCCTTCTCGTTTTGAATGTAAATGATTTGCATTAATTTCAAGGCCAAAGCACAAATATTTATCTTGATCAATTAAATTATACGTACCAACACTTGCAACTGTTTCTGCTAGAGCGACAGATGCTCCTCCGTGTAAAAAACCAAATGGCTGATGCGTACTTCCATGTACCGGCATTGTCGCTACAACCTTCTCCTCTGTCATTTCTAATAATTCAATACCTAACGCTTCCATTAATGTTTTAGGCATACGACTATCCCCTTTCGAATTACCAAAAAATGCATAATATTATCTATTTCTTTTCAAACTATCAGTAAGTCTATAATACATGGAGGTACATTTCATGAAGAAACTATTATATATTATATTGTTTTTTTGCTTCTCCATCGCTATTGTACCAAAAAATGCAATAGCAGCCCAACCATCTAACCTTACAATTAAAGTTCATACTATGACCCAAAAAGGTAAAAACCCTTATTTTGAATATCAACTCAATTATCCACAATTTCATAATATTCCAGATGAACAATTTCAAAAAAAATTAAATACATATTATGAAAAAAGCACAAACCAGTTTAAAAAGAAATTAGAAAAAGATGCGAAAGCATATTATAAACAATCAAAAGAGACAGATGCTCCATTCCATCCATACATCGCGAACGTTGACTACAAAGTAGGATTAAATAAGTTTCCATTACTCAGTCTATATGTAAATCGTTATCAATATACGGGCGGCGCTCATGGCATGTACGAGTGGAAAGCAAATACATTCGATCTAGAGAAAAACAAACCGCTTCGCTTAGCAGATTTATTTCAAGAAGATAGTCAATATGAAACAATCATTAAAACAGAAATTGTTAGACAAATTGAACAAAATAAGGAAAACTTCTTCCCTGATGCTGCCGAGAAAGTAATGAGCGAAAAAAAACTGAAGTACGTTTTAGAACAAAACCATCTCATGATTTACTTTCCGCTGTACGAAATTGCACCGTATGTAAGCGGCATTCCACAATTCCGTATTCCTTATACGCTGCTTCGTGAAGTATTAAAGCCAAGGTATCAAAATATTCTAATTGACAATGCATAGATACATTCAGTACGATAATGTTAACTACAAAACAACAGGAGGTTAACATTATGAACAAACTTCGTGCATCTGACTTAGCCTTAGCCGCAATGTTTGTCGCACTTATGGCGATCGGTGCAAACATTACATCTTGGGCACCATTTCTACAAGTTGCTGGTGTTCCGCTTTCTATGCAACCGTTCTTTGCTATTTTAGCTGGTCTCCTTCTTGGAAGCAGAATCGGAGCCTTATCTATGATTGTTTATGCACTAGTTGGAATTGCAGGAGCACCTATATTTGCTGGCTTTCAAGCTGGATTTAGTACTCTATTGAGCCCAACTGGCGGATTTATTTTTGCTTTCATTATTGTTGCCTATGTAACAGGTAAAATCGTTGAACAGGTCAAAAACCCAAAATTCGGTACATTTGCTACTGCTTCTGCTGTCGGAATTATTCTTGTCTATATTATTGGAACAACTTATATGTACTTAGCTATAAATAACTGGGCAGGCGGTCATATTAGCTACGCAGCTGCTTGGAAAATTATGATGTGGTTTGCTGTAAAAGACATCGCCTTCACTGCACTTGGAGCAATGGTTGCACCGCGCATTTATTATGCTGTGCGCCGCTCAGCTTATCAGCATTCGCATTCTACAATATCTTAAAAAAATCCCTTAGCCAAATATGGCTAAGGGATTTTCTATCTTATAATTCTTTTGTTTGTTCTTCTAGAATCTTTCTCATCATCTCAAGCATATCATCTTTTAACTCATGATGCTGAAGCGCCATTTCAATCGTTGTCTGTACGAATCCTAATTTTTCTCCAACGTCATAACGCTTTCCTTCGAAATCATATGCAAATACACGCTGAATTTCATTTAATCGTTGAATAGCATCCGTTAATTGAATTTCGCCGCCCGCTCCAATTTGCTGCTCTTCTAGGAACATAAAAATTTCTGGCGTTAACACGTAACGTCCCATAATCGCTAAATTAGATGGTGCCGTTCCTTGTACAGGTTTCTCAACGAATTGTCTTACTTGATAACGACGTCCTTCTTGCTCAAGTGGATCAATAATACCATAGCGATGTGTTTCCTGCTCCGGAACTGTTTGCACACCAATTACAGAAGAAAGTGTTTTTTCATATTCATCCATTAATTGACGTAAACATGGTTTTTCAGCTTGTACAATATCATCACCTAATAATACTGCAAACGGCTCATCACCGATAAATTTACGTGCACACCATACCGCATGTCCAAGTCCCTTTGGTTCTTTTTGACGAATATAGTGGATATCAACCATTTTAGAAGAAGCTTGTACTTTTTCAAGCAATTCATATTTCTTCTTCTCTAATAAGTTTTGTTCAAGTTCAAATGCGTTATCGAAATGATCTTCGATTGCACGTTTCCCTTTCCCCGTAACAATAATAATATCTTCAATACCAGATTTAACAGCTTCTTCTACAATATATTGAATCGTTGGTTTATCAACGATCGGGAGCATTTCTTTCGGCATCGCTTTTGTTGCTGGTAAAAAGCGTGTTCCTAAACCAGCTGCAGGAATAATCGCTTTTCTTACTTTTTTCATGTAAGGTAACCTCTTTTCTATTTTATTTCCTCATACATCTCTTTCTATTATATATGTACATGTTCTAATAGTCCTATAAAAAATTTGTCATTCCAAGCATAAAAATCCATCAATTAAACCACTTTCTTTTCTAGGAACGAAAAGAGGAGATCGTATATATCCGCTCTCCTCTCACTTATTTACTTCTATTTTATCACAGAAGATTCATAACAGCTTCTTTAATCGCTGCTAGCTTTTCTTCACTATGTTGCAAGGAATCACTCTTTACACCAAAATAGAACTTAATTTTCGGCTCTGTTCCAGATGGGCGTAGGCAGAACCAAGAACCATCACCAAGCTGGTATTTTAATACGTTTGATTTCGGTAAGTGAATTTCTGTTACATGACCATCTTTCAGAGATGTTGCCTTGCTTGCTTTGTAATCTTCTACCGCTGTTACTGTAATACCAGCTACTTCTTTCGGTGCACTTTCACGGAATGATGTCATCATCTGTTGAATCTTCTCCGCACCGTCTTTTCCTTTTAACGTAAGCGATACAAGATCCTCACGGAAATAACCATACTTGCCAAACACCTCTAATAAACCATCATACAGTGTTTTTTCTTGCGATTTATAGTATGCCGCTACTTCACAAGCAAAGAGCACAGATTGAACTGCATCTTTATCGCGGCAGAATGGACGAATTAAATATCCGTAACTTTCTTCATATCCGAACTGGAACTCATATTGTCCGCTTTCTTCGTATTGTCTAATTTTTTCACCAATAAATTTAAAACCTGTTAATGTATCAACTGTATCTAAACCATATGCTTCTGCAATTGTACGACCAATTTCAGAAGTTACAATTGTTTTTAACACAACGCCGTTACTTGGTAATGTTCCATTCTTTTTCTTTTGCGATAATAAATAATCAAGCATTAATGCACCTGTTTGGTTTCCAGTTAACACTTGATATTCACCGTTATGATCACGAACAGCAACACCAAGACGGTCTGCATCTGGATCTGTGGCAATTAATACATCTGCATCTGTTTCTAAACCGTAGCGAATCGCAAGTTCAAATGCCGCATGCTCTTCTGGGTTTGGTGATTTTACTGTAGAGAAGTTTGGATCTGGTAATTCTTGTTCTTTTACAACCGTTACATTCGTAAAGCCCGCTTCCTCTAATCCACGGCGCGCTGGAATATTTGACGTTCCATGAAGCGGTGAGAATACAATTTTTAAATCTTTGCCAACTTCTTGTACAAGCTCTTTGTTAATGATAACAGTTTGTAACTGCTTAGCATACGCATCATCAACTTCTTGTCCAATTATTTGCAATAAGCCATCTGCCTTTAATTGTTCCACATCCGCAACTGTTACTGTTAACTCATCTTCTACTGCATTAACATAATCGATAAGCTCATCAGCTTCTTTCGGTGGAAGCTGTCCGCCATCTTCTCCGTATACTTTATATCCATTATACTCAGGAGGATTATGACTTGCTGTAAGAACGATCCCACTTACTGTATGTAAATAACGCACTGCAAATGATAGCTCTGGCGTTGGACGCAAGCTTTCAAATACATATGTTTTAATACCGTGTGCACCAAGTGTTGCTGCAACTTCCATTGCGAACTCAGGAGATTTATGACGAGAATCATAAGCAACGACAACACCGCGTCTTTTCGCTTCTTCCCCTTGCTTAGCAATAAAGCGCGCTAGTCCTTCTGTCGCTTTACGAACTGTATATACATTCAGGCGATTTGTACCAACACCAATTTCTCCGCGCATACCGCCTGTACCAAACTCTAAGTTTTTATAGAAGCTGTCTTCTATTTTCTTTTCATCTTGCTGCATCGCTTCTAGCTGTTCCTTTAGTTCTGCATCTAAATTTGCAAATGACATCCAGCGACTATATTCTTGTTTCCAATCCATGTTGTCCTCTCCCCTCGATTAACATACTCCCATTATATGAAAAAAACTACACCATCCTCAATATGTTTTGACATTTAGAAAGGATATACCTTTTATATTTCTATATTTTGTGCACACTAACGATTAGAATCAATACTTCACAAAAAGGGGATTACCATGGAAGAATGGACACTATCAGAAAAACTAAAACACCAAATTAAAGAATCCATTCAAAATGTTGAAGTGGAATTAACAAAAATAAAACAAGCCTTAGATAATGAGCATGAATGTATTTTATGTAAAGTTGAGGAAATCCAACATATGCTCATGCATATTCAGGCAAACGCTGCTTCTTATTATATGAAGACATATTTATCACCATTTACCGATTGTTACATCTCCTTAACAACAGCTATGCAACACCTAGCAGAAAAAAAGCACGGTGCTTTAATTGCCATTGAAAGACAAGACGCACTCGATAACTTTATTCAATCTGGAACACCGCTCACTGCACAGCTGACGGCCCCTTTATTAGAATCCATATTCTATCCAGGCAATCCTTTGCATGACGGGGCTGTACTAATCAAGGAGAACCATATCATTTCTGCTGCTAACATTCTTCCGTTATCTCAGCGTGTAGCAAAGGAACGAAAATTAGGTACTCGGCACCGTGCTGCGATTGGCTTATCAGAAGTAAGCGATGCCTTTGTATTAGTTGTATCAGAAGAAACTGGACGTACTTCTTTTGCTTTGGATGGTACATTGTACACAATTTCTTTATGAGAAAAATTACTGTTACCTGTTTAAAATTATGTACAAGACATAACTGCTTCGTTTACGTCTTTTTTCATGATTTTCACATTACTGTCGTTATCGATTTGATATAAAATTTTATTTTTTTGTAAGCATTTCATAACATATTGATCCGAATGCTGCGCCCAAATCACATCGTAGTTTTGTTTTGAATCGTTGTAAGATATACTTACTGTCAAAAGTACGAACAAACTCATTACCGAAATAAAGACAAACATTTTCTTCATAAATAGTAGTCCTTTCAAAACATACTAAAAAATGACGTGCAAACCTTCTATCTGCTTGCACGTCATTTCATATATTATCTATACGTATTCATTCTGATCTTACTCTTCTCCAAAACGCTCAACAAGTGTTGCTAATGTGCGCACCATTGTTCCTGTTCCGCCAGCTGGACCTAAGTCGTGTGCGCTCTTTGTATCAGATGTTCCTGCGATATCTAAATGCACCCAAGGTGTTTCTTCAGCAAACTCTCCAAGGAATGTTCCTGCCATGATTGCATGACCATCGCGTCCTGGCGAATTGTTTAAATCCGCAAATTTACTATTGCGAACACGCTCTTTATCACGTTCAAAAATTGGTAATTGCCAAATTGGTTCATCTGTTTCCATCGCTGCTTCTAACATTTGCTCATAAAATGCTTCGTTATTTGTCATTGCACCTGTCGTATGGTTTCCAAGAGCAACGATAATACCGCCTGTTAGTGTTGCAACGTCAACAAGATAATTTGCACCAAGCTTTTTCGCATACGTAATACCATCAGCTAATGCTAAGCGGCCTTCTGCATCTGTATTTAATACTTCAATTGTTTTACCGCTCATTGAGGTAATCACATCATCTGGTTTAAATGCAGTTGCGCTCACCATATTGTCCGTAGAAGGAATAATCGCAACTACGTTTTGCTCTGGGCGAAGCTCACCGATAATTTCCATCGCTCCAAGAACAGCTGCTGCGCCGCCCATATCGCCTTTCATACCAACCATGCTTTCGCGCGGTTTCAAAGAATAACCACCTGTATCATATGTAATCCCTTTACCAACTAAGCCAATTACATCTGTCCACTCTTCTTTACCTTTGTATAAAAGAGCAATCATTTTTGGCGGTTCTGTAGAACCTTGGTTAACTGCAAGAAGCGCACCCATCCCAAGCTCTTCCATCTCTTCTTTCTCAAGTACTTTATAGTCCATATCATATTTTTCTGCTAACTCAACCGCATAGTCTGCTAAAGCCGTTGCCGTTAATACGTTTGGCGGCAGATTCACAAGCGTACGCGCAGAGTTTGTAGCACGGCCGTGTACATAACCAACTGTTAACGCTGCTTCAATTTCTTGTGGATCTTCTTCTGTAATAACAACAAAGCTTTCTAATTGATGTGCTTCTTTTTGATTTGTTTTATATGTTATTAATTCATATGTACCAAGGCAATATGTTTCTGCTGCAATATGCGCTACATCAATTGCGTCCATCTTTTCAGTAACGAATGAATCTAATACAAATGCTACATTTTTTACTTTTGCACCGTGTAACATTTTCGCTAACTTACCAAGTGCACTGCGCAATGTTTCTGTTGTACATCTTTCTTTTTTGCCAAGACCGACAAAATAGTAACGCTTTACATTTGTTTTCCCTAAGCTATGTACTTTAGAAATCACTTTTTTCTTCGGAGAAATTTCTTTTTCGTCTAATAGCACTTGTAACTGTCCAGCAAACGCTTGATCTAATTCTTTTACAAAACTACTCATTACCTCATCTTCAAATAAGGCTACAACTACTGCTTCATGACTTGCTAGTTCTTTTTGTATTTGAAACATGCTAGCACCCCCAGATTTTATCTGTCTCTATTATAGACTTATTTTCGGGAAAATGCGACAATTCAAACTTCTTCCATATATAAAATAAACTCTGGGAGCTGAGGCAAAGTTTGAACTTGCTCGTATGGAATTTGATTTATCTCTTTCGGTAAAATTTTGCGGCACATTTGAATAAAGTGTACGACCTTTTCAACATTCAAATTCCAATACACAGGACAATATGGAGTTAAATACTCTTCCGCTACTTCCATCATCATTCGTGCTCCCTTTATATTCCCATAGCTATAATGATATTGGGCAACTGCCATTTGCAATAAACCTTTTAAAAACAAATTCCCCCGATCTTCGAGCCACATTTCTTCCAATAAATCATGACACGTATAATAATCGCCTTCGTTATATCTTATAAAAAACTCATAATACGCTAAAGGATAGTCTTCCATTCTTTCTCTCCCTTTGCTGCGTTTTTTCCCTTCATTTCACTTTATAATTACAAGAGAATTTAAAAAAGTCCAGCGCTATAAGCGTCTAGACTATCGTTGTTTTAAATATTGGCCGCGAAACACTTGCATCGTTTCATCTTCATTTAAAAGTGTTAAATCTTCTTCTGTAAGCTTTCCATTTCCCATTTTCACAATATAAACATTCAATTTTTTCTTTCCCCATTGATTATATACATCCCGCACAGTTTCATAATACAAATCAAGGCGATTCCCTTTAATCGCACCGCCTTTATCTGCTACAACACCATAGCCATATCCAGGAACAAATAAAATTGTTCCAATCGGAAATACGCGCAAATCAGCAGCAATTGTTGAATATAAATCTCGCTTTACTTTCACACCGGAATATGTAATCCCGTACTCTGGATGCCCTTTTGTCTTCCCAGTTGACTCCATACCTGCTGTATATCCTGTTGCTGTAACTTCCATCGAACGATATTTTGACCAATCCTTTGTATTCTCAAGAGCACGAATGACTTCCATACTTGGAATTGCCCGCTTGTCTTGCTCAGCTGCGTGTACTTCTTTCACTTCATTTTTCTTATACATATGAATCATTTCAGAAAGAGAGATTCCTGACACAGCTTGCCAAGTTACACATAGTGCGGCCAAAAATAAGCAAACCATCATCACGCGAATGCTATATCGTTTTATCATTTTTATTTTCCACACTCCTTCATCATTATTGTTCCCCAACTGATGAAGAAAATACTCACAAGAAAAGTGTAAGCGTCCTGTTTAGCCACGAAAAGCGCTGGAACCCTCAAGAGTGAAGGCGCTTTTTGCCTTCGCACTTGGGGGTGAAGCGACTCGAGAGGCTGGGCGCTGAAGCTAGACAAATAAAAAAAGCTCCTAAGAAAGGAGCTTCAAAACATTTGATATCCACGTTGACGTAGTGATTTAATAACAGCACCAGATAAAGCGGCACCAACTAAGCCAGTTGATAAGATCATGATATCAGCTTTTCCAAGATGAAGAAAACTTGTCCCTAATAAAGAAAATGCTTTTTTCGGTTGTACAAAATAATCGAAGAAATCAACTTTATCAATAATAAACACACAAATAAGCGGATATACAACGACCATCACCCATGTTGCTCGTAAAATCATATTTAATAAAAAACCAATTCCAAAAAATAAGACTAAAAATAACATCATTGAAATTAATAAAACAGGTATGCTCATGATTTCTTCACCCTTTCTTACTTATCGATCTGCTCTTCCTACAAAAACGTTATATGCCGTATAACCAAACTGGTCTCCTGGATTTAACGTCTCGTCCATTTTAAAAAGCGGTGCTGGCATTGCTTCTAACAAATAACGTATTAATACTGAAGTGTTTTCATCATGTGCGATATCTTCTGGAAATAAAAATGCTCCTTCATACAATTCTCTCTTTTGGATGACAATATCTTCTCCTTTTGGCTCTAAAAGAAAAATAATCATATTATCACTAATCTCACCGCGTATCACGCCAGATCGTGCACCCATTATCCCTTTTACATTTGTGGCAATTCCTGTTTCTTCTAATACTTCACGCTGCACTGCTTGATCAATTGTTTCTCCTTCATTCACAAAACCAGCAGGCAATGACCATTTCCCTTTTAATCCACCATATTTTTTCTTAACGACAAGCCATCTGCCATCTGCTGTGATAACAAGACCGCTTACCGCCAGCCACACATTTCCTCGCTTACTCATCGTTGCAAACCCCTTCCAATCAAACGAACAGAATATTCATTCTTTTCTTTCATTATACTATAAAGTAAACCTCCCGTCAGTGGGAGTCTTACTGCCCGCGATTAGCGGGGTAAAGCCCTCGAAATGAGAATGTTTGAAAATGTGTATCCTTTATAAAAAGAAATTTTTATTTTAGAATGTTCAGTAAAATTAAATTAAGGCACATTCTATCTTTTTAATGGGGTTCCCAATTAAATATCGCCTACACTCCCTTGAAGGTTTATTAAAACAAATAGTAGAAGAGCAAAATCAGACTAAAAAATAAAAAAAGCAGAAACAGCTTACAGCCATTTCTGCTTTACATTACATATTAAAATAATTTTAACTTACCTTTTTTAAGAACTAATAAAGGTCCGCCAAGCATGAATAGGTAACGGTTGTCGATTACTTTCTTCATAAATGAAGCTTTCCAACCAGTTAATTTTTTTCCCATTACAACGCCCATTGCATCGTCGTGACCTAATGAACATACAGAACCTTTGTTATCGAATACAAACTTCTGCATTTCGCCTTTACCACGAACAAGAACAGCTAAGTTATGTGCAATATTGTAACCTTGTTGAATTGCAATTTGTGCTGTTGGTGGGTATGGACGGTTAATTTCTTCGTTAATGATTAACGCTGCATCACCAACCATGAATACTTCTTCATAACCTGGAGCATGCATGTACTCGTCCACTTTTACACGGCCGCGCATTGCTTCAAAGCCAGACTCTTCTACAATACCGTTACCGCGAACACCTGCAGCCCAAACTACAGTTGCAGCTTTCAGTAATTCTACATCGTCACCGTTTGCAACAAGAATACCTTCTTCAGTTCCTTCTTTAATTGCTGTACCGATGCGGAATTCTACACCTTTTTTCTCTAATTGTTTTACAGCGTACTCAACTAGCTCTGGATCGAAACCAGGAAGCGCTGTTGGAGCAGCCTCAACACAGATGATACGTGCTTTTTCACGAGGAACATCGTACTCTTTGCAAAGCTCAGGAACACGGTTTGCAAGTTCACCTACATACTCGATACCTGTAAATCCAGCACCGCCGACAACGATTGTAACTAACTCGTCACGTTTTTCTGAAGCATATAGAGAGAACATGTATTCCATATGCTCACGGATTTGACGAGTTGCATTAATGTTAGCAATAGAGAATGCATGCTCTTTTAATCCTTTAATACCAAACGTTTCAGACTCGAAACCAAGACCGATTACTAAATAATCATACTCTAGCTCGCCATTTTTTAAAATAACGCGCTTTTCAGCTGCTTTAATTTCTACAACTGTATCTTGTACGAAGTTTACTTTATTTGTGTCGATTACATCTTTGATTTCTAAGCGAACTTTGTCATGATGCAACGTACCAGCTGCACTTTCATGTAACCAAGTTGCTTGATAATGATAGCTGTTGTTATTTACTAATGTGATTTCAGCTTCACTTACAGATAATGTTTTTTGCAGACGAACAGTAGTAATCATTCCGCCATAACCTGCGCCTAGAACTACGATTTTTGGCTTCTTCACCCTAATCACAACCCTCTTCTTTATATAGATAGTAAAAATAATGCTAAGAATGTAAACTTTCTCACAATCTAGACAAAATAAAAAAATTAATCTTCTTTATATAGATAGTAAAAATAGCAAAAATAATGCTAAAACAATTTAAATGCTAAGAATGTAGACTTTTTCACAATCTAGACAAAATAAAAAAATTAAGTTTGAAAAATGTTACGAAATTTGTCATAAAAAATTAACACATTTACTTTCCTATATTAGTCGTTTTCTCTTTACTTTTCAAGCAGTTGTAGAATTATCAATATTTTAAAATAACGAGGTCTTTTTAAGTTTTTTCACATTCCTTTATGTACTCAGCATGTAACGGACAGTCACAGTCTTTTCACCTTCAAATGCGGAACCATAATCTATAATTTTATTTCATCAACTACAAATGGTTATACTTTCCAAAAGATGTATACTTCACCTATTTGGATATTCTTTTCTAACAGATTTATACAAAGTGTATACACAATTCAGTCGTTTTCTAACGCTTTTTTTTATAAAATATGATATCATTTGTCTTGAGTGCGCTTGCACTCTGTTCACGGAAGTTTCGTATAACATACATACGAGTGTATATAGGAGAATCACGAAAAATTTCCTAATTATAGGGGGAGTAAACAGTGACAGAAAATCAAAAGGTATACGACATCACTATTATTGGTGGAGGTCCAACTGGATTATTCACAGCTTTTTACGGCGGTATGAGACAAGCAAGCGTAAAAATTATTGAAAGCTTGCCACAACTCGGTGGTCAATTATCTGCATTATATCCTGAAAAGTACATATATGATATCGCAGGTTTTCCTAAAATTCGTGCACAAGAACTCATTAATAACTTAAAAGAACAAATGAGCAAGTTCGAATCAACTGTTTGCTTAGAAGAAGCTGTTCAAACGTTAGAAAAACAAGCAGATGGTGTGTTCAAGCTTGTAACAAATAAAGAAACACACTACTCTAAATCAGTCATCATTACAGCTGGAAACGGTGCATTTCAACCGCGCCGTTTAGAATTAGAAGGTACAGAGAAATTCGAAAAAGCAAACTTACATTATTTCGTTGAGGATATGAATAAATTTGCTGGCAAACGCGTTGTTGTGTTTGGCGGCGGTGACTCTGCGGTAGACTGGACAATGATGTTAGAGCCAATCGCAAAGGAAGTAACAATCGTTCACCGTCGTGATAAATTCCGCGCACATGAGCATAGCGTTGAAACGTTAATGAACTCGCGTGCACAAGTCAAAACGCCATACGTTCCAGTTGAACTGATTGGTGAAGAGAACATTGAACAAGTTGTACTTCAACACGTGAAAACGGAAGAAAAAGTTGTCATTGATGTTGATGATGTCATCGTAAACTACGGCTTCGTCTCTTCTCTTGGTCCAATTAAAGACTGGGGTTTAGATATCCAAAAGAACAGTATCGTTGTGAACTCAAAAATGGAAACAAACATTCCTGGCATTTACGCAGCTGGTGATATTTGCACATACGAAGGAAAAGTAAAACTAATTGCATGCGGCTTTGGCGAAGCGCCAACGGCAGTAAATAACGCAAAAGCGTACTTCGATCCAAATGCGAAGCTGCAACCAATGCATAGTTCTAGTATGTTTTAATTGAAATAGATACGTTGAAGAACTCCTTTCTAATGGAAAGGAGTTCTTTTTATAAAAAATAACCATTTTCAAGCACCTCCTCTTTGGATAATTATGGTATAATAAAAAAGAACGTTTGTTCTATAACGAGGAGGATGATACGATGATTCAACCTACAATTGTAAAAAAAGAAACTTTTCAAGCCATTGGTATTTCCATTACTACAAACAATAAAATTGAAATGTCCAGCGATGGAAAAATCCCTCACCTATGGAATCAATACTTCCAAGAACAAATCACCAACCAGATTCCAAATAAAGCTACCCAAACAGAAACGGTGGCACTGTATTCAAACTATGAATCTGATGAAACAGGTAACTACACGTATACAATCGGTGTTCCAGTTTCGACTATAAGCAATACACCTGAAAATATGACGGTACTCACTATACCTGCCGCTACATATGCCGTATTTACAACTCGCAAAGGCCCATTATCAGAAATTATAGCAGAAACATGGCAAGACATTTGGAAATGGTCAAAAGAAAACAACCGTGCATTCACAACAGATTTCGAGCTGTACGATGAACGATCTTTCGAGCCAAATAATGCACAAGTTGATATTTACATTGCATTAGTTTAAAGTGTAAATAAGAAGATGCCTCGGCACCTTCTTATTTTTATGCTTCAGCAATCTGCTGGGCAAATTCCGCTTTTTTGAATACAATGAAAAAGTATCTGTATAGAAAGATTAGAAACTGTTAACAAAGATAAAAAGACATATGACAGAAAGGGATTCATATGGAGGAATTACATAAAAGTAAACTTGCTGTAAAAGAAATGGGAACGCCTTTATTAAAAAATACAAATTTCCTGTTTCTTTGGGGCGCTACCTTATGTTCAAGCTTTGCCTTAGCATTTTTTACGTTTTCGCAAACTTGGTACATAGCAAAAACATTAAACTTAGAAGCATCACTCGGAGTTGTATTTGTTGCTCTTAGTGTTCCGCGCCTAATCTTTATGATTATCGGCGGAGCCGTTGCAGACAAATTCCAGAAAAAAAACATCATGTTTTATTCTAATATTGTGCGCGCGCTTCTTGTAACGATCATTCTCATTTGGTTCATCATTGGGCACGTTACATTATACACATTTGCTTTCTTTGCGCTCTTCTTTGGTTTAGCTGATGCCTTTTTCTGGTCAGCTGATGGATCTATCTTACCGGATCTCGTAGAGAAGCATCGCCTTACACAAGCAAATTCACTCACGCAAATGACAAACCAAGCATCTGTTATTCTTGGTCCTGTCCTTGGCGGGATACTAATTAAATTCAGTAATTATGAAACAATCTTTGCGATAGCGATTTTATTATTACTTATTGCTGCCATACTTATCCAAAAAGTTCACGCAAGTACATTGCAAGAAGAAACAAACCAAAACAAAGGCATGTTTACTTCTATTAAAGAAGGCATCCTTTATGTGAAAGAATCACCATTTTTATCAACGTTTCTTATTTGCAGCGCCTTTTTGAATTTATTTTTAATCGGACCGATGCAAGTCGGTTTTCCGCTGTTCATTAAAGATGTACTGCACGGTGACTCGCTCCACTTTAGTTACTTAGAAGCTGCTGTTGGCGGGGGAATGGCCATTGGTGCAGTTATCGTCGGGCTGCGAAATATTAATCGGCGCCGCGGTTTATTTTGCATTATTATGATGCTGCTATCCGGTGTTTTCTTCTTATCTATTAACTTTAGCACAACACTTTGGCAAGCAGTTCTAGCAGGTTGCTTTTACGGCATTTCAATCGCAATGGCCATCGTACCATTAATGGCCATGATTCAATCAACTGTGAAAGAAGAAATGATGGGCCGAGTTATGAGCTTACTCATGCTATCATCGATGGGTTTTATCCCGATTTCTTATGCCCTGACTTCACTTGCATTAGCTGCTGGGATACCGATTGTCACGATTATGAAAAGCGGTGCAATTGCTGTCATTCTATTTGTGTTATTTATCGCAATTCGCGTTCCGATTGTACGAAAATTTGATTAAAACTAGAGAGTTATGCTTCATAAGCATGACTCTTTTCTTTTTTCACCTTCAAATGGATTATATAAAACAATCCCGCTGTTCCTTCTCACTGCCGCTCCCCACTCTAATGCGACATCTAAAAATAACGCCTGCATCGTACCATATAAAAGTGCACCAAAATCTTTGCGAATCTCACCGTACTTATATGCCCTTACAACACTTTTTGTCCGCCGAATGATTTGCATTTGTATATCATCATGCTTCATAATCTGTTCCCACAACAACCCTAGCTCAAATAAACCGCTCTTTTTATAAGCGAGTTCCACTTTACTCCAAGCAAAATTAATTGTTTGCGGATGATGAGACATTGGTGAAATCGCATCTACAAATTGCACTGGAATATCATGACGGCAATACGTTTCGTCCATATCATACGTTTTTATTTTCTGTTGTATCTTTAAATTGTTTTCATAAACACTAGTTTCCGTTTCCTCATTCAACTGCTCCTTCTTACACTCTCCTGCACTCTCGCCATTTTCACATGCGGTCATTTGCATACGGTCACTCATGCGGTCAACTGCCCGTTTACAAAACACATACAAATTCGCACTATATCCCCCGCGCTTATATCTTTCCTTCGTGAACACACGCTTAATAATACTAAGCTGCTCAAGCTTTGCGACAGAACGGCGTACAGTCCGTATACTTTTCCCTAATTTCACCGCAACCGTTTCCATTAATGGACATGCAACACCAACCGTTTTTTGCTTTTCGTTTATCGCATACCTTCCTAACAAACAGATCACAAGAAAATCTGTTTTATTCAAATGCGTTTGATACTGCGTCAAAATTTGCTGTTGATATGTATTAAACTCTTCTTTACTTTGAAATTCGCTATATTCTTTCATTAATGTATACAATTTACTCATGCTCATCCCCCTGTTTATCCCGCATTAACGGGCAGTAAGACCTCCACGTCAAGATTCAAAGGGCAGAAAGGTTGACTGCCCGTAAAAGCCCGATTGGTTCAACTAACCGTCAGTGAGTGGGGATAAAGCCCCCACTCACTGACGGAAGTTTCACTTTATCCCGCATTAACGGGCAGTAACCCCACACCGATGGAAGTTTCACTTTATAAATAAGAAGAAAAACATAAAAGTGGCGAAAGATTTTGTTGTATGATGAAAGTAAATCCATCAAAATGAGGTGAAAACATGATTGTAATCAGTGCGTGTTTAGCTGGAATTGCTTGTCGTTATGACGGAAATGATAATCTCGTTGCAAAGATTCAAGAACTGCTAGAAAAAGAAGAAACGATTCTTATTTGTCCGGAAGTATTAGGCGGATTGCCAACACCTCGTACACCAGCCGAAATTGTCGGTGGAAACGGTGACGATGTATTGAATGGAACTGCAAAAGTAATAGACCAAAACGGAAATGATGTGACAGAAATCTTTATTGCGGGGGCCTATGAAGCATTACATCAAATAAAAGATTTAAACCCTGAATATATTATTCTGAAAGAACGCAGTCCATCTTGCGGAAGTTCCGTCATTTATACAGGTGAATTTAATGGTCAAAAACAAGATGGTTACGGTGTTACGACTGCATTATTCAGACGACATGGTTTTACGGTGATTTCAGAAAATGACTTTGTAAAAAAATAAGGAGATGGCTTTTTATCCATCTGTTTGTTTTAATTTTCAGAATTTAACACACTATGTATAGAGTAAATATTTACATAAAGGGGGATACATATGCCATTTGAACACACATTAGAAAGATTGTATGTTATCAAGACTTAGAATTTAAAAATTAAGGGGCGCACCTATTAACTATGATTATATGAAATGTGTTATAGGAAGCAGGTGAACTGAGAGTGAAGAAAATTAAAGCAGCTGTTTTAATTTTAGTGCTTAGCATACCAATATTCCTATTAAGCGGTTGTTTTACAAAAACAAAACTAAATAAACCAATAGGAGATTATTTGTCAAAAAACTATGGAATAAAAAATGGAGATTTTAAAATTCTTTCTGCTGATAATAATTGGTTCGAAGGTATTGATCATCAGACTTATGTAGAAATTAATAAACCCTATCATACCTTTGCTTATTTAATTGTAGACAGAAATTCACATGAAATAGATAAAGATAGTGGCGATGATGTTTTCTTAGAAATATTCAAAGGAGCTTATGTTGAACAACATAGTGATGTTTTGAAACAATCCGATAAAATTATAAAAAAGTATAACTTATTAAGTGAATCCCCTAACGACTACGATAAGGGAAAACAAAATTTCTATTACTATTTACATGTAAATATAGATGAACACCAAGAAAAAGAATTGATTGAAGACTTTAAACAAGAACAAAAATTAAACACTGACAAAATAATTAAAAATGTAAAGGTTAGTAAACCTAGAAATAATGCCAATTATATAGGAGTCATCAATTTTATTTACTATTACAACACCTATAAAAATAGTGGCAGTGTGCCTAATGCTCAAAGTATTGTGGATGATTTTGAAAAAAGCCACGTATTAACAGAGGGAGTTTATAACATAGCAGTTCGTACCATATATTCTAGTCCTGCTTCTATACAACAAGGGGTGGATAGTAGGAATAGTAATGTCATGTTCATCGTAGATAAATCAGGAAAGTTTAAAGTAACGGAACCAAATTTGAATTTTTAGATTCGATGATTCCAAAAATTTTAATGAAAAAACCAGCCATTATGAGGCTGGTTTTGTAATTATATAACGTTGTTCAATTCTTTGTTCAATTCTTTCCAACTCTTGTTTATCATTAAGTATCTTTTGTTTATTTTCTTGCACTAATTCTTTAAATGTTTTACTGAGTAATTGACGGGACTTTCTTGTCATAATCATTCCTCCTCATTTTCTTTGGCATCAAAGATATAGAATGAAAAATACAATCACAAAATTTTTCGCGCTTTGTAAAATATTTGTCTTAATTTGTCGAAAAATTCGACTTACCTAAATAATACTATAACTTTTAGTTTTTCAAATGTTATTTATTTGAACTTTATGTGAAAAAATTATTTGTTCCATAGTTACTATTAATCATCTAAAATTTCTTGCAAAAACTTTTTTAATGAAAATACCAAAACAAAAAGGCCGCTTTACACGGCCTTTTTGCTCTTAGAAAGTGATACTCCTTTTTAAGCTAAAAATCTCTATTTCGATTCCTTTCTGCCAACCAAAATAGATAGAACAGATAAAAGGATAAGAATACTTGCGCATACAATAGAGTTAATTATATTCCCTGCATTGAACAAGAAGAAAATAAAAATAATTGCCAAGGCAGCTGCTGCAAACAAGGTGCTGTATGGAAAGAACCATACGCGAAAATACGGCATTTTAGGATACTGTTTACGCAACTTGAATTGCGCAAGGCAGATGCTAGTCCAAATAAGCAAAACAGTAAAGCCCGGGATAGACATCAAATAGCCAAAGACATGTTCTGGTGTAAGGAACGCAATAAAAGCCCCAATTAATAAACCAGTGCAACTAACAAGAACCCCCCATACAGGAACACCACGTTTAGTAAGACGAGAAAATAGAGCAGGAGCTTCGTTATTTTGCGCCAGAGAGTACAAAATGCGGGAAGTAGCATACATTCCTGAATTGGCAGCCGACAACACAGCGGTCAATAAAATAAAGTTCATAATATGTGCTACACCTTGTAATCCAGTTGCAGAGAAAACCTGTACGAAAGGACTGCCTTGCTTTCCTACTTCGTCCCAAGGGATAAGTCCAGTGATGATGAGAATAGGTAATGTGTAAAATAAAACTACTCGGAACATGACCCCTTTTATTACTTTAGGAAGCGTTTGTTCCACGTTTTTCGTTTCTGTTACAGTTAATCCGATTAACTCTGAGCCTCCGAAAGAAAAGACAACGATTAAGAGTGCTGTAAAAACACTTCCCCATCCTTGCGGAAAGAATCCGCCGTGACTTGTATAGTTTGTAAAATATACTGCTTCATGATTTGGAATGAGACCAAATAATAAGGCAAAACCAAGCAAAATAAATAAAACAAGCGTAATAATTTTGATACTCGCAAGCCAAAACTCTATTTCACCGTAAAGTTTGACGCTAATCAAATTGATAATGAGAAGAAACGCAGTACATGCTAGACTAAGCAGCCATAAAGGAGCGGATGGAATCCAGTATTGTAAAAAGCTCCCCCCTGCCAAAACCTCAACAATAATAACTAAAATCCAGTCGATCCAGTAGAGCCAACCAACGACAAAGGCGAAACGAGAACCGAAAGCTTTTTGAATCATTCCTTGAATGTTTAAGCCCGGGTAAGCAATAGCCATTTCCGCTATTGCGCTCATAACAATGAGAAGAAGAAATCCTGCAAATAAATAAGAAAAAACGATGCCGGGCCCTGCGGCTGAAATCGTATCTGCACTTCCTTTGAAAATTCCCGTCCCAATCATCCCGCCTATTGCCATAAGCCTGATGTGACGCGGTTGCAGTTCGCGTTTCAATTGTTGCTGTGCCATGTCTAATCCCCCTTTAGTAATAAAATAGAAACAAGGTTAATCTCTTTTTCTCAAAAGTGATTATGTAACATCACTAACTGCTGTATAGTTCTTTCTAGTTGATTTAATATTTAAACTATACAATAATCTTTTTGATTTTGGCATATATTTTTGAAGCGTATGCTGAGAGAATTTGAAAGAGAACGTTTCATAATCAACAGTTTTTGGAACATCCTAAGTTAGTAAAAAGATCCTTTTTATGAAATTAATAATTTTATAGGTATAGTGATATTTTTAATTTTTAGCTCTTGATTTTTGCTTAAAATATAAATTTTTTGCACAAAGCGAAAAAAGTGGCGATTTTTTCATCGCCACCACTGCATCAATTTTTTCTATTTAGGACTGTTTTTGAGTATTTGAATATTTTTATCTCTTTCTCCGCCATCGGAAAGCTCCTCTGAAAATTCATGGTCTGCTTTCTTCCCTAACAGGAGTTCAGATGACCGAATTGTGCTGGATGGCAAATTATTATTCGGTGCCGCCTGTTCATTCCATTTTCCCATCAAAATCACCTCTTTTTTATTATCGGATTTTTGTCATGATTTTATTAAAAATCACCGATAAAAAAAAGAAGCCCTCCGATTTGGAAGACTTTTGTTCCGTTCACATTATAATTCTCTACTTACTGAACAACCATGACCAAAAAGATTCTTTCTGTTCTGATGTTGCAATCATCTTCTTCGTCTCTTGTGTCGCCCGTATAACAGTCATTAAATCACTTGCTCGTTACGATGCCCTTTATTCGAATTTAAGTAAATCTTTTTTAAATCCAATTCCGAAAGTTTTCGTTTTTCCGCCACCGCTCTTATTAGAGCTATCTCGTGATACATAGCTTTAGAAAGAATTCCCTTTTTTATGTTCCTGCTAATTTCCACGAAAAAACCCGCTAAAAGATCGTCCGATAATTCTTTGTACGAAAACAAGAATTTTCCTCCTTACAATAGATTTGCGTATACACAACATTTACATCTTCTATAATAGAGATTAAAATCCTTTTTTAACTTTTGATACTGAAGAAATCATTTCATCATTTACGCCCAAACATATGCATTCCTTCATAATATTTCGTTTTTAATTAGCAAGGTATAATGATCGAAAAACGTGTTCCCTTTCCTTTTGTACTCCTTATTTCTATATCTCCGTTCAATTCTTTAATAATGCTATAAGCAACCATAGTACCTAATCCAGTTCCTTTTTCTTTTGTTGAATAAAACGGCATGGCAATTCGCTTTATTTCTTCGCAGGACATTCCAATTCCTGAATCGATAATATGAATCACAATATTACTTTTTACTTTTTGTGCATGAACTTGTAATATTCCTCCATTTTCCATAGCTTCAATTCCATTTTGTACAATATTTATTAGGCATTGTTTTAGTTTTTCAGGATTAGCATCTATATACAGATCACCTGTAATACTTCTCTTAATTTCAACATTGTGTGAAAGTGCTAGCGGTGCAATCATTTCTGTTACTTCATGAACAATACTACTTATATTCAGTGGTTTTTTTATCGTGTTTTGTGATTTTGTTAAGGATACATAATTATTAATAATCACTTGTACTTTTTCTAACTCCATTAACATAATTTGTAAGTATTGATCTTGAGATGTTTTCGGAATTTCATTTTCATGAAACAACTGAGTAAATCCATATACGGTAGTTAGTGGATTATGAATTTCATGTGCAATCGATGCAGCTAATTCACTAACTGTATAAAATTTTTCCGCTCTTTGAATTTTTTCTTTCATTTTAAACTTCTCAATCATTCCTTCTACTAAATAAGCAGATAATAGTCCTGTGAAAATGTTAATGATTATATAATTGATTAGAAGTTCAATAAAAACCGCTTCGATTTTACCATTTATTTTAATTTGATTGATTATAGCGAAGATAGAAAGAGAACTTGTATTAATCAAAATAAGCAGTATATTGAACAATATTTTATTTCTCTTGAAATGAGTAGGTACAACATAACGGGATATGACCGTAACAATAGTAGTTATACTAAATATAATGAACGATGGAAAAAAACCATTTCCACCCAAATAAAATCTATAAGAAATATATATAACACTTATAACAATAATGCTTCTTGTATTGCCATATAAGAAAACCAAAATAATAGGAATAAAACGCAAATCATAAATATACCCATCATATAAGCGAAAAGGGAATGTCATACAAAGAACAAGTGCAATCGACGCAAGAACAGCAATCAATATCTCGTTATATGGTTCTTTTTCAGTCTTATCTAGCCAAAATACTTGATAAGTAAGGATACAAATGATAATAATAAACGCATTTAATAGTAGTGTAGAGATTCCCATATTCTATACCTCCCTGATTTTTTGTAAGAGAGATGGTGAATTCATTTTATCAAGTATTTCATTTATATATCTACACGTTACAATCTTCCTCATCATGTTAAATTTATTATTTAATGGAATAAAAGTAAAGTGAAGTAAAATAGCTTTTTATTGCTTATATTAAATTTAATAATGGTGTCGAGGAAAAATACTTTGGTAGGAAAGTACAAAAAAGAAATAACTGGGGGAAAATCAAAGCATTATCCATTAATAACTCTCAAAAATTAGGATTTTTACAAATTTTTTTATTATTTACATTATAATTATTAAAGTACCATAAGAATAATCCAATTACAACTTTCAAAACTGAAAATTCTACTTTTTTCGTCATTTTATGTTACAAGTAACTTGAAATTATAATTGCGTTTTACTACTTCTAGTTTCGCACAAAATAAAAACCTTCTTAACGATTTGATTTCATCGCTAAGAAGGTCGTTATCCACAACCGTATATTTGAACGTTTTCGGGTTGTTTATATACCCGAAGATACTTGTTTTCCTGCGTTCTAAACCGTGTAATCCGTAACCCATCGGCTCAGTTTTCGCTTAGACTGACGAAGCTAGAAACTTAGCACTCTTCAGGCTTACCAGCATTCGTCGCTGTGCGGAAAGATGAACCGCATCCGCATGATGCGATCGCATTTGGGTTATCAATCGTAAACCCGCCGCCAAGCATCGATTGTTTATAATCGATTTTTACTCCTTTTACAATCGGAGCACTTTCTTTATCAATAACAAATTCAACACCGAAAAATTCAAGAACTGTGTCGTCTTCATTTGGTTCTCTTTCAAATCCTAAACCGTAAGAAAGACCGCTGCATCCACCGCCGTGTACTGCAAGACGAACGTATTTCTCTCCATCCTCGGCATCTTTTAACATATCTTTAATTTGATATGCCGCTTGTTCTGTTACAGTAATCATAGAATCCACCTTCCTTTCTTTTCTCGTTCTATTATACATCTTTACTCTTCAATCTTATAATAATATACACCGCTGCAAGTGACTTCTGCTGGACCATTCATTAAAACTGTCCCTTCTTCTGTCCATGTAATCAGTAAGTCTCCGCCTGCTAAATGAACAGTGATTTCTTGTCCGCGCTTCATCTTTCCATTCAAGATTGCAGCTACAACCGCAGCACACGCTCCTGTTCCACATGCTTGTGTAATACCAGAACCGCGTTCCCATACACGGAAATGCATTTCGTGGTTATTTAATACTTCGATAAATTCCACATTCACACTTTCTGGGAACATCTCGTGTGTTTCTAGCACAGGGCCTAATGTTGTCAGCGGCGCTTCTTCAATATCATCTACAAAAATAACAGCATGCGGATTTCCCATTGAGACGGCTGTAAATGCATAGCGGTGATTGCTGTAAAGGAAATCTTCACGAATAAATGGTGTTTCTCCTTCACCTAGCATCGGTAAATCAACGCGTTTTAATCGCGGTGCACCCATATCAATCGTAGCTGAAGTTACAATTCCATCCTCAATTGATACTTCTGCTGTAACGATTCCGGCTAACGTTTCAATTGTAAAAACAGTCTCTTCTACTAATTTATGTTCATATGCATATTTTGCGACGCAGCGCAGTCCATTCCCGCAGCTTTTTCCTTCTGAACCGTCTTTATTAAAAATACGCATCTTCACAGGAGCAACTTCAGATGGACAAATTAAAATCATTCCGTCAGAGCCAATTCCCGTATTCACATTTGACACTTTTTCAGCAACTTTCGCTAGATGCTCTTCTGCAATTTGTTCTTCAAACATATTCACATAAATATAATTATTTCCAAGACCGTGCATTTTCGTGAAAGAAAGTTGTTCCATATTGTTTCACTCCAAAATTTTTTATTGTTATAAGTATAAAATGTGCGCTTTTGGAAAACAATAAGAATGTCCCCCGTTTCTCATATTCAACGACAATTTTGGCGTAACAAGGTCGTGCTTACACGTATTGTGTAAGAAAAAAGCCCTTCAACAAAGGGCTTTCTTTTTTTATATATACATATCAGCAATTGCTGCACTTGTTAGCTTGTTCCTTTAAGATGATTTTATGTGTTTATAAAAAGACGCTGCCTCATTGCAACACCTTAAAACATCGGATTTTCATCTAAATAATCATATATGTTTTTCACAAGTTCTTCCGGTGTTTCGCCTTTTACAACTTCACCGTTCACAAGTGCATATGGTCCTTCAAAACAAATACCGCAATAACCAAGACAACCATACTCAATCACATCTAAATTCGGATCTTTCTCTAGTTGTTCCCTTGCCTTTTGCGCACCACTTGCAAGGTTGCCGACACAAAATTCAATTAACGGTTTAATCAACCTTATCCCCCCTATATCTATATATTAATCCTTGTTTTATAACAGTAAAACTAAGATGTTGTATAAATTGTGCTGAAACGACTAAAATTTTCAATCGTTTCATTCTGTAATCCTTAATAAAAAGCACTTTTCGGTCGAAAACTGCAACATTCTACAGTTTTTTCACAAATCGCCCCACTTTTCTTCTTATTGTACAACAGATTATGCATTCATACATTGTTATTTGCTTCTAAATTCGATATAATTTGAATGGGTAAAGTCAAAATATTTTTGTAATATAAAAACTTTTATTTTTATGATTAGGGGATATTTCAACAGAAAAGGGGTAATCCATCATGAAGCACCTCGTAATACTTGGTGGGGGCTACGGTGGAATGAGAGTTTTACAGCGTCTTCTTCCGAGCAACCAACTTCCGGATGATGTTCAAGTGACATTAATCGACAAGGTACCGTATCACTGTTTTAAAACAGAATACTACGCATTAGTAGCAGGAACGATTTCTGAAACGCATATTCGCATTCCATTTCCAGAACATCCACGACTTAATATTCAATACGGAACTATAACGAATGTTGATTTAGAAAACAAAGCCGTTCATCTTGATAGCGGTGAAGTTGTTAATTATGATGACTTAATTATTGGACTAGGTTGTGAAGACAACTATCACAACGTTCCAGGAGCGCAAGAAAATACGTATAGCCTTCAATCCATTGAACAAGTTCGTCAAACATATCAACAACTAAACGGTTTAGAACCACATGCAACAGTTGCTGTTGTAGGAGCTGGCCTAAGCGGCGTTGAAGTAGCAAGCGAGCTTCGCGAAAGCCGTCCAGACTTAAATATTTATTTATTTGACCGAAAAGATCGCATTCTTTTCCCGTTCCCAGAAAAATTAAGTAGATACGTAGAAGAGTGGTTTTTGAAACATAATGTTACAATCATTCGTAACTCGAACATTACAAAAGTAGAACCAAATATTGTGTATAATCACGATGAACCACTTGAATGCGACGCAATCGTATGGACAGCTGGCATTCAAGCGAGTGAGATTGTTCGTAATCTACCTGTCGAGCACGATAATAGTGGTCGGGTTGTATTAACAAAATATCATAATATTCCAGAATACGAGAACGTGTATGTATTAGGTGACTGCGCTGCATTGCCGCATGCACCATCTGCTCAGCTTGCAGAAGGACAAGGCGAGCAAATTGTCCAAATATTATTAAAACGTTGGAATAATGAAACATTACCAGAAGAACTACCTGTTATTAAATTAAAAGGTGTTCTCGGTTCTCTTGGTAAAAAACACGGCTTCGGTTTACTTGCAAATCAGCCGTTAATGGGCCGCGTACCTCGCCTTTTAAAATCAGGTATTCTGTGGATGTATAAACATCATAATGGTTAAACAAAAAACAAGAGCCGCCATGCAGCTCTTGTTTTTTCTGTTGCCTATATGTGTTAAATTACAATGTTGAAGTAACGAATTCGTAGCACATACTATTTTTAAAGTGGTGGATTTTCCACTCCTAAATGGATCCAATCTTCTTTTGGTGGACCATACACTCCAAATGGTTTTATGCCTGCTTGACGCATAAGAATTGTAACTTGTCCGCGATGATGAACAATGTGCTTAATTAGCCCCATTAGGATTGTAGCGTTTGATTCCTTTCTTCCAAATGCTTCTTGTATTTGCTTTAGTGATTCATCTGTCCATTGTTCTTCAATAACTTTAGCTGCAGCGAGACTTATATTTTTAAAAGCTTCAGCAATTTCCTTCGCTGATGTTAGTACACTTTCTACATTTTCTACTCCATCTATCTTTAATCCGAAATGAGCTAAATAATCTGGAATATTTGTTGTAAAATGCCACGCAATTCTCCCTAAAGTACGACCTTCTGGATAAACTTGTTGTTTTAATGATTCATCTGTCAAACCATCCAAAACTTTCTGGGTTAGCATTGCTTCCCTATTCCATTCATTAATAAAGTCTGAAATTGTTACATACATAAATAATCTCTCCATAATCAAATTTTAATTGCCAATTTATTTCTTGAAATACAGATGGAAGTTTCACTTTATCCCGCATTAACGGGCAGTAAGACCCCACCTCAAGATTCAAAGAGAAACGAGGAAGATAGGTGGGGATAACTGCCCGTAAAAGCCCGATTGGTTCAACTAACCATCAGTGGGGAATGAAAAAAACTCCCCCACTGATGGAAGTTTCACTTTATCTTCCCCACTTCTTCTTACATTCCTCTATTCCAAACAATAAATACTTCTTCGTCATCTCAGCACGTCTCCATCTCGATAGGGACGGCTTCATCTCTTCCTTTTGACGCATCCGATACACATCTTGCAGTAACGGTTCCCATTGTTTAGAAGATTTCATCATATATTGCAGACCTTCATCTTTAGAAACAATCCGTTCCGTTTCTAGCGTGTATATAATACGTCCCATTGTTACAACTGCAAATTCTACCCATTCTGTGGATAAAAATAAATAGAGACGTTTTACTTTCTCACTCCAATATTGTTCCACATTGTATTTCATTGTGCTCACAACATCATCCCACGTTATTGCATATGGAAGCTCGTTTGCCTGTTTACCCCAAACAGTAATACCTTGATTTTTTAATGTCCACCACGTAACAGAATTAATATCCCAATGCCCTTCATTCGTTTTTCCATCTGAACAATATAAATACGGTGACATTTCATGATTTTGCTTTCCTACATCAACAAGCGAAATATACATACCATCCATTCGCTTACCAAGATCATGTTTATAGAGCTCCTTATGTAGTTCACGTATCTTCACTTTCTCTACTTCATTCACTTGTTCTGTCGTCACCGTTACAAAATCAACATCACTCGTTTCCAAATGAAAAGCTCCTAATGCTAGTGAACCATACAAATACACACCAACCAACTTTTCTTTAACAATAATTTCCTGAAGTCCATTCACGTATTTGTCTAATAAGAGTTTCACTTCTTCTGGTATAGAACGCTCCATTACGATACCCATAAGTATACTCCTAACGCAGCTACGACATTAGGAATCGCTGCAAACACATTCGTTTTAGCAGATTGAAAACGAGATTCTTTTCGCGTTGGCTTTGCCGAAGCAAATGTCCCCCGCGCTCCTAAAATGAATCCATCTATACAAAGAAATGCTGCACTAGCTAAGAAAAAGAGGCTCAGCCAACCTGCTAACGAGTAAATCATCGCTGCATCTCCTTCCATATAGGCAATACCGCTGACTGCAAAAAGCCCTATACTCCCTATTACAAGGCCCTTCTTCATCTCATCCACCCTTTCGAATACAGAAAAAGCCCCTGCGTTTCGTAGTCTACGTTGCAAGAGCTCTGTGAGTTATATTATAGATATTTCTCAATTTCTTCGTATACATCCTTTAAGCGGGGATTACCTTCTCCTACAATTTCACCATTTACAAGTACAACAGGGTAAAATAAGTCTTCTTCAATCACGCGCTCAGCAAAAGCTCGTTTTTCTTCCCCTTCTTGCAGCTCGTGAATGTCCACATATTCAAAATGAAACTTTTCTTCTTGTCCTTCATACTTCCTGCCAATTGCTGCTTGCAGCCATTCATACGTTTCCGTTGATGACGGCATCCCAACGCAGCTAGCACACACAACCTTTGCCCCGTAAACGCTAACTTTTATCATATTCTCTCCCCCATTTGCACATACATTTTTTTCTGCATCTTATTGTCACATATAAGAAGGAAATTTCCATAAACTATTTTGACAACATAAGAAAGATATAAAAAATAGATTTTCCCCTGTATCTTGATTATAATAAAACTAATGAAAGGAGTCGATAAAAATGGAAAACGAAAACTTACACGAACAAGTAGCTGAAGTATTAGATAAATTACGTCCGTTCTTACTTCGCGATGGCGGTGACGTAGAATTAGTAGATGTTGAAGAGGGTATCGTTAAATTACGCCTTCTAGGTGCTTGCGGCAGCTGCCCAAGTTCTACAATCACATTAAAGGCTGGTATCGAACGTGCACTTTTAGAAGAAGTACCAGGCGTAATCGAAGTAGAACAAGTATTTTAATCTAAAAGCGGAAGCGGCTCGCTTAGAATAAAAGGGGGATCGAGCTTCTGACGTAGAGGTGTTTTTTACCTCGCAGGAAGAAGCGAAGCCACCGACTATTCTAGCCGCTGGAGTTGGATAATGTAAAATCTTTAGTGGATTATTTAAAATAGCCACTAAATCTAAAGAAAAGAGACCCGCTATGGTCTCTTTTTTCAAAACTACATATTACGTTAACCAATCTAACTTACGAATTCCTAACTTATCCACAGGTAAATGAATAAGGTCATAAAAGCGCTGAAGAAATTGTTCCGATTGATTTACCTGTTGCAAAATAGTTTCCAGCCGATCTTGGTATACATATTTCTGCGTCTCACTTCCAGTTAAGTAATACCCTTCAACTGTTTCAAAGTAATGAAGAGGAAAGAGAAGACGCGCAAATAGGAGCCGCCACCCAAAGGAAGATAATGGATAGTTACGTTCATAATCCGTTAAAAACTGGACAATCGTTTCTTCCCATTTCTCTCTTTTTTCAAAAGAAACGTGACGGACCCACTCTGCTAAGTCGCGGCTTGGATGATCGTATACCCAATCAATCGGCAGCTTTAATCGCTTCGTTTGCTTCCAAAGCAACGGTGTAAATCGTTCCTGACAAATTGTTGCGGCATCAGCAAGTTGAGGAGTATCATCAATTTCTGTATCTACTACATATTGAATTGCATTTTCGGCAAGACCTAAGTAGTAGGGAAATGATTCAATAAATAATTGTTCAAACATATCAGTAGGGTGACTCATTATTTTGGATTGCCAAAAGCGCTCGAGCTGATCTAATCGTTTTTCCCACAGCGCCTTCCATTCGCCAATTCGGCTGAGATGTTCAATATCATCTGAAAAAAATGCACCGCGCTTATGAAATAACGATAGCTCACTTCCTGGAGACATTGCATTGCGATCTAGCATACGCATTCCTTTTAGCAAGCAATAATTTGCATCTTCTATCTCGCTAACATAATAACCTTGTATGTTTGGAACAAAAGTCGCAACTGTAATATCACCTTGCTGATTCATATAATCACTTAACTTCTTCATTTCAACAAGCTCTTCTTCTTGCAAGCTTCCCGTCGCAAGAAGCACATAAATTTTATTTCGAACCCAAAAGCTCTGATAGGGCCCGAGGGGTGTAAATTCTTTGACGTGTATATGATAATGCTCATAAATATATTGAATCATCGTACTCGCCACCTACATTTTTTCTATATATATATGAGCTTCTGATGAACTTTCATTCCTATGCACATAGTACACCTATACGTATACAATATTAAAAAGAAAAAAAGGTGATAATCATGACACAACGAAATGAACTACAAGAAAGAGCATTACAATTACTACAAGAACGCGGTGTAACAATTGACGATATTGCAGAGCTCGTTCATTTTCTTCAAAAAAAATATCATCCAAATTTAGCAATGGAGGAATGTCGTTATAATGTAGAACGCGTCTTATCCAAACGCGAAGTGCAAAATGCACTCATTACAGGAATTGAACTGGACGTCCTTGCCGAAAAAGGATTATTAAGTGCACCTCTTCAAGACATCATACATCGTGACGAAGGATTATACGGTGTAGATGAAGTCGTTGCCTTATCTATCGTCAACGTATACGGCTCAATCGGTTTCACAAACTTTGGTTATATTGATAAATTAAAACCAGGTATTTTACAATATTTAAACGACAAATCAACAGGAAAAGTTCATACATTCCTCGATGATATCGTCGGAGCGATTGCAGCTGCTGCATCCAGCCGTTTAGCGCATAGAGCTGCACATGCTGAATAATACAAAAACAAGAAAACCAGCTTCTTTATGAATAAAGAGCTGGTTTTTCTTATTTATTTTTACATCCCGCCGCGTCATACTCCATAAGTAAAAACTCCCTTCCCCTGCTCATGAAAGAAGCCTTCTTTTGAAAACCTGCTTTCATATACAGATGAATGGCACGTTCATTAAAAGCGGCGACACTTAAACGAATCTTCTCTGGTCCAAATTGCTCTTTCGCAAACTGCAATCCAGCTTGTAAAAAAGATATCCCCAATCCCTTTCCAGTTAAAGCTGGTTTTATTCCAAGTCCAATATCCACAACACATTCACCTGTGTATAATTTTGCGTCTCTTCCGCCTGGTACTTGTGCGTTATCCCCAAAACAAAAATAACCAATGAGTTCATTATGCTCATTACGAACGCCATAATATGTACCGTCTAACAATTCTTCTAATGTTTCAGGTGCCCCGGTAAAACTGTATAGTTCATACGGCTCATCATATTGCCATACATTTATCTCTTCTGCTTCTCCTGACGTAAGTACATGAATGTCCATTTGTACGTTCACCTTCTCTTTCCTTGTACCAATTCGCTCAAACTAGGAGAATTCCTCTTCTCCAAAGCATCTTCTTTGATTTCCTAACAGCAAGTAACTAAAATAGTTACAATAGATGTTTTTTTATATGAACATACTACTAACATATCCACAGGCAGGAGGAATTGTAATGAAACACTTACTTGTTTATGCACACCCGAATCCACAAAGTTTTAACCATGCAATTTTAGAAACGCTGCAAGGACAACTGCAAGAAAAAGGACACGAAGTACGCGTTCGTGATCTATATGCGATAAACTTCAATCCTGTATTAGCTGCCAATGATTTCATTTCATTTTCACAAGGAAATACGCCGGCTGATATTCAGGCAGAACAAGAACATATTACATGGGCAGATGTAATCACATTTATTTATCCAGTTTGGTGGACAGGTCTTCCTGCTATCTTAAAAGGGTATGTAGACCGTGTATTTAGCCAAGGATTTGCTTTTACATACGGTGCAAATGGTGTTGATAGATTGTTGACAGGTAAAAAAGGGTTATTATTATCCACAATGGGCAATTCGCAAGAAAATTATGATGCAAGCGGTATGTTTGAAGCAATGAAGAAAACAACTGATGCAGGTATTTTTGATTTTACTGGTATTGAAACAGTAGAGCACGCTTTCTATACGAGTGTTCCTTCTGTGGATAACGAGACGAGAACACAGTATCTTGAAGAAGTGAAAGAGCTTGTGAATCGTTTATTTTAACGAAAAATCCACCTTGTGAAGGTGGATTTTTAATTTCCCAAAGAAGCCAAACATTTTTGTTCGACCTCTAAACATCAATTACAATTCATTTCTTCTTCGACTATAAGCTACTGCATAGATAGTTGCACCAATTAATATGGTAACAATAAAAACAAGTAGTAAATTACTATACAAGTACGCTTTCGCATTTTGTATAGTGAAAAGTAACGGATAGTCTAGAATATGTTTTGTTAACAACCCTCCAACAATAGCGATCCCTATTCCCTCTGCTAAGAAGCAGGCGAAGTTAAGAAATCCCATACCTGTACCGACTTCCTTCGGCTCCAGAGCATCTGCAACACTCGTAGAAATTACTGTTTTAACGAAGGAAAGTCCACCAAACATTAGAATCAACATACCAGAAACCAACCATGGTGTTTGATCTGCAAATAATGAAATGATAAGAAAACTCGCAACAATGAAAAGTGAGCCCATCCATAGAACAAACGTAGTTCCTCGTTTATCAACTAGACTGCCACCAACTATACCGAATAACATCACACTCATAGTTCCTGGAAATATAACCCACCCAATCATACTTGCAGACAGTTGGTGTACATCTCTCATCATATAAGGAATCATTGATATACAACCTGCTACGGTTCCTAGCAAAATACCCCCAGTTAGAACTCCCAATATAAACTTTCGGTTTAGGAATAATCTTGGTTCTATAAAAGGTTGTTCAACTTTGTGTATATACAAAGCGAATCCTGCAAACAACGCAAAACTAATCGCCAAATACAACCAGTTATATTGCGTTGTGTATATAGTAAATGTGACAATCCCACAGGACAGTAACGCTAATCCCCAAGTATCTAACCTCTCTCCCTTTGTGGATTCATTAGGGAGTTCTTTTAGAAAAAAGGGGATAGTAAAAAGTGTTAGCATCGGAATCAGAAAAAGAAAGGGCCACTGTACATAATGGGCAACCGTCCCGCCAAGGGCTGGGCCTATTCCTTCTCCCATAGCTACCAACGAACCAATTATACCAAATGCTTTACCACGATTCTCCGATTTCACGTAGCGTGCAACGATTACCATAATAAGCGCTGGTACTGCTGATGCACCAACACCTTGAATAAAACGTGCAGCAATTACAGCAAAAAAATTAGAATGTGCCAACACACCTAAAAGTGACCCACCACTATAAGCTAGCAGACCGAAAACCAGTAATTTCTTCACACCATATTTATCACTTATTGTTCCGTACGTGATTGACCCAATAGCAAATGAAAGCATAAAACTTGTATTTACCCAATTAGCCAAAGACGGTGATATGCGAAGGTCTTTCGCGATATCGGGTAAAACTACATTAAAAACCATTTCGTTCAATACGCTGAAGAAAGCAAGAAAGCCAAGCCATAGAAAAGCCTTCTTCACATCATTAAACACATAATTCGGTAAATCGGTTGCTGTAGTTGTTACATTACTATTCTTTAATCCTTGTAAATCCTTTTCCACTAGGACGATACCCCCATATAAAGGGGAACCACGCAGTTTATAGGGTAAATGATGCGTTTCCCCTTAAATTTGTACCCCCATCATTTTTGTGCACTTCATAAATACGCCTCCTCATTACATTTATTCCATATTATACCATTAATCTGTTCAGCAAGGAAGGAATGAAACTTCACACAATTCGACCATATATATCACCAGAACGAATTTTTTGTTATAAAAAAATAGGCAACCATTTACGATTGCCTATCTCTTCTTATATCTTTTCAATCCACTCTGTCAAACTGTGGACAACGTGCGTCGGTTGCACATCATATTCTGTTAATTTTTCCACAGATGTGACTCCTGTGTGGACAAGAAGCGTATCCAGCCCCGCATTCATACCAGCTAAAATGTCTGTATCGTAGTTATCCCCAACCATTAACGTTTCTTCTTTCGTTGTACCAAGCACTTTTAGAGCCTGTTCCATAATAATGGATTCTGGTTTACCAATGAAGATTGGGTTTACCGTTGTGGATACCGCTACAACAGACGTTAAAGAACCGTTCCCCGGTAATAAGCCGCGTTCTGTTGGAATTGCAATATCACCGTTTGTTGAAATGAATGTTGCCCCGTTTCGAACGGCTAAGCATGCTTTTGCTAGCTTTTCATATGTAACTTCACGATCTAATCCAACAACGACAAAGTCCGGATTACTATCCACAAGTGTGAATCTTTTTTCCACAAGGGCATCGCGTAAGCCTTCTTCTCCAATCATATATACAGAAGCATTTTGCTTTCTTTCATATATAAAATTCGCCGTTGCCATACTTGTCGTAAATACTTGCTCTGGGCTAGCTGGAATATCAAACTGCACAAGCTTGTCTGCAACTTGCTCTGGTTTACGCGTTGAGTTGTTCGTAACAAATAAATACGGTAAGTTACGTTCTTGCAGCGCTTTTATAAAATCACTTGCCTCTTCAATTCGTTCTTCGCCTCGATACATTGTTCCATCTAAGTCAATTAAATAGCCTTTATACATAGGTGCCACTCCTTATTGATACATACTCTTCTCTTATCGTATCCTCTTTTTCAAAATAAAAAAACGCTTTTTCGAAAAGCGTCCTATAATGTTCATTTTTTTTCTTTTATTTGATACGAACAGAAGCAATCCCCATCACACATACTAGATAATATTTTCACATCAGCATCTGGCAAAAGTGTATCATACATATTTTTCTCATCATGACAAATTTGCGGAAACTTTTCAGCTACCTCTATTAAAGGACAATTTTGCTTTTGTAATAGGAAGGAATGTTCACTTTCTTTTTGTACGCGAACCATATAACCATTTTTCTCTTGCACAGCTGCAATTTCTTTTAATCGCTCTACTGTTGTTTCTTTTCGATTTATACGGTTTGCTAATTGTTCTTCCATACGGTTCGTACGTGCCCTTAAAAGCTTCTTAACGAGTTCCTCATCGCCAATATGCAGCAAGTCTTCTAGCATTTCGACTGCAAACTGCTTATATTGTTTCGGAAACAGGTCTTCCCCTTTTGTACTTAAACGATAAACATACATCGGTCTTCCGACATGTTGGCGTACCATCTTCGCTTCAATCAGCTCTTCCTTTTCAAGCCTGCTTACATGACGACGCACTGCCATCTCCGTAATTTGCAATGCTTCTGCTAATACCGCAACAGTTTGTTCTCCCCTTACTTTCAAAAGTTGCAGAATTTCTTCTTTTGTAGAACGTGCTGCTTCCCCCATTAATCAACCCTCTTCCCTTTCCCCAGCTCTAATAAACAAAATACATCACTGTCTATTAAAACCGCATGAATTTATCCCGCTATTCGCGGACAGTAAAACCCCCACCTCAAGATTCTGTGAAAACAAAGAAGAGAGGTGGGGACTGACTGTTGGCATGCGCCTGCCTGGTGAGAGATTTCCATCAATGGAGGTGAACCTCCACTGATGAAAGTTTCACTTTACTCTCCTGCAAACGCAGATACAGGACCAAGTTCTTGCTCCAAATAACGACGAATATTAGCAGGATACTGTTTAATCATATCAATATGTTTTTGAACTGTATCATACACTTCTGTATGGTTCATATCTACATACTCTTGTACAATCATTTTACGAAGACGAACGACTTCTTTTAAACGTTCTCCTTCTTCATTCGTAACAACTTTTTCATCCATTAAAATATCAATAATATCTTCATAACTACCTGGATCACGCATAATAAATCCATCAATCATGGCATTGCCTACGTCTAGAATACAATCAATCATAAGATGTGCCATGCGCTCTAATGCATATTCATCAAGCGCTCCGCGGTATTCTTGTTTTGTTTGAAATGCTGCAACAACTTTCTCTAAACACTGTAACATTTGTTCAATTTTTTTACGGTCTACAAAGTACATATATGTCACCTACCTGGAAATTAAAGCATTTTCATTCCCAATTGTACCCCTTTATTCAAAAAAAATCGACAATTTTTCGAATTCACCTTTTTCTCTTTCTTTGTTATAGTTATACGTGTATGATTTTCGGAATTGGGGGAATGACACCTTGGAACGTGAACTCGCACTAGAAATTGTCCGTGTAACAGAAGCAGCAGCCCTTGCATCAGCACAATGGATGGGCCGCGGTAAGAAAAACGAAGCAGATGATGCTGCAACGACTGCAATGCGTACGATGTTTGACTCTGTTAACATGGCAGGTACTGTTGTAATTGGCGAAGGGGAACTTGATGAAGCACCGATGCTTTACATTGGTGAAAAGCTTGGAACGGGAAACGGCCCAGAAGTAGATATCGCCGTTGATCCATTAGAAGGAACAAATATCGTAGCAAAAGGTCTTGCAAACGCAATGGCTGTTATCGCTATCGCTGATAAAGGAAACCTTCTACACGCTCCTGATATGTACATGGAAAAAATTGCGGTTGGCCCAAATGCAGCTGGTAAAATCAGCTTAGATGATCCAATCGAAAAGACAATTGAAATTGTAGCAGAAGCAAACAATAAAAAAATTCGTGACTTAACAGTTATCGTACAAGAGCGTGAACGTCATCAAGAGATCATCGAACGCGTACGTGCAAAAGGTGCACGTGTAAAATTATTCGGCGACGGTGATGTTGGTGCCTCTATCGCAACAGCTCTTCCTGGAACAGGAATCGACTTATTTATCGGTACTGGCGGTGCTCCGGAAGGCGTTATTTCTGCTGCAGCTCTCAAGTGTCTTGGCGGAGAAATGCAAGCACGTCTCGTTCCAATGAATGAAGAAGAAGAAGCACGTTGCCACGCAATGGGCTTAGAAGACCCACGTCAACTTCTTATGCTAGATGATTTAGTATCCGGTGATGACGCAATCTTCTCAGCAACAGGTGTATCTGCTGGCGAGTTATTAGATGGTGTGAAATTCCTCGGCGGAGATTTAGCAGAAACATATTCTATCGTTATGCGTTATAAAACAAGAACAGTGCGCTTTATTAAAACGCACCACCATTTAGATTATAAACCACACTTAAATTTAGATATTTAAAAAGGAGTCATGTTCATGGGAGAACGCTTTTTTCTTTACGATGATACAGTAGAAACAAAAACGCGTTTCGTAAGCTTTATGGGAGAAAACGAGCGCCACGATTTAGCACTTTTGTATTCTGACCGTCATTATGGTAAAACAATCGTCCTAGATATACAGCGCAATAAATTTGCCATTATCGGTCGTGATGACTTAGAAGAACCTGGCTACTTAGAACATGCATTTTCTATTTCTGAAGAAAATGCAGAAGAATTACGTTCATTTTTATATGAACTAATGTAATCAAAATTACCAGCTTGTAACAGGCTGGTAATTTTGATTACTATTTATTTTGAATTTTCAGTTTACTGTGATATACTAACGACAAATCTATTTGGATAGAAAGGATATTACACTACGTATGCCAACATATACTTTGTAATGGATCAGCAACTGGATAGTATTACTCCCACGAAAAAGCACAACGCTTTTTCGTGGGAGTAGTCTGCCCAATTCCCATTACAAAGGAACGTAGCACATCTGTAGTATGATTGTTACGAAGGTTCCTCACAGGGGAGTCTTCTTTTATTTTTCTCTGTTTTCTTTATTTCATACTGCAAGACATCCAAATAGATGTCTCACGTTCCTTTATCTAAATACGAGGTGAAGGAAAATGCAAAACGGACAACTTTCTTGGAACTTATATAAGGCAGAATTAGAAGCAATTATAGAAAAACATTGTAAAAACTGTGGTCATACAGCTCTTTTTACTGATACACATATTCGTAGACATAACGCGAATGGTAAAAACATTTATCGTTTTGCGATTTACAAATGCGAAAAAGGACATACATGGAATAAAAAATTACACATTTATAAAACGTATTCTGAACATGTTGAAACAGTGGATATGCTTCAAGAAGAACGCCAGGAAACGATAAACAACATTTCAATCCTGCCCTATGAAAACGCAGGATTGACGGAACTAACCATACTATTAGAATTCGTGCATGGATTATTTCGCATCGACAAAGCACTCGCAACCTATATTTCAGAATGGAGTCGTGCGGTAATTATAGAGAAAATTAAAGAAGGATCTATTCACTTAAACGGTCAACGCATTAAGCCAAGTGCCAAACTTGCAGCTGGTGATTGTATTTCTATATACATGCGATAGGCAAAAAAACTCCTCTTACCCGATGCAAGAGGAGTTTTTTTACTTCTTCACTTTTCGCAGTACAAAGTATGCACATCCAAAATTACAATACTCGTATAAATACTCCGATAACGTACTAATTTTCGTATCATACGTTGCACGCTGGTTACTGTCATCAAAGAATCCGCGCAATCGAAGCTGATCATAGCCCCAATCACCCACGATGTAATCATATTTATTTAAAATTTCTGCGTAGCGAGCTTTAAATGCTTCTTCATTAAATCCATTTCGATTTTCTGCTATTACTTCATAGTGGATATTATTCACGTAAACTGTAGTGCGAATCTCCTGCTTCTGCTCCATCTTCCATTCCCTTTCCTCTTCTTTCTTCTTTTTATCGTATCATAAAGCCACAAAACCAACAATTTCAAATACAAAAAATCTCTTAAGTGGGAAATGCTATAGAATGAAACTTCCTTTTAGAGCATTCTTCTCCAAAAGGTTAGTTGAACCAATCGGGTTTCTTACGGACAGTTATCTTCCTCACTTTTCCTTGAATCTTGAGATATGGGTATTACTGCCCGCAAATAGCGAGCCAATAAGGAGGAAACAATCATGAAAAAACAACTGCTCTTATCCCTTCTTACTCTTTCCATCTTTGCTGGATGCCAAACAAACAAAGCGGAAATGAAAAAGGAAGAAGGAAGCCGCGTACTCTTGTCTTCGCATAGAGACATATACGGGAAAGAAGTGCCAAACGACATGCTGACAAAAGTCGGCTATTCTCAAAAACAAAAACATGAAGTATCCAATCGCCAAGCTGGTACAATTAACAAGGAACGATTAGCAGAAATGATTACAGATTTAACTGTGAAACTACCCGATGTCATGAATGCAGCAACACTTGTAACAGATGATGAAGTGTTTGTTGTATACCGAGCAAACACGACAAATCCAAATTTAGTTGCCGATCAAGTACAAAAAACAGCATTATCTGTTGTTCCCCGCTATTACAAAGCATATGTATCAACAGAACAAAAATTAATATCCCAAATTCAAGGACTGAAATCTGGCACATTAAACGATAAAGAATATGCACAAACACTTGATATGCTCAAGCATGAAATGAGCAAAAATCCGCATTTAAATAATACGCAAAATAATACGCTCCCTAATACAATGAAATAACCTGAGAATACACTCTCAGGTTATTTCATTTCTTTTGACCACTATATCTCATCTTCAAAAACATAAAGAGCAGCACTCGATTATAAGTCTAAATATTCCGCACTTTTTTGCGTAGTGAAGCACTTCCTCCTTTTAGGCTATTTTTTGAAAAAATTTTTTCGCTCAATGTATAATAAGACTATAAACTAGTGAAAAGTGGTGAATTTAATGGTTTCAAATACAGCAATTGGAAGTATGATTGTGCAACTTGTTATTTCTGTTCTCATCCCGATTATTGCGCTCCTTTACTTCCGAAAGAAATATAGAATCTCTTTCAAAATTGTCGGTGTCGGGATTGTATTTTTCCTCGGATTCTCACAAATTTTTGAAAAAACGTTACATGTCTTTGTCTTTGGAAATCCAACAGCAATTGAGCTATTTAAAAATCCGTTTATCTATGCTATATATGGCGGATTAACTGCTGGTATTTTTGAAGAACTGGCTCGTTTTATTGCCTTTTTCTTTTTACTTAAGAAATACCAGAAGTATGAAGACGGCCTTGCTTATGGAATCGGTCACGGAGGAATCGAATCATTATTAATCGGAGCAACTGTCGGAGTGAAAAGTCTTGTATTTGCTTTCTCCATTAATAACGGAACCTTTTCTAAAATGATTGAGAAAGCACCACAGCTTAGCGCTGTCCATGATGCATTAGTACATACTCCGCCTTACTTCTACTTATTTGGCGCAGTAGAGCGGCTTGTTGCTTTTATCATGCAAATTGCCCTCACAATGCTTGTCTTATATGCTGTAAAATATAAGAAATACATATTTATAGGGCTGGCAGTATTCCTTCATGCATTTATTGACTTTTTCGCAGTACTCTACCAACGCGGACAAATCCATTTATTTGTAATCGAAGGACTTATGATACTGTTTGGTATTGGTGCTTATATCCTAATTCGCAAAATGAAAACAAAATTCCTAGCAGAACATGCAAGCTAAGCTACTATGTAATGTTAAAGGCCAATGAAAGTACGTGCGGTTTTTAAGAACAATAACTTATTTATAATATTGCACCTTATATTAACAAAAGTAGCGGGCTAAAACTCCAGTATAAAAATCACCTTTTAGTCAAACTAAAAAGGTGATTTTTTTATGAAACTATATTAAATGTTTCTAAGTTATAATTAATGAATATCATGTTTTCTGAAATTACCGCCCTTTACTTCTGCTACGTCATATACCGTAACAAAGGCATTTTCATCAATTTCATGAATGATTTCTTTCATTTTACTTTCTTCTAAGCGGTTAATGACACAAGTGATTTCTTTAAATTGTTCATTTGAATAACCGCCGTAAACTTCATTATAAGTTGCACTTCGACCTAATCTCTCTCGAATTGTTTCTACCATTAATTCAGGTTCCTTTGTGATAATTTTAAATGTTTTAGAACCACTCAAACCGACTTCAACAATGTGAATGACTTTAGAAGCAATAAAGTAAGCAATGGCTGAAAGAATAGCCCCTTCAAGACCAAATACTGTTGAGACAACAATAAAGACAAACATGTTTAAAAATAAGATAAGGTCACTTGTCCCAAAAGGTAATTTTCGAGAAAGTAATACGGCTAACATATCAATTCCATCTAATGCGCCGCCATTACGCAGTGCTAACCCCATACCAAAACCGATGATAATTCCGCCCACAACGGTAACTAACAATGTATCACCGTGAATAATCGTTCGTACGTTGTGCATAAGAACAGTACCAATTGCTAGTGAAGCAATACCGATAATCGAATAAATAGCGAAATTTTTACCAATTTGCTTATACCCTAACCAAACAAACGGGATGTTAATGACTGCAATTAAAATTCCTAATGGTAATCCAAGTAATTGTGAGCTAACGATACTTAAACCCGTCACACCACCATCTGAAACGTTGTTTGGGATTAATACCGATTCTAGTCCATATGCTGTTATAAATGCTCCAATAATAATCATTAATACTCGAAAAATAATTTTTACTTTATTGGGCTTGCGCTTTTTGTTTATACTCATATAATTCCTCCGTTTCAAATTATGTTTTCTTTTCATTCCTACACGTCTTTTAATTAGCTAGACCCATTCCTAATAATTATTCTAACATATTACTATTAGGTTATTTAACGAAATGGCACAATTGTAGAATTTCAGAACAAGCATATTTTTAAATGTAGTGTTTTCAAATCAAACTACCTCCCCCTTCACGCTTGATGTAGGGGTCTTCTCGCCAGGGATGATAAAACAAATTGGCTTAGCTTTTTACTCTGTAAGAAAATCCACTCCATTTACCAACAACTAGAAAAAAGAGGATTCCTCACTCTATTTGTCGAAGTACGTACAAATTCGTCTATTCGTCCCGCATTAACGGGCAGTAAGCCCCCCACTTCAAGGTTCAGAGAGAAGCGAAGAAGATAGGTGGGGATAACTGCCCGTAAAAGCCCGATTGGTTCAACTAACCATCAGTGAGAAAAGCATCACTGATGGAAGTTTCACTTTATAAGCGAGGGATGGAATTATGAAGAAGTTAATTGTTGTCCGCCATTGCGCTGCAACTGGGCAAGAACGTGATGCACCACTTACAGAAATAGGCCAGCAGCAAGCTAAAGCTCTTGCCAATTTTCTCATCACAGAACAGCTTCCTATCGAAAAAATTATCTCGAGTCCGTTTGCTCGCGCCGTTCATTCGATTGCACCTTATGCGTCACAAGTACAACTTCCTATTCAAGAGGATGATCGACTAGCTGAACGTATATTAAGCGGTGTACCAATGAATAATTGGCTACAAATGCTCGAACAAACATTTACAGAAATTGATGTCGCCTTTCCTGGCGGAGAATCGACGCGCCAAGCAACAGAACGAGTACAATCACTTATCCACAGCATAGTACAACATCAGGAGCAGGAAGTAACGCTGCTCATTACACACGGTAACTTATTCACACTCATTTTAAAGATTTTTGACAACGGCATCGGTTTTTCCACATGGAAAAGCTTAAGCAATCCAGACGTATACGAAATTACAATAGAGCATGGTACAACCACTATCCACAGATTGTGGGGAATACATTGTGTAACGAATGAACGTAACTACCGATAATCTAGAATCAGAACATATTTGCTGCGCTATATCTGACAAGAGAATGGCACGCGGAGTTTTGCAAAAGAAATGCATATTGAAACCAAAGAAGGATTGGTCGTGCATTATACAGATCAATGCTCATTTACGGATTATTATGTCCATGAAGAACTGAAAGAAGTTGAACAAAAATACAATATTCCTGTTCAGCGCTATAAAGTAAAACTTCCTTTTGAAGTGCTCTTCTCCAAAAGGTTAGTTGAACCAATCGGGCGCATGCCAGCAGTTATCCCACACCTATCTTCTGTAGAAGAGCGGAAGCGGCTCGCTCAGAATCGCAGGACGCCCGCGCCCAAGGCAGAGAGGCGCTTTTTGCCTCATCCAAGGGAGCGAAACGACCGGAGATTCTAGCCGCTAGAGCTGGACAACGTTTTTCTCTAAACCTTGAGGTGGGAGTCTTACTCCCCTAAAGTAGCAGGGTAAAAAAGAAATTCGAAAAATTACGGAAAACACTCAAGAAGTGAAACGAAAGGAGTCTGCATTACGATGTACGAAGAAGTCATCTCGTTACTACATGAAACGAATGTTTTATATGAAAAGTTTGAACATGAACCAGTTCTAGATTATGAAACAGACCGCATCGTTCGAGAACGCCTTGGCTTAGAAGGCGAACCAAGTAAAAGTCTCTTTATGAAAACGAAATCTGGGACTTACTATGTCTTCTTTACGTTAGAAGGAACCCGCCTTGATATGAAGCAAATGAAAGATCTTATCGGTACACGCGTATCTCTTTGTTCATCTGATGAATTAAGAGAGAAAACGGGATGTCTCCCGGGATGTGTTGCACCGTTTGGTTATACAGAGGATGTAACAATTATTGTAGATCCTTCTATTTATCAATACGAAAAAATATTAATTTCACCTGGTGTCCCTGAAGTTACAATTTCTTTATCCACAGCAGAATTACATAAACTTTTATCCACATGTGGAAATACTGTACTGGAATACAAATGAAAACTCCCGCCACTTATCTACTTCGGATCTTGAAGTGGGGGTTTCTCGTGTATCACCCTCAAAAGATGCTTAACACGAGTGGAGTTGACACAGCTGCCTGATGGCACAACCCCTCTATTCCATCGGCAAACGCCTTCGGAACTGCTTTTTTTAAGATGTTATAGGAACCATTCACATCTGCGTTCAATAGTTTATTTTCTTTCGTACGATACAAGCCACGTTTGATACGTTTTCCACTGAACTCAGGAATACCTTCCTCACCGTAAGTGGGAATCACATCATTGTCTAAAAAGGATGCCTTGCTTGTATACGATTCTTCTACGACTTGTACAGCAATACCTTTTCGTTTTGCTTTATAGGTAATCATTTCAATGAGTAGATTATGCGGGATATGGCAGAACGATTGATTCTGTCGTTTCCCCATATCACTGTTTTGTTTCCAAGATGTATTTTTCCCAATCACAATCATAGAAACTTCCTGTTGAATTGCCAGCTGGACAATGTGATAACTCATTTTGTGAAAGAGATCTTTTATTTTCAGAAACCTTTTTTCATGAAGTCTCTCTAAACGCTTTGACGTGTGTAGTCCTTCTTTTGGTTCTTTTCCATGACGAATAATCCCTATTAAATAAGCCTTTTTCTTGTTGTAGTATTGATTGATGCTTTTAATGACATTGCCCTTTACTAATACAGGAGTAGCCCCTATATTCGTTGTGATAGTTGCAATGTTATGAATCCCTAAATCAATACTCATATAGCGATTATTGTCGACATGTTCAGGTGCTGGCTCAGATTGTTCTGTCACAATTTCAACTTTAAACTTTCCGTAAGCAGGAGAAACGCGTACCTCTTTCAAATTTTCAATATACCCAAACAATTTACCGATATTTAATTTTATGCTTGTTTTTGGAAAACGAATGTACTTATCTTGGAGTTTACATACTTGATTCGTGAATACAATTTCTTTCATAGATGATTTGATATATTTTGGAATGCGAGGTCTGCCTGTAAAGGTGGAAGGATGTTTCTTGTATGCCTTAATGGAAGCAAAGAATGATTTCCAGTTTTGATATACCTTCTTCATAACCGCTTGATTCGTTTGCGCTGGCAAATTCATATAATCTTGTTGTTTCATTGTTTTAAACAAGCAATCTAAGAAATGATACGATAGGAACGATTTCTCTTTTGTCGGGAATGTAAACAAGTTACATTTTATGTCTTTCTGTTCTTTAACAGGTTTCTCTTTTTGTTTTTGTACACGTTTTTGATATGCATGAAGTTGATTTTCATTCATGGTTTCAATATGCGTTTGTAATGTATGAAGAACTTCTTGTTGAAGTGGCTGTAATGGTTTCTCAGTACGTAAGGCCGTATATACTTGGCGAATATAGAAGTTTGTTGTATTGTAGAGATTTTTTGCATTTTGACATATTCCCATGAAGTAGGCGTGCAATTTGTGACCTTTCTTAATCCAAATTTGATAGGTTGCATATTCTTTTTCTTTCGTCATAATTTTCACCTCCCTCTCTTCTTACCTTCATGATACTATAAAACGACGAAAAAGAACATATATTCGTATTGATACCGAAAATTTTTTACAAATGCAAGGACAATTTATCCCTCCCTTAAACTGGACTATGTCCTGCGCGTTTTGAAGATAGGGTTTTCTTGGCCATACTTTCGTAAATCCGTCTGACAACTTCAGCATCGTTGTCCCAAATACTTCACTCACAATTGCGATTGCTAACAAAACAAACCCTTTCATGGAATTCTTCCCCCTTTGTTATTTCTACAATACTTTTCATAAAAAAATCCCCCTTAGTTGATTCACTAAGAAGGATCTTTTCTCATTATTTTGCTTCTGCTGTATTTTCTCTTGCAGATTGTACTTGCTCATCTGCATGGTAAGAAGAACGTACAAGCGGACCAGCTTCGCAGTGACTAAATCCTTTGCTAAGCGCAATTTCTTTTAGCTCTGCAAATTCTGCTGGTGTGTAATACTTAATAACTGGTAAATGCTTTTTAGACGGTTGCAAATATTGACCAAGCGTTAAAATATTAACGTTGTTTGCACGCAGGTCATCCATTGCTTCGATAAGGTCTTCTCTCGTTTCCCCAAGTCCTACCATGATGCTTGATTTTGTTGGAATGTCAGGCTGCATTTCTTTTGCACGACGTAAAAATTCTAGGGAACGATCGTATTTTGCTCTAGCGCGAACTCGGTCAGATAATCGACGTACTGTTTCAATGTTATGATTTAAAATATCCGGACGTGCATCCATTAACATTTTTAAATTCTCTTCTACTCCACCCATATCAGATGGTAAAACTTCAATAGACGTAAATGGATTTTTGCGACGAACAGCGCGCACTGTTTCTGCAAAAACAGCTGCTCCTCCGTCTTTCAAATCATCACGTGCAACTGCTGTTATAACAACGTGTTTTAAGCCCATTTGTTCTACAGAATCTGCTACGCGTTCTGGCTCTTGTAAATCAAGCTCTGTTGGTAAGCCTGTTTTAACCGCACAGAAACGGCATGCGCGTGTACAAACTGCACCTAAAATCATAAATGTTGCTGTCTTACGAACAGCCCAGCATTCATGAATATTCGGACACTTCGCTTCTTCACAAACTGTATGAAGGTTCTTAGAACGCATCATTTTCTTTAAGCCTGTATAGTTTTCATTTGTGTTTAATTTAATTTTCAACCACTCGGGCTTGCGCATATATTCTGTTTGTTTTGTCATGTTCATCAACTCCGCACAATTATGAAATAGTTTACCATGTTCGCTTCTTTCAATGTAACATATCTATTTTATCGTATGAAAGCGATTTGCTCAAATGAAGATTCAAAGAATTCCTTCCAATTATTACTTATAATGAAATATCGTGTATATCCCACACTAAAGGTAGTGATTTCGAAAGGAGCTTACTGCCGTGCATCGAAAATTTTTCCTTCTGCTTTCTATCTGTTTTCTTCTCCAAACAAACATTGTGTATGGACAAGAAAACAATCAAGAAGACATATATATGAAGCGAATGACATTATACAAAGAAATAGAGACAATCTTCCATATTCCATGGTACTACTTTGCTGCCATCGATCAATACGAGCGAAATATCCGTGCTGTTCGCCGTGATATTCCTAAGAAGCCAGATGCTATTATCTCTATTTACTTCAAACCAGAAGTATGGTCCGGACCAGCAAATCCAGACCCTCATGATACGAAACCGTATACAATCTCCTTATTTGGAGGCATGGGGTTAGACGGAAACAACGATGGATTGGCAGACGCAAATAATGAACAAGATGTTCTCTATACAATGGCTACTATATTAGGGAAACGTGGGACAAATCGTGATCAATTAAAAATTATGCTGTGGGAATATTATCAGCGATCTAAAACAGTAGAGTTAATATTAGGTTATGTTCGTATGTACAAACATTTCGATCGAATTAATTTACAAGGTAACGCCTTCCCTCTGCCGATTCGCAGCGATCATAGTTACCGTAGTACATTTGGCGCTAAACGAAGCTTTGGCGGACGCCGTATGCATGAAGGCACAGATATTTTCGCCGGCTATGGTGTACCTGTTCGTTCTACTTGCTATGGCATCATTGAAACGAAAGGATGGAATCGTCTTGGCGGCTGGCGCATTGGTATTCGCGACTTATATAACAATTATCATTACTACGCACACTTAGGCGGATTTTCAAAAGAAATACAGCTTGGACAAATCGTTGAACCTGGAACTGTTATTGGATTTGTCGGCAGCACTGGTTATGGTCCCCCTGGGACAGCTGGTAAGTTTCCGCCTCACTTGCATTTTGGATTGTATAAAGATAACGGCTATACAGAATGGGCGTTTGATCCATATATGCATTTAAGCTTATGGGAGCGAAAAGAGCGAATGAATTCAAAAAGATAACCGCAGTTTGATGCTACAGTTATCTCAAATTAACAATTTCTTTATCTAAAAGGCGGATAACATTAGTTATCCGCTTTTTTCTCCTTTTTTTCCGGTACAACAACTCCGCCGCCTCCGTAATAGCCAGGCACTTCCCCTTGAATGATACGTGTGGCTATCGGAATATCTTGCTTCACAGTTACTTCTTTTGTATGGAAAGGAATAATCACCTGAAGCGTCACTTCAATTTCCATCACAATTTTAATAGCTGTACTATTAATTCCATGCGCTTCAAAGTCTTGCTTAATATTCGTGTACACATCACCGATTGTTGTAAATTTAATTGGAATATCCGGTCCTAAATTACCAAGTAATGCATTGTCTGTAATTCTCCCAAGTGGAACTGATAATGAAATTCCTCCGTCCTCTGGCAAACCTAATGCCTTCGTATCTCCCTGTTCTGCTTGATGTAAATATTTCTCTATGTACGTTGTAGTTGATGTGAGAATTTGATTAACTTCTTCTGTATTTACATCCATCGTCGCAACTTTTCCATTCTTGTCTGTCTGCACCTTCATTAATGAATCGACATTAATCCCTTGTGCAACCCTATCTTTCACTGCTTTCGTCATAACAACTGTTGCTGTTCGCTTCGTCTGCATTTCTGCATATTTCATTAATGTCGGCTGAATACTTCTATTCACAAGCCATAATCCTTGTACGGTAAGAAGAATAAAAATAGCAAATGAAATAAGCAATACGTAACGAAATGGCAGTGGCCCTTTCCGAAACCGAGAAGTCCGGGGGCGAAACGCACGCATAACAAATCCCTCCTTCTTACACATGTATATGCAAAAAAGAGGGACGATATATTTAGATCATTTTTAGCAGTGCATCTTTTCCAATTGTACCAGCTGTAATGCCTAACCTTTCAGCTTCAAATGTAACCGATTCAAGCGGTGCCTCTAACAACTGCTCAATCGTTCTTACACCAACAGCGCGCCCCGCAAGAATGCCGCGATCGCTTAACTTTTCGTTTAACAATCCCACATCTAAAGCCCCGCACATAATGTATCCTTTATCGCTCATAACTGCTAACAAATTTGTCTTTGGAAGCTTTACACTCACTGCTATAAACGTGTATTCATTTATTATAATTGGTTCTATATTAACCATAGTTCACACTCCTCTCTCCTTTATCTGTATGAAAAGAGAAAAAAGAATGTGAACCCAAAAAGCCTACTGCAATCAGTAGGCTATAATTTTACAGATGACGCATATTTCATTAATGTATCCTTCAAAACATCACGGAGCAATTCCGGCATATAATATTCTTTTTCTGGCACGACCGCAAGCTCTGGGTATAAGTAACCGAATGTGAACATATCAATCGTTCCTACTGTATAGACTCGTTCTAGGTCTAATGATTCTCCGTTGATAACGACATCTTCAAGTAATATTTTATTACCCGGAATCGTATCTAGTACAACTTCTACGCCATCATATATCATTTTCCCCATGACTTTCCCCCGAAAACCTAAACCTTTCACTTCAAGCTGTTCCATGTTTGGACGGCGTGCTTTCAAAATCACATCTCGCAATGTTTTTCCTTTCACTTGCAAACGGCATGGATTAATCGGATGTGGACAAATGCGATGAATATCTCCTCGGGTAACTACACCTTCCTGCAATCCTTCGAGTAATACCCCTGCATTTACCATACCAATTTCAGCATCGCACCATTCTCTAAGAGATTCGGCAAGCATATGAGCAAATTTCGTTTCCTGAAACCAATCAACTTCTAGTGATTCTTTTAAATTTACAACAGGCTCTGCCATGATGAACTTACTTTCTTGTTCAAGCTTCTCTAACAAAGCATGAGACCCTCCATAGGCTCCGAGTCGCTTCGTATTAATTGCTCGTCCATCCTTTTTTATCACTTGCTTTGTTTGTAAATCCACTGTTATTTGTACATGCCCCACATAATGCCCCCACTTCTCGCAGCAGCAAAGAAGTGTTCCATTCACTAATACACCGCGATCAAATAAATGATGGGTATGTGCGCCTAAAATAACATCTATATCATAATGCTCTGCCATGTATTCATCTGCATTCTTTCCTAAATGGGACAATACAACAATGACATCCGCCTTTGAACGTACCTCTTCTAAAATCGCTTCTAAATGTAGATATGGATCTTCAATATGCCAATCTAACTTCGCATAAAAATCAGGATACGCTACTGTTAAACCGATAAAAGCAATTGTAATCCCATTATCAAGTGTTTGCAGTACATATGGTTTTACCCAGCTAGGACGTGTTTGATTTGTTTCAAATAAATTTGCAACGAGCACTTCAAAATTCGCATTGTCATATAAATGATCCAGTTGCTCTTTCGCAAGTGTAATCCCCTCATTGTTTCCAATCGTTACATAATCGTACAGCGCTTTATTTAATAGCTGCACATTTCCTTTTCCGCTCGTTGCCTCAGAAATCATATGAAAGCGATCAACGTGATCGCCAATATCTAATGTAAAGACCGCTTCACCAGCAGCAAGACGACGCTTTTTCTCTTCTACAACAAACTGAGAAATTTGCGGCCAATTTTCAAAATGACTATGTATATCATTTGTATGATAAAGATGAATTGTTACTTCCGTATCTATACGCAGAGAAAAAACCTCCTCTCGATTCCATACTTCTTGTTTACGCTACATGTAAGCTTGAATCCTGTAAATACTTTTCGTCTTTTCTTGCTATTTTACATTGTACTCTGATTAATGGAAAAAGCAAAAGTTTCTTCTTTAAAAGTTAAGGAGAAGATGCAGCATGATTATAATTAACAAAAGCTTTTCGCATGTCGAACTTCTTCAGAAGGTCTTTATATTGTGTCAAAGCGCCGATATATTGTAAAAAGTACCATTATATTTGCCGCCAATTAAAAAAGTGCCCTGTAAACAGGGCACTTCGAACATATACATCATCTTTAATTATAACTAATATTAGAGGTTGGGTATAATGTCGTTCCGCCAATCCAGATGTTTATTTCATTTGCTAACGGAACATTTTGTTCATTAATAACTGTTCTCCACCATTCCCATGCAAGACCTGTACATTCCCATGCTACGACTTTTAAATTTTTTGAATTAGGCGGAAATGGTATAACTGTAGAGAAATGAGCAGTTTTGTTTCTGTCGTTTGCTTCCCAAGCTTTATGAGTTAATACTTCATTTCCATTTTCATCATATGAAAATTCATCCCAAGTTATTTCAAATTGAGCAACATATGCACCATAATGATCAAGCCTCATTTTAGCACTGGAATATTCTGTAGATGTAGTCTCGATATACTCTGTATTGTTATGAACAGCAGCAATTGAATTATCTTTTAAGAAAACGCTTGAATATGAAATTGGGTATGCTGGATTTTTAAGACTAAATTCTGCATTATCTTTAATTACATTTCGTATTTCATTAAAATCTTTTGTAACAACCTTGTTATGCTCTTTTGCATCTCCGCCTAATACTACAGCAGTAAAGGAACTGTTCTCATAAATATCTTTGTACTGTTGATTCGTTTGGACGCCTTGATTCTCAATTAAAGCTTTAAAGGCAGCTTGTACATCTTTGCTCTTAGAAGTTGTTTCTAATTTCACATAAATTGTTCTGCCGTAAGCTACATTTGACACCATAACAGGCGGGGCCTCATTACTTACCCCTTTACGGGTTAACTCTTCAAACGTAACACTATTATCAAAAAGGTCTGATGGATTGTCAGGTAGTTCTGCACTTACGGTATAAAATATTTGCTTATATGCCGCAACCATCACTTTTTTCTCTCCATTTGCAATCGCATTAAAGTCAATGTTCAGTCCGTTATCAAGATATTTAGCGTTAACGTTAAGAGCACTTGCTATTTGAGATTTACTATAAACCATAGATTCTGTATACTGCATTCTTGCAGGTAACGTATGTGTTGCTGAATATTTTTCACTCCAAGCAGATACTAAATCATCTACTGCTCCGGACACATTACTATATGTTGGATTTTGGACAGTTGTTGTATTGTTTTTTCCCATGCCAGGTAAGTCTATACTAATATTCAAAGGTTTTCTCTTGGCCACTAATAAACTAGGTTGATTATCTGCAAACGCTTTATTTGCAAGTTGTACTGCTCCTGGATATGTACGATTAGCCATAGAATCAATAATTGAAATATCGACTGGTGAAGCTGAAAGTGATTTTTTCTCACGTTCAACCACTACAAATTTACCATTTGAATTGATGCCTTGTTTCGGAACAAAACTCTCTACTTTATCACCATTTACTGCTAAAACATCTCTACTATCATACTTTAAATTCGCTATGCCAGTATCAATGCCACTAACATTTTTTGTTGCATCAGCTGAATTATCTGTTTGTGTTTCCGCGAAGGAAATAAATGAATAATTAATAGTGCATAAACTAACTAATAAACATGCTAGAAACTTTATTCCTCTGATGTTTTTTATAATTTTCAAAAAATTCAACTCCTTTTTTAGAATAATTTTGTTGCACCAACTGAATTACTGGTTTAATTTTCAGCGAAGGGAATAAACGAATAATGAATAGTGCATAAACTAACTAATAGACATACTATGAATGTTATCCCCTCAATAAAGTTTAGAATTCTCTAAAAACTAACCTCCTTTTTCAAAAAATTATATCATAAAATGTCGATTTTTGTATATTGATAAAATTTTTTCAGATAGTTTTTTAGCTATTTTCATGCACCCGGTCCTTTTTACTTCTTAATATCTTTATACCTATAAAGTGAAACTTCCACAAAAATAAAATGCGTGTCCGAGCGTCCTAATAAAGTAAATATCGTATAAAAAGCGTCGTTATATTTGCCGCAAATGAAAAAAGCGCCCTGTAAACAGGGCGCTTCCACTTTTAATATTGTCTAGCTCCGCATTTCTAATTAACCGATAGAACCTTCCATTTCAAACTTGATGAGACGGTTCATTTCTACTGCGTATTCCATTGGAAGTTCGCGAGTGAATGGCTCGATGAAGCCCATTACGATCATTTCTGTTGCTTCTTGCTCAGAAATACCGCGGCTCATTAGGTAGAATAATTGTTCTTCTGATACTTTTGATACTTTCGCTTCGTGCTCAAGTGATACGTGATCGTTTTTGATCTCGTTGTAAGGAATTGTATCAGATGTAGATTGGTTATCCATGATTAACGTGTCACACTCAATGTTAGAGCGAGAGTTTGTCGCTTTTGGTCCGAAGTGTACGATACCACGGTATGTTACTTTACCACCATGTTTTGCAATCGATTTAGAAACGATTGTTGAAGACGTGTTTGGTGCTAAGTGAATCATTTTCGCACCAGCATCTTGGTGTTGGCCTTTACCAGCAATCGCGATAGATAATGTTAAACCACGAGCGCCTTCGCCTTTTAAGATAACAGCTGGGTATTTCATCGTTAATTTCGATCCGATGTTACCGTCAATCCATTCCATCGTTGCGTTTGCTTCACAAACTGCACGTTTCGTAACTAGGTTGTATACGTTGTTTGCCCAGTTTTGGATTGTTGTATAACGGCAATATGCATCTTTCTTAATGATGATTTCTACTACCGCACTGTGAAGTGAGTTTGTTGTGTAAACAGGTGCTGTACAACCTTCTACGTAGTGTACGTGTGCGCCTTCGTCTACAATAATAAGCGTACGCTCGAATTGTCCCATATTTTCAGAGTTAATACGGAAATACGCTTGCAGTGGTGTTTCTACTTTCACACCTTTTGGAACGTAGATGAATGATCCACCAGACCAAACTGCAGAGTTTAATGCAGAGAATTTGTTATCAGTTGGCGGGATTACTTTTCCGAAATGCTCACGGAAAATATCTTCATTCTCTCTTAACGCGCTATCTGTATCTTTAAATACGATTCCTAGCTCTTCTAAATCTTCTTTCATGTTGTGGTATACAACTTCAGATTCGTACTGTGCAGATACACCCGCTAAATATTTTTGTTCTGCTTCTGGAATACCTAATTTATCAAACGTCGCTTTAATTTCATCAGGTACTTCATCCCAAGACTTCTCAGATTTCTCAGATGGTTTTACGTAGTACGTAATTTCATCGAAATCTAAGTCGTTTAAGTCGCCGCCCCATTGTGGCATTGGCATTTCATAGAAGTGATCCAGTGATTTTAAACGGAAGTCTAACATCCACTGTGGTTCTTCTTTCATACGTGAAATCTCTTCTACGATTTCTTTTGTTAAACCGCGCTCAGCACGGAAAATTGAAACGTCCTTATCTTTGAAACCATATTTATAATCGCCGATATCTGGCAGCTGTTTCGCCATGTTCGTATGTCCCTCCTTGGATAAACTTCGTATTTAGGAACTCATTTGCATTACTTGTCTTCGTTCAAGCCTTTTTCTAACGCTTTCCAAGCTAATGTTGCACACTTAATACGCGCTGGAAACTTGCATACACCTTGTAATGCTTCAATATCTCCTAAATCAATGCTGTCATCATACTCTTTTCCTAGCATCATATCCGAGAAAATTTTTGAAAGCTTAAGTGCCTCTTCAATTTTCTTTCCTTTTACTGCTTGCGTCATCATAGAAGCGGAGGACATGGAGATGGAACAGCCTTCTCCTTCAAACTTCGCTTCTTGAACAATTCCTTCTTCTACTTTCATTGTAAGTTGAATGCGGTCACCGCAAGTTGGATTGTTCAAATTAACCGTAACACTATCTTCTAATACGCCATGGTTACGTGGATTTTTATAATGATCCATAATAACTTGACGATATAACGTATCTAAATTATTAAATGACATTTGTGAAATACTCCTTTGTTTTCGTCAGCGCTTCGACAAATGTATCAATTTCTTCTTTTGTGTTATATAAATAGAAGCTTGCACGTGCTGTAGAAGAAGCTTTTAGCCACTTCATTAACGGCTGTGCACAATGATGCCCTGCACGAACCGCAATACCTTCTACATCCAATACTGTTGCAACATCGTGTGGATGTACGTCATCAATATTAAATGTAACAAGACCTGCACGGCGCTTTGGACCATAAATTGTAACACCGTCTACTTCTGATAGTCTTTCTAAAGCATACTGCGCTAATTCATGTTCATGCTTTTCAATATTATCAAGACCGATTTCTTCTAAGAAATCAATCGCAGCTCCAAGTCCGATTGCGTTGCCGATAATCGGTGTACCTGCTTCGAATTTCCACGGAAGCTCTTTCCATGTAGACTCTTGTAAGTCTACGAAATCGATCATTTCACCGCCAAATTCGATTGGCTCCATATTTTCAAGCAATTCCTTCTTACCATATAATACGCCGATACCTGTAGGACCGCACATTTTATGAGCGGATAAAGCGTAAAAATCACAATTTAAATCTTGTACATCCACTTTCATATGCGGTGTACTTTGCGCACCATCAACGATCATGATTGCTCCGTTTTGGTGTGCGATTTCTGCAATTTCTTTTACAGGGTTAATCGTTCCAAGTACGTTTGATACGTACATAATAGATACGATTTTCGTATTTGGTGTAATTGTTTGGCGAGCATCCTCTAATGAGATCGACCCGTCTTCTTGAAGCGGAAGATATTTTAATGTTGCGCCTGTTTTCTTAGCCACTTGTTGCCAAGGAATAATGTTACTATGGTGCTCCATGTAAGTGATGACGATTTCATCGCCTTCTTTTACATGTTCCATGCCATAGCTTGCTGCAACTGTATTTAACGCTGTTGTTGTACCGCGCGTAAAAATAATTTCTTCCATAGACTTCGCATTAATAAACTTACGAACTTTCTCGCGTGCGCCCTCATACGCATCGGTTGCTTTCGTACCGAGCGTATGAACACCGCGATGCACGTTAGAGTTGTATTCTTTATAGTAACGTTCTAACGTTTCAATAACTTGAATTGGTTTTTGAGAAGTTGCTGCACTATCGAAATAAACAAGTTGTTTGCCGTTCACCTTTTGATCAAGAATTGGAAACTGTTTGCGTATTTCATGAATATCCATTAGCGAACTTTCCTTTCAATTACCTCAACAAGCTGTGCTTTTACTCCTTCGATTGGAAGCTCATTTACTACAGGTGCTAAGAATCCATGGATGACTAAACGTTCTGCTTCTTTCTTCGGAATACCACGGCTCATTAGGTAGTATAGTTGAGTAGGATCTACGCGTCCTACAGAAGCTGCGTGACCTGCCATTACATCATCTTCATCGATTAAAAGAATTGGGTTTGCATCGCCGCGTGCTTTTTCGTTTAACATCAGAACGCGAGAAGATTGCTGTGCGTTTGATTTAGAAGCACCGTGCTCGATTTTACCAATTCCGTTAAAGATAGATGTTGCACTATCTTTTTGTACACCGTGTTTTAAGATAAAGCCTTCAGAATGTTTACCGAAGTGAACAACTTTTGTTGTAAAGTTTTGTGTTTGGTTACCACGGCCAATTGTTACTGTTTTTGTATCAGCAAATGAACCGTCGCCCATTAAGTTTGTTACGTTCTCAGAAATTGTGTTTCCATCGTTCATAAGACCTAATGCCCACTCTAGACGTCCATCTCGTCCAACTACGCCGCGGCGGTTTACGTAAGATGTTACATCTTTTGCTAATAAGTCAACTGCACCAAATTTCACTTGTGCGCCTTGTTCTACAATTACTTCTGCCACGATATTTGCAATACCAGTAACATTTTCATTTGCCACGTAGTTTTCTACATATGTTGCAGAACTATTTGCATCTGCTACAAATAATACGTGGTTATAAACGTTTGCTTCTTCACCGTCTACTAAGAATACAGCTTGAAGTGGTGTTTCAAGAACAACGTTTTTCGGAACGTATACGAACGCACCGCCGTTGATTAATGCAGCATGAAGTGCTGTTAAACGATGCTCGTCAACCTTCACGCCGCCCTGCATTAAATACTTTTGTAAAAGTTCAGCATGCTCAGTTGCAGCTGTTACGATATCTGTAAAAATAACGCCTTTTGTTTTTGCTTCTTCTGATAAAGAAACGAATGCAGTTGTACCGCTGCGCTGTACAAGAACGTTATTCTTTTCATCAATTAAATTTTTCACTGCTTCTGGAAGTTCTTCTACAGAACGTACAGGCTCTTGCTTTGCAGTTTGACCTTTGCCGATAAAGTCCCATTTATCAATCTTTGTTTTATCAGGCGTTGGCATTGGAAGTTCAGTTGCCTTTGCAAGAGCTTGTAAGCGGAACTCAGTCAACCAAGCAGCTTCATTCGCTTCGCTTGCACGTTGACGGATAGAATCTTGATCGAAAGGTAATGTACCAATTGTCATGTTTATGCTCCTCTCTTACGCTTCTTGCTCTTCTGTTTCGTCTTCAATACCTAGCTCTTTTTTAATCCAGTCATAACCTTCAGCTTCTAAACGTTGTGCAAGCTCAGGGCCGCCAGATTTCACAACACGACCATTCATCATAACGTGTACATGATCTGGAGTGATGTAATTTAATAAACGTTGGTAGTGCGTGATCATTAAGCAACCGAAATCTTCGCCGCGCATTTCGTTAATACCTTTAGATACAACTTTTAATGCGTCGATATCAAGACCAGAGTCAATTTCGTCTAAAATTGCGATTTTTGGCTGAATCATCATTAATTGAAGAATTTCATTACGTTTTTTCTCACCGCCAGAGAAACCTTCGTTTAAATAACGTTGTGCCATTGATGGATCCATTTCTAGGAATTCCATGTTTTTATCTAATGTACGGATAAATTTCATAAGAGAAATTTCATCGCCTTCCTCACGGCGTGCATTAATTGCAGAACGTAAGAAGTCAGCGTTTGTTACTCCGCTAATTTCACTTGGATATTGCATTGCTAGGAATAGACCAGCTTGTGCTCGCTCATCTACTTCCATTTCTAATACATCTTCACCGTCGATGATGATGCTGCCTTGTGTTACTTCATATTTTGGGTGACCCATAATTGCAGAAGATAAAGTTGATTTACCCGTTCCGTTAGGTCCCATAATTGCGTGGATTTCTCCACCTTTTACTTCAAGGTTTACACCTTTTAAAATTTCTTTGCCATCGATTGATACATGTAAATCTTTAATCGTTAATGTAGAACCAGCCATCTCAATACCTCCATTAATCATCTATATACATTTTAAAAATTCCTAAAACGTTCACATTCTCATTTTATTCTCATTCTAATTTTATATCAAATAAAATGATATCGCAAACATTGAAAAAAAGTAACAATTTTTCTACAAATACGAGCAGGAATTTTCTGCACATTATATTATGATACACCTTTCTTCCTACTTATATAAAGAAAAAAGGGCTGAAAAATCCTAGCCCTTTTTCGCCTTATTCACTTACAGGAAGTACAGCTCCTTTGTACTCTTTCTTAATGAAATCTTGAATTTCTTTTGAATGCAATACTTCAACAAGCTCTTTAATTTCTTTTCTGTTTTCGTCACCTTTACGAACAGCAATAATATTTGCGTAAGGAGAATCTGGTCCTTCAAGTGCAATTGCATCTTTTGTCGGATTTAATTTTGCATCAATTGCATAGTTTGAGTTAATGAATAATGCATCGCCTTCATTGTTCTCATATAATTTTGGTAAAAGTCCTGGTTCAACATCTGTTTTAAATTTCAAGTTTTTTGGATTTTCTACAATATCTTTTTCTGTCGCTTTTACAACGTCTACGCCATCTTTCAGTTTAATAACGCCGCCTTTTTGCAATAATGCAAGCATACGACCTCGTTCCGCTACATTATTACTCATAATAACAGTCGCACCATTTGGAAGGTCTTTTAAACTTTTATATTTCTTAGAGTAAATCCCCATAGGCTCTAAATGAATTTTTCCTGCATTTACAATTTTATACCCTTTTTCTTGAATTTCTTTCTCTAAATACGGAATGTGTTGGAAATAGTTCGCATCAATTTCTTTATCAGCTAACGCTTTGTTTGGTAATACATAGTCTTGGAATGGTTGAATTTTTAATGTAATACCTTTTTTCGCTAATAGTGGTTTCGCTTTTTCTAAAATAACTGCATGCGGTACGTTAGAAGCACCCACTACAAGTGTTTTCTTATCTTTATCACTGCTACCACAAGCAGCTAATGCAAATACAAAGGCTGCTATAAAAATTGAAAATATAATTTTCTTCATAAAATGTCACCTTCATTTTCTTAATTTTCGGAATTTCTTTTCCACATTCATCTTACTGTTTATAAAGTAAGAGCTGGCATTTACCAGCCCTTTTTTCACCTTATTCACTTACAGGAAGCACAGCTCCTTTGTATTCTTTCTTAATGAAATCTTGAATTTCTTTTGAATGTAATACTTCTATAAGCGCTTTAATTTCTGGTTTATCTTTGTCACCTTTACGAACAACAACTACGTTTGCGTATGGAGAATCATTGCCTTCAATCGCAATCGCATCTTTTTCTGGGTTTAATTTCGCATCAATTGCATAGTTTGAATTGATTAAAACCGCATCGCCTTCTTTATTGTTATACACTTGTGGTAACAAGCCCGGCTCAATGTCTGTTTTGAACTTCAAGTGTTTCGGGTTTTCTGCAATATCTTTTATCGTCGCTTTAACAGGGTCTACACCATCTTTAATTTTTAAAATGCCCTCTTTTTGCAAAATTGCTAACCCACGTCCATGATCAGCTACAGAGTTACTCATAATAATTGTTGCCCCATCAGGAAGATCTTTTAAGCTTTTATATTTTTGGGAATATACACCAATTGGTTCTAAGTGAATTTTCCCCGCTACTTCAAATTTATAACCTTTTTCTTGGATTTCTTTCTCTAAATACGGAATGTGTTGGAAATAGTTCGCATCAATCTCTTTATCAGCTAATGCTTTGTTTGGTAATACATAGTCTTGGAATGGTTGAATTTTTAATGTAATACCTTTTTTCGCTAATAGTGGTTTCGCTTTTTCTAAAATAACCGCATGCGGTACGTTAGAAGCACCAACAACAAGTGTCTTCTTATCTTTCTCACCACCGCCGCCACAAGCAGCTAATGCAAATACAAATACAGCAAGAAGTGCTGAAAATAATACCTTCTTCATGTTATGATATCCCTTCTTTCTCAATATTCGAAATATAAAATCTATAGGGAGTTTTCGTGGTAGACGAAAACTCTTTATCCCAATAATCCCTAAACTTCCCTTTACCTTTTATCAAGTCGCTTTGTAAGAAAATCACCAAACATTTGAATAATAAATACAATAACAAGCACAAGAATTGTTGCCATGAGAGTGACATCACCATTATTGCGTTGAAATCCCTCTAAATAAGCAAGGGTACCAAGACCGCCTGCTCCAACAACTCCAGCCATCGCTGTGTAGCCTACAAGTGCAATTGCCGTTACCGTAATACCCGAAATAAGTGCTGGCAAAGATTCTGGTATCAATACTTTTAAGATAATTGTACTCGTCTTTGCTCCCATCGCTTTCGATGCTTCAATAACGCCTTTATCAATTTCACGAAGTGCAATTTCAACCATTCTCGCATAGAACGGTGCTGCTCCAACAATTAATGCTGGCAATGCGGCACTTGCTCCAAGAATCGTATTAAGAAGAAACTTCGTAAATGGAATCAGTAAAATGATTAAAATAATAAACGGAATCGAACGAAAAATATTTACAAACGCGCTAATTACAATATTGACTGGCTTGTTCTCCCATAGATTATCTTTTCCTGTAAGAAACAGTACTAACCCAAGAATAAGGCCCAATACAAACGTTGCAAGTGTAGCAATTGCCGTCATGTATAACGTCTCTTGTGTAGCTTCTAACATTTGATTCCAATCAACATTTTGAAACAAATTATCCATGTGCAATCACCTCCAGTTCTACTTGCTCTTGTTGAATCGTTGCAACTGCCTCTGCAACTACATCTTCGTCACCTTTTAAATGAACAATTAAACTTCCATACGCCCCGTTTGTCGTTTGAGCAATATTCCCTTGCAGAATGCTCACTTCAATTCCATCTTTCTTCATTAATTCCTGCAGAACTGGTCTTTCCACTGCTTCACCAATAAATTGCAGTTTTACGACTTTTCCTTCCGGGTACTTCTCTACTAAATGCTCAATTGTTTCGTCTGCATCTTCAGAAACTGTTATTTGCTTAACGAAGCGCTTTGTAATGTCTTGCTGCGGATTACGAAATACATCTAACACGCTGCCGCTTTCAACAATCTTCCCTGTCTCCATAACAGCAACACGATTACAAATTTTTTGAATCACATGCATTTCATGCGTAATAAGTACAATCGTTAAATCGAGGCGTTTATTAATATCAAGAAGCAAATCTAAAATTTGATCTGTTGTTTCTGGGTCTAATGCTGATGTTGCTTCATCGCATAATAACACTTTTGGATTATTTGCTAATGCTCTCGCAATACCAACACGCTGCTTTTGTCCACCACTTAACTGAGATGGATACGCATCTCCTCGTCCTTCTAACCCAACAAGACGAATCAATTCATCCACACGCTGCTTTCTTTTCTCTTTTTCCACTCCAGCAATTTCAAGCGGAAAAGCAATATTTTCACGAACAGTTCGTGACCAAAGTAAGTTAAAGTGCTGGAAAATCATCCCGATTTCTTGACGAGCTTCTCGAAGTTCTCTTCCTCTAATTGCTGAAATCACACGCTCTCCAATAGTAATTTTTCCAGACGTCGGTTTCTCCAGTTGATTAAACAAGCGAATTAAGGAACTCTTTCCGGCACCGCTATATCCGATAACTCCGAAAATTTCGCCTTTTTCTATTTGTAAATTCGCATTATCAACAGCAGTAACATCACCGTTTTTGGAACGATATATTTTCTTTACATTTTCTAACACAATCATTGATGTCACCCCTTTTTAATTAAAAAGCGTAAGCGGCTCGCCGCTATAACTATAAAAACGATTTGTTGTTTGAGCGTCCTCCTACACTAAAACAACAAAAAAACCTTTCTGCTTTAAAATGAGCAGAAAGGTTTATATACATAAATTACTATTATCCTTTCCTCTCATCTCTCAAAGCATTCGCTTTGCAGGAATTGGCACCATTTCAACATAAGTTGACGGTTGCCGGGTTTCATAGGGCACAGTCCCTCCACCTCTCTTGATAAGAGAAAATCAGATGTAAATTTCGTCTGATTTTGTCGTTATGAAGTTTTCGTTATTTCATGTTTTGAATTGTATCAACGCATGAAATAGATGTCAACAGAAATTTTCGCCAAGAAAAAACTTTCTGAAACTTAAGCACCTACTCGCAGCGGCTTACAAATGTGAAATACAGATTCTAATAATAACATTGTTTTATATGTCCCTCTATATGTAATGGCCTTTCTACGCAATAGTGACTGCAAACGAACTTGTCCTGTAATCAATAACTGCAAGTCATCTTCTTGAAAGCAAACAAGTTCTTCCGTTCCCATTGCACCATTCGTAAGCTCAATTTTCTCTCTTGAAATTTTCAACGAATAACGCTCATCTTGAAAATTAAAACAAACAGCCCGCTCAAATTGCGGCAGTAGCGGTTCTAAATGACACTGCGTATTGGCATATGTTACAAATGATTGAAGCAGTGAATACAATTTCATCTTCGTCACACTCCTCATATCACGTTCTACATAATACCATTCCATTTCTATAACGAGCTCTCCTGTATCTTTCTCTCGACAAAAGTTGTACGAAAAGCAATCTGTTGCTTATATTTCCCAAGAAATATGTCGAGGCGGCAAAATATTTGCCGCCTATTGTAATTCCATATATAAATATTCCACAGATTGAAATGCATATATTTTTTTCACAAGTTGATTTTTCTCAAATATAAGTAAACACGGAACACTTTCAATTTCATACTCCCGCGCAAAATGCGGTGCATAATTTAAATTCAACATTCCGATTTCCAAATGAGATAATGCTGCTTCAACAACCGTTAACATTTTTTTAGCAAGTTGACACGTACCGCACATTGGCGTATATACGTATAATACCGTTTTATTTTGATCTCTAACTGCGGCTACAGCTTCATTTCCTGTCCAATCGATCATTCTACCATTCCTTACCGTAAAAATTCTGTATAAACGTCAATGTCAGCTCCCCATAAAACGTTCGCTAAATGATTTGATGGTGCAGTTGCAACCTCACGATACGAACGGTCAATATAAATATGTTCAGCATGTGGAAATTCTCGGCGAAACTGTTTGCGTAGCTTCTCTCCTGCATCATCTGCGTCCACAAGTACATACACTTCTTTATCGTACAGCTGATCAATAAGTTCATCCATTTTCGACAAACTAATTGTACCATTTGTACAAACAATTTCCACCGGTTCTCTAATAATCGTTTCAATCTTCTTCTTATCTGATTTACCTTCAACAATAATTACTTTTTCCACATAGACCACTTGGCATCACCCGATCACCATATACTATGATACAACCTTACCTTTAGTATATATTATATTCGTTATTTCAATGTTGTTTCCTGTTTATTTTTGTGAAGAAAAGTGGAAGTGGCTCGTTTAAAATTTTAGGTGGCACAAATAAAAAGGACAGCTATTAGCTGCCCTTTTTATATTAGTCTTGATTGATCATTTCTTCGTATTGTTCTGCAGTTAATAAGTTATCAACTTGGCCTGCATCTTCAATCTCAACTTTAATCATCCATGCACCTTCGTATGGAGATTCGTTAACAAGCTCTGGCTTGTCGTTTAATTCTTCATTTACTGCTACAACTTTACCCGCTACAGGTGCGTATAACTCAGAAACTGTTTTAACAGATTCTACGCTTCCGAATGGCTCGTCAGCTTCGATTGTTGCACCAACTTCAGGAAGTTCCACGAATACGATATCTCCTAATTCGTGTTGTGCGAAATCTGTAATCCCGATAACAACTTGGTTGCCATCAACTTTTACCCATTCGTGTTCTTCAGAGTAACGTAATTGTTTTGGAATGCTCATGTTTGTACCTCCAATGAATGTATTAATTATGTAAAAATACCTTATTGGTACTTTTTCCACACGCTTTCAAATTGCTCTTCATTAAAGCCAACTGTTACATGATTACTGCCTGTTACAATTGGTCGTTTGATTAACATGCCATCAGAAGCGAGCATGTCCAACATTTCCTCTTCACTTGCATCTTTTAGCTTATCCTTTAAACCAAGCTCGCGGTAACGCATTCCACTTGTGTTAAAGAATTTTTTTAATGGTAATTCGCTTTTTTCATATAAATTGCGAAGTTCTTCCTTAGAAGGTGGACTTTCGACAATATGAATCATTTCATATGCTACATCATTTGCTTCTAACCATTTTTTTGCTTTTTGACATGTTCCACATTTTGGATATGAATAAAATGTTACTGACATACATTCACCTACTTTTCACTAACCTTTACCTTATCATATAGAAAATATTTTTTCATTTCAAACTTTAACTTATTTCGCTAAGAATTTCTTTTATCCTGCAAAATCTTTTCTTTTTCGCAAATTTACCAATAATATTTTACAATTCCAAATAATATTATTTAATCATAATATTTTTTATACCAAATATAACGCTTTTAAAATACGAAATATTAAATCAATTTATATTGTTTTTTAGTAATTTGTCATGTATTCTCTTTAAGGAACAATAAAAATGTTTAATTTTATTTACTACTTGAAACTACTATATTAATTCTTTTGTTCTATATTTCTATCTTTATAGCACATAAAGAAAAGGAGATTATTTACTATATGGAACTACAAATTCACTCAACAATCCAGCAACAAATTCAAAACTGCTCAGATCAAACTACAATCCATTTTCAACTTGAAGAACTTGATGAATTAACAGACACAAAATTAAAATCAACAACATTGTCCATCGCTATAAACAAAGAAGTTCTTCAGTTTCAAGTGATAAAACAAACCGGAATAAGTAATACGAATACATATCGTAAAACATATGCCATTCCTATAAAAGCATTTGACTATCTTCTCGTATCAACACAAGAAGATTCAGATCAAATAAATGCTCATATACAAGTATTTGGGCATCACGGGGAATTTCTGTTAAACGAGAAACTCTCTTTACAGCATGTAGATAACATTCGCACGGACTGTTCAGAATTCACAGACTTTTTTATGAAATTAAATGAAAGCGTAACTAAATACATAAACGAATATAATCCATCTATTTAAGCCCTTACATAATATTTTGTTAAAATAACAAAATTCTAACTTTTTTTATTATAATATATTTAGTAACAGAAAAACACTTCATTTTTTGAGAAGTGTTTTTTATTTTTTCACAAAAGATGTGCAGCATTATAGAGCATATATCTTAATCAAACGTTTAATTAATACCATAAAAAATAAGAGACGCCGTTAAATTCGCCGCCTCTTATTTTCATTATGTTTATAAATAATTCTTATTCCTCAATTTTAAATTGTGAAATCAATCCTTCTAATTCTTCAATTTTGTTCTTTATTTGCATGGATTGATTCGTTATTTCTGTAATGGATGCTGCTTGTGTTTGAATGGCTTGTACGGTTTGATCCGTATCTTTTGCTACCCTTGTAGAAGTTTCTGATACTACTGATAATGAAGCGTTAATTTCTTCCGTTCCAGCAGACATTTCTTCTGTTGTAGCTGATACTTCTTGAATTTGATGTGTTATCTTATGAATGTCTGTCATGATTGTTGAAAACGCTCGCTCTGCTTCATTAGCAGCATTTCTTCCTTGTTCCGCTTCTTCCTGACCTTTTCTCATAATTTGAACGGTATCTTTTGTATCTTGTTGAATTGCTTTAATTAAATCATTAATTTCATGCGCGGATTGCTTTGAGTGTTCAGCTAAGTCTCGCACTTCAGCTGCAACAACTGCAAAACCTTTTCCATTTTCCCCTGCACGCGCTGCTTCAATTGCAGCATTTAAAGCAAGCAAGTTTGTTTGTTCCGCAATATTCGTAATCGCATTTAAAGCTTTATCTATGTCTTGCGTACGTATAACAAGACGATCTATCATTGTAGATGTTTCTTCCACAGCTTTATGTACATTATTCATTTGAGTAATAGATTGCTTGATTACTTCACTTCCGCTATCCACACGATCTGTTGTAATAACAGACACTTCAGCAACAGTTGATGCAGATTCAGCTACTGTTTGAACTCCATTTGCTACGTCACTCATTGCTGTTGAACTTTCTTGAATACTCGTAACTTGTCCTACTATTTGTTTGTTCACTTCAGCAATCGTTTGAACAGCTTCGTTAGAGATTTGAGATGCTTGTTTTGTATTTTGTAACATACGATCAGTCGAGGAAGTAACCTCGTGTGCCGTTACTTTTATTTTCTCAATTAGTTGTTGCAAATTGTCTAACATGTGATTAAAAGAAATAACGATATTTCCTAATTCATCATTTGCTTCATAAGAAGTACGTATTACTAAATTCCCATCTGCTACTTCTTTCATATCATGCTGTAATAACGTAATTGGACGTTGAATAGCTATTTTAATAATATAACCAATCAATATAATAGTCGCGGTCGCTAAAACTGAAATAAGGATAAATATCATCATTGCAGTTTTAGCGCTGTTAGCATTATGTTCCTGTAATTGTTCTGCTTGGTTACTATTACAATTAGCGAATTCTTGAATAGACTTAATTGATTTTTGCATAGCGGGCTCAACTTCTTTTAAATAATAAGCATAAGCCTCTTCGTTTTTATTTTGCATTGCTAAACTTTGTGCTTCTTTCATTTTCGGTCTTAACTCGCCGAAATTTGCTTTGAAATTTTCATATAACTCCTTTTCTTGTTGGGAGCTTATCGTTGATTCTAGCTTTTTTATTAACTGATCATTTTCTTCACGTACTTTAGACAGGTTATTTGCCAACTCTTTATTTCTATTTTCATCTGTTGTTATCATAAGTTCCATAAAATTATTATTACCATAATAGAAATTAGCTTCTACGGTCTTTACCCGTTGAATTGGAAGTAACATGTTTTTATACATACTTTCAGAACTTTTGTCTGCATTCTTTAATGCGATTATCCCTATGAACGATAAAATAATACATGCAATACTAGCTATAATCATTAACACGTTTAATTTCGTACCAATTTTACTATTTTTTAACAATGCCATCACACCACTTCCTTCTCCAAATCTTTATATTACGTTATATAGTTTATAACAAAAAATGACAAAACACGACATATTTTTTAATATCGATGTTTGTCATTTTCACTTGGAATGAATAGCACTTTTATTTACATGTGACAATCCCTTTAGACTATGTATTTCTAGTCTATTAAACAAACGTTTGATTAAAAGCTAAAAATGGAACATATATATTAATTAAACGTTTGTTTAAGAATCGTTTCACCCATATCGGCATCCTACAATATGATACATATAAGTCGCTGCAATGCAGAACAAAACATGACCTACACTCGCTTTTCCCCTTGCATGTGGCATGAAAAGGCCCTGCCCCATCTAAAAAGACCAGGAGTTTTAGGTCATTTTTTAATTCGTATTTATCGAAAAATGAACAAGAACGCCCCATCTTCAAGATTCGAAGGAAAGAAGGAGTTTTCAAATAGTGACAAAACTGTAAGTTTATTTGTAAAAAATGTTAGAGAAATCGATGGTTCATTTACATTTTTTATATTATAATTTTTCAAGTTTCAAGTCATTACACTACAAATAGGAGAATTACTATGAAAAATAATAAATCTTCAGCCTTTATTCCATTATCTTATATACTCCTACTCGTACTTGTAAGTCCTCTTTATAGCGTACTGAATCATTCAACAGTAGATGCTGTGAATGTGACAACAAAAATAGACGAATGGATTCCATTTACAAAAGAATTTATCGTTCCATATTTACTTTGGTTCCCTTACTTATACGGTGCTCTTATTTATTACTGCTTTGCTGATCGAAAGCTCTATTACGTTACATTAAGTAGTATTTTATTAGGCAACCTTACTTCCTTTAGCATTTATTATATGTGGCAAACGACGATAACACGTCCCGACGTAATCGGCAATGATGTGTTTGCTAATTTAGTGCGCTATATTTACAGTATCGATCAACCTGTGAATTGCTTTCCTAGCATTCACGTACTCACAACATTTGTCATTATGATTACAGCACATAAGAGGAAAAAGCAAAACAAATGGGAATATGGCATATTAACATTCATTGGCGTACTCATCATTTTATCTACTTTATTTACAAAACAGCACGCCTTTATGGATGCAGTAGCAGGCACTGTAGTAGCAAGCTTCCTTTATGCCGCTATGTATTATGTCTTTGAATCACGTGAACAAAAGGTTACTGTGCAAGCCGGAGTATAATCTATGACAAAAAAAGCAGACTGTGGCTTCTTCAGTCTGCTTTTATCTATGTAAGGGGAGATTTTCAAATTGGCATATTTTTTAGGATTGCGGTACAGTCATGTCCCCAGGTTTAATGCGACCTGCTTTTTTCAAAATCATATATAGTATATAAGAAACAGCTACTGGAATTATGATGTAAGTAATCACCATCGCTGGAACAACACTTAATCCTTTGCTTGAAATCAAATTAATTGGTGCGATTAAAGAACTTAGTCCAAGACCCGCAATTTCTTTCCCAGCTGTCATTTGGAATACAAGCGCCGATACAGGACCTACAATTGCGCTAGCGACAACAGTTGGTACAAGAATCATGGGGTTTTTAGTGATATTCGGAAGCTGTACTTTCGGTGTACAAAGAGCTTGTGCTAAAATACCGCCTAAATTATTTTCTTTCGCAGAGATAACAGCGAATCCGATAAATTGAGCGACGCATCCTGCAAGTGCAGCACCGCCTGCCACGCCGTCTAGGCTAAGTGCAATTGCTAGAGCAGCTGATGAAGCTGGAGAAATTAATAATAATCCCCAAGCAACCGCAAGTACCACAGAAGCGATAAATGGGCTACCAGCTGAGCTATCTTTAATAAATGCTCCAACTGCATGTAAAACCGGACTAATATTTTGGGATAACCAAATACCGACTAAACCTGAACCTAATATTGCAGCAAACGGAACGAGCATCATATCTACAGCAGTTTTTCCACTTAATCGTTTACCAATATAGACCGCTAGAGTTGCTGTTAATAACGCACCGATTGGTTCACCAGTTTTAATCATCAAACCGGCTGCAGTAATCGAGATTGATCTAGCTCCAATCGCTCCTGCAACCATCGCTGAGAAAATGACAAGTCCATTTGATCCGAGCATAAAAGCAATTCCTGCTCCAATTGCTGGCGCCATGAGTGATTTCGCAACAACTCCAATTGTAATTAACATAGGAATATCAGCAATTCTTCCTATATTTTCAATGAGCAGACCAATCCCAAGAGATACGAAAATACCTTGTGCAATTCCTGCAGATCCTTTGAATATACGAGGCATGATATATTCCTTCATCTGTTTCACCTTCTCCTAGTTTAGTAACCGATTGTTTTCATGTAGTCGCGTAAAATTTCATTTGATTTTGCAAATCGGCTTTCTTCAGCTTCTGTTAAGTTCAGTTCGACAAGTTCTTTTATACCATCTCTTGTAATGATAGCTGGTACACCTGTGGAAATTTCATACTCACCATATTCACCGTCTAAAACGGCTGATACAGCAATAATACAGTGATCATCATTAAAAATAGAACGTGCAATATAAGCTAACGCATTCCCAATGCCGTAATAAGTAGTTCCTTTCCGCTTATAAATCTCCCAACCAGCTTTTGCTGTTTCTTCTACAATTTCATCTAAATCAAGTTCACCTAGACGCTCTTTTTGCTCTTCTAAAATTTGTAGAATCGGCTTTCCACCAACTGTTACGTGAGACCAGGCAACCATTTGTGAATCGCCATGCTCCCCTAACGAATAACCTTGAATGCTACGAGGATCAACATCTAGCAATTCCGACAAAATTGTTCTTAGACGAGAAGAATCTAATGATGTCCCAGTACCAAGAACGCGATTTCTTGGCAAACCTGATAATTTCCAAACTTGATAAGTAATAATATCAACTGGGTTTGATGCAATTAGGAAGATGCCATCAAATCCGCTCTCCATTACACTGGGTACAATACTTTCCATAACTTTTGCACTTGCTCCTAAAGTATCAAGGCGACTTTGACCTGGCTTTGGCGCAGGCCCTGCTGTAATAATAACAATGTCCATATCTTTGCAGTCTTCATAAGTTCCTGCGTATACTTTTGTTCTTGTATTTGTAAAATTAATGCAGTGTGATAAATCCATTTCTTCGCCAACTGCTCGCTCATGATTAAGATCAATTAACGCTAATTCTTCACAGATTCCTTGATTCACAATAGAATACGCACAGCTTGATCCAACTAATCCAGTACCAATAATCGCAATCTTTCTTGTGTTTCTATTCATGACAATCTCACCTGCTTCTTCGTGTAATTTTCTTTGTGTTGTGTTCTTTACACTTTTTATTATAGAAGTTTTTTCCATGGAAGCCATGTACAATTTGTGAAATATATCACAAATAATATGGACATTTTATGTCCCCTCGCACATAATTCCGACAAAGTCACGAACATTTCACTTTCGCAAAAAAAAAACGAGTAACGTCTCAATCACGTCACCCGTTTTAAAAAGTCTCTTTTCTTATTGCGCACTTAATTGATTCTTCAGCTGCTGAACAATCGTTGGATTAGCAGGAGCTGCTGGTTGATAATAATTCTTTTGTTTTGCGTATTGATACAGATTACGTTGACGCATTTCGTCTTGATTACGAATTTGAACTAACGTTTGATATAATTGATCGTTATTCGTTTGCGCAATGTAATTCGCATAGCCTGTTAAACTTGCATTTAATTCAGCTAAATAATCATTTACCATATCTTTTTCATTCATGTTCTTTACACCCCTATCCTAGAAAAGACATTAATTGTTGTTTCGTATTTTGTGCATCTTGCACATCTTTTTGCAGCATCTGCTTTAACTGCGGATCCGTACATGCCTGTGCATACTCTTGTAATTTGTTAATAACTGTTGCATGCCCGCCAATAAGATGACGTAAATTCTCCACTTCAAGCTCATTTAAATTTTGCATCGTAACAGCCTTCCTTTCTTTGTTCATTCAAGATTTAGTATCTATTTATTTTTAGATTGTATGCACTAAAAAACCTTAGAATCGCTTCTAAGGTTTCCTTTTATTCATACTCAAGCCGCAAAGCCAAATACATCTGTAATTAACGAAAGAATCAATAACACAACTACTACACCACCGGCTACTCTTGCTATCAATTTCTTTCGTTGTTCTACACTCGAAACAACAAATCGGAAGTATAATATACCACCTAACGCAATAAGAATACATTCCAGTGCGATACTAATAGCTGGAAAGCGCCACAACTCAAAACCCAGCAAAGGAAAGTCTCCAAAATTCCCTGGAAGTAACGGCAAATCAGCACGATGCACAAGTAAATCAAGAATCCAATGACTGAAAACTACCGCTCCAATAACAAAGCCACTTCGTTTTCCCCAAAACTTCCTACCCACTATTCCTGCAAAAATGGCAATACACAGTGCTCCGATTAAAGAGTGTGAATAATCCGCATGAATCACCGCTTCACCATACCCATTACCACCAACAGGCTCTATTGTCTCTACTCCTAAAACATAAAGCGGCACAAAGATGACGTCCAATAGTTGTGTGCTTAACATGAGAGCCCAAAGCGGTATTTTCGGTGAATTCGCTTTCACTGCTGCAGCTAAGCCAAAATGTCCTGCAAACATTTCACTTCACATCCTTTAGCACTTTCGCCTCTAACAAACCGCAACCTACTGTAAAAAGAAGCATGAACAGCAAAAAATTCATGGTTTCTCTCTCCTTATTCACTCTTTTATCCCGCACTAACGGGCAGTAAGACCCCGATTGGTTCAACTAACCATCAGTGAGGGATGAAGAAAACCCCCACTGATGGAAGTTTCACTTTATAACATGTAGCCCTTTAATAAACGTTTCCAATAATAAATGTAAACTTGTATCTAGATCCAGCGGCAATCCAAATCCACCTTGCTGTTCAATCGATGCAAATCCGTGACAAATACTTCTTAGTCCACGAGTCGCATGAAGCGCCTGCTCACCTTCTAAACCGTATTGTTGTAAAACACGAAGACAAAGCTCTACAGTTCCATCACCTGCTTGTTGCACTTCTTCATCTCGTAAAAAAGTTGCTTCATACAATCCAGGATGTTTTCGGACAAACGATACGTATGCTTCTCCTAATGCATAAATTGCTTCATCCATACGTTTACCCTCTATCGCCTCTTTCAGCGCCTCATGCAGCTGTTCTATTCCGTAAACACCAAGATTTTTCCGTACGTCTTGTAAACCTTTCACATGATTATATAGAGAAGGAGAACGTATTCCAAGCCTTTGCGATAATGACGCTAATGTTACTTCTTGTATCCCATTTGTATCTGCGATTTCTGCTGCTGTGTCTACAATTTTCTGTAATGTAAGTCCGATTCTCGGTGACATAAATTAACCCTCTTTCATACTTTCTACATTTCGCTTTGCTTCCTCAATCGCACGGTCTATTGCAGCGACTGGATTATTTATCATTTTCCCATGCCCTGCCGCAAGTAAGGAAGGCTCATATTCTCTTAGCTTCTCTGCACTCTGTAATGCTAATTCTTTACTCCATGTTGCCATTGCAGGAAACGGAAACCAAAATTTCATTTGTCCCGAAACAGCCATGCCCCCTCTTGTTTGAAATGCATCCCCGGCAATAAGGGCGTTATTTCGCGTATCAAGAAACGACATGGAGCCTGGTGTATGTCCCGGTGTCATAATCGCAAGAAGCGATCCAATTCGATCTCCATCTTCCAATAAAACATCCGGTCTCGTTTTCACCTTTTTAGGTACACCGCCTTTTATTGGCGTATTTTGTTCATCTCTTTGTAATGTCGTATCTCCTTCTAACAACCGTGCATCCCGCTTAGAAATATAAACAGGAACATCTGGAAGTACTTCCTTTAATGCATCTAGCGCACCGATGTGATCATCGTGTGCATGTGTTAATACAATATTAGTAATCGGTTTTCCTATTTTTTGAGCTGCTTGCAAGATACCTTTTGCGCTATATGGCAAAGCCGCATCAATTAAAGTTAAACCGTCTTCTTCCTCCACAAAGTAACAATTTACAGGAAACGCTCTTGGCAAAAATGACAATTGATATACCGTTTTTTCATGAATCATTCTCATATTTCCAGCTCCCCTTCACAAAAACTAATGTCGTTAGTTTTATTATAACTAACGACATTAGTTTTTGTCACTAGAAATTCCATTTTTGTGCAAAAAAAGGGCAGGAGTCGCTCCAAACGACTCCCGCCTTTTTACATATTAAACTGTATAACGCTCATCCTCTAACACTTTCGCTGCGATTTCACGTTTCTTTGGAATCACATTAAGCGGTGTATGACGAGTGAATTTACGAAGCGCAGATAACATCATGCGCAGCATATCGCCATTTTCTACAGCAATAATTGTTTCTTTCGCATCTGCTTCGATTTGATTGAACGCCTCTTGGCAGAATACTTCAGTGTATAATACTTTCTGTTTGTTCTTCTCAAGGCCAGTTGTTTTGATTGCTTTTTCTGTACGAAGAACTGCAGATTCCATTGCATATAGGTTGCTTACGATATCAGCGATATTAACAAGAACTTCTTGTTCTTTATCTAACGCTTTACCGTATTTTTGAACAGCTAAACCAGCAACCATTAAGCCAATTTTCTTCGCATTTTTCACTAAATGTTTTTGCAGTGCTAATGGCTCATCGCCTACTTCTTCCGGCATCATCATCATTAATTCTTCTTGTAATTTTTGTGCTTTTTGCAGAAGTGGTAATTCACCTTTCATTGCTTTACGCAAGAACGTACCTGGTACGATTAAGCGGTTAATCTCATTCGTACCTTCGAAAATACGGTTAATACGAGAATCGCGGTACATTCTTTCAATCTCGTACTCTGCCATAAATCCGTAACCACCATGAATTTGAACACCTTCATCTACTACATAATCTAGCACTTCAGAACCGAATACTTTATTTAAAGAACACTCAATTGCATATTCAGCGATAGAAGCTGCTACAGCTTTCCCGTCTTTTACTTCTTCTTCTGATAATGTACTCATACGGCTTTCAAACAAACCAACTGTACGATATACAGAGCTTTCAGCTGCATAAATTTTCGCTGCCATATTTGCAAGCTTCTCTTGAATTAATGGGAAGCGAGCAATTGGTTGCTTAAACTGCTGACGTTGATTTGCATATTGTGCTGAAATTTCTAACGCACGTTTTGATGAACCAACTGTACCAACACCTAATTTATAGCGGCCGATATTTAAAATGTTAAATGCGATTACATGACCTTTACCGATTTCACCAAGTACATTTTCTTTTGGCACTAGTGCGTCTTCTAAAATTAACGTACGAGTAGAAGAACACTTAATACCCATTTTCTTTTCTTCCGGGCTTGTGGATACGCCAGCGTATTCTTTCTCTACGATAAACGCCGTGAAGTGCTCGCCATCTACTTTTGCGTATACAACAAATACATCGGCGAAAGCGGAGTTTGTAATCCACTGTTTTTCACCGTTTAATACATAGTGTGTACCTTCCGCATTTAAGCGAGCTGTTGTTTTTGCTCCTAATGCATCAGATCCAGATCCTGGCTCAGTTAATGCGTACGCAGCTAGCTTTTCGCCTGTTGCTAATGCAGGAAGATATTTTTTCTTTTGTTCTTCGTTACCGAATAATACGATTGGTAACGACCCGATACCAACGTGAGCACCGTGCGTAATCGCAAAGCCGCCCGCACGAGAGAATTTCTCTGCAATTAACGCAGAGCTAACTTTATCAAGGCCAATACCGCCGTACTCTTCTGGTACATCAGCACCTAATAATCCAAGCTCACCTGCTTCTTTTAATAAACGAACAGAGCGATCAAACTCATGCTGCTCTAAATATTCAAGCTCTGGCAGTACTTCATTTACAATAAAGTCCTCTGTTGTTTTCGCAATCATTTTATGCTCATCTGTATAATCTTCAGGTGTAAACACTTGATCAATTGTAATATCATCAACTAAAAAGCTGCCGCCTTTCACTGCACTTCCTACTATTTTTTCCATGAAAAATTCCTCCTTCATATTTTCATAGGCTGCTTCTCTTGTTACGAGAGAAGCTAGCCCTCCCTTTATTTGTTTTCGTACCCTTTAGTCGCTTCCATTCTTTATCTGTCTAACTTCACTTTTATTAAATCCAGTTCCAGCGGCTAGAATGTTCGGTGGCTTCACTTCTTCCTCACATTCTGAGCGAGCCGCTTCCACTTTTTTTATAATAATTCAAACACTCCAGCAGCACCCATTCCGCCGCCAATACACATTGTCACGATACCGAACTGCTCATTACGGCGCTTCATTTCATGAATAAGAGATAATGTTAGTTTCGCTCCTGTACAACCAAGTGGATGTCCAAGGGCAATCGCTCCGCCGTTTACGTTTACTTTTTCTTCATCTAATCCAAGTTCACGAATAACTTGGATCGATTGAGATGCGAATGCTTCATTTAATTCAAATAAGCCAATATCAGATAACTCTAAACCTGCTAATTTTAACGCTTTTGGAATCGCTGCAATTGGACCGATTCCCATTACTTCTGGCGGTACACCAGCTACTGCGAAGGAACGGAATTTTGCAAGCGGCTTTAATCCGTCGCTTACTGCTTTTTCACGATCCATCAGTAATACTGCAGCTGCGCCGTCGCTCAGCTGCGAAGAATTTCCAGCTGTTACCGAACCGCGCACGTTAAATGCTGGTCGCAGTTTCCCAAGCACATCTAACGTCGTATCTGCTCTTACCCCTTCATCTTGTGAGAACACAATTGTTTCTTCTTGTAACTTGTTGTTTGCTGAAACAGTGCGAAGTGTTACATCCACCGATACTGTTTCATCTACGAACTTTCCTTCCGCTAATGCTTTTGCTGCGCGTTGATGGCTTCTTACCGCAAACGCATCTTGCTCTTCACGGGAAATTCCATATTTCATCGCTACTTGCTCCGCTGTATGTCCCATGCTCATATAATATTCTGGAGCTGCTTCAACAAGGCGGTTATTCGGACGAACAACGTGTCCCATCATCGGTACTAAACTCATAGATTCAGCACCGCCGGATAATACCGCTTCCGAATGTCCAAGCATAATACGCTCTGCACCGAAAGCAATACTTTGCAGTCCAGAAGAGCAGTAACGGTTAATTGTAATAGCTGGAACATTATAAGAAAGTCCTGCTAGCCCGCCGATATTACGCGCCATGTTTAAACCTTGCTCTGCTTCCGGCGTCGCACAGCCAAAAATTAAATCATCAATTGGACCGTCGTAGTTATTCGCACGTTTTAATGTTTCTTTTACAACTAATGCCCCTAAATCATCAGGACGTACTGTTTTTAATGATCCTCTCTTCGCTTTCCCAACTGGCGTTCTTGCCCCTGCAACAATAACAGCTTCTCTCATGAACACTCTTCCTCCTTAGTTACGTAATGGTTTTCCTTTTACAAGCATGTGCTGCATTCTTGCTTGTGATTTCATTTCGCTCACTAAACTGATAAATGCTTCGCGTTCCACATCTAATAAATATTGTTCATCAACTTCTGTTCCATATGGAATTTTTCCGCCAGCAATGACATATGCAAGTTTTTTCGCAATGTGTAAGTCATATTCGGAAATATAGCCAGATAAGTGCAGTGCTTCTGCCCCAAGCACGAGCGTTGCATATCCTGTTTCACCGACAACTGGGATCTTTTTACGAATTGGTGCTTTATAGCCCGCTTCATATAAGGCAAGTGCCTTTTGTTTTGCATCATATAGTAAGTGATCGCCATTGACGCTAATACCATCTTTATCGCCTAAGAAGTTATGAGAAGCTGCTTCTTGTGCAGATGTTGAAACTTTCGCCATCGCTACTGTTTCAAACACTTTGTTTGCAACTTTTTGCAGGTCAAACTCAACACCGTTTGCCATTTTGTTCAAATGTTTAATGTATAGCTCTTTGTTACCGCCTCCGCCAGGGATTAAACCAACACCGACTTCTACTAATCCCATGTATGTTTCGCTAGAAGCTTGAATACTAGCAGCTGGTAAGCAAACCTCTGTACCGCCGCCAAGTGTCATACCATAAGGCGCTGCCACGACTGGTTTTGAACAGTACTTTATTTTCATCATTGCATCTTGGAAGTTTTTCACGACCCACTCAATTTCAAAGTAGTTATCGTCTTGTGCTTCCATTAAAATCATCGCAAGGTTCGCACCAACGCAGAAATTCTTCGATTGATTTCCAATAACAAGCCCTTTATAGTTCTTTTCTACTTCATCGACAGCGTAATTAATCATTTGCGTAATATCCATACCGATTGCGTTGCTCTTCGAATGGAATTCTAAACAAAGAATACCGTCACCTAAATCAATCAGGCTCGCACCGCTATTTTTCTTCAGTACGCCATTTTTCTCTTTCAGTTGTTTTAGAGAAATTGCCTTTTTATTACGAACGATTTGTTTATATTCACCGTTATCATAGTAATAGCTCTCGCCATTATCATGTTTATAGAACGATGTAATACCTTTCTCGATCATTTCTTTTACCCAAGCTGGAACTACTTGACCGTTTTCCTCCATTTTCTGAACGGACTTCTCAACGCCAATTGCATCCCAAATTTCAAATGGTCCTTGCTCCCAGCCAAAGCCCCACTTCATCGCATTATCAATTGCGACAATATCATCAGCAATTTCTTTCATTAGCTTTGCTGAATATAGAAGAGTTGGTGTAATAATGTTCCATAACAATTCACCAGCGCGATCTTGTGCATATACAAGCGCTTTCAATTTATTCGCTAATCCTTTTTCTTGTTTACTTAATTCAACAGAAGCCGCTTTCATTTTTTTACGTTCTTCGTATTCCATTGTTTCAGGATTTAACTCTAAAATCTCTTTTCCTTGTTTTAAGAAGAAGCCTTGACCTGTTTTACTTCCAAGCCATTTTCTTTCTAACATGTCGTGCATGAAAGCTGGTACTTTGAAAACTTCACGCTCTTCTTCTTGTACGTTTTCATATACGTTATTTGCAACATGAACAAATGTATCTAATCCGACAACATCTAATGTACGGAACGTTGCACTTTTCGGACGGCCAATTAATGGGCCTGTTACAGAATCTACTTCGCCAACGCTATAACCGCGTTTTACCATCTCTTGCAATGTTACAAGCAGTCCGTACGTACCGATGCGGTTTCCAATAAAGTTTGGTGTGTCTTTTGCAACAACAACACCTTTTCCAAGTACATCTTCGCCAAATAGTTTCATGAAGTCTAACACATGAGGAGCCGTTTCTTTTGTCGGTATAATCTCAAGAAGTTTTAAATAACGCGGAGGGTTAAAAAAGTGCGTTCCCAAGAAATGCTTTTTGAAATCGTCTGAACGCCCTTCTATCATTTTTTCAACGGAAATACCAGATGTATTTGAGCTAACAATAGAACCTGACTTACGAACAGCGTCTATTTTCTCAAATACTTTCTTTTTAATTTCTAAATTTTCTACAACAACTTCAATAATCCAATCAACGTCAGCAAGGCGTTCCATATCATCTTCCATATTGCCAGCCTCAATTAACGTTAAGTTTTCTTTCATTGTAAGAGGAGCTGGTTTTTGCTTTAACAATTTTTGCAGAGCTCCGTTACTGAAACGATTTCGTACACTTTTATGTTCTAATGTAAGTCCCATCGCTTCTTCCTCTTTTGTAAGCGATGGCGGTACAATATCAAGCAATAATGTCGGTATACCGATGTTAGCTAAATGCGCAGCAATTCCAGAACCCATTACACCAGAACCAAGAACTGCAGCCTTTTTAATTTGGAACATCCAATTCTCCCCCTTATTCTTGAATGAATGCTCATTCAATTTTTTGACAAACGTCGCAATCTATGAATGAGCCTCTACTAATAAATATATGATATAGTTTAAATTTTCGCAATATATTTAAAAATAAAATTTTCTGAACTTATTTCTTTTTTTCTATTTTGGGCATGATATGTAGTGAACTTCCTTTCTTAAACACCTTACCTTAAAGGGTTCGTTACAATTTAAAAAATCCATAAAGTGAAACTTCCATCAGTGAATGATTTTTTCACTGATGGTTAGTTTCACCAATCGTGCTTTTACGGGCAGTTATTTTTCTCGCTTTTCTCTGCATCTTGATGTGGAAGTCTTACTGCCTGTTAAAGCGGGATAAATTTGATCACACGGAGGCATAACTTATGGCTAAAATTAAGAAAAACCCATCAAAAGCAGGTATTAGTTCTACAAGCGTGACAGGAAATGCTGGTCCAGTTGATCGAGGTATCGAAAAAGGCCGACAAGGAAACAATCAGCAATATAAAAAACAAAACATGGGTGAAAAATAAGAGTACAAATATAGGCAGCGAACATGGCATAATAAAAAATAGGCTATATCGCTGCCTATTCCATACATAAAAGAGGGTACAGAATGAAACGAACGATTACACTACTTGTTATTACTGCTACATTATTTATTGCAATGATTTTTTCTTTATATGCGCACAGGCAAAAAGTAGCCAGGGCCAACCAGCCTGATATATACGGGAAATACGGCGTGACAATTGACGCAAATACAGGAGAAATTTTATACGGAAAACATGAACATGACCGTTCCTATCCAGCGAGTGTAGCGAAAATGATGACCGCTCTTCTTCTACTGGAAAACGTAAAAGAAGATGAGGAAATTACCGTTACAGAAAATGCGATAAAAACAGAGAGCCAAAGTAAAAAAATTTCACTACATGCTGGGGAAAAGCTAAAGCGCGATGAGGCATTAAAGTTGATGCTTGTTATTAGCGCCGATCCAATCGGTGAATCGGTTGCAGAACATATTGCCGGTTCCAAGGAAAAATTCGCTAAAATGATGAATGAACGAGCAAAGCAGCTCGGAGCGACACATACAACGTTTAAAAATGCAAGCGGGGCTGATGCACTTGGAAATAAAATTTCACCATATGATTTGGCACTTATTACAAAAGAAGTATTAAAGTATCCACAAGTCTTGCAAGATATGAATACAATTCATACAACTATACATACATCCATGCAAACGAAAAAAATCGCAAACTATGGACGTGAAGAATTGTACGCTGATCCACATGCGATTGGAAGTAAAAGCGGTCTTTCTGCATTAGCAGAATATACAGTCGTTACAATAGATGAGAAAGACGGTAAAAAGGTTATTACGGTTGTCCTCTCTTCTGGTCGCAAAACACTGTACCCTGATGCAAAAAAGATGGCTGACTATGCTTTTGGACAATTAAAATAACCAAGGAAGTCTATGCTTCCTTGGTTATTTTTTAATCATTCCTTTTAATACGAATGCTACGTTAGCTGGACGTTCTGCTAAGCGACGCATGAAGTATCCGTACCAATCGTTTCCATATGGTACATACACGCGCATTTTATATCCTTCTTTCACAAGCTCAAGTTGACGCTCTGTACGAATGCCATATAACATTTGGAATTCAAACTGATCACGCGAAATGTTGTATTCCTCAGCAAGTTTTTTTGTATATTCAATAATTGCATCATCATGTGAAGCGATTGCTGTATAATTACCATTTAATAAGTGCGTTCTAATAATCTTTTTATAATTGTCATCTACATCTTTCTTTTCTGGAAATGCAACTTCTTCAGACTCTTTATAAGCCCCTTTTACAAGACGCAAATTTGGGTTATACGCATTCAAATCATCTATATCTTTTTCAGTACGATATAAATACGCTTGAATTACTGTACCAACATTGTCATATTCTTCTTTTAACAGCTTGAAGATTTCAATTGTTTTTCCACAACGTGAGTAATCTTCCATATCAATTGTTACAAACACACCGTTTTCTTTCGCTGCGTCTAAAATACGGCGCATATTGTTCATAACTAAATTTTCTGAGATGTCTAAACCCATAGAAGTCATTTTTAATGAAAGCTGAGAATCTAGCTTTTCGCGACCAATTGCACGAATCGCTTCAATCGATTCATCCGCCATTTCGTTTGCCTCTGCTTCGTTATCAACAAATTCCCCTAAATAGTCGATCGTAACACAAAGGTTTTGCTTGTTTAAATCTTTAATTGCAGCTACTGCTAAATCAATTGTTTCCCCTGCAACAAAGCGTCCTGCTCCAAAACGTAAACCGTATTTTTTCGCTAGTTTTGTCATCGCTTTATTTTTTGATAAAAACAAGAAGGAATTACGCATTAATTGTTCCATGTACTCCACCCCTATGACTGTACTTTGTCTGTTTTTTACCCCTCTTCTAAATTATATCATTGTTTAAAATTATTTGATACAAATAATTATTTAGATAATTAACACAATAATACGAGAATGTTTGTATAATTGAATTTTAAAAGGAAAAATACGAAATAAAAATGTTTCGACATATAGAAATTCCAGGTGTATGAGTAGCAATATAGGAAAACAACGCCTATGAGAAATAATTTCGACAAATAATCTTTAATACTTTCTTCTCTTTATACAAAGAAAAAAACACTCCCTTTATTTCGTATAAAGATGGCATACACATAACCAAACATTATATAAAAATAACTCATATACATGTTCATCAAAAAATACAAAAAAAGACTACTTGATTACAAGTAGCCATTTCTCATTTGTCACTTATTTTGTCTATGTTCATCATTGCGCTTTTTAATTTCTGTAATTAATTTTACCATCTCTTCTTTCGCATCTGGATACGTTTCATTCCAATGCTTTACAAGCGCTGGCATTGTTTTAGCAATATACGAATATAACGCCCATTTCTCAACCTTTTGTTTATATTCTTCATCGCTCTCTCCTAATAATAGCTCTGTATACTTCTGTAGCAACCCATCAAACTGTTCTTGAAATTTTTCATTCACCCTATAGCCCCTCCTTCATATTTCTTTACACTTGATAATAAAGAAATTTAAAGGCGGAAACAAATTTCTTGCCCTTCATACAAAAAGAAGCAGCTCTATTTAGCTGCTTCCCCTATACTTCATCTCGCTACCTTCGGACAGTAAGGCTCGACTGATTCCACTAGTTAAGGTTCACTCTATAACTTCGACTGTACAGATTGTAACTTCTTCTCCATAGAGCTAACTTTATCACGGCGGTCATCAACGCGAATATTTGTTGCTACGCGGCCTGCACCTTTTGAAAATGGAACTTCATGCATTTGTTGAATAACTTCAAATAACACCGGAAGTTCTCCTTCAATAATTGTATTCATTGGTGTTAATTGATACTTCACGCGATCTGCATTTTTCTCAAGTACTTTTTGTATTTCTGCTACATACTCACTTACACTTGTAGTACCTGTTCCAACTGGGATAATTGTAACATCAACAATTGCCATTTCTGTTCACCTCTTCTATAGATTCTTTATTATTGTACAAAATTTTCTCCGCAATTTCCTACATTACATACTTATGTAAATCAAATTTTCATCTTTTGAACTTCCTACTACCTAATATCTTAGCTTAATGCTCTATAAATTAGTTTATTTTCTCTGAATATGCTTATCTACCGTAACTCTTTTCTGTCCGCCTTGCATATATTGATATCACTTCTGCAAGAAATCGCTTTTTCGCAACTTTGAAAGGGAGTGAACGATGAAACGTTTATTTATTACTTCATTATTAGCGGGCAGTCTTCTACTCGGAACAACAGCTTGTGGAAAAGAGAAAGAAAAACCAACTTCTTCTCCTCCAGTTGAAAAGCCGGTTCCACCAGAACAACAACTACCTCCTACTCCACAACCTGCTCCTCAACCGAGCCAACCTAATCCATCTCAACCAGCACAAGTTGAGACAACTCGAACTATCCAAGAATTTGTCTCAACTTTTAACAGTCTCGGGAAGCCATCCGGATATAACTTAGGGAATGTTAAGCTATTCACAGAGGATCAAGCAACTGTTACGTACAATGGGACATTCAGCAATGGTTTAGGATTTGGCATGACAATTTATAAATCTAACGGCAATATCGGCGCTGTTGCTGTTGTCGGTTCAGATGCTTCTGAACAAGACATTTCAGCCTTTTATGCAACGGTAGGTCTTATTATTTTGAGTTTAGATCCTTCTCTTGGTCAACAAGGTGTTATGTCTATTTTAGAACAACTTGGATTAACTGATCTTACATCTCATCAATATACAACACAAGCTATTGGGGGTACATTAAAAGTAACAGAAAGTAACGGTACCCTTACATTTCAAGCTGTCCATAATTAAATATGAAAAGAGCTGCAATCTCAACATGTAGACGCTTCTCATGATATATCGGTGTTTCTACAATATACGATATGAATAATTCAAAAATGGCTGTCGGGAAAATCCCGACAGCCTGAAATTTTATTTTTCTATTTTAAATTGTTCTACTAGCTTTTCCAAATCGCTCATTTCCACTGTTAATTGCTTCATCGTTCCTGATACTTGTTCTAGATGCGATACCTGTGTTTCTGTCGCTGCATTAACTTCTTCTGATACAGCCGCACTCTCCTGACTTGTTTCAGCGATGGTTTGCATAACTTGTGTAATATCTTTCTGCTCATGTCCAATATTTCGCACTTCAGTAGAAATGTTTTCAATTGAAGTTACAATTGTATTTACTACAGACATAACAATTTTGAATGCTTTCTCAGCATCGACCGTTACATGGCCTTGTACATTTGCAATTTCTTTTAAATTACCGACAACTTCTACAACGCGAGATACTTCGCGCTGTACTTCCCCAATAATAGATGCGATATCCCCGGTCGCTTCTTTTGATTGCTCTGCTAATTTTCGTACTTCTTCTGCAACAACAGCAAAGCCTTTTCCTTGTTCCCCTGCACGCGCTGCTTCAATAGAAGCATTTAATGCTAATAAATTTGTTTGATCAGAAATTCCTTTAATAAGCTCAACTACATTTTGAATAGACTGCACACTCTGTTCAAGCTTATCAGCTGCCGCTTCTGTTTCAGTCACAATCGAAGAAGCTTCTTCTCTTGTATTCACTAAACGCTGCATCGTCTGCAAACCATTTTGTGACGCTTGTTCTGCCTGGCTCGTTACATCTTTAATAGAAATTACTGATCCATTTACCTGTCCCACTGACTGTTCCATATTTTCTAGCTGCGCTGAAATTTCCTCAACACTATTTGCTAGCGTCGATGCACCGCCCGTCACATCATCCATTGCACTAGAAACTTCCTTACTTGCGGCAACTGTTTCATTTGTTAAATAATGCAAGTTATCCGCTGACTGTTGTACTGATGATACGTTATGCTTAATACGGCTAACCATTTCATTCATTTGTCCAACCATTTCGTTAAAATGCTTTGTTAGCACACCGACTTCATCATTCGTTTGGACGTTCATTTGTAGCGTTAAATCCCCTTCTGCTACTTTCTGTACTTGTCCCGTTAATGATTGAAGCGGTCTTGTTAATCTTCTTGCAAAGAAATACGATACGAGAAGTGCAACAAGCATACCAGCACACGCTAACCATATAAACGTATTTCTTAGCTCTGTTAATAAATTATCAACATTCTCTTTCGGATAAACAATTGCTATCTTCCATTGCATTGATTTCATTGGCTGACTATACGCAATTACATCTTTCCCCTTTAACGTAGAAGCAACAAAATCATTTTTCTCTTGTTTGAAACTTTGAATCAGCGGTTCTTTTGATACATCTTTTCCAACTTTATCCGGATACACTAACGCTATGTTTTTATCATTCACAATAAGCGTTTGTCCTCCATAGTTATACTGGACGTTATGAAGCATCTGCTGGACTCTGTTTAAGGACACATCCATTGCTACAACACCAATTACTGAACCATCTGGTGATAACATCGCTTTGGAAACACCAACACTTAATTGTCCTGTCGTAAGTTCATACTGAGGCTGTCCCCAATGTATAGTTTTCGGGTCCTTTATAGCATCCTTATACCAGGCCCTTGTTGTAGGATCATATCCTTCTGGCAACTTCCCGCCATCTGCAACACTCGCACTTAATGTATTTTTATCTTTCGTCCCAATATAAAGATCTAAAATATCAGGGTGATTTTTTTTAAAATCTAAAAACTCCCTCGTTATCAGCGCTTCTTCTTCTGGCGTAACACCATCTTGTAACATTTTAATGGTCATCTCACTACCTGAATAGTATTGCATATCCTCTCCAATCCCATTAATAAACCCATTCATTTGTTGTGATAACAAATCCATCGTATTATGAGAATATTGATCAAGGATACGTGACTGCTGCGTTTTTTGTAAATGATATATAGTTGTCCCTAAAATCACAAACAACATTGAAATAAGTACCGAAAATACAATTGTTAATTTCCAACGTAAACTTCTCATAATCTCTAATCCCCTAGCCCCTTCTTAATAAATTTTATTTAACCGCTAATATTATTATATTAAGAAAAAGTAATTATTGTAAAATCTTATTCATTTCCATAACCAAAAATTCTTATATAACCATTTCCGTATAGGGCAAAATAACTGTACTTGTATTCATAAGGAGAGTTCCTTATTCTTAAGAAAGAAGAAATTTTCGTTCAGGAGGCACTATGTTACAAAGATTCGGTTTTTCACAATATGAAAGTCAAGCATACGAGGTCCTCGTTTCAAGCGAAGAGCCGCTTGATGCAACGAGCATCGTGAAGTATTCTGGTGTTCCGAAAGCAAAGATATACGAGGTATTAACACGTCTTATTGATAAAGGCATGGTGATGGATTCTGTTTCCGAAAAGAAAAAGCTATATACAGCCTTGCCGCTGCAACTTGCTATTGAAAAACTAACCACAGAATTTCAATCACATATTGAAGAGTTACAAAACAACGTATCGAAAAAAATATTTACAGATGACCGGGTTTGGAGCTTAAAAGTGCAATCTTCTATTCACGCACAAAGTAAACAACTTGTACAGGAAGCGAAAAAATCCATTCGTATGTCTGCATGGAATGATACGTTCCTAGAATATATGCCGCTATTAGAAGAGAAGAAAAAGCAAGGCGTAGAGATAGAAGCACTTGTTGTAGGGAATCTTGATACAACACTAGAACAGATTCACCTTCTTATTCCAACAGAAGAACATGATGCACTTGAACGCTTTTTACTGATTATTATCGATGATCGTGAAATTTTATTTGCGGGCGTTGAGCAAAACTCATGGCAAGCAATGAAAACAATGTCTCAACCATTCGTTAAATTTTTCACAGAATTTTTCTATCACGACGTTGCTCTTGCGAAAATTACAGAGAAGCATCATGATTTATTTATGAACGATGAGGAAATTCGAGGCCTCTTAATGAAACTACGTTATTAAAAAAACGGACATGTATTCCCACTCATGTCCGTTCTTCATTTTGCTTCTTTATATCCGATAACAACGAAATGATTTGCTGATTTTGCCTTATTTGTTCTTCTGAGTTTACATATAAAAAAACGGATCCATCGAAACACAAAAGCAAGTACTACAACAGGAATTATCATAAAGAAAAAACCAATAACAGACGATAACATTGCCACTAGCATCCACCTCCTTTTAACAACATATTCCACAATCCCTTTCAACATCCTTGCACAAAAAAATAGGCATCTCCAAAAGATGCCTATTTCAAAATTTCATTATCGACTAACTTACCTTTTTCTTATTCAAATTTACCTCTTTCTTATTCAAATACCAATATACCGGTAATCCAGTCAATACGATACCAATTGACAAGAAACAACTTACTGGATCATTAATAATCGCACTTCCAATTACAAATAACGACCCTAAAATTGCTAATATTGGCACGATTGGATATAAAGGAACACTATATTCACGTTTTTGTCCTGCATTACGTTTTCGTAAAATAAATACACCGATAAATGTCATCACATAGAAAATATAAATAATAAATACGGAAATCTCGGACAATTTATTCGGGTCACTTATGATCATCAAAATAATACCAAGCATAATCTCAACAAAAATTGCATTTGCTGGCGTTTTAAACTTATCATTAATTTTTGCAATAAATTTTGAAAACGGTAGCTGACCAAGCTCTGCCATTGATACTGGAATACGTGGGAATGTTAAAATCTTTCCGTTTAAACATCCAAAGATTGAAACAATAACACCAATACTAATCAATTTTCCGCCATATTCACCTAATAACATTTCAGCCGCTTTCGCTGTTGCATTCTCGCTAAGCACAACAATTTGCGGAGCTGGTAACACTTTTAATAATGCAAGATTAATTAACACGTACGCTGCTGTTACCACAAGAATTCCAACTGTCAGCGCTTTTGGCAATAGCTTTGTTGGGTTTTTCATTTCACCGCCGATAGACGCGAGTAGAATCCAACCATCATATGCAAATAATGTTGCTAAAATTGCCATCCCAATACTTTGATTTGCAGACTCTGGTACAACAACGTTAAATACATCACTATTCCCCTTCCAAAATCCCATCACAATAATAAGCACAATTGGAATCATTTTTCCAATCGTTGTCGCGGTTTGAACAATGCCCCCATACTTTGTTCCAACACTATTTACAACACCAAGAAATACAACTGTTCCAATCGCGATTGGCAAATTCCACACTTTATCAATATGGAAAAAATTCATGACTAGTGAACTAAAATACAATCCTAATGTCCCAATAATTGCTGGTCCATATACAAGTGTTTGCATCCACCCAGATAAATAACCCCAAAATCTTCCATAAATCTCTTCTAAATACGTATACAAACCACCGTTTTTCGGAATTTGTGCCCCAATTTCCGCAACAGTTAAACCGCTTGCTAAGGTTAAAATACCACCTATTACCCAAGCGAAAATTGCCATGTTAGAGCTTCCTGCATAATCCAATACTTTACCTGGCTTCATAAATACACCAGAGCCGATAATTGTTCCGATAACGATTGATAATGCGACTGTTAGGCCAATTTTATTTTTGTCATCGTGATGCATGCTGCGTTCCCTCCTTCTAATTCTAGTTTGATTTAAAGTAAAATAAAAAAAACACTCATCCCTAAAAAAAGGGACGAGTGTTTGATTCGCGGTTCCACCCTTGTTCCAATTGACACGAAGACACAATGCGCCAATTGCTCAAGTTTCAGATAACGGCTGTTGCCGGCAAGCAATTACTAGATGTTCGTTCACTGCTGCAGTTCAAAGGTGGTAAACTATTCTTTCGTATTAGGAAGCTCACAGCCTAAGGCTCCCCTCTCTGAGAATCGTAAAAAACAGATCATGTCCTTATCAATACTTTTATAATTTCGAATGTTGTTGTTATTGTTCATTATATTGAATTTTTTTAAAAAAGCAAGAGTGTTTTATATTACATACAGGAATTATTTCAGTATAATATAACAGATGTAAACTTTCTTCTACACCGCTGAAAGAATTCAAATTTCTTTTCCCACTCATCAATCATTTTCCAAAATTAAATTATCCTTTCAAATAATATTTGCAAAAATAAGTATTATAGGAATTTTTTGTTATTTTTTTGTTACATTATTCAAAATATCGTTATATAATAGTGTATTGATTTTAATTACATTTTTCGTAACACGATAAAAAAGAACGTTGTATATAAGCAACGGCTTTTTACTATTCAGAAATGAAAGAAGGAATCTTGAATGTCTTTTATGAAAAGGTCTTCATTAATTAAACAAATTACTCTATTTATTACTCTACTATTATGTATCCCGCTCACCATAGCCGGCTATTATTTCTTTACAAAATTAAATGATGACATAACAATTGTAGAACAAAATCAAATGAAAGAAGCTGCCCGCGCTTCTGAAAAACTACTGCAATTTCAAGGCAGCAACTTGCTAAAATTTACTCAGACAAATTCACAATGGGAGGCTAATAGACAAGCTGTTGAACATAAAGATGTGAAGTGGATTGAGGAAAATGTAAACGTAAACACGAAAATCAACCCTGATATTGACTTTATCGCCACTAGTACCTTTGATGGTACCGTTTTGAGCCAAATAGGAGATATAAAAGAATTTACAGGAACGATAAATGACAAAACGTTACTGCAGACGGTTCAACAAAAGTCAGACTTGTATACTTTTGTTCAAACTTCTAAAGGACTAGCAATCATTGCTGCCTCTAAAATTATAAATGAAAATGAAAAAATGGAGCCCGCAGGAATTTTAATATTCGGGAAATTTTTAAACAACGAAAATCTTACTAGTATAAAAAATACGTTAGGAACTGATCTTTCCATATTAACTGCTGAAGGAACGTATTTAACAACGTCTCAATCTCTTTCTAAAACAATCATGAATGAATATTCAGAGAGATTAAAAAAGGATCCCAAAGGGGATATTTTTCAGATCCAGCATACAGATGGACAAAACGTTCTCCAACATCCTGTCTTACTAAAAGACTTGGATAATCATGCATTAGGAGCGCTCGCTGTTAGTCGAGATGCGAAAGTAAGCGCGATGTTTAAGAAAGAACTTACAAATGTGAGCATTGGGATTGGAATTGGATTAGTTGTATTGATTATCGTGCTAATGATTACAATCCACCGCATTATTGTACAACCATTGCAACGTTTGTCTGTTATTTCAAATGAAGTATCAAATGGTATGTTAACGAGTGAAGTACCGCCAAATCTTTTAGAACGCAGTGATGAAATCGGTTTTCTTAGCCAATCTATTGGCGGCATGGTTACAAATTTAAAGAATTTAATTAGCGATGTTTATACCACGTCCGATCATGTAGCAACTTCTGCTGGGCAGTTATCTGTTCATTCTAAAGAAACGAGAAGTGTAACAGACATCATCGTTTCTTCAATGCAAGAAGTAGCAAGCGGATCTGAATCTCAGTTAAACAGTGTGCAGCAATCCAAAATAGCGATTCAAGAAATGACCGAAGAGGTAGGGCATATCGCAGTTCATATGTCCAATGTATACGATAAATCACTGGAAGCGACTCGAGAAGCAGAGGAAGGTAATAGCAGCATGCAACTGGCGATTAATCAAATGGAGGCTATTAACGAATCCGTTCAGCACTCTCTTTCTATCATTCAAGAGTTAAGCGAGCACTCGAAAGAAGTAGGAGAAATTATCTCTATGATTCAAAATATCGCCGATCAAACAAATTTATTGGCGCTAAATGCAGCGATTGAAGCAGCACGCGCAGGAGAAAATGGGAAAGGTTTTGCTGTTGTAGCAGAAGAAGTACGAAAACTAGCAGAACAATCTACTGGCTTTACAAAGAAAGTAACAGAACTCATTACAGGCATACAAAAAGATTCCCACTCCGCAGTGAGTTCAATGGAACATGTATATAAAGATGTCCAAGATGGAGTCCATACGATTCAATCAACAGGTAACATGTTTCAACATATCCATCTGACTACACAAAGTGTTTCTGAGCAATCGCAGGAAGTATCCATTGCTGCTCAACAAATTTCTGATGGAACGATACAAATTTTAAAAACTGTAGAGCATATTTCCGAAATTGCTGAAGAATCATCTGCAAGTACACGTGAAGTGGCTGCTTCTTCTGAAGAGCAGCTAAACGCAATGGATGCGATTCAGCATTCTAGCAATGAATTGAAACAGATTGCTCATAAGCTTCAAGAATTGATGCAGCAGTTCCATATATAGAAATCACACAAAAAATAGACAGTGCTCGTAACGAGCACTGTCTTATTCATTTTCCACTGAGGGACGTTTCACTTTAGAGTAAATAAACTTTTCTTATGCCCCTTGCCCTTGTACTTGTACATCTTCACGATCCAAGACTTTCTTCAATACTATAGTTTGAATCACAGTAAATAGGTTACTTGTAATCCAGTACAAGACAAGTCCTGATGGAGCAGCAGATCCCATAAACAAAATCATTGCCGGCATCATAAACTGCTGGACTTTCAATACTTGATTTTGAGCTTGTTCTCCTGTCATATTAGACTGAAATACTTTCATTTGCAAAAATGTTGTCATAGCAGCAAGGACAGGTAAAATGTGATAAGGATCTGGATGTCCTAAATTTACCCATAAGAAAGACGCTGAACGAATCTCTTCCGTATGACTAATTGCATAATACAATGCTGAGAAGACTGGCATTTGCAGCAACAGTGGTAAACAACCCATTAGCGGGTTTACACCGCTCGTTTTCATTAAAATCATCATTTCTTGTTGATATTGCTTTTGTTTTTCCGGATTGTTCGTCATATCGCCATACTTTTTCTTCAACTTCTGCAACTCTGGCTGCATTTTTTTCGTTTTTAATTGGCTGCGATATTGCGTAATTGTCAGCGGCAGTAGTATCGAACGAACTATAATCGTAATAATAATAATGGCAATCCCAAAGCTATGATTCGGCAAATGGTGCGCCACAAACTGCAACATAACAGAAATTGGATATACAATATAGTGATTCCAAAATCCTGGGCTATTCGCATCAATTGGTCCTGCATTCGCACTTGCATTACTACAACCAGATAAAACAACAACAAGTAATAAAGATAAACTTACGAGCCGAGCTCGGTATGATTTAAACATATATATGATTCCTCCAATGTTTCATAATTCTTTAGCGAAACATTGGTATATACGGACCTACATCCTCACTCTCTCCGCTTGCTTCTTGCCTGCGAACTGAGCGAGCCATTCCATGTTTATAAAAGATAGGGAAAAACGAGATATTCCCTATGTGCTCCTCACATGTTTCAACAACTGCAAAGGCTTTCTGTCTGCCCCTATATGTTTGCTGGCGTACAAAGCGCGAAACATTAGTGAGAAATAAGACTTCTAATAAACAAAGAGCTGTTGTTACAACAGATATATATAACATTGCATCTTGCAATAGAAATTCCATCTCTTCACATCCTTATGACAGGATTATATCATACTACTTCAACATGTAAATTCCTTATATTTTACATATTCATGTTTTTATTTACACACTCGAATTGTAAAAATTTTATAAAATTTTCGTATAATAATAAAACTATTGCCAGTGCTTGAAAAAAGCATTATTCTCTTCTTGTAATCAAAAACGAATATGGAGATGAAAATAGACTATGGGCCAACTAGGAGACGCCGATTACGTTCCCGATACCGCCTTTTTATCATTCCCGGCCGCAAAAACATTACATTTAGAATTCATTATTCAACTTGTTGTTATTTCAGTTGCTTCAATTCTCTATGCAGTTTCAATGAATATGTTTTTTATTCCACACCACATGATTAGTGGCGGTTTTGCTGGCGTTGGGATGATTATCGGTTACTTAATGCACTACAGTATTGGTGCACTCATCTTTTTATTAAACATTCCACTGCTCTTTCTTAGCTATTTTTACTTAGGAAAGAAAACAACTTTTTTAACAGCATACTTTCTTGCTGTATCGACTCTTGCTATGAATATCATTCCAGTTCATCAACTTTCTGAGGATGTGTTGTTGTCTTCTGTTTTTGGTGGTGTATTGTGCGGAGCTGCAACAGGAATCATTTTCCGATTTGCTTCTTCGACAGGTGGGTTTGATATTATTGGGTTAATTGTGGCAAAACATAGAGATATTTCTATTGGATCCATTATTTTTGGCTTTAACCTTATTCTACTTGCAGTCGGTGGTTTTATTTTTGGATGGGATATTACACTTTACACACTTATTAGCCGATTTGTTGTAAGTAAAGTCATTGATGCCATTCATACAAAACATATTAAATTAACAGTGATGACCGTTACAGAAAAAGGAAATGCCATAAAAAAAGCATTACTACACAACGGGATTCGCGGTGTAACAATGGTTGATGCTGTCGGTGGATATACAGATCATAAGAAAAAAATGATTTACACAGTTGTTACACGCTATGAACTAGGAGAAATTAAACGTCTAATCCGCCACGTTGATAGCCATGCTTTTATTAACATTACAGAAACAGTAGAAGTGGTTGGACGATTTAAACGTATATAACAAAACGCAAGGAGTGGATCCTTGCGTTTTTATTTTGCACATAAAGGGAAACTTCCATCAGTGGGGGTCTTCTTCATTCCCCACCTATCTTCTTCGCTTCCCTCAATCTTAAGGTGAGGGTCTAACTGCCCACGAATAGCGAGATAAATTCAAAACATTAAAAACTAGAAATATCAGATAATTATTTTTATTCAAATCTAAAACATGTTATACTATGTATATATTGTAAAAGTAGATAATAAATATAGCATCTTATTTAATTGCTATTAATTAAAATTCAGGTCCTCCTGTTCAAATGATGATGATAAAGGAGATGAACGTATGAACAAACAATTTAGATTTATAATCGCAACATTATTTGCCGTAGCAGGCGGCCTCGTATGCTTTTGGACAAATACGTATACTGGGGAAAATTTATATATGAATGGAATCGACTCCATTGTAAGCGCTTCAATTTTAGGTTCATTTATTTTCTTCCTTTTCAATCCGGAAGAAAACGCAAGAAAAACGACACTTTTAACAATGATTGGAATTGTCGGCGGTTGTATCTCATTTTCAACAACAACTTATGATTTACCTCTGCAACTTAGTACAGCATTCTTCCATGGCCTTTGGACTTGGTTCATCGCATTTTGCATAGCAGATGTCTTTGATTTACTACAAGATGAAGGACAAGTTCAAGTGGAAAGTAATTCGTAATAAAAAAGAAGGTGGTACGAGACCACCTTCTTTTTTATTACGCTATTCGCGGACAGTAAGCCCCAACACTGATGGAAGTTTCACTTTATTAATAATATTTCAGTTCATTCTCCGGTGTTTGCACAATCACAGGACTTTTAGCAGGATCTAACCATCGTAAAACGGAAAGAACATTTTCCCGAGATGTCGCTGTACAACCGTATGTATACATGTCTGAAATATGGAAGAAAATCGCCGAACCAGCTCCAGGTATTCGTTTTGTATTATAGTTAATCACAAACCCATAATCATATTGAGGAATATCCATGTTTTCGGCACTGCTCCAACGACCATTCGCTGGTTTTTGCTGCCACGTATTATATAAAGATGAATTAGAATCATCCACCCAAACATCATTTGATGTAATTTGTCGATATGATAGTTTTGTTCCTGGATTACCGTAGCGACCGAACGCTGTTCCAATTGTATATTTACCGCGTGGAGAACTCTTTCCCGCTTCTGACATCGTATAAGCAAATCCGTCACGACCAATATATCCCTGCATAGCAGCATACACCGGATACCATTTATTATTTCGTTTCTCGAATGTTTGAATTTTCGCCTTATTAGTTCCGTAATCATTTGCTGTCACAAGAATAAGCTGCTGATTTTCTCCTATTGTATATAAATAGTCAGCAGCATTGCTTGCAACCCATACACCGTTATTCTCAAAGTAATACCATGTCCCACCTATTTTCTGCCAACCAATCTCCATTCCACCATTGTTATTCATATAAAACCAATTCGTTCCGTCAAAATACCAATCTGTTTTCATTACACCATTACTCGCAAAGTAATACCACGTTCCTTGAATCTTTTGCCAGCCTGTCTCCATTCCACCATTGCTATTCATATAAAACCAATTTGTTCCATCAAAATACCAACCTGTTTTCATTACGCCATTACTCGCAAAGTAATACCACGTTCCCTGAATCTTTTGCCAGCCTGTTTCCATTCCACCATTGCTATTCATATAAAACCAATTCGTTCCGTCAAAATACCAACCTGTTTTCATTACACCATTACTCGCAAAGTAATACCATGTTCCCTGAATCTTTTTCCAGTCGCTTACCGGCACATTATTCGCATAATAATACCAATTGTTTTGTTCAAACACCCAACCATCTTTTACAACAGCTTGCTGATTTCCACCTGTATTTACTTCTGCAAAACTTTGTATAGGTGCTATTAATAAACTTCCTGCTACACATATCGATGCAATCATTCGTCTCATTACATTTCTCCTCTTTTTCTTTACAAAATATACACTTACACTTTTAAAATATTGAACTAAAAAACTTTCCTAGCATCCTATTAAAAAAATGCTAGCGAATCAAAATCACACTGCTGATTTTGACGAATTTCCTTCTTCTATAATAGAAGGGAAAAGAAACAGCTAGCAAGAAATATTTTAGAACTCCTTTGCATACTAATGGTAATGGTGATTTTATTCGGTATTAACAGATACTAATGAATAATACCTTTACTAAAAGAAATATTTCATACATATTCAAGAAATGTTTTTAACATTTTTGTAACATTACTGTAATAAAAGTATTGAATTTGTTTTAATAACTAGATATATTAGTAGTAGGGAAAGAGAATTCCCCAATAAAGGAGCAGATAATTATGAAAAAACAAATTGCTGGTATGTTATTTGCTGCAGGTATATTGTTTAGCACAATACAGCCTCATGTTTATGCAGAGACAACTAAACAATCTACTCCCGTAACTGGTTGGGTACAAAAACAACAAGCATGGTATTATTACATAAATGGAAAAACAGCAACAGGATGGATAAACACAAATAACAATTGGTATTTCCTTGCTGAAGACAGTGGAATTATGAAAACTGGATGGTATCAAGAAGGACCAAATTGGTATTTTCTTGATAAAAATGGTGCTATGCATACTGGATGGTTAAAACAAGATCAAAAATGGTACTTCTTGAATAAAAGCGGTGCTGTGCAGTATGGATGGATTTTTGATAATGGAAAATGGTATTTTCTTGGTAAAAATGGTGTCATGAAAACTGGATGGCATCAAGATTCACCATATGATTGGTACTATTTAAATAACGATGGTTCTATGAAAACTGGATGGGTTTTTGATCAAAACAAATGGTACTTTTTAAATGCAAAAGGTATGATGCAAACAGGCTGGGTACTCGATCAAAACAAATGGTACTACCTTGATAAAAGCGGCGCTATGAAAACTGGATGGATTGTCGACGATCGATTACAATGGTACTACCTCGATAAAGACGGTGTTTGGAATTCTGATGCAAAACCAACTTCTATTCTATACAACGTTCAAGGAACATGGTCAGAACAAGAATTACCGAAAAAACCACCGTATATCGGTCCAGCTTTCACAATGATGCAGATTAGTCCTATTTCTGAAAACGAAGCAGTTGTCGGTGTATCTTCTTATTCCGATAATGCTGAAGATATTGCATATGTAGACGGTACTGTAACATTCAAAGACAATAAAGCAACTTTAGTTTTTGATCAATTTGGTAAACAAGGTCAAATTGATATTGAAATTGTAGATGGTAAAGTATTGTTAGATATTAAACTTCTAAAAAGTGAAGATGAATGGAACTTAATTCAAGGGAAGCATACATTGCCTATCTATAAAAGATAAGATCTTATAAATAAGAAAGAGGAGAACTAGCATACTTTGCTAACTCTCCTCTTTTTTATGTATCTATTTACTTAACAAAAAGGGCGGTGCTTCTTCTCTAAGCACCGCCCTTTTCGACATAGAATGGATTTTTTCAATTTACTGTTTGGGCAAACACACGTTTAAGTTGTTTACGGAATCTTACCGCTAAAGCTGCTGCCACGACTGCAACAACACCAATAATAATCTTTCCGATATGACCTTCAACCGCTCTAAAAATATTATCTAAGTTTCCACCTAACCAATAACCGCCTACTAGGAAGAATGATACCCAAAACACTGCTCCAGAATAAATCGTCATTGCGAAGCGGCGAAATGGTAAATTAATAATTCCTGCAAAATACCCTGTAAAATGACGCACACCAGGAATAAAGAAACCAATAAAGATTAAAAAATAACCGTACTTATCAAACCATTTATTCGTTAAATCAATTTTACGCTGTGTTAAAAAAACATATTTTCCGTACTTTTGTATAAATGGCATCCCAAGCTTGTTTCCTACAAAGTACTGAATTGTCATACCTACACTTGTTCCTACAAAAGATAAAAAGATTAGCGGTACTAAATGTAAATCACCGGTATGCGCTAAATACCCTGCATACGCTAATGTCGGCTCTCCCGGAAATGGAAATGCAATATATTCTAGCATCAATCCAATAAGTACAACATAGTATGCATGCTGTTGAAATAAGTCGTGAATCCATTCCATCTCTTTCTCTCCTTTTTTGTTAATACCCATCCTTCTAGCACGTACTGATTTTGTACCTTTATTGTATAATAGATTTTATCAAAACTACCATCACAATGACTTACAATAAGATTACATTTTTGTAAGAAAAGTGCTTTGTATATAATCATCAGTCGAACATCTTCTCTTACCTTCCATACGTCCGTAATACTGTATATTTCAAAATACAGTTCCTTACATCCTGCTTTTCATATATTGACGAAAAAAAAGATGACAGCTACAATCTTATATAGAATGTAATATCCAAACTCACACTTGCTTGTGAGAGGTGAAATTTTGTAGAGCCTTGACTCTGTTTCGTTCGCCCGTTGTCCATTTATGGACAGCGGGCGTTTTTTATTTCACAAGGGGGGATCTATTATGGGAAAACTAAAGTATTCATTACTAGTATTATTTGGCGCCTGTAGCTACGGCGTTCTTTCTACGATCTTTAAACTCGGATTTTTAGACGATTTTTCTGCCCATGAATTGCTAGGCGGACAATATGTGTTTGGCTGGGTAGGACTGTTATTACTCGTCCTGTTCTTCTCACGTCATACAGTAACAAAAAAACAATTCTTTTCTCTGTTAACAGTCGGATCAACAATGAGTATGACAGGAATTTTCTACGCGATTTCTGTTGAAGAATTACCGGCATCCATTGCGGTTGTCCTACTATTTCAATTCACATGGATTGGTGTCCTTATTGAAGCAGTAGCAAACAAAACGTTCCCAAGCCGAGAAAAAATTGTATCTATTATCATTTTATTCATCGGTACACTCTTTGCCGGTGGTGTCTTTGAAAGGTTAGGACAGAGCTTATCAACAAAAGGAATCATCTTCGGGTTGCTCGCTGCTGTTTCCTTTTCGTTTTATATATTTGCAAGCGGCCGCATCGCAACAGACGTACCACCTTATACGAAAAGCTTCCTTATGACAACAAGTGCTACTCTTATTGTGTGCCTTATATTTCCGCCAACCTTTCTAACAAATGGAGCACTGCAAGCTGGGCTTTGGAAATACGGGCTCTTTCTAGGTTTATTTGGCGTTGTCGTTCCCGTAATTTGCTTCTCAATCGGTGTACCGAAAGTAGGTACAGGACTTGGCACCATTTTGGGAGCTGCTGAATTACCAACCGCTATCATTGCTTCTATTACTCTTGTACATGAAGCTGTATCACCGCTGCAATGGTGCGGAATTATTTGCATTTTACTTGGCATCGCTGCGCCGCAATATCTCACAATGAGAAAAGAAAAACAGAAAAGCGTTCAGCATGCTGTTTCATAAAAAAATGTATGAAACCATAAAATGAAACTTCCATCAGTGGGATCTTTTCATCCCCCACTGATAGTTAGTTGAACGAATCGGGCTTTTACGAGATAAAAAAAGATGATCCCTGTCAATACAGAGATCATCTTCTTAAAGCCGCCTAGACTTTTTAATGTCCTTTACAAAAGGCACATTTTAAGATTTGAAGGGACTTTTCATTCACATAATTAATGTTATCGATAGTTACTAAAGTACTCATTAGCTTAATACCTTACTTGCCATGTATTCCAGAAGGGAAGAAATAATATCTTGATTGGTACTTTGTAGCAAGTTTGGGATATCATCACGATAACGCAAATTAATAAGAAGTTAATTTTCTTTAGACTTGTTTCAGATAGTTAAGTTAGGCTTCTACTTGGTCGCCTATCTCACCATCGTTTTCTGCCGTACCACCGCCACCAACAGCGTGTTGCTGTTTCGTATTGGAACTTTCAATTGCCGCGTTTGTTCCAGCTGTACTGTCTTTTCCAGCCCCGCTTGCAACCTGAGTAGCAGAAGATTGTTCCTGACCCATATCGATTTGATTATTGATAACAATCACATTTTCTTGCTCATCGTGGCCATGTCCATGTTCATTGTGCGGTTCAGTCTGAGTACCTTCTATACCTGTATTTCTCGCTGTTCCGTCAGCTCCCACACTCTGTTGTTGTTCAGTATTCGATGAATCAAGAGCAGCATTATTCCCTGCAGCGCTGTTTCGTCCAGCCCCGCTCGCGATTTGTGTAGTATTTGGTGCACTAGTAAACTGGTTGTTGATGACAATCACATTCTTCTTTTTTCCAGATGGAGAAGGCATAACAACAAATCTTTCTCCGTCTCTTTCAAAAATGACAGTCGGCCGTTCATCGTTATCATGTTTTTTACCAAAATCCATTTTCAAATTTCCCTCCTTTTTATAGAGATAATAGAAGGGACTTTCATATTTTAACGTTTTTATATGCCCTGATTCCTTAACTTTTTCACTAGAATATGAATAGCTCCCCTTACTATAAAATGAAAATTTAAAAAAACTGCTTGGACAAATATATAAAATCTTAACATTCTCTCAAACACCTACGAACTTCACGCTGTTTAATCTAATAAGATATTTACTTTATACGAAAGACCCGTACAGCTTTTCTACTTCCTCCTCAATTTTCTTCACATCAATACGTTCAAATAATGGTGACACATTCGAAATAGAATCCGGGCATTCAGCAATGTAATCCCATTTGCTCTGAGAAACATCTAACATTTGTTGCACTTGTGCGGATGAAAACGGAAGAAACGGCGCTAATAGCTGCGCAAAATTCACTATAAGATGCATACAATTTCGCATTGTCGCATCACATTCTATCCTCTCTTCTTTAATTTGTTTCCATGGTTGTCTCTCATCGAAATATTTATTCGCATAGCGAATTGTTTCAAAAATTATTTCTAGCGCTTGTTTAAAATGGGCTTCTTCAATTAATCGGCCTACTTCCACATATAATTCTTTTAGTCTTTCTTCAATTTCTTGATTGATGTGTCCAGTTGGTACAGTATTCTCGTAATATTTTTCAAGAAACTTTAGCGTTCTATTAACAAAGTTTCCATATGCTCCTAACAATTCACTATTATGACTATAAATGAACTCTCGCCATGAAAAATCTGTATCTCGATTTTCTGGTGCGTTTACAGTTAAAAAATAACGGATCGAATCAGGATTATATTCCTTTAACATGTCTGGAACCCAAACAGCCCAGTTCCTACTCGTAGATAACTTCCTTTTTTCCACCGTTAAATATTCATTTGAAACAATATATTCTGGTAATGCTTTTGCTTGTATCCCCTGCAAAATAGCTGGCCAAATGATTGTATGAAAAGGAATATTATCTTTGCCGTGAACATAATACGTTCGTGTATCCTCTTGCCAAAATGGTGCGTCATCACAGTTTGTTTCTTGTGCCCATTGTTTACTTGCTGAATAATAACCAGACACAGCCTCAATCCAAACATACACCTTCTTATCTTCGTACCCAGCAACCGGAACGCTTACTCCAATTGGTAAATCCCTCGAAGCAGCACGGTCTTGTAAGCCTTCTTGTAAATATCGCTGCGTCAGCTGCACGGCGTTCTCACGCCACGTGCCATTCTGCTTTACCATTTCTACATACTCTTCTAACTGCTTCTGTAATGACGTTAATGCAAAATAAAAATGCTCTGTCTCCTTAATTGCCGGCCTACTTCCGCACAACTTACATGTTTTCTCCAATAAATCTATCGGATCCAAAATAGCAGAACATGCATCGCATTGATCACCACGCGCTCCAGCACTGCAGTGCGGACAAATCCCTTCCACATAACGATCCGGCAAAAATTGCACGCAAGTCTCGCAGTACGTTTGCTCCACCTTCTTTTTATAAATAAGCCCTTTTTCTAGAAGCTCTAAGAAAATGTTCTGAACTACTTGATGATGATGAACACTGTCAGTACGTGTATAGCAATCATAGGAAAAACCCAGCTCCTGAAAACATCGCTCAAATTCCTCATGATAGCGATTCGCAATTTCTTTTACACTTACTTCTTCCTGCTTAGCACGAATCGTAATCGGTGTACCGTTACAATCACTTCCCGATACATATAACACATTGTCCCCTTTTAACCGATAATAACGTGCTAAAATATCTCCTGGCAGTAAGCTAGCAATATGGCCAAGGTGCAATGAACCATTTGCATACGGCCAAGCGCCTCCAATAAAAATATTCATCCTACATTCCCCCTTTAAAAATAAAAAAGCCCCGCCCTTATCTTCTAAAAAGATAAGGACGAGGCTGTATATACAGTCGTGGTACCACCTTATTTCATCAATCGCTCACACGATTGACCTCTGCAAGTACGGAGCTACTATTGCTCGTATACTGTGACTTTGATAACGAGAGCCAACACTCGTCGCCGCCTACTATTATCAACTGATAAGTTCAGGACGAAGCTCAGAGGCCATTGTTCGAATGCGCATTCTTGCTTCTTTTCAGCTACCGAAGCTCTCTGGAAAGAATGATTTCATTCTACTTTTCCTCTTCAACGCTTTTCGTATGTAATCTACATTGTATAGATATTATACAGAAAAATCAAACTATTTTATAAATAACAAGCAGGATTTTTCACTTTCATAAGGAAACTATATACCTTCACGGAAAGGAGCGATATGTTTGAATCAACAGCAATTAAGTGCAAAAAATAAAGCCGGCTGGAGCAAAGCCGCTTACGAAGCTTGGACGAATCGCCACGGAACGCCGCATTCTTTTGGCAAACGAATACGGGAAAATCCTACCGCCGAGGTTGCTTATTATTTGCCTTATCTCGGTGAATTGAAAGGTAAACGTATTATAAATTTAATGGGATCAAAAGGAAGTAAGGCAGTTGCCCTTTCATTATTAGGAGCAGAAGTAACAGTTGTCGATATTTCAGAGAGTAATGCAACATATGCTAGAGAACTTGCCGCAGCCGCTGAAACACATATTGAATACATCGTGTCTGATGTGATCGATATACCAAAAACAATAGGCTCATTTGATGTAGTATTACTTGAGCTTGGTGTACTCCACTATTTCATAGATTTAGAGCCTTTATTTACACTGATTTCTCAATTACTAAAACAAGGTGGAACATTCCTTTTACGCGACTATCACCCAATGTATACAAAGCTTCTGCAAATAGAAAATAACCGAGCAATCGCAAATGGTAATTACTTTGATGAAAATGTAATCGAAGTAGATGTGGCCTACAGTATGCTCTTATCAGTATCAGAGCGCTCCTGTTTACCTAAAAATACAATTCGCAGATGGACGTTGGGAGAAATTGTAACAAAAATTGCGCAAGCAGGACTCCATATCGAAGAACTCACAGAAGAATACGGCGCAAAGCAAAAATGGGTCTTTCCACCTCACGCTCCGGAAGGAATTGAACATCGCATCCCTGGACTCTATACACTAATTTCCAAAAACACATAGAAAAACCCTCTTCAAAGTGAAGAGAGTTTTTCTTCTATGTATAGCGCATACAAGTCGAAGCTGGAGATTACTAAATAGTCAAAAGCAGTATCCAAACAAGCTTCACTATCATTATTTTAGGATTATACAGCAACAAATTCGTTCATACAATACATATTTTTACTTTCACAATATAATTTTATTATCCTATATATAAATGTATACATTTCTTGAACAAAAGCCTTCATCTATTTCTCTCCTATATGCCGTTTGTTATAATTCCAGTGAACATACATTAGGAAACAAAGCGTTCTCTTTTCATTCAATATATATAAATCATAATAAAAAGATAAAAAGGAATGGTTCCAAATGAAGTATGTTAGTATTCGGAAGAAACTCATCTTTATGCTACTAAGCGTTTGTTCATTATTTGGCATCGCTTTAGCAGTGATTTTATTCTTCGCTACAAGTCAAGCGCAACAGGCAGAAACATTACAAGCTGATGTTTCTCGCAAAGCAACTATCTTAAAAGAGCGCGGAGATTTGTTTCAGGCTCAAGTTGCTGGCTTACAAGGCTATTTATTACTGCACGATGAAAAAGAGCTAGAGCGGTTTAATAAAGCTGGGAAACAATTAGCCGATACACGCGAACAAGTAACAAGCGATAAGAGTCTTCCACAAGAAATGAAAGACACCATTAACATGGGCGCAAAATGGCGTGGCGTAATGGATAATCAAGTCATTCCTCTTACACGAGAAGGCAAATGGGATGAAGCAACCAAAATTGCATTAGAGCAAAACGAAATTGTAGATACCATTTTAGGAAATTTCGCGAAATATACAGCGCAGGAAAACACAAAACGTGATGAATTAATCGATCAAATTAAGCATTCATCAACATTAATACAATTGATTATTTTCATCTCACTTATCACATGTACAATAGTAGCTCTTATACTAGCATGGTGGTTCTCTGGTAAACTTGTGAAGCCTATTCAAGAAATTGATTCTAAACTAAAAGAACTAGCATCTCAGGATGGTGACCTCACAGCTCGTCTTCCTATACGTAGCAAAGATGAGGTTGGAGAGATTGCAGCATCATTTAATCAAATGCTTTCAAACTTACAAAACATTATTAATCAGGTTAAAAAAACATCTACAGACGTACAGGCAGCTTCTGAAAATATGTTAACGGAAACAACACATTCTATGAATGTAACAACTCATATTCAAACAACGATGTCAACATTAGAGCATAGTATTCACTCTCAAATTGCCAGCATTGAAGAAAGCTCTACTGCTATGGATGATATGGCTGTTAGTGTACAGCGCATTGCTGAATCCGCTTCTACTGTTGCGGAACTTGCTGTAGCAGCTTCTGAGCAAGCGGATGATGGTGGTCACGTCATTGAAAAATCTATTACGCAAATGGGTACCATACACAAAGCTGTTCATGCAACATCTGAAGTTGTTGAGCGTCTTATTACACATACAAACTCTATTGATCATGCTGTACAAGCAATCTCTAATATTGCAGAACAAACAAATCTTCTTGCCTTAAATGCTTCCATTGAAGCTGCACGCGCCGGGGAACATGGAAAAGGATTTGCTGTTGTTGCTGATGAAGTGCGAAAGCTCGCAGAACAGTCTAAAACAGCTGCAACAGATATCAATCAATTACTTCGCCATATTCAAAACGATACAAGCACTGCAAACACGATGATGCTACAAGGTCAAATAGAAGCTGCTGAAGGAATTTCAGTCATTCAGGAAGCTGGTTCTTCTTTTGCAATCATTGTAGAAAAAATTAATGAAGTATCTTCACAAATGCAGGAATTTTCTGCAGCTGCGGAAGAAATGGCTGCAAGTGCAGAAGAAATGAATGCTTCACTTAATAACATCTCTTCTATTTCAACTGAAGTTGCAGCAGAAACAACACAAACTGCAAACTCCGCCGATAAGCAAGTAAACGTAATGAAAGATATGTCTGTGATTTCTAAAGAGATGAAACTTGCTGTAGAAAAAATGGAAACACTCGTATCTCGTTTTAAAACGGAATCATAAGCCTGAAAACAACTTTGCAAATGAAGTATGGAGTGAAATATTTCGCAAACTCCTCCTTTTGTAGAAAACTTGAGACAAAGGAGGAGTTTTTCATTTTATAATCACCATACTTCCGCTTTGCTAAATCATATTTAAAACTATATCTCAACAACGCCTATCTGTTTCTCTCTCTGCCACCCATGACAGGTCTATAAAAAAATAATTTTTTCTCACTTTTCCTGCCATATCGTGTCTGCTATAATGCCTAAAGGAGAAGAATGCTTTATTTCAAATACAGTCGAAATAAAGCATTCTTTTAAATTTTTATATACAATAATCGTTATAAAACAATTATAAAAAGGAGGATTTATAATTATGAAATACATGGGTATTCGTAAAAAACTTATGTTTATGATGGGTACAATTTGTGCTTTATTTGGCATCGCATTAGCTTTTATTCTTTTCTTTGCTATAAGTGAACAAAAGATAACAAACACATTACAAAAAGATCTTGCACCAAGAGCAACACTCTTACAAGAACGCAGTGTGGCATATCAAGTGCAACTTTCAGCCTTACGAGGCTATCTATTACAGCACGATTCTGCTGAACTAGATAAGTATCGCGAAATGGAAAAGCTACTAGACGATACAAAAGGAAAACTGCTAGACGATCCAAATACTTCCCAAAATATAAAAGATACCATCGATTTAGGATCACAGTGGAATCGTTTTATTAATGAAAAAGTGCTTCCTCTTACTAGCGAAGGGAAATGGGAAGAAGCACAAAAAGTTACTGCTGAACAAAACGGAACTGTTTATACAGTAATCGGTAGTTTCACAAAATATAGTAGTGACGAAAATGCAAAGTGTGATCAGCTCATCCAAGAAGTAAAAAATTCATCTGCATTCGTTGAATTGATTATCTTTATTTCTCTTGTTCTTTGTACAATGATTGCGATCATCGCAGCGTGGTTATACTCCGGTAAACTTGTAAAACCAATTCAACAAATTGATACGAAGTTAAAAGAGCTTGCCTCTCAAGATGGGGATTTAACAGCAAGATTACATGTAAACAGCAATGACGAAATTGGTAAAATTGCTGCTTCCTTTAATCAAATGCTAGAGAACTTACAACATATCATTGGACAAGTACAGAAAACGTCTCTTGATGTAAAAACTGCTTCTGACAGCATGTTAAAAGAAACAAACATCTCTATGGATGCAACAACGAATATCCAAACGACAATGTCTGAATTAGAAAATAGTATTCAATCACAAGTTTCTAGCATTGAAGAAAGCTCTACTGCTATGGATGATATGGCTGTTAGTGTACAACGCATCGCTGAATCTGCTTCTACTGTAGCTGAACTTGCTGTAACTACTTCTGATCATGCAAATAGCGGTACGCAAGTAATCGAAAAATCAATTACACAAATGACAACCATTCATAAAGCGGTCAATGCTACATCTCAAGTTGTCGAACGTCTAACTACACATACAAAGCAAATTGATACAGCTGTCCAAGCGATCTCAAATATTGCGGAACAAACAAATCTCCTTGCCTTAAATGCTTCTATTGAAGCTGCACGCGCCGGGGAACAAGGAAAAGGGTTTGCCGTTGTTGCTGATGAAGTACGAAAACTTGCAGAACAATCAAAAACAGCTGCAATAGGCATTAACCAATTGCTTCAACATATTCAAGATGATACAAAAGCTGCAAACAATATGATGACACAAGGTCAACAAGAAGCTTCTCAAGGAATTACAGTTATACAGGAAGCTGGTTCTTCTTTTGCAACTATTGTAGAAAAAATTAATGCAGTAGCCTCACAAATGCAAGAGGTGTCAGCGACTGCTGAAGAAATGGCTGCAAGTGCAGAAGAAATGAATTTCTCCCTCAATAATATCGCTTCCATCTCTAATGAAGTAGCAGCTGAAACAACGCAGACTGCAAGCTCTGCTGGTAAGCAAGTAAATGTAATGAAAGATATGTCTGTAATGTCTAAACAAATGAAGCATACTGTAGAAGAGCTGGAAACACTCGTTTCTCGCTTTAAAACAGAGTAATAAGAAAGGCATTCCTTTTATAAGGAATGCTTTTTAATCTAGAAAAAATGCTGTGAGCTCAATCACTGCATTTTCTCTCCTCATCTTGTATAATGAGAATAAATATCAATCATAAATAGAGGTGTTAGTATGTCTCAACCTTTAGAGGATAAAGTATATGCCAATTTAGAAGCTGTAATTGACCCTGAGCTTGGCGTAGATATTATAAACCTTGGATTAGTATATGATGTTACAACTGACGAACAAAATAATGCCGTCATTACAATGACAATGACTTCTATCGGGTGTCCAATGGCTGGTCAAATTGTATCTGATGTCAAAAAGGTATTATCGACAAATGTTCCAGAAGTAAACGAAATAGAAGTAAATGTTGTTTGGAATCCACCTTGGTCCAAAGAACGGATGTCACGTATGGCAAAAATCGCACTAGGAATTCGCGATTAGACGAAAAGAAAGACCTGACATTATCAAAGTCAGGTCTTCTTCATTTCTTATCCCGCTATTCGCGGGCAGTAAGCTTCCTCACTGTTGAAAGTTTCACTTCATTATTGTTTCTTCATCTCAATTACTAAGTAATGAGCTGTTTCTGCTGCTTGAATGCGGATATCTTCTTCAATTACTTCTGCTGCATCTCTCATCACTAACGTTTCACCATTCACAATACCGCTTCCTTCAATTTGAACCAAATAAGCTTGACGTCCTTCACCAACTGAGAATGTAATCTCTTTTCCTTTTTCTAAAGCAAGAGAGTACAAATTTGCATCTTGATGAATTTCAATCGGTGCACCGCCATCAATTGGTGAAACCATATGGAACCATGTATTCTCACGTTTATTCCAATCAAATTTAAACTCACCGTAATTTGGCGTATGGCCAGCGCGGTCTGGTAAAATCCAAATTTGCAGAAGACGTAATGTTTCATCTCCTAAGTTGTGCTCACTATGGAAGACACCTGTTCCAGCGCTCATATATTGCACATGACCACGCTCAATTGTCCCGCGGTTTCCCATACTATCTTGATGCGTTAATGCTCCGTCCACTACATAAGAAATAATCTCCATATCGCGGTGTGGATGCATATCGAATCCTGTTTGTGCCGCTACTAAATCATCATTAATTACGCGAAGCGCACCAAATCTCATATTATTTGGATTGTAGTAATCTGCAAATGAAAAATGAAAATGTGTATTTAACCAACCGTGATTTGCTCTTCCCATTTGTTTATGATCGATTTTTTTAAACATATCCTTCACCTCATATTATCTCGAATTCGAGATATTTATTAAAATTTTTTATGATTGTAATTTACGAAGTAACGCTAACAGCTGTTTCTGTTCCTCTCGGTCCAACTTGCAAAATTGCGATGCTTGAAACCTTTCTTGAGGCGGAACAACTTCTTCATACAGTGCTTTACCTTTCTCTGTTAAAGAAAGATACTTCGTTTTTCCTTCTTGCTCTCTTTGAATCAAACCAAGTTGCTCCATTTTACTTAAAAGCTGCGTAACATTTCCTTTTGTAACGAAAAGCTTTCGTCCTAATTCTTGTTGCGTCAAACGATCCCCTGCCCCAACTTGTACTAATACATCAAATTGCGCAGCAGACAAATCCCACTTTTTTAAATGTCGATTCGTTTCTCTAATACTCTGGTTGTAAAAGCGTGATAAACGAAACCATACTAATAAACCAAGTCGTTCATCTGTTTTCATTCCATCACCTCACTAAGCTCTGTAACAACAGTTTAGAACTAAACTTTTAAAAAGTCAACTACTTTCTTTTTGTAAGTACAAACTAAAACATAGAGCCGTGCCCAATATGTTTTAGTTTGCACGCCTTCTCATAAATTCTCTCATCTTTCTCTTCGCAAACACTCTTGCATCCTTCTCAATCCACCGCTGTTCATACATTTCATTACCGACATACAATAACTTTCGTTCATGCTGCATATCATGCCGAAACTCATGCAACAGCGTTTCTAATAATTGCTCATACTTCTCCCACATACAAACGAAAATTAAACGTTTTTCTTTATGATAAAATCCGTTCAACGGAAATAAAAATTCTTCTTCCTCTTCTCCTAATTGTACTAACACATCATTTGTTTCACACGTATCACAGAAAAATACAGGTACCTCACGCCGTTCAATTAATGAGAACACATCCCTCTTTACTTGATTTATATCCCATGGAAAATCGTCATCAAGTACATACCAGTTCCCAGCTTGTTGATATACCTTTTGAAATAGGAGCTGCATCTTCATTCCCCTTTCTATTTATTCTCTTTTATCTATATGTCACATTATCCTCTGTTTTAAACATACCGCTTCGTCACAAAATGTTTAAAAATTATATATGCAAAAAGGGTTGATTTCATACCCGTTATTAGATTATAATAATTATAAATTAGTAATTGATACAAAATAAAAACGTGAAGGAGATTGATAGTATGAATACACAAGTTATTGAAGTATTAAACAAACAAGTAGCAAACTGGAACGTTTTATTTACAAAATTACACAACTACCACTGGTACGTAACAGGACCTCAATTCTTTACATTACATGAGAAATTCGAACAACTTTATACAGAAGCAGCTACGCACATCGATGAAATTGCAGAACGTATTTTAGCAATCGGCGGCAAACCAGTAGCAACAATGAAAGAATACTTAGAACTATCTTCTGTTCAAGAAGCAGCTTACGGAGAAACTGCCGAAGGGATGGTTGAAGCAATTATGAAAGACTATGAAGTGATGCTTGGTGAACTGAAAAAAGGCATGACAATCGCGCAAGATGCAGACGATGAAACGACATCTGACCTACTACTTGGCATCTACACAGAACTTGAAAAACACGCATGGATGTTACGTGCATTCTTAAACCAATAAGAAAAGCGGAAGCGGCACCGATATATCGTCTCTTTTTCTAATATAACGGTGATTCGACACAACACAAAGATCCTTCGACCGCATTCGACAAATATCAAGCCAAAAAATCGAGCGGGAATATTCCGCTCGGTTTTTTATTTATCCCGCTATTCATGGGTAGTAAAAAGTTTCACTTTATCCCGCATTAACGGGCAGTAAGATTCCCACCTCAAGATTTAGAGAGAAACGAAGAAGATAGGTGGGGGATCACTACCCGTAAAAGCCCGATTGGTTCAACTAACCATCAGTAAAAAAATCACTCACTGATGGAAGTTTCACTTTATGTTAACTGCTTCCATTTATTTCCCATCACTGGTCGTTTGTACTCTTTCATTTTAGGAACCAACTCATTAGCCGTTTTTGCAGATACAAGTAATTCTTTATTCGATGGGTTCATAAAGCCTTCCTCTGCCGCACGATCCACCATTTGTAATAACGGTGTGTAGAAGTCTGCAATGTTCAGCAATCCAACAGGCTTTTCATGAATCCCAATTTGCGACCAACATACCACTTCAAACAGCTCTTCAAATGTTCCATAACCGCCTGGAAGTGCAATAAATGCATCAGCAAGTTCACTCATCTTCGCTTTTCTCTCATGCATCGTTTCCACTTCGATTAGCTCTGTTAAGCCTTGGTGAACAATTTCACCTCTAAATAATCCGCGAGGCATGACACCTGTTACACGGCCGCCTAGCTCTAATACTTGATTTGCTACCTCTCCCATTAATCCAACACAAGAGCCTCCGTATACAAGCTCTATGTTATTTTGAACTAGTATTTCTCCAAGCTGCCGAGCTTCTGCTTGAAACTCTGGACGCTCTCCAACATTCGATCCTGCAAATACACAAATACGTTTCATTACTCCACCCCAAGACTACATATTGTTATGCTACAATGTAATCATACTACATATTGGGAGGATGGGAAAAGGATGAATACGAATGAATTTCAAAGCTGGGTGGAACAATTTTATTATGAGCGAGGATGGGCACAATATAATTCCTTTATTCGCGTTAATTTTTTAGCGGAGGAAGTTGGCGAAGTTTCTCGCGTCGTGCGTGCTATTGAAATTGGCCGTGATCGTCCAGATGAACAAAAAAAGAGCGAAGAAGAATTAACAATTGAATTAAAAGAAGAAATTGGAGATGTATTAGGGAATCTTATTATTTTAGCGCAAAAATATAATTTAGATTTACAAGATATTATGGAAACGCATGTTAAGAAACTCTCCAAGCGATTTGAATAATGAGTGAGAATTATTTTCAATTATGATATGATTATATCGTAATAATATGAAAGGGGTCTTTTTTTTATGTTATCTCCAAAATTACGCGACGCACTAAATGATCAAATGAACTTTGAGTTTTACTCCGCCCATGTGTATATGGCAATGGCGGCATATTGTACATCAGAAAGCTACGATGGATTTGCTAATTTCTTTCTTGTACAAGCAGAGGAAGAGCGTTTCCATGCTATGAAGCTGTACAATTATATTAATAATCGCGGTGAGCGTGCAATCATTACTGGATTTGATCATCCAAATAACGAATATGAATCGATTTTATCTGCTTTTGAAATCGCCCTTGAGCATGAACGTAAGGTTACAAAACGTATTTATAACCTATCTGATATCGCTTGGGATGAGCGCGAACATGCTACCATCACCTTCTTAAAATGGTTCGTTGACGAGCAAGTAGAAGAAGAAGCATCTTTCGATAGCATCATTCAAAAATTAAAGCGTATTACAAACGATTCAAATGCATTATTTATGTTAGATGCTGAATTAGAAAAACGCACGTTTACACCACCAGCTGAGTAATAGAGTAGAAAACTAAAACAGATGTCTTAGAGATGGCTTTGCCATCTCTTTTCTGTTCCAGCTTAGCTGGGCACGCAAACAAAAAAAGCATAAATCAACTGCTTTCGTCAATTTATGCTTCTTACATTGTAAAATTGAAATAAAACAACAGATATAACGCCCTGTAAGTTCGTAGATCATAGTCATTAAAATCGAATGCTTAATAATCATTTTTATGTTAACATAGGTGTATTGTAGTATATAATATACTCAGTTGGTAGACAAAGTCTTTTACTGGACAAGTCCATAAGCTAGAGGACGCAACTAGCCTTTTAAAATTTACTATTTCAGATTCGGTGATTACGTATAGTTCATTCGAATGTTGCAACGGTTTGAAAAGACGTATTCACCCGCAATAGTAACTTTAAGAGCATCTTGCCTTAAATCTTTGTGTAAAGTTTTACAAATTTCCTCGAGTTGTTACGGACGAAGAAATCTTACCTATAATGGGGAATCTTCTTTGATTCCCAAAAATTTAAGACGTATTGCTATCGTAAAGGAGAATTGGAGATGCCAGAAACAATCACTCAAACAAAGCCTGAACAAGAATCATTACAAATTTCTGCTAGTCAAGCACAGCTTGATGTACTTGATCAGCTATTAAAGCCTGAAGTTCAAGAGTCTTTAACTACATTAGTAGAACAACTTCCAAAATTAACTGAGCTCGTTAACATTTTAACAAAGTCTTATGATTTCGCTCAAGCAGTCGCTACTGATGAAGTATTAAAAAATGATACTGTTGGAGCAATCCAAGAACTTGCAGAACCTGTAAAAGATACAGTGAAAACCATTGCTGCAACTGCTATCGAAGCGAAAGATCGCGCTGAAGAAAGCAACGAAGTTATCGGTCTTTTTGGCCTTTTAAAAATGCTAAAAGATCCGCAAGCACAAAAAATGTTTCGCTTTGTAAACGCTTATCTTCAAATTACTGGAGAACGCAATCATAAATAATTCTTTCTTACACAACAATTAGTAAAGACGGGGGATATCATACTATGTCAAAACAAATTGTCATCTTAGGTGCTGGTTATGGCGGACTTCTTGCAGCTTTAAATGTACGTAAACATTACAGCAAATCAGAAGCACAAGTTACAGTTATCAACCAATATCCAACACATCAAATTATTACGGAACTACACCGCCTTGCAGCAGGAAATATTTCTGAACAGGCAATTGCTATGCCATTAGAAAAACTTTTCAAAGGCAAAGATATCGATCTTAAAATCGCAACAGTTGAGTCATTCTCAGTTGATAGCAAAGAAATTAAACTAGCTGGTGGCACTACTTTATCTTACGATGCACTTGTAGTTGCTTTAGGAAGTAAAACTGCTTACTTCGGTATTCCAGGACTAGAAGAAAACAGCATGGTATTAAAATCTGCTGCTGATGCAAACAAAATCTACAAACACGTTGAAGACCGTATTCGTGAATACGCTAAAACGAAAAACGAAGCTGATGCTACAATCTTAATCGGCGGCGGCGGATTAACTGGCGTTGAGCTAGTTGGTGAACTTGCTGACATTATGCCTAAACTTGCAAAAAGCCACGGCGTAAATCCAAAAGAAATTAAACTTCTTCTTGTTGAAGCAGGTCCAAAAATCCTTCCAGTATTACCTGATCATTTAATTGAACGTGCAACTACTAGCTTAGAAGCACGCGGCGTTCAATTCTTAACAGGTCTTCCTGTAACAAACGTTGCTGGCAATGAAATCGACTTAAAAGACGGTCAAAAAATCGTAGCTAACACATTCGTTTGGACAGGCGGCGTACAAGGTAACCCATTAATCGGTGAATCAGGTCTTGAAGTAAACCGTGGTCGTGCAACAGTTGATGCATACCTACAATCTACTTCTCACAAAAACGTATTCGTTGCTGGAGACAGCGCTGTTGTCTTTGCTCCAGACGGTCGTCCATACCCACCAACTGCACAAATCGCTTGGCAAATGGGTGAGTTAATTGGATACAACTTATACGCAGCACTAGAAGGCAAAGCATTCGAAGAGTTCGCACCAGTAAACTCTGGAACACTTGCAAGTCTAGGACGTAAAGATGCGGTTGCTACAATCGGAGCAAGCTCAACTCCACTTAAAGGCTTACCAGCATCTCTAATGAAAGAAGCAAGTAACGTTCGTTACTTATCACACATTAAAGGTCTATTCAGCTTAGCTTATTAATCTGAATGATAGCCCGAATCATGTTTATCTATGATTCGGGTTTTTTATTTGATCAAAATTCTCTATCTAACTTATTCGCTAAGAAAGTAACATACACCTTTCAAAATTTCTGAATATACTGTTTAATTTGTTACGATTTTGTGTATTGTAAATACTCTATGTACTCCTCTTTCTCACAAGACTGTTCTTTTTGCAAAAATCGTGCGAAGAAGTCTCTCCATTCGTACTCACATTTGTACAAAGTGTGGAACGGTATTGGATAGAGACTATAACGCGAGCCGGAGCATCTTATAAAAAGGATTAGAAGAATTGTTTACCACAAACTGTAGGGCAAGGTTATGTCCGAACAGTATAAGCTCGCACTTCTAGTAAAAAGTTACTTTGTCACAGGGCTTCAATCTTAGAATTCCTCCCCCATTGCCTGTCAGCTACTAGGCGACTTGGTTCTTACCTAGACTGGACTTTCGCCGGCGAGCAGTGCCCAACTAAGCTGGGCACGCAACAAAAAAAGCAATGAGCCCACTGCTCATTGCTTTTTCTTCTTCTTTTTATAGCATTACCCCAACGATAATTGCTGATAACACACTTACTAATGTTGCACCGTATACAAGTTTTAACCCAAAAGAAGATACAACGTTTGCTTGTTTTGCGTCGATACTCTTCGTTGCGCCTGCGATAATTCCGATAGATGAGAAGTTCGCAAATGATACAAGGAATACAGATAAAATACCAACTGTACGAGGTGTTAAATGACCTGCTACTTTTCCTAAATCAAGCATCGCAACGAATTCGTTTGTTACTAATTTTGTTGCCATAATTTGTCCAGCTGTTACCATCTCAGATGCTGGAATACCCATAATGAACGCTAATGGTGAGAACACATATCCTAAGATTGTTTGGAATGTAATACCGAAAATAGAATCAAACAGACCGTTAATTGCCGCCATCAATGCAATGAATCCGATTAACATCGCTGCTACTGTAACCGCAATTGTAAATCCTAACATAATGTACTCGCCTAACATTTCGAAGAACGTTTGGTGCTTGTCCTCTTGTAACTCTAAAATATCTTCCTCTTCACTTACATCGTAAGGATTTAAAATGTGAATGATAATAAATCCGCTAAATAAGTTTAAAACAAGTGCTGTTACAACATATTTAGGATCAATCATTTTCATGTAAGAACCAACGATTGACATAGATACTGTTGACATAGAAGAAGCACATAGTGTGTATAAACGATTTTTTGGTAACTTACTTAGTTGATCTTTTACTGTAATGAAGACTTCTCCTTGACCAACAATTGCTGCTGCTACTGCATTATAAGATTCTAATTTTCCTAAACCATTTACTTTACTTAATAAAAATCCAACTGCTTTAATAATAACTGGTAAAATTCTTAGATGTTGCATAATTCCAATTAACACCGCTAAGAAAATAATTGGAAGTAATACAGAAAGGAAAAATGTATATTCTCCCTTATTTACAAGTCCGCCAAATACAAAGCTAATTCCAGCGTCCGCAAATTTTAAAATTGCAGTAAAACCGTCAGAAATCCCTTTAACTAAATAGTATCCAATCTGTGTATTTAGTAAGAAATATGATAATGCTAATTGAATAACAAGCATTATAGCAATTGGCTTGTATTTAATCTTTTTTCGATCAGTACTTACGAGAAACGCTAATATAAATACAGCAATTAATCCTACAAGAAACATGACAAATTTCATATGTGAATCCTCCATTTTTTTCGTTTCATCTATCATTCCCTATTAGTCGTTGAACGATAGACGTCTGACAATTCAGATTAAAAAAATAAGTCCCTCTAAAAACCATTTAACACTTACATCAGTAAGCGTTTGCATTGCGCGAATTTATATACTACATAGTTCATGTGGAATATGAGAATGATATCATTTTGTTCTATCCATAAGGAAATTGTAAGCGTTATCTTTCAGAAATGCAATATATTTTTTAAAGGGAAAAATAGCCAAAAAAAGAACATAGAAGCTATCCCTTCTATGTTCTTTTCGGATCACTAACCTACTTGTTTTTCTTTTCCAGCAACTGAATCTTCCCAGCATTCCGCATTCTTTAATCCTGGGATAGAGCTTGCATGGAATACAGGATCTTTTCCTTGCTTCTTCTGTTTTAAATAGTCTGTAAGTGCAGCAAAGGCTGTTTTTGATAGGAATGCAATAGCAATTAAATTTATAATAACCATAAAGCCCATAAATAAATCCGCTAAATCCCATACAAATTGGACCTTTGCTACAGAACCGAATACAATCATGGCTAACACGCTTATTCGGTATACCATCAACCATACTTTACTATTGTTTAAGAATCGAATATTTGTTTCTCCGTAATAATAGTTACCAATTAACGCACCGAATCCAAATAGGAAAACAAAGATAGCTAGACAGCCTGACGCCCAAGAACCGATGTGTTCACTTAATGCTGCTTGTGTAAGTGCAATACCAGTTAGATCTGGTTGTTTGTATGCATCAGAAAGTAAAATAATAAAGGCTGTGCTTGTACAGATAATCAGTGTATCCGTTAATACGCCAAATGCTTGAATAAGTCCTTGTTTCACTGGATGGCTTGTTGTTGCCGTTGCGGCAACGTTTGGCGCACTCCCCATACCAGCTTCATTTGAGAATAAACCACGTTTAACTCCATTCATGAGCGCTGCACCGATTGAACCGCCCGCTATTTGTTTAAAGCCAAATGCGTTTTGAACAATAAGAGAAAGAACCTCCGGCATTTTTGTTATGTTCGTAATTACAACAAATAATGCAACACCAATGTATAACACCGCTAGGAACATTACCTTATATTCAGCCATTTTGGCAATACGCTGCACACCGCCAAAGATAATCACAGCGAAAGCAATTGCCATGATAATCCCTAAAGTTAGACGATCTGTACCGAATGAGTTCTGAAAAGCAAGTGTAACGGTATTTGATTGGACAGAATTGAATACAAGACCGAAAGTAATCGTAATTAAAATGGAGAATAATACTCCCATCCAACGTTTGTTCAATCCTTTTTCCATATAATAGGATGGACCGCCACGGAAACCATTTTTATCTTTTACCTTATATATTTGAGCTAATGTACTTTCAACAAAGCTGGATGCTGAGCTAATAATAGAAATAATCCACATCCAGAATACCGCTCCAGGACCACCTAATGCAATTGCAATCGCAATTCCTGTGATATTTCCCGTTCCAACACGAGCGGCCATACCAACACAGAACGCTTGAAATGGGGAAATTTCATCTTTAGAACCAGCTTTCCCTTCCATTAACACACGGACCATTTCCTTTAACATTCGAAACTGTACAAATTTCGATTTAAATGTGAAATAAACTCCGCAAGCAATAAGCATAATAATTAACAATTTAGACCACATAAAATCATTCGTTATTCCAATAAACTTTTGTAAAATATCTATCATGTTTCACCCTCCCTTTTTTCCTCACATAAGTTAAATTATAATTTGAAATCGTTCAAAAAACAACAATTTTCGACAAAACATAACAACTACACATTTTTACCTCGCTAATTCTTTGTTTTTCTTATAAATACTCAATAATACTATCACTTGCATAAAAATAATCCATGTCACATTTTCTGACATGGAAATATAATTCACATAAAAAAGCGCAATTCTTTCTTGAAAGAATTGCGCTTTTTTATGGTTTTTTTCTTTTCTTTTCTCTATTATTCGGTTAACAGCCTAATATTTTATTACGAAATATTTTAGGATCTACAATAAACTATTAGAATGTTAAAAAATAGCGTTAGAATGAAAAAACAATCGGAATGTGTTGTATCTGGAACCTTCAAAAAATTATTTTAGGGGCTTTACGTCTTTTACAAAAGTAGTGAGTTCCACGGAGTCAAAAAAATACTATTTTACTTAAATAAGGTTTGCTACTATCGTTTTTGTACGATCATCCACTACTTCATAATAAATTTCTAATCCCTTTCGAGTACCTGCAACGACTTTAGCAGCTTTCAACTTAGATAAATGTTGACTAATTGTACTTTGAGGCATTCCTAATTTTTCATACATTGTTGTTACATTCGTAGGGCCTTTTGTAAGCATTGTTTCTACTAAGCATAAACGCACAGGGTGTGCTAATACCTTTAATACTTCAGCAATATCTTCATATTTTTCTATCATTTTCCTTATCTCCTCTTTATATATAAATATTTTGTTTATAGCTTTCCTCTATACTATTCGAAAGAACATACGATTTTATGTCCGTCGTTTTTTAAAAAATTTTAGAAATTAAAAATCCCAACGTTCACACTAACTCGAAGCGTTGGGATTTGTTATTATCTTTTATTTTTAGAAGGTGCTGGTGCTTTCCAATTTACTAACAAGTCAGGACTCGTTTTCTCTTCTCCTCGTTCTACAAGAACTGTTGCATCTTGGATTGCAGGAGTACCTTTATATTTAATAGCTTGTAACCTCGAAAGGTTTGCAACAACTTTAAAGCTAAATTCCCCTGCTTTTGTTGCTTTTGGAATTAGAACACGGAATTTTTCACCTACGTTAAACTGTGTTTTTGCTTCGCCATTTTCATTCACAAACTTTACGCCTTCAGGGGCGTTCGTTGCTTGCACTTGATACGTGCCTTTTGTTGCATTTGTTTCCACTGTATACAAATCAGTTTCAAAGAAATCATTTTTTAACGTTGCTGTTTGCTTTTCTGTTGGAGTCACATTCATCGTAATCTCTTGCACTTCTGTGCTGTTCTCCGCATTTGTAACAATTTCTCTCATTGCTTTTCCTACATTTTTATTGCGATGATCTAAATCATTGATATCGATTTGCTTCAGCGCATTCCATACAGCTAGCTGCGTTGCATAATGTGCTTCTTCCCAAGTTGATACACCGAGCTCTTGCGGACTTTTTACCGGATATCCATTGAGTAATACACGGTATACCCCAATATCTGCTTTTCCTATTTCAGGTAAATCCTGACCGCTTGGTGATTTTAAATGTACATTTAAACAGTAGGCAATTTTTCCATCTGCTGTTTTAATAAGCTCAGTTCGAATTGGTTTCTTTAAAGACTTACTATAACTCCAATCCATTTGATACTTCGTATGATCCATTACTAGTGCAAATGCCTTTCCAAGTGGAAAAACAAAACTTGAAACAATAATTAACACACTCACTAAGGCAATCCACAACTTATACGGTTGTTTTAAAATCATGTTTACAGCCCCTTTTTAGATTATAATAAAAAATAGCAAATTTAATATGGTTAGTATTTAATTGCGGGACGTTTTTATACATGCTATTTCTTATAAATTAAATGATCCGTATAGTAATGATTGCATGTAATTAGGTGAAACTAAGAAGAATACATAGTAATTCTTAATGCATATGAGACGGACGGTGATTACAAATAGAACAGCACTTAACTTATTTCATTTCCCATTATGGATATTTTGGACTGATTATTGCTTTAGTTGGAGGAATTATCGGCTTACCGATACCCGATGAAACTTTGTTAACTTTTGTAGGGTATTATATATTTCAAAAAAAGATGATATTTTCTCTTGCCTTACTAACTGCCTGGTTTGGCTCTGCAGTTGGGATTACGCTTAGTTACATATTAGGAAAAACACTTGGACTTCCCTTCTTAAGGAAATTTGGCCCTAAACTGCACATTACAGAAAATAAAATTGCCCGGACACAAAAGCTCTTTCAAAAAATTGGTCCACCTTTATTGGTTTTTGGTTACTTTATTCCGGGAGTTCGGCATGTTACTGCCTATTTAACTGGTATCTCCCGTTTGAGCTTTCGAAAATTTTGCCTTTACGCTTACACGGGAGCACTCATATGGAGTTTCACTTTTATTAAATTAGGAATGGTATTCGGGAAAGATTGGCATCTGATCGGTCATTCTATTCACCGTTACGCTTTTATCTTAGTAGTTGTATTACTCGTTCTCGCACTTTTCGTTTTGCTATATATTCGCAGTAGAAAAACAAACACTAAGCGCTGCACATAAAGTGAAACTTCCATCAGTGGGGGGATGAAAAGCTCTCACCAATCGGGCGCATGCCAGCAGTTGTCTCCCACCTATCTTCTTTGTTTTCTCGAAACCTTAAGGTGGGAGTCTTACTGCCCTAAAGTAGCGGGATAAAATTCAGAAAGAAAAAAGAAATTAAAAACAAAGAAAAAACACCTCCTCAATACGGAGGTGTTTTTCATAAACTTTTCGTAATTATTTATGTGTTTTATTCGGCTTTTTTTTGCCTGGATTCCCGTTACCTTGGCGCTTTTTATTTCTTTCAGCTTTCTCCTGTGTATCGTGCAATTTCTCTAAAAAGTTACTACTGTTGTCCACTAATGTAGCCTCCTTGATTATCGTTCCTTTGTTACTATAACCAATTGCACGTAAAATCATGAAGGATCGTTTTACTTTAATTTAATCTGAACTGGCGGCAATGTTTTCTCAGGGTGATACGATGACATATCCACTTCTAATACATAATCCTTTAAGCTGAAATTTTTCACGCCATATTTTCCGTCCAATTGGAACGTTGCTTGAAATTGCAGTTTTTCCTTATCTAACACTTTCACCGTGCTTCCCTTTACAATATGACCAATCGGTGCAAATTCCTTATCTATATACGCAGAATCCATTACATTCATAACTTCACCACGATTCATTAACTCATCCATAGATATACGCTTTGTATCCACATTTTGAAGTGTGTACTGCACGATTAATCGGCTGTTCTTATGTTGAATTTTATTCACACTAATTTTGAAATCACTACGTGTACTCTTAATTTCAAATGGTGTTTTTTCATCCAATTTCACAATTGCTGGTTTTTCAGATAAAAGAACAAGAGGATATAATGTAATAAATTCTGCACCATCAGGAATTTTTCCGAAAATAGAACGTTCTTCAGATTCTACATGATCACCTACTTTTTCTCTGCCAAATTTAATTCCTGAACTGGACAAATGAATTTCTTTTCCTTTGTCATCTGTTATTTTGCGAATTTGTGCTAAGTCGTTCTCTCCTGCAAGCGGATAAATCGCTTTGTAGTCAATCGTCGTTGCTCCTTTACCAATTGTAATATTTTCAAAGTGAAATGTATGCTGCTGATCCTCACTGCTAATGGACTGCTGCAAGTTAATCTTTTTATTCTCTAATTGCTTCACAGGGATATCAAATTTCCAGAACCCTTTTGTTTCGCCAATAGATGTAATCGTAATTGGCAACGTTGTATTTGGGGGTAATTCTTTTTCTGGATAATTAATACGGATATTACCCAGCCAGCCATTTTCCGTTCTCCTCCCAATCCATGAAGCGGAACTCTGCCATTTCCGACTCCCATCAACAAGTTTAAAATTATAATCAAACTCATTAGCAAAAGTCTTTCCCATCTTTACTTTTTCAGGATTATCCACTTTAAATATGATACTAATCCGACCGCCATCATAATAAACGCTTTTCATCGTTACACTAACACCATTGCTCACTGCTTGTTGATTCAATTCTGTTATAAGTTTACTTTCTGTGAGGTCTTGTCCCATCGTATCATGAAAATAATCATACACTTTCCCTATAAGCGGAACTTCTGCTAATACACGATTCATTTGCGGAAAAACAAATCCTGAACCTAGTACACACATACATACTGATGCTGCAGCTAACCATGCAATCTTTCTTCGTTTATCTTTTCTTTTTACTGGTTTTTCTTGTTGGGCCCTATTCATACCTTTTGTTATAGCAATATGTAATTCTTCCCGAGGAACTTCGATTTTGTTTATTTCATCATTAAACCACTGTTTATCCAATTCTCATCACTCCCTCCTAATAATTTCTTTAATGATTTTCTCGCTCTATGTAAATACGTTTTGACGGTTCCTTCAGGTACATGCATATGCCAAGCAATTTGGTTTATCGGAAGATCATAATAATAATGTAAAATAATTACGGTTTGATAATTTTCATTTAATTGTCCAATCGCTACTTGTAAATCAATGTTTTGCTCAATTTGGTTTACCTTGTTCCGTTCGTCTCCGTAAGCAGCAGATTCCCTGCTATCTTCTAATTTTTGAACCTTCTTCTTCTCATTCAACAACTGATAAGCATTATGCATTAAAATACGCGTCAACCACGTCAGAAAAAAGTTGGGTTGCTGTAATTGATTTAAGGATAAGTACGCTTTATAAACTGTTTCTTGTACGATATCTAATGCATCTTCTTTGTTTTGCACATACATATAAGCAGTTCGATATAATTGGTCCTGATGGAGGTTAATGAGCTGTTCAAACGCTGCAGCATCACCTTTTTTCGCTTTTTTCACTAATTTTATTTCATCCATCTTATCCCTCCTTCCACTTATTAGATAGAATATGGAATGTTTTGGTTTCAAAAATTTATATTTTTTTATTTCTACATTACTATACAAGAAAACGCCTCAAGAAAACTTGAGACGTTTTTTCATCAGAATAAAATGAAACCTTACGAAACTGTCACCTTTATGTAAGAGAATTAGATAGTTACTTTACTGTTTCAATGTAATAATAAAAGCATAAAAACAATCACAAATTTTTAGAGATTATAGGAGAGTGTCGGTAATGATCGTAACAACAACTTCTGTTATTCAAGGAAAAGAAATTATTGAGTATATTGATATCGTAAACGGTGAAGCAATTATGGGAGCAAATATTGTACGTGACATATTCGCTTCTGTTCGCGACGTTGTCGGCGGCCGTTCTGGTGCATATGAAAGTAAATTGAAAGAAGCACGTGATATTGCAATGGAAGAAATGAAAAGTCTTGCGAAGCAAAAAGGCGCAAATGCAATTGTCGGTATCGATGTAGACTACGAGGTTGTTCGCGACGGGATGTTAATGGTTGCTGTAAGCGGTACGGCTGTGCGTGTGTAAATATATGTAAGAAAAAGCATCTCATTGGAAGTTGAGGTGCTTTTCTTTTTTATAATCATCCGATTCATGATGGTTTTCCATCAATTGATACGAAGAACAATTATGTTTCCGCTACAACCGGCAATACAATAATAAACCGAACTATTCCATTCTCATATTCTGCTCGAATTTCTCCGCCCTGCATCTCAACAATACTTTTCGCAATTGCAAGACCAAGTCCCGACCCTTCTGAGACCCTACTTCTCGATTGATCCTTTTTATAAAAGCGTTCAAATACGTTCTCAAGCTCTTCTTTTGTAAATTCTTCACTATGATTCGCAACAGAAATGCAAATGTTACGCCGCTGCTTTTGAAGTGAAACTGCAATTTCTCCCTCATCTTTACTATACTTAATTGCATTCATCAATAAGTTATCAAACACACGGACGATTTTTTCCGAATCCAAGGCAGCGTATAGACGTTCTTCAGGAAATTCTTTCACAAACGAAAGATGATGTTCTTCTGCTTGTGGTACAAGTTCTTCGATTAATTGATCAAGAAGTTCGTTTACACATACTTCTTGCTTTTCTAATGTGATTTTCTCATTTGTTAGCTTTGTGTACTCAAATAAATCTTCTATTAAATTCTTTAACTGCTCTGACTTTGAAAATGCGATTCTTACATACTCATCATATTGTTCTTTATTTTCATATTTGGCATCTCTAAGTAAACGTAGATATCCCATAATAGAAGTAAGCGGTGTTCGCAAATCGTGTGATACATTTGTAATCAATTCACTTTTTTGCTTTTCAATTTTCCGTTCTTTTTCAATATTCATCCTAATCTCTTCTGCCATATGATTAATATTTTCTGTTAATAAAGCCAGTTCATCTTGTCCCTTTTCCTCAATTCGATATGCTAAGTTTCCTTTCGCGATTTCTTTCACCCCTTGCGCCATCGCTTCAATCTGTTTCATCTTTCGCTTCGTTATATAGAAGAAAGAAAAAATGAATACAATAACGCCAATAAGAAATGGAAAAGGTCCTTCTGTCGTGTTATATATAACATCTCCTCTTGGAATGCCGCTCACGAACATATATAAATTTTTACCTTCAATTGTAACTGGGTAAAAAGTGATAAATTCTTTATGCAAGTCCTCAATTTCTCTTGAACCACTATTATCAATTGGACGGTTAATAGCAAAGGACATCACATTGCGAATGGTATCATGCAGGTTGATTTGTTCTTCCTGTGCTTGTTTTGTTTTATACAAAACCTTACCTGTTTCATCCGTAACTAGTACTTTTAAAGCATGCTGACTATGTTCAGCTTTTTGGTTTTCCATATCAATCATGCTTTGCAACGCATCTACTGTATTTTCTCTCACTATGGTCTCTGCTGTGCGCTTTGCTTCGTCATTAATTTGCTCCATACCACTTCTATAATCAATTTCTGCATGTTGATTAGCCCTTTCAAAAAATGGAGCGGATAATCTTGTTACAAAAAAACCTAACAATGCACAAAAAATAAACGTAGTAATTAATTGAATTCTAATACTTCGGCGAACATGATGATTTAAAACTTTGTTTATTAACCCTATTATTTTTTTATTCACATAATAAAATGGTTTAAATATCTTTCTCAATCTTATAACCCACTCCCCACACTGTTTTTATATAACGAGGTTTCCTTGGATTTTCTTCCGTCTTCTCACGGATATTCCGAATATGTACCATTACAGTGTTATCAGATTGAAAAGGCTGTTCATTCCATATTCGCTCATAAATTTGATCCGCACTAAATACTATCCCGCGATTTCTGGCAAGTAACTCTAAAATCGAAAATTCCCTCGGTGTCAATTTCACTTCTTCCTCTGCAACAATCACCTCATGTGTTGCAACATTCATTTTCATATCCCCGATTTCAATTTCATTTTCATTTTGTATAAAGCCTCCGCTCATTTTCATATATCTGCGAAGCTGCGATTTAATTCGTGCAATTAATTCTAATGGATTAAAAGGCTTTGTTACATAATCATCTGCACCAGTTGTTAATCCTAAAATCTTGTCCATGTCTTGTGTTTTTGCAGATAACATAATAATCGGCATCTCAGCTATTTCCCGTACTTTCATACACATATGAATACCATCTACTTTCGGCATCATAATATCTAATACGACTAAGTGCACTTGATGTTTCTTTACTAGCTCTAATCCCTCTGCACCATCCCCAGCCTGTAATACTTCATACCCCTCATTTTTCAAATAAATGGTAATGAGGTCCCTAATTTCTTTTTCATCATCTACGACAAGTATTGTTTCTTTGCTCACAATAGCCCCTCCAACATTTTCAGCCTATCAAATCTTTAGATTCCTTCGATTCTTTACCTACAACTATCTGTTCTTTTCGCTGTCTATATAAATAAGAAGTACCAAATGCAATCGCAATAACTACTCCAAAAAACACGCCATACTTAGTTGTGAGTTCTACAATACGCTCTATGTTTCCTCCAAAGATAAATCCAATTATAAAGTATAACAATGTCCAAACAAATCCTGTAACGTATGAGTACTTGGCATACGTTTTAAATGGCATATTATTGATTCCAACTAAATAAGGAACAATATGTCTCACTACTGGTATGAAATAGCTTGTTACCAATGCATAACGTCCGTATCTATTCAGTAGTTCTTGTGATTTTAAAAGATACTTCATCTTCTTCTTTTTCATAATTCTATCAAGAATTTTCGAGCCAAACATTTTCCCAAGTATATATCCTAAAGATAGCCCTGACACAACACCCAAATACGTTAGTATAAAAGCTGGAATTGGTTTTAATATACCCATCGATGAAACAAATCCACCGCTCATCACAACCATTTCATCAGGAATTGGCATCCCAATAATCCCTAACCATAAACAAAAAAACAAGGCACCGTAACCGTAATGTTGAATATATAATAACAATTCATGTAAGTCCATTCGCTACAGTCCTCCCTTATTCTTTTCCGCAACAAAACACATAAGCTGGCGGGAAATTGAACCATACCTTTTTAAGTGATATCGCTGGAAAGAACTTCTGGATAAATGCTTTCTTTACAAGCGAATATTGAAATGTGATGAATTCACCATTCTCTTGTAATGCTTCCATAACATTGCTTAAAATACGCAATGATACTTCCACCGGTAAAGAAGTAAACGGTAATCCAGATAATACATAGTCGATTTTTTCTATATTTAGCTCTTTGATGTACGTTTGAATATTTTCAGCCGATCCATGTACAACAAAAACGCTTGGATCATCCTCAAACTGTTTCTGTAGATCTTTGAAAAACACTTCATTAATTTCAATAAGAATCAATTTGGTATGTTTCTTTTTTCTCTTCATTATTTCTTTTGTAAAAGATCCTGTTCCAGGTCCTAATTCGACAATATATTTCGCTTCTTCAAAGTTGATAGCATCCACCATTTTTTTCGCTAATATTTTCGAGCTCGGAGCAATCGCCCCAGTGTTTTTCGGGTGCTTAATAAATTCAGTTAAGAATGTAATGAATTGCATAAAATATCTCCTCGCTTAATCACTATTGTGTAAGATGACTCTAAGTATAAATATTGTTTCTTAACAAATAGCGAGGAGGTTTCTTAAGATTTTCTTAAGAAAATGAAAATGTCCCAAAACGAAAAAGATACTACTTTTTCGTTTTGGGACACACATTTAAATAATAGAATAGGAACGGATACATCCATTCCTATAAAAAAACATATTTACTCAGAAATTGCCTCCATTACACCTGCAACTTCTGCAACAATAATTTGGTTACCTAAAATCGGTGATTCTTGCTGTGCTTCGTGAGAACCTGGCTCTGGTCTTTTATGTGATTCTTTAAAAGCATCACTATTTCTCCAGTTCGTAAAGCTGTCCATGCTTTCCCAGTACGTGTTTACACTGATTTCATCATGCTCAGGTAAGTTTTGTGTAATTAAAACTTCAACTTTCACAAAGCCTTCCATTTTTTGTAGTGCACCTGGGCGAGTAAATGCTGGAGCCATCTTTTCTGCAAATCCTACTTTTGTTTTAATTCTGTTTGTAACAACGATCATCTTCAAAAACCTCCTTAAAGTTTGGAAAAACTTCTTTGAATTGAATATCTACATTACATATATACTTTTTTCATTAATCCTAATGCTAGAATGATCTCTGTTTCTACTTTCTTGGTAAATAACACTTAGCTTACTCTAGTTTACCGTCTTTCATTCGGTAGACTTTGTCACAGTATTCAAGCATGCGTTACCATAATGGTTACTTGATTTCTAAAATTTACTTCTTTTACGATAGTTGGACGACTTCATAGACTCTCTGAATATCAAGGCTTACTTTCAATTTATCTACTAGAATAATAGAATGACTGTCCATGACAGTACGAGAAATAATGTAAGTCACCCCTTTAGTTTTAAAATAATTAGTCACACGTGACTAATTAAGGTTATTATATACACAACATTCTTATTAGTCAACTGTGACTAATAAGAACATGACTATAAATTATATCGTCATATTTAGCAACGGGATATGCAGCAAAAACACTCACATAAATAAAGTGAAACTTCCTTTCATGAATGCTTTTTTCATGAAAGGTTAGTTGAACCAATCGGGCTTTTACGGGCAGTTATCCCCCACCTATCTTCTTAAGAAAAGCGGAAGCGGCTCGCTCAGAATCGCAGGACGTTGGAGCACCCGACAGAGAGGCGCTTTTTGCCTCGTCCGAGGGGGCGAAACGACCGGAGATTCTAGCAGCTAGAGCTGGACAATGCCTCTCTCCAATTCTTGAGGTGGAGGTCTTACTGCCCGTTAATGCGGGATAGCAAAAAAGAACCTGCTATACAGAGGTTCCATTGCCTTTAGAGCATTTAAATTTTAGAACTAAGCGTTTGAATCGCTTTTTCAAGAAATGCAATTTCTGCTTCTAACATTGTTATTTTATGCTCTATTGCCAGATTGACTCCAATCCTCATCTCATGAGCTGGAGTTTGTTTAAACATATGAATGAACTTCCTATTTTTATTTAATCGTTCCTCTAGAGCAGGCAACGATTTTTCTAATGGAAGAAAGTCAATAAACATCAATCCTATATCACCTTGATAGTTAACACTCTCGGCTGATGATAAGTTGTCCAATAACAATTTGTAAAAATATTGCTTACCATTTTCATTAATAGAATATACTTTGCGGGATGGTCTGTTTCCTTCTTGCTCCAATTGAACATCAATGTATCCCTTTTTATGAAGTTTATCTAAAGTTGCATAAGCAGTAGGCTTTTTCATATCTGTAACTGTACTTAAATTTCTTTCAATAAATTCATTAATTTGATATCCATGCTGACTTTGGCTCATAAGCAAACCAAGCAGGACGAGCGAGCGCTGTTCCATAGAAATCATCCTTTCTAAACCATATTATAGCTGATGATGTAAATGAGAACTAGACAATAACTCAATTATCATATTATGAAAACTCCCGCACTTATCTCTTTGCAATCTTGAAGTGCGGGTTCTTCATGTATCCCCTTAGATGCTTAACATGAGCAAAAGTGACACAGATAACTCCTAATAGTTCATTACATTAAAAATCAAAATTATCAGGATCTGGACCAACACGATGATCCTCATTCAAATCATCAATGCGTTTCATATCTTCTTCCTTTAACTCAAAATCAAATACATCTGCATTTTCAACAATTCGATGCTCTTTTGTAGATTTCGGGATGGTTATAACGCCATTTTGTAAATCCCAGCGTAAAATGACCTGTGCAACAGATTTGTTATAGTTGTTAGCAATTTCTTGAAGAACTTCATGATTAAGTAATTGTCCTTGCATTAATGGAGACCAAGCTTCTAACTGAATGTTATGTTCCTGACAAAATGCTTGCAGCTCTTTTTGCGTTAAGCGCGGATGGTACTCTACTTGGTTCACCATTGGTTTAATCTCTGCATCTTTCATTAAGTCTTCAAGATGATGGATTTGAAAATTACTTACTCCAATCGCTTTTACTCGTCCTTCCTTATAAAGGGTCTCTAATGCTCTCCACGCCTCTTTATATTTCCCTTCCACAGGCCAATGAATCAAGTATAAATCTAAATACTCTAGTCCAAGTTTATCTAAACTTGTCTCATAAGCAGCAATTGTGGACTCATATCCTAAATCTGCATTCCAAACTTTTGATGTCACGAATATATCTTCTCTAGAAATATCCGCTTGTTGTATTCCTTCACGAATCCCTTGTCCAACTCCTTCTTCATTTCCATAAATCGCTGCTGTATCAATACTGCGGTAGCCATGTGTAATCGCTGTTTTTACAGCATTCACTAACTCAGGACCTTCTTCTACTTTAAATACTCCAATGCCAAACCAAGGCATTTTTACACCGTTATGCAAAGTTGTTTTATCTTGTAAATGTTTTATCATTATAAATAAGCCTCCTAATTATGAAAGAAAATTTTCTATGCTGCACGTTTTTGATCGTTTTGTTCCAGCGTTTTGCTCCACCCTGTTAAAATCACAGCTCCTAAAACCATTAATGCTCCAATCCAAGGCGTATAAATGAGCCCAATCGAATCTGTAATTACACCACCTAAATAAGAACCAATAGCAATTCCAGCATTAAATGCAGCAATATTAATTGCAGATGCCACATCTACTGCACTCGGCACAAAACGTTCAGCTAACATCACGACATATACTTGTAATCCTGGTACATTCATAAACGCTAATAATCCCATTAAAATGATTGTAATAAGACCAGCTATCTTAAATGGAGCTGTGAACGTTAAAATAAAGAGCACAACCGCTTGTACAATAAACATATAGAATAATGCACGAATCGGATTCCGGTTCGCTACTTTACCGCCAATAACGTTACCGATTGCAATTGCTACTCCATAAACGAGTAAAATAATAGTAACAGCCCCTGCCTTAAACCCGGTTATCTCTTGTAATAATGGAGATAAATACGTAAAGACAACGAATGTACCCCCATAACCTAAAGCTGTAATAATGAATAAAAGAAGTAAACGACCGTTTGTAATCAAAGTAATTTGATCACGAAATGTTGTTTGATTCCCTTTTCGCAAATTAGATGGAACAAGAATACTGTTTGCAATGAAAGCAATGATACCTACTACAACAATCACTATAAAAGAAGCCCTCCAGCCAAATTGTTGTCCAATAAATGTACCGATTGGGACACCTGTAATAGTTGCTACTGTGAGTCCTGTGAACATAATCGCAATCGCACTTGCTCGGCGATTTTCTGGAACTAACTCAGCGGCAATCGTAGAGCCTATTGACATAAATACACCATGTGAAAACGCTGAAACAACACGAGCAACTAGTAACAAACTGATACTTGTTGCACTTGCAGCAATGCTATTTCCAACAATAAAGACAATCATAATCCAAAGTAATAAGGATTTACGCGACATACTGGATGTTAAGGAAGTTAAGATAGGCGCTCCAAATGTCACCCCTAAAGCATATAAAGAAACAGTTAATCCCGCTGTTGTAACAGTAACGTTTAAATCTTGCGCAATAAGTGGTAATAATCCTACACTAATAAACTCTGTTGTTCCGATTGCAAAAGCACTTACAGCTAATGCCAATAGTGCCAATGTACTTCGTTTTTTATCTAAATTCATTCTTCCTCCTCCTCATTTTCTTGTTGTATCGTTGTATCCTTGTATCGTTCTATCTCATCTAAACAAACTATATAAAGTGAAACCTCCATCCCCCACGGATGGTTAGTTGAACCAATCGGGCTTTTACGGGCAGTTACCCCCCACCTATCCTCTTCGTTTTTCTCTGCATCTTGAAGTGGGGGTCTTACTGCCCGTTAATGCGGGATAAAAACTATATGGTAAGAATTCGCCGGCAAATGTTATTATGGAGTATAGGAGAAATAAAGAAAAGTACGTACTTTTAAGTAATATAGATACTAAAAAGTTATATAGGCACCAAAAAGTACCTATTAATTAGGAGGCAGAACATGGAGAAAAAAAAGTACAATATTTCCGTAGAAGCAACACTCGAAGTAATAGGAGGAAAGTGGAAATGTGTGATTCTTTGTCATCTTACTCATGGTAAAAAACGCACAAGTGAATTGAAACGTCTTATGCCAAACATTACACAGAAAATGTTAACGCAGCAATTACGTGAGTTAGAAGAAGATGGCGTCATCAATCGCATCGTTTACAATCAAGTGCCGCCAAAGGTGGAATATGAACTAAGTGAATATGGATGGAGCTTACAAGATATTTTAGACTCTCTATGCACATGGGGAGAAAGACATATTACGAAAGTATATGGTGATAAATTTGCTGTCTTAGAGGACAATATTTTAAACGAGAAACTGAAACAACAAAATTGAAAATACACATACGAATTTCAATGTTCCGCTTTGTAACGTGAATGTTAGGAACATCTATAATGAAAAACATCCTCTTATACATGAAGTAAGAGGATGTTTTTCATTATAAACTACAACTTCAAAGCGTCTGTCCGTTATCAATTGTAAATATCTGTCCTGTAATAGACTCTTGAGTCAATTGAAACAAGATCGCCCCTGCAATCTCATCAGGTGTTGAAATTCTTTTCAGCGGTATGTTTCCCGCAAGTTGATGCATCTTCTCTTCATTGTCAGCCCACCATCTCGTATGAACTGCACCAGGGGCGATACTATTCACCCTAATCTCAGGTGCAAGTGCAAGTGCTAACGATTTCGTCATCGTGTGAATAGCTCCTTTTGTTGCTGCATACGGTACAGATGAACCTAGTCCCGTTATTCCGGCAACACTGCCTACGTTCACGATAGCACCCGATCCTTGTTTCTTCATATAAGGAACAACAGCCTTTACACAATGAAACATCCCTTTCACATTTACGTTAAAAAGAGAATCCCACACTTCATCCGTTACAGACTGTAAATCATCCATCGATATTTGCGCTGTTATACTTGCATTATTCACTAAACAATCTACTGTCCCAAAAGATTTCACAGTTTGCAGCACCATGTCCTCAACTTCTTTTTCTATCGCTACATTAGCTTTTAGGACGAGCGCTGTACCTCCGCGTTGTACAATTTCATCCCTTGTTTCTACTGCTTCTTTTTCCGAACGGCTGTAATTAATTACAATCTTCGCTCCTGCACCTGCCAATTTCAAAGCCGTAGCCTTTCCGATACCAGTACCGCCGCCTGTTATAATAACCACCTTATCTTTTATCTCCATTGCTCCTTCTCCTCTTCTTTTCCTATTTGTTATAATTGTATCTTCGCTCATACGAAAGGTATAATACGGAATAATGAAGGTGATATCATTTAAAATGATATCAGTGGAGGGATGTATTTTTGGAAAGTCACGATTTATGGATTTTTAAACACGTTGCCGAATTGCAATCTATATCTAGAGCTGCTGAAAAACTCGGATATGTGCAGCCAAATATAAGCCAGCGCATAAAAAGTTTAGAAGAGGAACTAGGCGTTCAATTATTCATACGTAATAACAGAGGAGTAACATTAACTGAAGACGGAAAAATTTTATTAGATTATACAAATCAAATTATGCTGTTAATGGATGAAGCAAAAACAAAAATAAACCCAAAAAAGTGGAGGGAATCTTTAATCATCGGAGCACCCCAAACGATTTCTGCCGTGAAAGTTCCGTGGCTCTTCTCTTCTTTTTTGCAGGCAAATACAAACATTGATTTAAAAATAAAAACAAACAGTAAGCTAAAATTACAAGAAATGCTTTCTTACGGAGAGGTTGATGGAATTTTTATAAACGGTACATATAACGATTCACAGTTCGAAAATGTTTACAGTTATTTTGAAAACATCGCACTCACTTCTCCAATTGAACAGCACCATCATCCAACGCTGCTTATCAATAGTGATCCCAGCTGTATATATAGAAATAAACTGTTAGATTTTGCAGAGGAACAGAATTGGAAACAACCAAATATTATAGAATTTGATTCCCTTGAATCCATTCTCCAAGCTGTTCATGCAGGACTTGGGATAAGCATCCTACCAGTAGATGTTGCAGAAATGAAGACTATTCATCACGAGAAACTACCAGACAAAATTAAGATCAATTTTATTATGAAACGCGGCAAACGAAGGTCACAAAGTTTGGAGAAGTTTATTTTGTTTTTGAAGGAATTATAGTTTTTTACTTTTTCTTTAATTTGAAACCGATAAAATAAACAAGACTAAAAGCTATAGTATACCCTAGGGATCCTAAAATGTGATCATTTGTAATTACATCTGTATGTATATATCTAACTAACAAACCAAACGCGAAGATCATAACAGCCGCTAAAATCCATAAAACGGCCTTTGATTTCATATATTTGACCTCCTCCATCTAGACGATGCATTCTAGTACAATTACATTATATGATGAATCAAGAACGTTGAATTTCTTACAAGTACGTTTTTATTTGACCATCAAGCTAATAAACAAAAAACACTATTCTCTCAATAAAGTAGCGTTTTTTCCAAACACAAGAATTCTTACAATAATGTAAGATTTTTGTTAGGCAATTCGATGTTTCCGCTTCTTAAATTCATGTAAGCTAACACTAAACCTAGAGAATACGATAAAGGAGCGGATTCTTATGAACGAAAATAAAAATTTATTATTCACCCAAATCGTTACTGGTTCTTGCTTAGGCGGTTTTGTATTATTATCTAGTATTGCTGCTTTTATAAAAGTCGTTCAGCAAGTTTTCATGTAATAGCACTTATTTTTAACAACCGCTTAAAGGAGTTAGACACTGCGATGTTTACAAACTTTTATTCTTCGATTTTCATTCATTTCAACAACATGATAAAAAAGAAAATAGATTAAAAAGGATTACCTCTTATAAACATACAAGGTAATCCTTTTTAGTTTCTAAAAATACTTTATTTATGCCTTTTTAACAAATTCCGATTTTAATTTCATAGGTCCAAAACCATCAATTTTGCAATCAATGTCATGGTCGCCATCAACTAAACGAATATTTTTTACTTTTGTACCGATCTTTACGACTAGTGAAGTTCCTTTTACTTTAAGGTCTTTGATTACTGTTACAGAATCACCATCGTTTAACACATTTCCGTTTGCATCTTTAATAACCTTTTCATCTTCACTACTTTCCGTTTCTGAACTCCACTCATGCGCACATTCTGGACAAACAAAAAGGACTCCATCTTCGTAAGTGTATTCTGAATTACATTTTGGGCAATTTGGTAAAGTTGACATAAGTTTATTTCCTCCACTCGCTATATATACTTTTATATACTGCCATAGTCTTCTTTTATTGACAACCCTACCCGGACATAACAAAAAAAGGAAGCATAAACCCGCTTCCTTTTATGCTAACCCCAAAATAATTGAACTAACTTCATCCCGCCCCATACACCAATGATTCCCATGATTGCTGAGAAAACTGGGGGTGCAGGAATCGGAAGTTTTAATAAAGTAAATATTACTCCTACAATTAATCCTGCTAAAGTTGACATAAAGATTTCATGCATGTTACCTTCCTCCTGTTTTTCTCTAATTTGTAAATTATATATGGAACCCAGATAGTTGCTAACAAAGCTTGTATTAGCATTCCCTAAAATAGAATATTTTTCATACGTGTTGAGCTACCATTTAAACAAGGAAAACATTACCAAACTCAAATTCAGGAATCTGAATTGTCACCGGGTTCTTAGTTCGATCCAGCCGCTTAGTTCAAGATAGAAATTATGAAAGTCTTTCCTCCCATTGATTATTCACGCAATAGGGGATATCAGCTTGCTTCGAAAGAACTTCAGCAATAACCGAAAAGAAAAATAACTTCACCTTGAGGACTTGCACTGTACATATGCTTATAACATATACTGAATTTGAATCTGCCGTAAGCAAGTATGTTCCCACTGTTTTATCCCCTTATTTATGAAGGAGGAGTTCATATGGGTTTTGCTGGTTGTGGTGGTTTCGGTGGCGGGTTCGCCTTATTAATTGTGTTATTCATCCTGTTAATTATAATTGGATGTAGCTGTTTTGGAGGCGGATTCGGTTTCTAGAAAAACCAACCAACTATACGTAAAGCGAAGAGTCCTATTTATAATAGGACTCTTCGCTTTATTTAATGTTATCACACCTAACGAAAAGACCCCCATCTCGATTCTCTCTGAATCTTGAGATGAGGGTCTTACTGCCCGCGAATAGCGGGATAAATTAATCTTTCTTCAAATCCCTTATATTAGAGAGATATAAAGCCACAACTAAAATGAGAATAGAGCCTGCATACAATAATGTTTCAAATGGTTCTTCATGAGAAACAATAATTAATCGAATTAGGGCCGTAATTCCTATGTAGATAAAATAACGCAGCGGAAAGTGATAATTCGATTTGAAATATTTAATAATCAATGCAATAAACTCAAAATATAAAAAGTAAACAATAATACTTTCTACTAATTTATACGGTGTGTATTTTTTTGATGAAAACACGTATTGTATAAATGTGAATGTTTCATTGATTAAAAAGATAGATAGAACAAGGGATAATATAATAAGAGCTATATTTAATATCCACTGTAAAATATTAGCGATATGATAATCGATTTTAGATCTTTGCATTTCATCTAGCACCCCTCTCTATATATAAATTATGCTAATACATTATAGCAAAACCGCTTCACGATACAAAAGGTGACAATTCATTAATTACTATACATAATTATCGAAATATGAATTGTACAATTGTTTAACTAACAGCTCTTCCTTACAACTTTAATCAGCCCCCACCTATCTTTATTGATTCTCTCTCAATCTTGAAGTGGGGGTCTTACTCTCCACAAATAGCGGGATAAATAAAACCCGAAACCTAATAAATCGGTTTCGGGTTTTGTTTTATATATCTTGATTAGCTTGATGACAATTGAGTGCGATCCTAAAAGCATCTTCTTTCCTGTTATTTCTTAAGTTTTTCCTTTGCCTTTTCAGGAACATCTTTTTCTTGTACTTCCTTAAATTCGAAAACATATTTTCCTTTTGCACGAAGTTTTAAATAAGTGTTTTCTTGAAACTCGTCTTTAGCAGCAGTTCCTACTTTAACTTCTCCTTCTTGTCCTGATTCGTCAACTCCATTTAATATGTACATATATCTACCAGGGTAACCAGGATCAGGCTTTCCTTCACCTTTAGTAAGAACATACACAACTTTTTCTTTGACAAACGGGTTTAATCTATCTATATTTTCATCAGCATTTCCAGTTCCAACAATCATGAATGCTCCCAATCCAATAATTAGACCTATGATTCCAAGTAATATTTTTTTCATCTTTATTTCTCCTTCTTTTAAACCTTTAAAATTTCAATAAGAATAAATGTACTTTATTGAAGACATCTCTAAGTATAGAGATCGTTTCTTAATAAAAAATGGAAAAATTTCTTAAGTTTTTCTTAAAGGAATAAAAGATTTTTAATTTGATTATATAAATTTAAAGATTTTAAACTGGGTATGCTGTACTTTAAAAGCATACACCTGCATTCTATGCAAAGTTATGCTTCCTATCATAACAAAATGTAATTTAAAACATAAAATTTCCACCAATACATTATAATGGACAAATTAACAGCTAAACATATAGCACCACGCTTTTTGGAGCGTATATTGATGTACTGACATAGCAAAAATATATATATTACATTCAAAAGGAGTTATTATGAATAAGCAAAAAAATAAACTCTCATATCAGAGAGTTTTCCATCGCGTACTTGGTTATTGAAAAAACAGCTTAAAGGGAACTGTATAATTTATTTTATCATATAGGTAACAGAAGTTATGTTGAGAAAATCTAATTCTAGTTAAGATAACAACGAAATGTTGGCGGGACCCCATATAGTAATCATTCTATATCACTGAATGAGAGGTTGTTCTATTCAAAAGTCTTTAACAAATTTTATTAAAATGGTTGTAAGCTATGTTTCCTTGCCAATCAGTTTTCTATCTATATTCATGGTTCCTTTCTAGCACTCCTTAAAAAATTTTAATCAGCAATATTTGCGCAACTATTGCTATTAATGAGGTGTTACCCTTGAACTCTCAAACAAAAACTTTCCAAGAAGATCCCTATGTTCAGCAAAAACGCTGGACTATTTTGATCATTCTCAATTTGTTTGTTTTTATGGCCACGCTTGATTCAAGTATTGTGAATATTGCTCTTCCGGATATTTCTAAATACTTTCAATTGTCGATTGCCAAAACGGAATGGGTGGTTAGCAGCTATTTAATTGCTATTTGTACGCTTATTTTGTTCTTTGGCAAATTAGGAGATATGTTTGGTAAAATTAAAATATTTAAAATTGGAACAGTCATTTTTGTAATCGGTTCTCTTTTATGTGGATTTAGCATTTCCTTGTCATGGCTTGTTCTTTTTCGAATTGTTCAGGCCCTTGGTGCTTCCATGACCATGGCCAACAGCCAAGGAATTGTTACTGATATTTTCCCTGCTAATGAGCGCGGAAAAGCTCTTGGTCTTGTCGGGACATTTGTTTCTCTCGGAGCTATTGCAGGACCGAGTCTTGGAGGACTACTGGTTTCTACTTTTGGTTGGAACTATATTTTCTGGGTTAATGTTCCCATTGGGCTGATTGCTATTATTTTTGGGTGGATAATTTTTCCGAATGATCTTAACTTTTTACATGTAAAACTCGACATTGCAGGAAGTTTATTGTTCTCAATTTTTATTGTTTCATTTTTTTCAGGGCTTTTGTTAGGACAACAAATTGGCTACACTGATATCCGGATTATTACCACTTTTGCCGTAGGGCTCATTAGCTTTATCATATTTTTGTGGGTGGAATCCAAAGTATCAGAGCCTATGCTGCATCTGTCATTATTTAAAAACTCTTTATTTTCGTTAAGTATTTTGGTTGGTTTTCTCGTGTTCGTAGCAAATTTCTGTTTTAATATTATCGCTCCATTTTATACGCAAAGTATTTTAGGCCTATCACCGCTAAGTGCTGGATTTTTGCTCATGCTGTTCCCGATTACCATGTCAATTGTTGCACCAATAAGCGGAGCATTATCAGATAAAATCGGGCAAGAATTACTAACCTTTATTGGTTTACTCGTGATGGTCCTGGCGCAATTTGGACTAGCTACGCTTCATGACGGAAGTTCGATTACGCTTGTAGGAGTTCTTGTTGCCATGCTCGGACTTGGAAGCGGGCTTTTCCAATCACCTAATAATTCATTGGTCATGTCAACCGCACCAAGATCTATGCTCGGTGTAGTAGGAAGTGTCAACTCACTTGTTCGAAATATCGGAATGGTAGTGGGGATTTCCGTTGCTACTACCACCTTGTTCAGCGTTATGAGCGCAAAAGCTGGATACCGAGTTACAGGGCTCATCCCTAATCGTCCAGATATTTTTCTTGAAGGGATGCATATTGTTTTTATCGGTTCAGCTTTCATCTGTTTAGTTTGTGCCTTTTTAACAGGATGGAGGTTACTACAATCACGCGCTGCTCGTAATCGCCATATCACAAGACAATAAGTAATTTTTCGTCAATGGCACCTCTTTTTTGAGGTGCTTTTTTAACTGTATTACATGTAACAGAGCTATTTCGTGTTGTTGATGCTATCCCTAGTAGGATTATTTGAGTTACAACTTCATTATTCTTTTTCTATCCATATCAAAAAAGAAATTAAAGTAATTGTTATAATAAATGTTCATCAAAAACTAATGTATAATAATGTAAATGATTTACCACTTTTTTAAAGGATTGTATGAAGGTAATTTTTTGGAATATACTTTTGTATCATGAGCGAGAGGAGGAAATTATGTGAACTTTAATTTAAATGAAGCTGTTGAGATTCTTGATCGCACACCACCAACATTGGAGTATTTTTTATCTGGTTTATCTAATGGATGGTTGTACTGCAATGAAGGAGAAGGAACATGGAATGTCTCTGAAGTGATTGAACATCTCATTGAAGGAGAGAAAAACAATTGGATACCACGGCTAGAATTTATTCTCCAGGAAGGTGAAAGTAAATCTTTCCCACATTTTGATCGCTTTTCCCACTTAAACAATACATCTCAAGAATCTATTGAAAAAAAATTATTTGAGTTTAAAACAATTAGAAAATACAACATAAACAAACTTACATCACTTATTGATTCTGAATCGCATCTTGAATTGACGGGATACCATCCTGCATTTGGTGTAGTGAAGGTAAGAGAATTAATTTCAACATGGGTTATTCATGATTTAACACATATTTCTCAAATCATTCGTGTTATGTCTGAAAGGTACAGAGAAGACGTTGGCCCATGGGATGCATATTTAGGCATATTAAAAAAGAAATAACAAAAATCTTCAATTTTTACGCACGAAAAATAAGACTTCTTCAGCAAAGACACCTTCAGTAATGCGGCAAAAAAAACGCGCCATCCCATGGCCTAATACATTTCTTCATACTCTTAACAGCGAAGAATCGTTCGAAATCATTCTACCAATATTACCGTCCGCTAATGCGAGATAAATCGTATTCTGTTCCTCACGTTCCATGAAGAAGGAGAATAGGGGCATTAAAATTTTGCCCCTTTTGTTAATCTAGAACAGGAGTGTGATCAATCCAATGAATAAATTGTTGTAAATAATGCTGAAGATATCGTTTTGTTTTTTCGTCAGTAAGCACTTTTTGATCGGAATCAATTTTTTCATGTACTTGCGAAATCAGCATTTTTTGAAATGGAAGAACATGAACTTGCATGGCTTCTAGTATTTGTCTGATTTGCATTTGAGCAAAGGCGGTACCTAATCCGCCAGGAGTTGCTCCGATTAAGCCAACTGGTTTTCTACTAAGAACAGAGGATTTCGAAGGTCTTGACGCCCAGTCCAATGCATTTTTTAACGCACCCGGAATGCCAGAATTGTATTCTGGACTAACGATAATAATACCGTCAACTTCTTGAATAGATGACTTAAATGATGTTACTTCTTCTGGATCTCCGCCTACTTCTAAATCTTCGTTAAATAGAGGAAGCTCTTTTATCTCGATCCAACGAAACTGAACAGAATCACTCATATCTGTCAATGATTGAGCTATGATTCGATTATAAGAATTTTTTCTTAAACTGCCGCACATAAGGCCAATCGTTTTAGTCATTTCAATTACCCTCCTTGTTCAAAGTTACCTTTCATGATACTATACTCTATCAAACATGGAAAGGGGTGCTAAAAATGGAAGAAAAAAAGGTTACATGGTTAGAACTTTTTTATGACCTCCTATTTGTAGCAGCAGTTGCAACTACCACTCAAGTTCTCGTTCATGCTGAAAAGGGATATATTTACCCAGAATATTTATTAAAGTTTGCTCTCATGTTTATTCCGATATGGTGGTCTTGGACTGGACAAACAATGTTTACGAATCGGTATGGCCAAGATTTTTTACATCAACGTATGTTTATGATTCTTCAAATGTTGTTTGTTCTTATTATGACATCCAGCTTATCGGTAGATTTCGATCAATACTATTTCTCCTTTCTGATTGGTTATATTGGATTAAGAGCACTAACAGCTATCCAATATCTTGTTGTCCAAAAGATAGAAGAAGGTAATCGAAAAAAGGTGGCTCGCTTTTTAGGAAGAGGGTTTTGGCTTGGAATCATAATCTCATTTTTTTCCCTCTTTTTTGATTCATGGATTCGATACGCCTTGTTATATGCAGGAATTATTGTGGATATTATTGTACCTATTTTCGGACGCAAGTATTTGGTGAAAGCTCCGCCAAATACAACTCATTTATTAGAACGGTTTGCTTTATTAACATTAATCCTTTTTGGAGAATCAGTCGTCAGCACCATTTCTGTGCTGCAGCCGCAAAAAGGGGATTGGCATTCAATCTCATTTTCGTTTATTTCATTTATTCTTATTATTTCTATGTGGTGGCAGTATTTTGATAATGTAGAGAAGAAAGTGGATAAATCAATCCAGACAACCGGCCAAATCATTATTTACGGTCATTTGTTTATTTTAATGTCTTTAAGCATGATTGCTGCATCTATTAAGTTGCTGTTTTTACAAGAGGTTCGTTATTTGTTTATCTTGTATTTTGTATTCGGTTCTGTATTACTCTATTTCATTGCAACTTCTATTGTTTTTCATCAATACAGATATGAAAAACATCGTTTGAAATATTATCACTTAGGGCTATTTTTAGGTATTTTAGCCATCTTTTTTATTATTGATTTAATAGTAATGGTTCCGAACATTGTCATAATGGGAGAATTAACCCTGTTCTTTATCATCTATGCTAAATTAACAACTACGTGAATAACCCCCTCCCTCTGAACCTTGAGGTGGGGGTCTTACTGCCCACGAATAGCGGGATAAAGATGAATTTAACTGTGTGATATAGCCTTCTTGATGTAGTCAGAAAGCTGGCTATCTATCCCAAATTTCTCTCCTATTTCAGGATTCTCTCTATAATAACGTTCAGCTGCTTTAGATATCTCAGGATCCTTAAAAGTCAACTTATTGAGGTATTCATTCCATCGCTTTGCCAATTGTGTTACATCTAGGTTTTCAGGTGGTGTCCCTTTCTCATATTCCGCGCGTATCTTTGCAGTTATTTCAGACCATTCACTTACATATTGCTTTCTTTTCTCTAATCCCATCTGTTTGAATATCTTTTCCTGTTGTTCTTGGGTAAAATATTTATCTTTACTCATATTAATCACCTCAATTAAATTTATAAATTGTTCTGCGCTCACTTCTTGTTGACTGTTAAGCAGCTCGTATATTCTTTCCAACCGACTGCACAATTGATCTTGTATCCGAATCGACTCTTTTACACTTTCTAGTTGTACTTTTATAACTTCGGCCGGATTCAAATTTGGATTTTCCATCATCTCTTTAATTTCACCTAAAGCAAAACCTAACTGCTTAAGTGACATAATTTGTTGCAGCTTGGCAATATCCGTTTCAGTGTAGATTCTATGTCCCTTATCAGAAGAATGCGAAGGAGAAAACAACCCAATTTTGTCATAATAATGGCGCATCCGTACCGTAAGCCCGGTTTGCTTGGCTAACTCTCCAATTTTCCAAGTGTTTTTATTCAGAATCAACCCCTCATTTCGTACGAATTATTTTAGCCGGCAACATTACTATACAACCTGACATAGTGTTAGGTTCAAGTACCTCTTTTAAATTTTTTGTTGTTTATATTTATAACAAATGATGTCACTTTACATTAGCTGATAATGATTCATTTCCAAAACTTTAAGGAAGCATATCCTTGTACAACAAAAAAGGAAGCATAAACCTGCATTTTATGCAAAGTTATACTTCCTTTAGGGCTAAATGAAGTTTGTTAATACCAATAACGCTGATTATGCAAATGAACAGTACTTCCTGTAATATTCGATATTTCGCTATTATATAAGCCACCTATCAAGTATAAGGAGGTATCTAATATGAATGTAAACAAACTCTTATTCATGCATGTAATAATCTTTCAGCAGCATGAATAAGAGTTATAACAAGTTATTAAAGAACTGAATATTTATTGTTATCCTTTACCATACTTAACATATCTCTTATTACCCCAACAACAACTTGTGGTTGATCAGCATGTATGACATGCCCAGCATCTTCAACAACAATATGTTTGTTATTAGTTGATAAGTTAGCAAGCTCTCTTTGGAATCTCATCCAAGCAGCCATAGATTCTACTGTATGAAAAGGCTGCAAACCACCCGTTACAACAATAAGTGGAATGTTCCCAAAAGATTTAGAAGTACGAACTTGTTCTAAACTTTCTTCAACCTCATGAAGAGAACCTTCTAAAGTAAATTGATTAAAATACGCTTCCTGAACTTCTTTTGTAAATAAATAAGGCAATATTTTATTTTGATCCTCGTGAGTTGAGTCTAAGAGGATTACTCCTGCAACTTCCTCTGGATATGTACTTGCAAATAATCTTATGTTTAACCCTCCAAATGAGTGTCCTACTAATACATATGGAGGTTTTACACCTGCTTTTTTTAGTAATACACGTAAATTCTCAACACTTTGTTGACTATGACGAGGTCTGTCATCCATTCCACTTTTTCCAACACCAGCTCTATCATAAATAAATAGTTTTGAGAACTTTGAAACCTCATCTCTAATCGGATTCCAGCTTTCTAAAGTAGCTCCATACCCAGAATCAAAAACTAGAGTTGGACCTTCATTATGTTCCCCTAACAATTCATAGTATAATTCAATACCACCTATATCTAGTCCTTTTCCCCGTTCATTCCCAATACATTCACTCATATCCAATCCCCCATTTTTCATTTTGCTATAAAAAGAGGTTTTATTTTGATTTGTTTTAAACATTGAATTTATTTTTTAAATAATTGTGGTTCTTCAACTTTAAAAGATTGAACTTCTCCACATTCTAAACAAAATGTAGTTAATAACTTAGAACGAACTCCGCTTTTAAAAATGGTACTAGATATATTTTCACAAACATATGCATGGTATCCAAATCCAACTTTTCCTTCTTTTAAATTGGTAGAACCACAATTTTTACATTTATTATTCATGTTATAATCCACCCCTTTTACTTATATTAACATGTAACAAAAAAGGGATTTACCTAATATTTGTTAAAAACATCGATAAATAACCTATTAGGAATAAAAAGGATAAATATAACATCTCCTAATTGATCAAACATCTATTCAGAAAATCCTTCCTTAACATACAAAGAAACGATTAACTTGTATCCTTTCCTATAATGGTATTGTGACCCCTATAAAATAGTAAGTAAAAAACGGCTTACTTTTTAAGCATAAAGCTGCCGGAAACCTTTTGTTTTTAAACAATTTTCCATGACTTCTTATGAAAAATGAAAGTATAAGTTTACCGCGGGCTAATCATTAATTCATAAGCTTGCCGTTAGTTTATGCAAGCTTTTATACATATGGAGTATAGGAAATTGGTTAAAATACGGAATGTGTTTTTATAAATCATTATATTCGAAATCAACTGACATTCCACTTCTCTTAAATGGTATAATTAGGTAAAAAAGAAGAGTGGATGTGTCATGAATAAAAAACAGGTTGGACTAATGTGATTGGTTTAGTCTGGTTAGGAACTATCGGGGCACTCTTATCTGTTTGTGCTAGGCTGATTCCTAACAATATTGTGTCCTTGGGAATCCTTGCTGTTGGAATGATGATTACATTTGGGGCTTCTCTTACAGGGCTTTCCTTACTTAGAAAAAACAGATTGCAAGAACAAATAACACTGATGGTTCACTAAGCCAATTTTTCATACGAGAAGCAGAAAGGAGTCATATGAAAAATATAAAAAAATTAATAAAATTTATTGGAGTAATTATTATAGTATTGCTAACTATTGCACTTTTTTCCCCTACATGGACTTCGCATATAAAAGGTCATAACAGTATAAGTGCATTAGAACAAGTAGAGATAAATGGAAGTAGTCATGAAATTATGATACGTGGCAAAGATAAGGATAATCCAGTTATTATTTTTGTACATGGAGGACCTGGATGTCCAGAAATACCATATGCCCAGAAATACCAAGACTTATTAGAAAATAGTTTTACGGTTGTTAATTATGATCAAAGAGCTAGTGGAAAATCGTATCATTTTTTTGAGGACTATTCTAATCTTTCATCAGACTTATTAGTGAAGGACTTACTGACTATGACGGATTATATATCAAAACGTCTTGGCAAAGAAAAGGTAATACTAATTGGTCATTCTTATGGTACATATATTGCAACGCAAGCTGCCTATAAAGCACCTGAAAAATATGAAGCATATATTGGTATTGGACAAATGAGTGATACAGTAGAAAGCGAGATTGACAGTTTGAACTACTCTATTAATCAAGCTCAAAATGCTGGCAATAAAGATGATGTTTTATCTTTACAAGGGTTAACTGAAAAAATCAAAAATGGTGATACATTTACCCCACGAAATTATGTTATGAAATATGGTGGGAGTTCAAGACTTATTGATAACCCCGATGGCAATAACATAGATATGTTATTCAGTAGTGAATATAACTTATTAGATGTAATCCGTTATAACTATGGGTTAGCCTATTCTCAACAAATTTTGTTAAAGGAAGTATTAAAAAATCCATTGCCTACTTTAGTAACAAAACTAAAATTACCATGCTATTTTGTAATGGGTAAATATGACTATATGACTTCCTCTAATGCAGCAAAAAAATATTTTGATATGATTGAGGCCGATAAAAAAGAATTTATAGCTTTTGAGAAATCAGCTCATTATCCACAATTTGAAGAGAAGGAAAAATTTTATGAATGGATGCGCAATACATTTATAAAATAAATACAATTGAGCTAATTTCATAATCCCAAGCCCAGTCAAATTAAGGACTATCGGTTAACTTTAGGAACAATTTAGTGTCAAATGTGCTTAAACTAACGGGTACTTTAGTGCAAAAAGGGGGATATCTGATGAAATGCCAATGGCGTAACTTGATAACCATATTTCTAATATGCTCTTTTCTCACAGCTTGTTCGGAATCAAAACCTTTACAGGTAACAAACATTAAAAGTTGAAAAATCAATCCAGCTTGCAATACGTCCCTTATACTTAGCCAATGAAAGCCAAAGTGGTAATCAGCATGTACAATAGGAGAAATTCCTTTCATTACTAAATATCCCTTTTTATCATTTAGCTCAAACATATAAAGATTTGTATGATAACGATCTGAGTGATTTGTGTAGATATGATCAAATGAAGAAAAATTTATAACTAAAAAAACTGTGGGCATAAAGATTCCACCTATGATGTAATTGTAGATTTAGAATAAAGTTTGATTAAAGCGAAGTAAAAACCTTTATTTAACGGATAATATAAAAATTCCTTTTAAAAAAGATTGATCATTTCTACCTATGTTGTTCAACAATCGTTACCCTGAGAACATGACAAATAATTAAAGCACGGATAATTTTTTCCGTGCTTTTCCAAACATATATTTTATTTCGGAAGATTTAGTTGCCACGAGACACCGAACCGATGGTGTACTCATCCTAACTGGCGTTTGAATGCTTTACTGGCGAAGAAGTAAGCGATGACCATGATGCCGACGCACCAAGCAAGCGCAATCCAGATGTCGTTGCCAACAGACCCTTTATACAAGAGGGCACGTATCGCATTCACGATTGAAGTCACGGGCTGGTTCTCAGCGAACGCACGGACGATTTTAGGCATAGTTTCGGTGGGGACAAAGGCCGAACTGATAAACGGCAGGAAAATCAGCGGGTACGAGTAGGCTGTCGCCCCTTCCATAGATCTTGCTGTCAATCCGGGAATAACAGCCAACCATGTCAGCGCCAGCGTAAACAGCCCGAGTATCCCAGCTACCGCGAGCCAATCCAGGATATCAGCGCTGGAACGGAAGCCCATCAAGAGCGCGACAAGAATAACCACCACGATCGTAAGCGCATTGGAAACAAGCGAGGTCAATACGTGAGCCCACAATACCGACGAGCGCTTGATGGGCATGGTAATGAAACGCGCCATTAGCCCGCTCTTTACATCCGTAAACAGCCGCACGGAAGTGTAAGCGACGCCGGATGCGATAGCCATCAGCAAGATTCCCGGCAATAAATAATTGACGTAGTTGTCCGTGCCTGTCTTTATGGCGCCGCCAAATACGTAGACAAACAGCAGCATCATCATAATCGGCGTAATCGCCACCGTGATAATCGTATCCGGGCTGCGCATGATGTTGCGCATTAAACGCCCTAGTAATACCCCTGTTTTGCTTTTCATTTACATCTCCTCCTTTTTGCCGATGATCGCGAGGAAAATTTCCTCTAATGTCGGTTGCTTCTCGATGTACTCCACTTTCGCTGGCGGGAACATCTCTTTGAGTTCGGTAAGGGTACCGGTCGTGATGATTTTTCCGCCATGCAGGATGGCGATACGGTCTGCCAGTTGTTCAGCTTCCTCCAGATACTGGGTTGTCAGCAAGATGGTTGTGCCGCCGCCGGCAAGCTCCTTGACGGTATCCCAGACTTCAATCCGCGCTTCGGGATCAAGCCCTGTCGTCGGTTCGTCGAGAAAAATGACTGCTGGCGTCCCGATTAGGCTCATGGCGATGTCAAGCCGGCGCTTCATCCCGCCGGAATACTGGTCTGCCCGGCGGTTGGCCGCATCGGTCAGGCTGAATCTCGCAAGCAGATTGTCGGCGACTTGAGCGGGATTGGAAACTCCACGCAACTTGGCAATCATCATCAGGTTTTCCCGCCCGGTGAGCATGCCGTCTAAAGCCGCGAACTGCCCTGTCAGGCTGATGCTCTGGCGCACATGATCCGGTTGCCGCTGGACGTCAAAGCCGCAAATACCTACTTCGCCGCCATCGGGCTTCATCAGCGTCGAGAGGATGTTGACAGTCGTCGTCTTGCCCGCTCCATTTGAGCCCAGCAGTGCGAAAATTTCGCCACGCCGCACCTCAAAATCCACCCCCTTTAAAACTTCCTTGTCTTTAAAGGATTTTTTTAACCCTTTTACAGAAATCGCTGCATTGCTCATACTTTTTTCCTCCTTATAAAGTGAAACTTTAATCAGTGGGGGGGGGTTTCTTCATCCCCACTGATTATTAGTTGAACCAATCGGGCTTTTACGGGCAGTTTATCTCCCACCTAACTTCTTTAGAAAAGGGGAAGCGGCTCGCTCAGAATCGCAGGACGTTGGAGCCCCCGACAGAGAGTCGCTTTTTGCCTCGTCCGAGGGGGCGAAACGACCGGAGATTCTAGCCGCTAGAGCTGTACAATGCTTTCGCTGAATTTTGAGGTGGAAGTATTACTGCCCGTTAATGCGGGATAAAAAGCGCTTTGCGGAGCTAGATTACCTATACTCCGCTATTTAGTCTGACTGATAATCTGTATTACTTATTACCGGGTTAAAAATATAACTGAATAGCGATGGCAGCAATTCACATTTGTAACCAGCTAATCAGTCGGTACTATTTATTAAATTTATTCTTTTCTCAATCGCTTCATGATACTCTGATTCAAATCTTCACGATACTTGGCGACATAGGTTCTAGCATTTGCCACTAGTTCATCAGCAAAGGACGCTACGTCGTCCCCAGTGATTTCCAGCACTTGTCTACCTTCCGCCGCACCGGCTTCGAACAAATCGATTAATTCATACTGTATGTGCAGCATATCCATCCCGTTGCCCGCTGAGAAATTCCACATGTAGTTTTGAATTTTCTTAAATACAAACTGGTAGTCCTCTGGCAGAGCTCCAACCCGCGCCATCATCATTTTGTACTCTTTTTTATCACCAATCATTTTTTTGAACATTTCCATCATGTTATTTTTCCTCCTTTTTTTATAAAGCTGAATAAGACACTCCAAAAATATTAGACAGAATATCTTATGAAGCTAGATTGACTTTAAGACGTTTATTTTTGATGATACAAAATCCCATTTTTTCCAAAATAATTCAAGCTCCTGGCGTCCAGCCTCATTCAGTGAGTAAAACTTGCGGGGCGGCCCCATATCTGACGGTTTCTTTTCTATATTCACAAGTTTTTTCTTTTCTAATCGCACGAGGATGGTATAAACCGTCCCTTCCACGACTTCGGTAAACCCAAGCTCATTCAGGTGGCGGGTAATCTCGTAGCCATAGGTCTCATGTCGGCTGATGATTTCCAGTACACAACCTTCCAGCGAACCTTTCAGCATTTCAGTTAAATTTTCCATATTTAGATCCTCCTCTACCTCCCCTATTCTGTCTGACTTATATTCAGTATTACAGAGTACTAAGGCAAATTTTTTACTTAATAGCTTTTGGAAAATCCAACTATTAAGTATTACTTATTACATGTATATTGTATCACTGAGTAGAAGGTGTCAACTATTTTTCTTAATTTTTTTTGCACCCTCACTATTCAGTGTGACATATTACAGGTATATCGTAACACGCAGTAGATGAACTGTCAAATGGATTTTCTAACTATTTTTAAAACCAGCTATCCCCATTGGATACAGCCTATTTTCTTTATGGAGCTTTTACTTCCTCCTATGCTTCTTTCACAATGATTACACCCTTATTATTCCCATCCAGCAGCTGTACATGTAAATATCGCAATTCTATTCCTCCATTATTTTTCGATTATCTTATTCACTACTTTACTCATTAACTTTTTAAGTAAAAAGCCGTCTTCTGTTTCAATGAACTCACCGAATAGATCTAGAAATTTGTTGTTCATTAGTATATACCTCTTATGTCTTTACTGGATTTATTATAAATTAAAAGTTTATCTCTGCGATTATTATTCCAGTGAATAACCCCTCCTTATCCACCTTCCGGTCTGATTGAAGAAGGGGCTTCCTGTTTCATAGACCGTTGCATAATGGGGGGTCCCACTGCGTCTTACACAGTCTCCACAGGCGTAGTTTATACTGTTCGGACATAACCTTGCCCTACAGTTTGTAGACTTTAGTTTGTGATAAGCAATTCTTCTAATCCTTTTTGTAAGATGTTCCGGCTCGCGTTATAGTCTCTATCCAATACCGTTCCACACTTTGTACAAATGTGAGTACGAATAGAGAGAGACTTCTTCACACGATTCCCACAAAAAGAACAGTCTTGTGAAGTATACTTTGGTTCTACTTTGATGAGTACACCGCCATGATTTTCGCATTTGTAAGCAAGCATGTTTCGAAACATTCCCCACCCTGCATCAGAAATAGACTTCGATAATTTTCTGTTTCTAACCATGTTTCGAATGTTCAAATTTTCTACAACGATAACGGAATACTCTTTTGCTAGATTGTAACTGAGTTTATGAAGAAAATCTCTGCGCTGGTTTGCTACTTTTTCATGTAGCTTGCGAACACGCTCGACTTGTTTTATGAAGTTAGCAGAACCTTTTTTCTTCTTAGAAAGTTTTCGTTGTGCTTTCTGCAGTTGTTTTTCTTTTTCATGGAGAAATCTAGGGTTTTCATATTCTAAACCATTAGAAAGAACGGCATACTTATATAATCCCACGTCAATTCCTATCGCACGATTGGTATCGATATCAGATGGTACCACTTGTCTTTCGACACAGAAAATAGCGTACCATCTTTTCCCTTGACGTTTGAGAATCAATTGCTTGATTGTTCCTTCAAGTGGTCTGTGAAGGATGATATCTATTTCTCCCAGCTTTTTATTGTATAATTTACCGTTATCAGAAAAAGACATGGCATAGCGATGCTTTCCATTTGGTTTCAACCCAAATTGCGGAAATGTCATACTCGTGTAATCTTTATACTTTTTCTGTTTCGGATACTTTGCATCTTTACGAAAGAAATTTTCAAACGCTTTTTTCAGACGTGCAAAAACTTCTTGCAAAGGCTGAGAAGGCATTTCTTTTAGAAAAGGGTACGTATTCTTGTCCAATGTAAGTTGTCTTTGCATATCATAACGATTGTAATTTTCTTTATTTTGCTTATATTTCCGTTCTTTGTCTAGCAAGGCAGAATTGTAGGTTTGACGACAATATTGTAGCCAACGGTCTAACACTTCTTGTTGTGCTTCTGTTGGAAAGATTTCATATTTTTGATTCAACAACATTGTCATCACTTCCCATTCGTTTTGTCCTTGTGTTTCGGTATTGTTTTAGAATTTCTAATGGTGTACCGCCTATAGTCAGCAAACAATAACTTTGAGATCAAAAGTATTCTTTACTATCATTTCTGTTTCATTTGAGGAAATTCCTTTTTCATTCCTTTGGCTTACGCCAACCAAAATTCATCCCCTCCCTACTCATTGGGCTTCACCCTTCTCATTCCTTGAGGAAGGGGAATTCTTTTGGAAGCATGTTAAAAATTTATGATACTATCCTCATCATGTCTTTTATATTTAATGTTTTAAGGAAAAAAGCTATACTATAAGCAAAACTAAAAATTGGAAAGGAAATACTAAAACATGGAAAATTATTTATTGTTTATCCTTACAGCACTCCTAATCATAATAATGCCTGGTCCCGGTTTTGCTTTAGTTACAAAAAACACTATCTCTCATGGTAGAAATGGTGGGATAAAGACCGTCTTAGGAACGGTATCTGGAATGATGATTCATACAATAATGGCTACACTAGGACTCTCTGCTATCCTAATGAAATTTGCTATGCTATTTACATTAATAAAATATGCTGGGGCTCTTTATTTAATTTATTTAGCTGTAAAGTCACTTAAAAGTTCTTTTTCCAAAAAAGAACATATGTCAGGTTCAGTGGAAATGAACCCTAAGGATATTGGAACGGTTAAAAGTTTTAGACAAGGATTTACCACGGCAATCTTAAACCCAAAAACTGCTGTATTTTTCCTTAGTTTTCTACCCCAATTTATTGTGAGCAATCAAAGTCATCTCTTCCAATTTCTTTTGCTAGGACTCACATTTACGACTTTGACAGCAATATGGTATTTTCTTTATATCTCACTAATACGTCAACTAGGAAATTTTTTAAGAAAAGAAAAAGTGAACCGTGCCATGGAGGGTATTACTGGCACAATATTATTAGTATTTGGAGTTAAGTTATTTTTCCAAAAATAAATATGTATATAAAAAGAGAAATAATCAATGGTGGTTATTTCTCTTTTTCACTTATTCTAAAATTTTTTGTACTACTGTTGAACAAATCCTTCTTAGATTTAATTCAGAAACATCAAAATTACCAGAAGCATAAGCTTGCCGCAAACAAAAAGAACCATAACCTTACCGAAACGGCAAAGTTATGGTTCATATCATACAAAATAAAAAAACCACCAAATATGTATTGGTGGAGACGGTGGGAGTCGAACCCACGTCCAAAAGTATCGGCACTTAAGCTTCTACGAGTGTAGTCGACATATTAGCATTTCGCAAATTCTTCGGCCTATCGACAGGCTTCCGAATTGCTAGTCTGGTTGTTCTCTTCCTTTGTCCTCAGACGGTGAACTCCGGCGTAGCCCACTTAGAGTGAGTCCGCTACCCTACCACATGGGCAATGGAGGGGCGAACCGCTAAAAGCTGTTATTAAGCAGCTAAAGCGAAGTTGTTTTGTTGTTTGCCAGTTATAGGCTTTGACGTTTTAACGAGGCCGATCCCCTCGACTCGCAACCTAAGCTCGAACTACCCCTGTCGAATCCGTAACGTCCCCATATAAGAAATGGAGCATACGAAGTATATTCGTGATAGCTGCTATTGAGCTGTTTTTCAATGTTCAACTGGCCTTACATTTGTTATTATAGCACACGATCGTCATTTTGCAATTGTAAATTTCTGTATTACGCTTTTTGACGATCACGGAATGCACGTGCAATTTCACGTTTTGCTTCTTTCTCTTTTAAATCATGGCGCTTATCATATTGCTTTTTACCTTTACCTAAACCTAGTTCCATTTTCGCAAATCCATTTTTCAAATAAATTTTAAGCGGTACAAGCGTATACCCTGTTTCTTTCGTATACCCAATAAGCTTTAAAATTTCTCTTCTATGAAGAAGTAACTTTCTTGTACGAAGCGGATCATGGTTAAAACGATTTCCTTGTTCATATGGACTAATATGCATATTATGTACCCATACTTCACCATTTTGCACACGCGCAAAGGCATCTTTTAAGTTTACACGGCCTGCACGAATCGCCTTAATTTCCGTTCCTTGAAGGACAAGACCTGCTTCGTATGTTTCTTCAATAAAATAATCATGATATGCTTTTTTATTTTGTGCGATGACTTTTCCTTGACCTTTTGGCATCTCGATTGACGCCTCCCTTCATTTTTATCATTGTAGCAAAATATGAAGAAAGAAGCCATATATGGCTTCTTTCTTACTTACGTTTTTTCTTTTTCTTCTTAAAGTTCGGTGCATTTTCAAAGAATGGCTTTTTCTTTTTGGCACCATTTCGTTTGCCATTCCCATTTCGATTTGATTCTTTGCCTTGGCCGCCGCGATTGTTTTCACGATCGCTACGTTTTCTTCTACTTCCTTTTGGCTGCTCAATTACAACAGGACGATCTTTTCGTTGTCGTTTCACATTGCCTTTCATACCGACAATTTCAAAGTCAATTGCACGCTCATCTTTGTTTACATTCACAACGCGAATCGTAATCTCATCACCAATACGGAAGACATTTCCTGTACGTTCGCCAATCATCGCAAAATGATGTTCATCATAACGATAATAATCATCCGTTAAATAGCTGACATGAACAAGACCTTCAATTGTATTTGGAAGCTCTACGAATAAACCGAAGTTTGTTACAGAACTAATAATTCCATCGTATTCTTCACCAATTTTATCAAGCATGTACTCTGCTTTTTTCAGTTCATCCGTTTCACGCTCTGCTTCAACAGCACGGCGCTCCATGTTGGAAGAATGCTCGGCAATATCCGGTAAGTTTTCACGCCACTTTGCTTGTGTCTCACTATCGACTTTTCCGTTAATGAGATACGTGCGAATCAATCTGTGCACAATTAAATCTGGATAACGGCGAATCGGTGATGTGAAATGTGTATAAAACTCTGTGGATAAACCAAAATGGCCGATACTCTCTGCATCATAACGAGCTTGCTTCATGGAACGAAGCATAACTGTCGAAATAACAACTTCTTCAGGCTGACCTTGTACCATTTCAAGAATTTGTTGAAGCGCACGCGGATGTACTTCGTTCCCGCGACCTTTTACCGCATAACCGAAGTTTGTAATAAACTCAAAGAAACGCTCTAGTTTATCTTCTTTTGGATCTTCGTGAACACGGTACATAAACGGTACGTTCATCCAGTGGAAATGCTCAGCGACTGTTTCGTTTGCTACAAGCATAAATTCCTCAATTAATTTCTCAGCTACAGAACGATCACGCAAAATCACATCAGTCGGTTTTCCTTCTTCATCCACTAGTACTTTTGCTTCTTTGAAGTCAAAATCAATTGCTCCGCGGCGCATACGCTTTTCACGTAAAATGGCAGCCAATTTCCCCATCTCTTGGAACATTGGTACTAACGGCTCATAACGCGCCATTAATTCTTCATCTTCATCGTCTAGAATCTGCTTCACATCTGAGTACGTCATGCGTTCCGTCGTTTTAATAACGCTTTGGAAAATCTCATGACTCACTACTTCCCCTTGATCATTAATTTCCATTTCACAAGATAATGTTAAACGATCTACCTTTGGATTTAATGAACAAATTCCGTTAGACAAACGATGCGGAATCATTGGAATAACACGGTCTACAAGATAAATACTCGTTCCTCGTTCAGCTGCTTCACGGTCAATTGCAGATCCTTCCGTAACATAATGGCTTACATCCGCAATATGCACACCCAGCTTGTAGTTACCATTCTCAAGTTTCGTTACCGTAACCGCATCATCTAAGTCTTTCGCATCCGCGCCATCGATTGTAACAATTGTTTGGTCTCGCAAATCACGGCGCCCTTGTAAATCGTTCTCATCAATTGTTTCTGGTACACTGTTCGCATGCTCCATTGCATCTGCCGGAAACGCAAGCGGTAAGTTATGCTTATGGATAACTGATAAAATATCAACGCCTGGGTCATTTTTATGACCAAGAATTTGAATAACTTCTCCTTCTGCACTTAAACGATCTTGTGGGTAGCTTGTAATTTTAACAACGACTTTATGTCCTTCTACTGCACCCATAGAAGCACTTTTTGGAACGAAAATGTCGCTCGCCCATCGCTTATTGTCAGGGATAACAAACCCAAAATTTTTCGATTCTGTATATGTACCAACTAATTCCTTTGTTCCGCGTTCAATAATTCGAACAATTGTCCCTTCCTTGCGTGAACCGCTTGATTCCGAACTAATACGTGCTAATACTGTATCACCGTGTAGTGCACCCTTTAATTCTGTTGGCGGAATAAAAATATCATCTAACCCTTTTTCTTCAGGTACGACAAACGCAAACCCGCGAGCATGTCCAATTAGTTTACCGCGTACTAAGTTCATCTTTTCTGGAAGACCGTAGCGGTTACTTCTTGTACGAACAACACGCCCTTTTTCCTCCATAATGACAAGTGCTTTCACAAACTCTTTAAAGTCAGCCGCATCTTCAATACCAAACGCTTCTTCTAACTCTTGCACAGTAAGCGGCTTATATGCTTCTTCTTTCATAAACGATAACAATTTATCGATGTTTGCTTGCATGATTTCTTCCAAGTACAAAAACCTCCTTATAAATCCTCGTATTTTATAGTCTATCCGAAAATATAGTCATGTATAAATGATGTTTGCTTATGTAAAAAAGAGGCAACTAGATCTTACCAATCTAGTTGCTCCAAGAAGTTATATACATCTTCGTGCAGCTCATCACGCTGTTTATCCAGCGTAATTACATGCGTGGAATCCTCGTACCATTTGATGTCTTTTAAATTTGACTCTACACCGTTATAAATAATGTTTGCGCTATCTGTATTAATCATTTCATCATGGCGTGCTTGAACGACAAACGTCGGTGCATAAATCATGTCAATGTTATTGCGTACATCACGAATTAAATCTTGCAGTGCTTTTAATGTATTCATCGGTGTTTGCTTAAACTCAAACATCTCTGCTTCAATTTGCTCTGGTGATTTACGCTCACGTTTTTTATATTCACGTGCGTATGCCAGTATACCTTGATACATGATTTCTTCACTCTTAATGTACATCGGTGCACACATTGGTACAACTCCGATAATTGGCATTGTATAAGCAAGCTTTAACGAAAAAACGCCGCCAAGCGATAAACCAACAGCTGCAATCTTTTCATATCCTTTATCTTTTAAATGTTGGTATGCTGCCATAACATCTTTCCACCAGTCTTCTGGACCTGTGTGCACAAGCTGCTCCGGCGGTACACCATGACCTTTATAAATCGGCGCATGACATGTATAGCCTTTTGTCTCTAAATAACGTCCGAGCATACGAACGTCTGCAGAGTTCCCTGTAAATCCATGTAATAGTAAAACTGCACGTTCTCCCGCCTCAAATGTAAACGGTTTTGGGGATGCTAGCTTCATTTCACGTTCTCCTTCTCTTCCTATAATGTAATCTTCATGTATGATCTATTTATAGTGTATCATAGTTTCTTTTCCATAATCTAATCAGAAACTTTTTCGATAAAAAATAAAAAAGATTCAACCCAAGAAGGCGAATCTTTTCTATTTATACTTGTAAATACGTAACGGCAAATGTTAATACGAAGAATAATACAGCAAGAACAACTGTAATACGGTTTAATACAGCTTCGATTCCGCGCGCTTTTTGCTTACCGAATAATTGCTCCGCTCCGCCGGAAATTGCACCGGATAAACCAGCACTCTTACTAGATTGCATTAATACAAGTACAATCAATAACAGTGATACAATAATAAGTAAAACTGATAAAAACGTATGCACTTTACATGCCTCCTAAAGTTTCAATTACTTTAAATGTATCATAAAATAATTGGAAAAGCGAGAGCGTCTCATGGGCTCTCACTCACCGAATACTTCACCAGATTAAATAAAAAACGCCGCAAACAACGGACCAAGTAAACATGTTAAGATTGCTGTTAATGTCATTGTTACTGACCCAATTACACCTTCATGCTCATTATTTTTCATCGCACGCATAACGCCCATAATATGGGATGCACAGCCAAATCCAATTCCTTTTCCAACAGAATTTGTCACTCTGCTCCATTTTAATAAAAGAGGACCAGTAATGGTTCCAGATACTCCTGCAACTACTACGAAAGCTGCTGTTAAAGATGGGACACCGCCAACTTCTTCTGACACACTCATGGCTACTGGCATCGTTACTGACTTCGGCAAAGAAGATAAAATCAAGCTTTTATCCGTTCCCATAATTGTTGCAATTATCATATCACTTGCAATTGCAACAATCGTTCCCACTAATACACCGCCAGCAATTGGTACAACATACTTCTTCAAAACGCTGCGTTGTTGATATAGAGGAATTGCAAATGCTACCACACCTGGACCAAGCAATTTCGAAATCCAGCCCCCGCCGCTTTGCATGTATTGTTGATAGGGTATATGGAATACAACTAACAACAAGATCATTAAAGCTGTTGCAACAAGCATAGGAACTGTAAACGGTGTTGGAATCCATTTATAAATCTTCTTTGACAGTTGATACAGTAAAGCTGTTACAATAATCCAACCAATTCCGATTACTATACTCATTGTGTCTCCTTTTCCTTTCTATTCGCAAGATATTGTCCTGTATGTCCTGCTACAACAATAATTAAAAACGTACTCGCGACAACAGTAATGCACAGCGAAATACCTTTATTCATAAAAAAAGAACCATAATTCATTAAACCAATGGTCGGAGGTATTAATAAAAATGGCATAAGAGCCATTAATGTTTCTGTTCCTAATTCAAACCATTTTACTGGAAGGACTTTTAAACCGAGCAATATGAGCAGCAAGAACATCCCTATTAAACTTCCTGGAATCGGGATATGCAGCACTCCTTGTATCCACGTGCCAATCATATTAAACACGTAAAGCGCTGCTATTTGGACAATAATTTTTGTAAATTTCATTTGTCTATCATCCTTCATTATACGATTCTTTATAATTTCTATATTTATCATAGTATAAATTGTAATAACCCGCAATTTCTCGAATTGACCAGGAAAACCGACCATGGTATGCGCTTACATTGGCATTTTTACTGTATTTGTAAACCGAATCAGAGGTAGAATAAAGTTATCGCAGTATAAAGTTTATATTTTCAGACTTTTTTAGTGAGAATTTAACACTGGAAATCGATTTAGTTATGAGATCATATATACATTAAAAACCTGTCTATAAACTGGATCATGCCTTTTTATATTTTTTCCATTTTTCTTGCTTTGTTAATACAAAAAAAATTGCCTTATAAAGCAATTGTACTCGTTTTTTAAAAAGGATTATTTTTATTTAAATTACTAAAGTCAACACGTGCAATTTCTTCCTGCTTTTTTATATTTTCTAAATAGGAGTTAATCTCTTGTTTACTCTTCAACGTAATAATAACCTTTTTAGAGCCTAGCGATTGAAAGAACTGTAATCGTTCAGCCATTTTTCTCTTACGAGGATAGTAAGTTGTGCATATGAACTTAATGAAATCCCAATCGATTTTTTCCTTACATCCTGCGCCCATATCAGGCCTTGTTTTTCCAATATTCGTTAACCAGCGCTTTATAACACGGTACAGGCATATATAGAGTGGAAGTTCTAAATAAATAATTGTATCAGCATGTTCTGCACGAATCTCAAAAGTATTGCTGTAATTTCCTTCTATAATCCATTGATGTTGATTTACAATATCCTGCTGTGCTGTTGAAAACTCTTCTATTGAAGCCTCTACCCAACCAGGCTTCCAATAGAAAGCATCTAAATGATAAACAGGTATATATAAGATTTCCGCTAAATTTCGTGCAAATGTTGATTTCCCTACACCTGCCGAAATTCCAATCACCATAATGCGATTCACCGCACATCAACTCCTTTTCCCCTTCTTTTTCCATTATAGGTTGGCTTTTAGATACTGAAAAGGAATTTTCCCCCATTTAAAATGAAACATAGTGTATGAGTCAAAAAACATATAAAAAACCTCCTATAAAAATAGGAGGTTAAAAAGCAATATCGATTGTACGACTAAGTTCAAATACTTACTACCTTACAGAAATTACTTCTTTAAGTTGTAGAAAGATTTTAAACCATCGTAAACAGCGATTTCGCCTAGTTCGTCTTCGATGCGTAATAATTGGTTGTATTTCGCAATACGGTCAGTACGGCTCATAGAACCAGTTTTGATTTGGCCAGCGTTCGTTGCAACTGCGATGTCAGCGATTGTAGCATCTTCAGTTTCACCAGAACGGTGAGATACAACTGCTGTATAACCAGCACGTTTAGCCATTTCGATTGCTTCGAAAGTTTCAGTTAAAGTACCGATTTGGTTAACTTTAATTAGGATAGAGTTAGCGATACCTTTTTCGATACCTTCAGCAAGTTTTTGCGTGTTCGTTACGAATAAGTCGTCACCAACTAATTGAACTTTGCCGCCAAGACGTTCAGTTAATAACTTGTGGCCGTCCCAGTCGTTTTCATCTAAACCATCTTCAATAGAGATGATTGGGAAGTCTTTGCAAAGCTCTTCATAGAAATCAACCATTTCTGCAGAAGTTAAGCCAGTGCGGCCTTCGCCTGCAAGGTCGTATTTACCAGTTTCTTTGTTATAGAACTCAGAAGAAGCAACGTCCATTCCTAGGAATACGTTTTCGCCAGCTTTGTAACCAGCTTTTTCGATTGCCTCGATGATTACTTCTAATGCTTCACGGTTAGAACCAAGGTTTGGAGCGAATCCACCTTCGTCACCTACTGCTGTGTTAAGACCTTTGTCATGTAATACAGCTTTTAATGCATGGAATACTTCAGCACCCATACGGATTGCTTCTTTGAATGTTGGAGCACCAACTGGTAAGATCATGAACTCTTGGAAGTCTACGTTGTTGTCAGCGTGAGAACCACCGTTGATGATGTTCATCATTGGAGTTGGTAATTGTTTTGCATTGAATCCGCCAAGGTAACGGTATAATGGAAGACCTACGTAGTCAGCTGCTGCGTGAGCTACTGCCATAGATACACCAAGGATAGCGTTAGCGCCTAATTTACCTTTGTTTGGAGTGCCGTCTAATTCGATCATAGCACGGTCAATTCCAGCTTGGTCAGTTACGTCGAAACCAATGATTTCTGGAGCGATAACTTCGTTTACGTTATTTACTGCGTTAAGAACACCTTTACCAAGGTAACGAGATTTGTCACCGTCACGTAATTCTACTGCTTCGTATTCACCAGTAGATGCACCACTTGGTACTAATGCGCGTCCGAATGCGCCGCTTTCTGTGTATACTTCTACTTCTACAGTTGGGTTACCACGAGAGTCTAAAACTTCACGAGCATAAATATCTAAAATTGCTGGCATATTATTTCTCTCCTTTTATATAAGTAATTATTTAATAATTGTTTTACCTGTCATTTCTTTTGGTTGTTCAACACCAAGAAGTGTAAGCATTGTTGGTGCGATATCTCCCAAAACACCGCCTTCACGAAGCTCAATACCTTCTTTTGTAACGATGAAAGGAACCGGGTTCGTTGTATGAGCTGTCATTGGCTGACCTTCTGGAGTTAACTCCTCATCAGCATTACCATGGTCAGCAGTAATAAGTGCTACACCATCTTTTGCAAGAATTGCTTCTACAACTTTTCCTAAACATTCGTCAGTTGCTTCTACTGCTTTAATTGTTGGTTCCATCATCCCAGAATGGCCAACCATATCACAGTTTGCAAAGTTTAGAATGATAACATCATGTTTGTCATTCTCAATTTCATTTACAAGAGCATCTGTTACTTCATAAATGCTCATTTCTGGTTTCAAGTCGTATGTTGCGACTTTTGGTGAATTAATTAAGATACGCTCTTCCCCTGGGAATTCAGCCTCACGACCACCGCTAAAGAAGAATGTAACGTGCGGATACTTTTCAGTTTCCGCAATGCGAAGTTGTTTTAATCCCGCTTGTGAAACAACTTCACCTAACGTATTGTCCAAGTTCATTGGCTTGAATGCTACATAACCTTTTACTGTTTCACTAAAGTGTGTCATACAAACGAATTCTGGAATGTGAGGTACTTTTTCACCACGATCGAACTCACGGAAGTCCTCGTCTGTAAATACACGAGCGATCTGAATTGCACGGTCTGGACGGAAGTTGTAGAAGATGATTGCATCATCATCATTGATTGTTGCAACTGGCGTTTCATCTTCATTTACCATTACAGACGGCAATACGAATTCATCGTAGATACCATTTGCGTATGAGTCATCCACACACTCATATGCTGTTTTGTAAGTAGGGCCTTCGCCGTTCACCATGGCACGGTAACATTTTTCAACGCGATCCCAACGCTTGTCACGGTCCATGGAGTAGTAACGACCGGAGATTGTCGCGAACTGTCCTACTCCTGTTTCTTTCATCACTTCATTTGTTGCATCGATATAACCTTTTGCTGTTTGCGGACCAACATCGCGGCCATCTAAGAATGCATGGATGTATACTTTCTCCACGCCTTCTTTTGCAGCTAAGCGAAGAAGAGCAAACATATGGTCAATATGACTATGTACACCACCATCAGAAAGTAAACCGAATAAATGAAGGGCTGTACCTTTTTCTTTCACGTGTTTCATTGCACTTTGGAATGTTTCATTCTGATTGAACTCACCTTCACGAATTGCAACGTTAACACGCGTTAAGCTTTGGTATACAACGCGGCCGGCACCAATATTTAAGTGACCTACCTCAGAGTTACCCATTTGACCCTCTGGAAGACCTACCGCCTCACCGCACGCTGTTAGTGTTGTGTGAGGGAACTTGTTCCAGTAGCCGTCGAAATTAGGTTTCTTAGCTTGTGCTACAGCATTCCCGTAAGTTTCTTCACGTAGTCCAAAACCATCAAGAATGATTAAAGCTGTTGGCTTTCTCATTTTACCGCCTCCAAAAGACCTAAGAAGGACGCAGGCTCTAAGCTTGCACCGCCAACTAAAGCACCATCGATATCAGATTGTGCCATATATTCTTTAATGTTTTCAGGTTTTACGCTGCCGCCGTATTGAATACGAACTGCTTCTGCAGCTGCCGGAGAAACAGCTTCAGCAACAACTTTACGGATGTGCGCACATACTTCGTTTGCATCTTGTGCAGAAGAAGATTTACCTGTACCGATTGCCCAAATTGGCTCATATGCGATAACAGTTACTTTTACTTGCTCTTCTGTTAAGCCTACAAGTGCTTTTTTCACTTGATCCCCTACAAGATCAAATGTTTTGCCGCTTTCGCGCTCTTCTAACGTTTCACCACAGCAAACGATTGGTGTTAAACCATGCTCAAATGCTGCTAACGTCTTTTTGTTTACTGTTTCGTCTGTTTCAGCAAACATTTCACGGCGCTCAGAGTGACCTAAAATTACATAGCTTACTTTTAAGTCGCTAAGTGCTACTGGGCTAATCTCACCAGTAAACGCACCGTTTTTCTCGAAGTGCATGTTTTGTGCACCTACTTGTAAGTCAGTTCCCTCTGCCTTCGCTACAAGACGCTCTAAGAAAAGAGCTGGAGAGCAAACAACTGCATCAACAGCTGCCCTAGCCGGGATTTGACCTTTTACTTCCTCTACGAAGCTAACTGCTTCAGATAGAGTTTTATTCATTTTCCAGTTACCTGCGATAATTGGTTTACGCATGCTTTGCACCGTCCTTTTTCTTGGCTGCTAATTATTTGTCGTTAAGACAAACTACACCAGGAAGTTCTTTACCTTCCATGAATTCTAATGACGCACCGCCGCCAGTAGAAATGTGGCTCATTTTATCAGCCATACCGAATTTTTCAACAGCTGCTGCAGAGTCACCACCGCCGATAACAGAGTATGTACCTTCTGCCTCTGCTAATGCTTGTCCTACTGCTTTTGTACCTTCTGCAAATGGAGCCATTTCGAATACGCCCATTGGTCCGTTCCATACAACAAGCTTAGAGTTTTTAATTACGTCTGCATAAATTGCACTTGTTTTTGGTCCAATATCCAAGCCTTCCCAATCAGCAGGAATAGAATCGATATCTACAACTTGTCGGTTTGCAGTTTCAGAGAAGTCATCTGCAACGACGCAATCAACTGGCATGTAGAAGTTTACACCTTTTTCTTTTGCAAGTTGCATAAACTCTTTTGCTAGTTCAATTTTGTCATCTTCACATAGAGACTTTCCAATTTCATGACCTGATGCTTTTACAAATGTATAAGCAAGTCCGCCGCCAATGATTAAGTTATCAACTTTATCAAGTAGATGACGTATTACACCGATTTTATCTTTTACTTTCGCACCACCGATGATTGCTGTAAATGGACGATCTGGATTAGAAAGTGCTTTACCTAGTACTTCTAATTCTTTTTCCATTAAGAAACCTGATACTGCTGGTAAGTAATCTGCAATACCTGCAGTAGAAGCATGAGCACGGTGAGCTGCACCGAATGCATCGTTTACGAAGATATCAGCAAGAGCTGCAAATTCTTTCGCAAGTTCAGCATCGTTCTTTTCTTCGCCCGCATAGAAACGCACGTTTTCAAGAACTAATACGTCGCCTTCGTTCATTGCTGCAACCATTTCTTGTACAGCAGGTCCGAATGCTTCGTCCGCTTTTTTCACGTCTTTACCAAGAAGCTCGCCTAAACGTACTGCTACTGGAGTTAGACGCATTTCTTCTACCACTTGTCCTTTTGGACGACCTAAATGGCTTGCTAAAATCACTTTTGCACCTTGCTCTACTAAATATTGAATTGTAGGAAGAGCTGCACGAATACGAGTCTCGTCTGTAATTTTGCCTTCTTTCATAGGTACATTGAAATCAACGCGGCAAAATACTCGTTTACCCTTTAAATCTACGTCACGAATTGATTTTTTGTTCATTGGATTTCCCTCCGACTAGTTAGGATTGACAAAACCCATTCAAAAGCTTATCACATTTGCTTATAAAACGAAAGAAGAGAGAGGGAATAAACCCTCTCCCTCGTTTTGTCATTAATTACGCATAAACTTATGAATTAAAGACCTTTAGAAGCGATATAGTCTACTAAATCAACTACGCGGTTAGAGTAACCAGTTTCGTTATCGTACCAAGAAAGTACTTTAACCATGTTACCTTCCATAGTCATTGTAGATAATGCATCAATTGTAGAAGAGTTTGTGCATCCGTTATAGTCGATAGATACTAATGGCTCTTCGCTGTATCCAAGGATACCTTTTAATTCGCCTTCAGCAGCTGCTTTGAATGCTGCGTTTACTTCTTCAACTGTTACTTCTTTCTCAAGTTCAACAACTAAGTCAACAAGAGATACGTTAGCAGTTGGAACACGAACTGCACCACCGTTTAATTTACCTTTAAGTTCTGGTAATACTAATGCTACTGCTTTAGCTGCACCAGTTGTAGTTGGAATCATGCTCATTGCTGCTGCACGTGCACGACGTAAATCTTTATGTGGTAAGTCTAAGATTTGTTGGTCGTTAGTGTAAGAGTGAATTGTAGTCATCATACCGCGTTTTACGCCGAATTTTTCATTTAATACTTTAGCAAATGGAGCTAAGCAGTTTGTAGTACAAGAAGCGTTAGAGATTACGTTATGATTAGCTGCATCGTATTGTTCGTGGTTAACACCCATAACAATTGTGATATCTTCGTCAGAAGCTGGTGCAGAGATGATAACTTTTTTAACTGTTCCACCTAAGTGTTTTTCAGCATCTGCTTTTTTAGTGAAGCGTCCAGTAGATTCTACTACTACTTCTACGCCGTAGTCGCTCCATGGTAATTGAGCTGGGTCACGCTCAGCGATAACTTTGATTTCTTTACCGTTAACAACGATGCTGTCGCCGTTAGCAGATACTTCTGCATTTACTGCTCCATGAACAGAGTCATATTTTAAAAGATGTGCTAATGTTTTAGCATCTGTTAAGTCGTTGATTGCTACTACTTCCACGTTAGGGTTGTTAAGAGCTGCGCGGAATACTACACGTCCGATACGGCCAAATCCATTAATACCAATTTTAGTCATTTGAATTTCCTCCTTGGGGGATGTATATTAAGGGTTATTTACCCTCTACTAACTGTTTTGCTGCACCTTCATCTGTGATGAGTAATGAAGTGTGTCCTTGTTTAATTACTGCTTGAATTGCTTTTGCTTTTGATGAACCTCCAGCAACTGCAACGACATGAGATACATGTTGTAAATCTTCAAGTTGCATGCCGACCGTTTGTACTTTATGAACGACTTCACCTTGTTCGTTAAAGTAATAACCAAACGCTTCACCGACTGCCTGCATTTCTTTAATTTTCATCCAATCTGCTTCTAAAGTACTTCGTCTACGCGCCATCGTTAAGGCATCACCGATTCCGTGAATGACAATATTGGAAGATCGAATCAACTCAAGAATTTCTTTCACAGAAGGTTCCGTTACAATGGATGCGTATGCTTCGCTGCTCACATGATCGGGAACATACAATAAACGATAGTTGCTCATCGTATTTTGTGCCATTTTCGCACAGATTGTGTTTGCTTCTAGCTCAACACTCTCTCCTATTCCACCGCGTGCTGGGACAAATAATGTATGTAAATCCCTGCAATCCAATTGCATCATATCAGCTACGGCAGCTATTGTTGTTCCTCCAGTCACAGCAACGATATTATTCGCTGTCAGACGATCTTTTATACAAGCAACACAAGCGCGGCCCATCTCGAGCTTAACCCAAGGTGATTCATCACTATCACCAGGGACAACGAAAACTTCATCCAAGTCTAATGTTTCCTTAAGCTGTTTTTCCAAAACCTTTAAACCTGAAATTTCTTTCATAAAGTCTTCCAAAGCAAGAACAACAGCTGTTCCTTCTTCTGTTAATGTCATTCCAGAAGTGGCGACGTGAACCAAGTTCTCTTCTTTCAAAACCTGTACTTCACTTCGTAATACTCGTTCTGTCATACCAAGACTTGCAGATAAGTTTCTTCTGCCAATAGGTTGTGTTAACCGAATGTACTGAAGAATTTGCATTCTTTTTTGCATAACAGGTAGCAGATCAGGTAATAATTTTTTCGTATACTGAATCCATGAGCGCATCATATTGTATCTCCTCACCACATTGGTTCATTCCCTATATGGTCATTATATGTCCCGTAGTGACAATTTGTGTCCCACATAGAGTAAAAAAATAATCCCTGCTACGGTTATTATTGTAACAGGAGATCCAAAGTTATTCAACTCTTATTGCACGAATTATGCTGTTTATTATGACATCTTTGTGAATGATTCCATATTCTACCTCTTCCCCTTCAATTTCAACGACAGGAATCATAAGATGATATTTTTCTAACAGCTGTTCATCCTCATAAATATTTATTTCCTTTAGATCAAATACATATTCAGTTTTCAGCTCTTGCAGAAGCTTTTTCGCCTTCTCACAAAGACCACATTCTTCTTTTGTATATAGAATAACCTCCATATTCATCACCTATACAATCGTTTTTCGCAGTGAAGACGCCGGAATGTTTAACTGCTCTCGATATTTCGCTACCGTTCTGCGCGAAACAACAATTTCATGTTCTTCCTCTAACATTTTTGAAATCTTTTGATCTGAAAGTGGTTTTTTCTTATCTTCTTTTCCCACAAACTCTTGAATAAGCTGTTTCACTCTCTTTGTCGAAATTGCTTCATCTTCTGTTGTCGCTACTGCATTACTAAAGAATGATTTCATCTCAAGTAAACCATATGGTGTTTGCACATATTTATTACGCGTTGCACGGCTGATTGTTGACTCATGGACACCTAATATCTCAGCTACCTCTTTTAATGCAAGCGGCTTTAAATATTGAGGACCATTCATAAAAAAGTCGCGCTGCTTTTCAATAATCACTTCCATTACTTTCAGGAGCGTTTGTTTTCTTTGTTTTAAACTGCGCATAATCCATTGTACATGCTGATATTTTTCAGATACATAAGAAGCGACGTCTCTTTCACTATTATGAAGGAGCTCACTATATTCTGCATGAATTTCAATTCTCGGCATATTACGTTCATTCATTTGAATTATCAAACGATTATCTTCTTTTTTCACCGCCATATCAGGCACGATGTACATCGGCTTTTCCGAAGAAAAAGCCAAACCTGGTTTCGGCTGCAGTGATGTAATCACATGAACAGCTTCTTGCAATTCTTCTGTACTACATTTTAGAACATTTACTAACTTGCGCCAATCTTTCTTTACAAAATATGCAAAATGTTCATCCACAATCATTTCTGCTAATGCACTCTTCTTTTGTAAGCGCTTTAATTGGATTGATAGACACTCCTGAATATTTCTTGCCGCTACCCCTGCTGGCTCTAACGATTGAACGAGCTCCATACATCTATTAACTTCTTCTACACATACTGATAATAACGCTGCTAATTCCTCATTTGTTTCTTGTAAATATCCGTTCTCATCCACATTTAAAATAATGAATGAGGCAATTTTCCTTTGTTCTTCATCTATTTTATAATACTGTAATTGACTAACTAAATGCTGTTGAATCGTCGTTGAATCTACACTATAAATTTCCATTTGATTCTCTGTTTGTTTACTTGTTGTTGTACTCTTTTTCTTCTCCCTGTCAAATCCACTCAACTCGATAAGGGGATTCTCCAGCGATTGCTCATACAAAAACTCCGTTAATTCCTGCACATTGTACTGGAGCATTGTAATCGCTTGTCTTAACTCTTGCGTCATTGCCAAACGTAAACTTTGTTCTTGTAAAAGACTTGCTTTCAACCTAATCTCCCCCTCACTTCTATTGTACAATAAGTTTCTCAAAAGGAGAATCCTTACAAAATACCAACATCCATATATTATTACTTCATATGTATTAATTAAGTTTATATATTACAACCAAAAAATAGGTGATACCGAAAGAAAATACCGAAATTTTAAAAATACTCATACACTTTATACCACATACTAATAGTAACTCCTATTTCAAGAAATAACAATTAAAAAGAGTAATTTAAGTATAATGAAGTTTCGTTATACTTAAACTACTCTTTTTCTCCTGTATATTCTAAGAACTTTATAAACAAACTAATAAAAAACCCTAACTTCAAAATTGAAGTTAGGGTTTTTTTACGCGCCCAGAGGGATTCGAACCCCCGGCAGACGTGGTACCGGAAACCACCGCTCTATCCAGCTGAGCTATGGGCGCATGAAATATATAATAGTATCATGTACTTACAACCGCAAGAGACACTTTCACACTGCTTTGCGTAATGTTTATTATACGATATCTTCGTTTTAGAAGCAATTACTTCTTATGTTGCAGCTTACAAAGCCACTCTTACATCCTACACTTCTCTTCCTTCAACCTTATCCGTTCATACAATAAAGAAACACCCGCGTCGATTAACGACGCAGGCGCTATAACTCAAATTATCAGGAGTAAATTCATAAATAACCGAAATGAATTATTTATGCAAATGATACGGAACCGTTGTGATCACGATATCTTTATGACGAATAAACCACATTCGTAAAAGAAGTGCACTTTGGTTATGTAATACATGATGCCACCATTTGTGCGGAATAAACTGAGGGATAATAATATGGATATGCCCCCCATTTTCTTGTTTCGCCTCTATTGTTTTAATAAGACGATTCAATGGTTCAAGAAGAGAACGATATTTACTACGAAGAACGACCAGCCTACAAGGAGTTCCCCACTCTTTCCACTTTTTCTCCATTTTATCTATAGATTGCTCATCGAAACCAACGTATACAGCAATCGGATCAACATCTAAACTTTTCGCAAAGGAAAGCGTATTGTTCACAACACGATGAACACCTGACACTAAAACAAGAGTAACGACATTGCTTGCTTCTGGACGTATGCTCTGCATATCAATGCGCAGTTCTTTTGCAACATCTTCATAATGCTTGTGAATAGCCATTGAGATAAAAATAATAATAGGCAATACAACTAATACAACCCAAGCACCGCCTGTAAACTTTGTAACAGCGAAAATAACAGCGACTATTGATGTAATAACCGCACCAACTGTATTAATCGTAAGCTTAACTTTCCAATTCGGTCCTTTAATTCGTTTCCAGCGGCGCATCAAACCAATTTGCGCTACTGTAAATGAAAGGAAAACACCGATCGCATACAATGGAATTAAAGCATTCGTATGCGCATGAAACGAGATAATCAAAATACATGCCAATGATGCTAATACAATAATTCCGTTTGAATACCCTAAACGATCTCCGCGATTTGTCAAACTTCGAGGCAAAAATCCATCTGCTGCTACAATTGCAGCAAGCTGAGAAAATCCTGTAAACGTCGAATTTGCCGCTAAAATTAAAACGATAAACGTAAACCATATAATTACTTGGTATAAAATCCCATGACCAAAATACATGCCAGCTAACTGAGACAACATGGTGTTGTGCGGATCTGGCGTAATTCCTTTCGTATATAAATGAAACGAAAATCCGAACAATGTCACAGCTGTGATACTACCTAAAGCAATATAAGTTTTAATTGCGTTTTTTTGCTGCGGTTCTCTAAAAATAGGAACTGCATTCGAAATCGTCTCAATTCCTGTAAGCGCCGAACAAGCTGAGCTGAACGCTTTCAAAATCAATAAAGTTGTTAATCCCTCTGGAACCGTTCCAAAGGATGGTGTAGTTGATTGGATAAATCCATGACGAAGTTCATCAAAAAATCCGGTAAAAATTAAAATTAACATACAAATCATAAAACCAAATGTCGGCCAAGCAAAAACGCGAGCTGATTCTGCTACTCCTCGCAAGTTTACAAGTACTAAGAGAATAACACACAAAATGGCCAAAATCGTTTCATATGGAGTAACTACAGGGTAAGCAGATGAAACGGCTTCTATAGCTGCAGATACAGATACAGCCACGGTTAACACGTAATCAACGAGCAATGAACTAGAAGCAACGAGAGAAACCCATCGCGGCTTGAAGTTATCTTTTGCAATGGCATATGCTCCCCCGCCGTTTGGATATGCCAAAATCCCCATAATATAAGATACAATCAAAATTGCCAAAAGAACGATAGTAGAAATCGTAATAGGCAAAATCAACCATTTCGCACCAGGACCAAGCCCTGCAAGCTCTGTCATTCCTGATTCAGGTCCATATGCAACGGATGAATACAAATCCGCTGAAAGGATAGGCAGTGCAATCAACCAAAATAACTTGTTATGGTGCGCATGAAGCTCTGATGTTCGCATAGGACGACCAATTAAAAATCGCTTCACATTACTGAAGTTGCTTGCAGAAAACCAAATTGCAACCAATGCTAGTATGATTAATACTGCTTCCAACCATCTAACTAAAGTATGATGATCCATAACTTTTTCTCCTTTTAATTGCTATTTTTTTATTCTCCTTATTTTAATTGATACATAATATTTTGAACAACAAAATATAAACTATGTAGTTTTCGAAAATATTCACAATAAAAAATCTACAATCTATATTTAGAAATTCATTATATATAATACGAAAAACCCGCTAGCTTCATGCTAACGGGCTGCATAATGGTGGATAGAAGAACTAAATTCTTCTATCCCTTATTATTTAATACCTCCTCTATCATTATCCATGTTAGTTTTCTTGTATTTTTTAAAATTAAAAATGATACGCTTTCAAATAAACCTAAAATTGGTAATTATATTTCAGTGCCTATTCACAAACTCTAATGATTGAAATCAAATTCAACCAGAGGAGGAATTACGTTATGACTGTAATTACAAAACTTAAACAAACTGTTTCAGGATTAAAAAGTGCACAAGCAAGCTTAGAAGGATTTGCTCTTGATACTGATAACCAACAAGCAAAGCAATTATTCCAAAGTGCAGCTCAACAAACACAATCAATTATTGAGTCTTTATCTCCGCGTGTTCAAGAAGTTGAACAAGAAGAGCCTCAATATACACAGCAATAACAACATAAGAAAAATCGGTCATCCACAAGCCAGTATACCAACAAAACAGAATGATACTTATCAATGTATGCCTACACACATAGGCTAGTTCATTATTATATGTATACTTTCTGATTAGCTGAAAAAAGGGTGATACAATATCATCCTTTTTTCAAATCCAATTACATAAAGCAATAGAAATGGAATGATACCATGCGAAAATTCGGAACAATCTCCTTGTTATTCCTTCTCTTATTCGGTTTCCTATGCGGATGTCACAGTCCATTAGATAAACAAGTAAAGCAAGAATCAACACAGAAAAGAAATAAAACAGATGCGAAACTAACAAAGGTAAACATAGAATCCATTGATCAATCGGCAGCGAATGAAGCGAAAAATAAGATTCTTGCTATGGATGAAATACTTGAAGTAAAAGCTGTTAATTTCAATAACGAACTTTATGTAGCTGTTAAACCAAAGCATCGTGAACGCTTTCAGCTAAAGAAACTACGAAAAGAAATAAAACAAACATTAAAAAAGATGTATCCTAATGTAAAAATTTATGTAAGTACGGATAAAAAAATTTTCACGTTACTCGATAAGTTAGATACCAAGATTAAAAATAAAGAATTAGATAAGGAGGAAGTAAAAAAACAACTAAAAATAGTGAAAAAAGAAATGCATTCCGATACGTAATGATACTTTTCAAAACAGAAAAGGAAGGATTCATATGTCAAAGAGAAATAAAGATTTAACACCAGCACAGCAAGAGTATAAACAATTTGAAAAGCAGCGTGAACCGAAACGGCCTGTTCTGAAAAATTGTATAAAAGCTTTTTTTGTCGGCGGATTTATTTGCTTAATCGGTCAACTTATTTCTACGTTTTATATTACGTATTTCGATTTCACTGAAAGGTCAGCTGGTAATCCGACTGTAGCTACAATGATTTTTATTTCCATGCTCCTAACAGGCTTTGGTGTGTACGATCGACTAGCTCAATTTGGCGGGGCTGGTACAGCTGTTCCTGTTACCGGCTTTGGAAATTCAGTCATCGCAGCTTGTATTGAACACCGTACAGAAGGCTTTGTTCTTGGGGTAGGCGGGAATATGTTTAAGTTAGCAGGATCCGTTATTTTATTTGGTGTATTTTCCGCTTTTGTCATCGCACTTATTAAAACCATTTTAGTTCAATGGGGAGGGTTTTAAATGTTACAAGGTCACCGAACATGGGTATTTGAAAATAAGCCGGTAATTATATCAACTGGTGTCATCGGCGGACCATTCGAAGCAAACGGAAACATCCCTGAAGATTTCGATACATTGCATGACAATTTATGGTTAGGACAAGACTCCTATGAAAAAGCACATCGAATTTTATTCGAAGAAGCTTGCAGCAGGGCAACAGAAAAAGCAAAACTGCGTAAAGAAGATATTCAATTTATTCTAGCAGGAGATCTTATCAATCAAATCACTCCCTCAAGTTTTGCCTCCCGAACACTCGGCGCTCCTTATCTCGGATTGTTTGGGGCTTGCTCTACTTCAATGGAAGGCCTTGCTTTAGGTGCGAGTATTGTAAATGGAAAAGGAGCGAAATACTTATTAACAGGAGCTTCTAGCCATAATACCGCTGTTGAAAAGCAATTCCGATATCCAACTGAATATGGAGGACAAAAGCCCCCTACCGCTCAGTGGACAGTAACTGGAGCGGGGGCTGCTCTATTAAGTGATCAAGGAGACGGACCTTGCGTTACGTCAGCAACAATTGGACGAGTTATTGATATGGGTTTATCAGATCCATTTAATATGGGAGGTGCCATGGCGCCCGCTGCTGTCGATACAATAGAAGCACATTTAAGAGAACGACAAATTGATGCATCCTACTATGACTTAATTGTAACAGGTGATCTCGGTCATGTAGGACGCGAAATTGCTTTTGATTTACTGCGTAAGCAAGGAACATCTGTAACAAGCGAGCAGTTTCAAGATTGCGGATTACTCATTTATAGGGACGATCAACCGATTTTAGCAGGAGCGAGCGGTCCAGGCTGTTCAGCCACTGTCGTGTATGGGCATTTATTAAATCGCATGAAGAAAGGGGAATTCAGCAAAATGCTCGTAGTCGCTACCGGCGCTTTACTTTCCCCATTAACTTTCCAGCAGCAAGAAACAATTCCATGTATCGCCCATGCAGTATCCATTGAAGTTGGAGGTGTACAATAAATGATCTTTTTTTGGGCTTTCGTAATTGGCGGCGCCATTTGTGTGATTGGTCAAATTATGTTTGATGTCTTTAAACTTACTCCCGCTCATACAATGTCAACGCTTGTTGTCATTGGTGCCATATTAGACGGACTCAATTTGTATGAGCCATTAATTGATTTTGCCGGGGCCGGTGCAACAGTTCCTATTACAAGCTTCGGTAACGCCCTTGTTCACGGTGCGCTGGCAGAAGCGGATAAGCATGGCATCATTGGAGTTATAACAGGAATGTTTGCAGTAACAAGCGCCGGTGTATCTGCCGCGATTATCTTCGGTTTTATCGGAGCTTTATTATTTAAACCAAAAGGATAAGAGGTGTTCCTATGACCGTTGTCGCTAGTGTAAAAACATGCCTTGCCAGCTTAAAAGGCGCACAGGCAAATTTAAGTACACTTTCACAAAACGCTGCTGACGAAGAAGCAAAACGCGTTTTTCATGAATGCATGATAGAAATGGATAGTGTCATCGCTGATTTACAAAGACGAGTTTCAGCATTGGAACTAGAAGAACCACAATATAAAGGATTTTAAGAAGACTGGAGGGACTTTATATGCCTAACATTCACATACCAGAATGGCCGCTTGTCATTATACGTTCTTTATGTGTCTTAGTTGTTTTATTCGCCATTACGAAATGGCTTGGCAAAAGACAAATCTCTCAACTTTCCTTTTTTGAATACATAGCCGGTATGACGATTGGTGATATCGCTGCAGAAGTATCGACAGGATTGGAACAAAACTTCTTCCACGGTATTTCTAGTATGATGGTTTTTGCTGTCATACCTTTTTTCGCAGGACTGATTTCCTTAAAAAATAAGACGGTACGAGATTTTTTTGAAGGTAAATCCACTATTTTTATAAAAGATGGAAAAGTACTCGAAGATAATTTAAAAAAGGAAAAATATACAAGTGATGAACTACTAGAGCTTCTTCGAAAAAAAGATGTCTTTAACATAAATGATGTTGAATACGCTGTACTAGAACCAAGCGGGGAATTAAACGTTTTACTAAAGAAAGACAGACAACCACTAACCGCAAAAGACGTCGGCTTAAAAGTACCAAATGAAAAAGAAACGCACACAGTCATTATGGATGGAAACATACTAGATGAACCTCTTTCAGCTAGCGGCCATAACCGCGCTTGGCTTCGCACGGAGCTCGAAAAAATTGGGGTTGCATTAGATAATGTTTTCATCGGACAAATCGATTCTTACGGACAACTAACTGTCGACATATACAACGATAAAATCCAAATGCCTTCCCCTCAAGACAAGCCATTATTACTTGCTTCCTTAAAAAAGTGTCATGCTGATCTCGAACTATTTTCTTTAGAAACGAAATCAAATGCCGCTAGCAGCATGTATGCAAATAATGCAAAGAAGATAGAAGAAATTTTAAATAAAGTAACGTATCTACTTAAAGAATAAGAGAGAAAAGAACGCTTATATATGTAACGGCGTTCTTTTTTTGTAGCAGTCTTTCTCCATGTTTGATATGTTTAAATTCATACAATTCGGTTATGATGATGAAGGTATAGAAGAAGGGAATTCCTTATCAGTAGCGAATTAACATGATACACATACATATTTTTTAAACTGAAGTGGTTTCGTTTGACCTTTATTGACCATAATTGTATTATAAAACTAACAAATGTGTTAAAGGAGGAAGTTACACATGAATTTAATTCCTACAGTTATTGAACAAACAAATCGCGGGGAACGCGCTTACGACATTTACTCTCGTTTATTAAAAGACCGCATCATTATGCTTGGCAGCGCAATTGATGACAACGTAGCAAACTCAATTGTTTCTCAGCTTTTATTCTTAGAATCACAAGACCCAGAAAAAGATATTCATATATATATCAACAGTCCTGGTGGCTCTATTACAGCAGGTATGGCAATTTACGATACAATGCAATTCATTAAACCAAAAGTATCTACAATTTGTATCGGTATGGCTGCATCTATGGGTGCTTTCCTGCTTGCTGCTGGTGAAAAAGGAAAGCGTTTCGCTCTTCCAAACAGTGAAGTTATGATTCACCAACCACTTGGCGGTGCACAAGGACAAGCGACAGAAATCGAAATCGCTGCAAAACGCATCCTATTCTTGCGTGATAAATTAAACAAAATTCTTTCTGAACGTACAGGTCAAGATTTAGAAGTAATCGAGCGCGACACAGAGCGTGACAACTTCATGACAGCAGACAAAGCACTAGAATACGGCTTAATCGACAAGATCTTTACAAATCGCTAATAAAAGCGGATTACAAAAAGAGCTATCGCGCATTCGCGATAGCTCTTTTTTATTGTTCCTTTTGCACATAAGCCACAAGTGCTTCTAATGCTGCTGTTTCATCTGATCCTTCTGTAGTAATTGTAACTTTGCATCCAGCTCCGATTGCTAAGCTCATAATCCCCATAATACTCTTAGCATTGACCGTTTTTCCGTCTTTCTCCATAAAAATATCGGCTTGAAAACGATTTGCTTCTTGTACAAACAACGCTGCCGGACGTGCTTGCAATCCAGCTTTCAACAACACCTCTACCTGTTTTTGAACCACAGCTCCATTCCCCTTTATCTTTTATTTTTTTACAATCGCTTCTCCAGCACGTAATTTATCTGCAATGTCATCGATTTTACGCAAACGATGGTTGATACCCGATTTACTAATGTTCCCCCCGGATACCATTTCCCCCAATTCTTTCAATGTAACATCTTGATAATTGATACGCAGTTCTGCGATTTCACGTAATTTATCTGGTAAAAAATCTAGACCAACTGTTTCTTCAATGTAACGAATATTTTCGATTTGCCTTAATGCTGCACCAATCGTTTTATTTAAGTTTGCTGTTTCGCAGTTCACAAGACGATTTACAGAATTACGCATATCGCGCACAATGCGAATATCTTCAAACCTTAAAAGGGCGTTATGAGCACCAATAATATTTAAGAATTCGGTAATCTTTTCCGCTTCCTTTAAATACGTAATATACCCTTTTCGCCTTTCTAACGTTTTACTATTTAATGCAAATTCGTTCATAAGTTCACATATCGCATCATTATGTTCTTTGTATAACGAGAAAATCTCTAAATGATATGATGATGTTTCTGGATTATTAACAGAACCACCAGCTAAAAACGCACCGCGTAAGTATGAACGTTTACAACACTTTTTCTCAATTAATTCTTGTGAAATATTACGAATGAACGAAAAGTCCTCTCGTACAATATGCAAATCCGATAAAATCTCACGTGCTTTTTCAACTAAACGAACGATATACACATTATTTTTCTTTAGGCGCATTTTCTTACGTACAAGCAACTCAACTGTAACGTTATACCCTTTTTTCAATAATGTATAAATTCTTCGAGCAATCGCTGCATTTTCCGTTTGAATATCAATAATTACACGGCGATTTGAAAAGGAGAGTGAACCGTTCATCCGAAGTAATGCTGATAGCTCTGTCCTCTCACAGCACCCCTTCATTTCAAGCTTTGTCAGCTCTTTTTTTGTTTCTGATGCAAATGACAACCATTTCACCTCCTGACAAAATATAAAATTACAATTATTTTCATGCCCTAAATGAATTTGTAGCGTTACTCCAAAGAAGTAACGCCTTCACCATGCAAGCTCATTCACTATTCCTTCAAGCTTACAATTTATATTAACGAATGTAAAATCGAAGCTAGTTTTACTGTATCATGACGTACAACTTGATCATCATACTTTACTAAACGATCTTTAATCAAATTAATATTTTGCGCTTTAAAATGCCCTTCATCAATTACAACCGGCTCCGACATTTCTTCTGCATAACGTCCTAATAATTCAGCCGGAATTGGCTCATCGTTTACTATTGTTATATCAATAAACGCTTCTCCAAGATGATCATGCAATGCTTTCACATGATCAAACGCTGTATATCCCATTGTTTCACCAGCTTGGGTCATTACATTACAGACATATACTTTCTTCGCCTTCGCGCGAAGGACTGCATCGCCAATTTTTTTCACCATTAAATTCGGCAAAATGCTTGTATACAGACTACCTGGCCCAAATACAAGTAAATCAGCTCTTTGAATTTCCATTAATGTTTCATGAAGCGGTTCTACTTCCCCTGGTGTTAAAAAGACACGGTTAATTTTTTTGCCGGAATACGGAATTTTAGATTCCCCGCTTACAATTTGTCCATCTTCCAATTCCGCATGCAAAACAACACTTTGATTCGCAGCCGGAAGCACACGTCCCCTTACATTTAACACTTTACTTGTCTCCGTAATAGCATGAAAGAAATCGCCTGTAATAGCTGTCATTCCAGCTAACAATAAATTACCAAGCGCATGCCCCGTTAACCCTTCCCCCGATGTAAAACGATGTTGGAATAACGCCTCGACAAGAGGCTCCACATCGGACAACGCAACAAGTACGTTGCGGATGTCTCCAGGAGGTGGAATTTCTAACTGATCACGAAGTCTTCCAGAACTTCCCCCATCATCAGCAACTGTTACAATTGCTGTAATATCAACAGGATACTTTTTTAAACCACGCAGTAAAACGGATAGACCAGTTCCGCCCCCCATAATAACGATTTTCGGTTTCCTCTCTTTTCCCATCGCTTAATGTCCCTTTCTCTTCTCCACATCACGATGAGATACATGAGTTGGACACTCTTGCTTCAAATGTTTCGTCAAATATTCTGCAAGCGTAACGGATCGATGTTGCCCTCCTGTACATCCAATTGCAATGACAAGTTGACTTTTTCCTTCTCGCTTATAATGTGGAAGCATAAAGGAAATAAGGTCTGTTAACTTCTCAAGAAATTTATGCGTTTCATTAAACTTCAGCACATAGGACGATACTTCCTCATCAAGACCTGTTAACGGCTTCATGTGTGGAATATAGTATGGATTCGGTAAAAAACGAACATCAAATACTAAATCAGCATCAATTGGAATACCATATTTAAATCCAAATGACATCACGTTCACACGAAATGCTTGCTCACTCTCAGTTGAGAATAATTGAACAATCTTTTCTCTTAACTCTTTCGGTTTTAAGTCTGACGTATCAAGTACAATATTCGCGCGCGCCTTCATATCTGTTAACAGCGTACGCTCTGCTTCTATTCCTTTCAACGGAAGACCTGTTGGAGCAAGTGGATGTGAACGCCTTGTTTCTTTATAACGAGTTACAAGCGTGCTATCTTTTGCATCTAAAAATAAAATATGAGGAATAATCCATGTGCGCTCCGTTAAATCATCAAGCGCTCCCCATAAGTGATCAAAGAACTCTCGGCCACGCAAATCGATACCGAGCGCTACTTTATTCATTTTCCCTTTCGAATCTGCCATTAATTCAACAAACTTCGGCAACAACATGGGCGGTAAATTATCCACACAAAAATATCCTAAATCCTCAAAGCTTTGCAGGGCAACTGTCTTTCCTGCTCCGGACATTCCTGTAATAATGACCATTTTAATATCATTATGTGCGTCCATCATATCCCCCCTTATGGTTTAACTCGGATCTAATCGATACGAAAGTAATTCAAAATTTGGTGTATATACAAATGTACCGTAAATAATACCATTTCCTTTAATTAAATAATCAATAATATGATAATCTCCTGGCGCCATTGGCAGCTCATCAATCTTATCAACTGTATGCCAGCCTATTATCCCTTCTTCGCTTTGCAATTTATTTTCTCCTGCAAAATCTGTAGCTAAGAAGGAAAACATCATCCATTCAGAAACAACCTTATCCCCTTCTTGGATCACGAAAGTAAAGACACCTTTTAATGTTGGATTTTTTAAATAAATACCCGTTTCTTCGCGATATTCACGAACAACCGACTCTCTTACTGTTTCGCCGCGCTCCATCTTTCCACCTGGAGCAACCCACCAATTCCGACGAGGTTTTTGTAATAGGAGAACTTCATTATCCTTGATTAACACACAGTTTGTCACTCTTTGCAAGCTTCTCACCTCAGCTACTTATAACAGGGAAATCCCTATTATATACTCACTTCATTATACTATCAAATACAGTTTGTCACAATGAAGGAACGCCCGGCCCATGACAAATAAAAAGGATGATGGGAGACTATTCCCATCACCATTCAGTGAAAAATAAAGTGAAACTTCCTTTTGGAGCGTTCTTCTCCAAAAGGTTAGTTGAACCAATCGGGCTTTTATATGCAGGTGGCAGATACCAGGAAGAGATCTTGTACAATTATTGATCATCCACAATAATATATGCTGTTCTTATTGGTCCATGCACACCTACAACAAGATTCATTTCAATGTCAGCACTGTTAGATGGACCAGAAATGAAGTTCAAACAGGCTGGGATTTCCCTCCCTTCCATATTTTGACTATGAATCATCTTTGTAGCTTGTGTTAACCTTGGCACAATCGTACTTTTCGGGACAATTGCGATATATGATTCAGGAAGAAGACTAACAGGCCTCCCTCTCGTACCCTCATTAAATAAAACAACGGTTCCTGATTCAGCGAGAGTAATATCACTGAACGTAATTCCAACATCAGCTGTTTTTGCAAATTCAATACTCTCTTCTTTATGATTTAAGTCCCATTTATGAAAACGTGTTGCATCGTCATTTGTAAAAGAATCACTAAGATTATATGCATCGAAACGTTCATCATGAGAATAAATAACTGATTTTATATTCCATTCTTTCATAAAGGATTGTAATGTTTCAGCAAGATTCGCCTTTGTTGTTCGCTGAACTTCTGTATGAATATCCTTGCATTGTTCAATTAACTTCAGTATAAGTTCATCTTGTGTTAATCCGTCAAAAATACTCCATTGCGGAGAAAGTGACCAGCTTGGCTTCTTTACTGCTTCTGGACGTTTCCTCTCTAATTTTTCTGATAATTTAGATAAAAATTTCTCACGATTTTGAATAGCCATTATTTCTCCTCCCTTGACCGTTTTTCAAACCAATCTCTAAACGGTTGTTTTTTCGGAGCCGGGAAGTCTCTTGCTTTTGTCCAAGCCTTTAACGGCCCTACCCCGCGTTCAATTTTATCTCCTTTTATAAAAGGCTTTAATGCGTACGGAGCTGTCCTCGCCGCAAGAGAGAACGACCTCGAGCTATTCGCCACTTTTTCAAAGCCTTTCATAGCCATATCCCAAGCTAAAGGAGACTTCTTCGCCTCTTCCACAATCTGTCGGCGATGTCGAATTAATAATTCGTGTAAAGGTATTTTTACCGGACATGCTTCCGTACAAGCACCACAAAGACTAGAGGCATAAGGCAGGTCCTTATACTCATCATACCCGCCTAAAAGCGGCGTCAATACAGCACCGATCGGGCCTGGATAGATAGAACCGTATGCATGACCTCCGATGTGACGATATACTGGACATACATTAATACATGCAGCGCAACGAATACATTGAAGGACACTTTGGAATTCTGTTCCTAAAATATTGGAACGCCCATTATCAACAATTACTAAATGAAATTCCTCAGGTCCATCTGTCCCTCCAGGTTCCGTTAAGCCTGTAATATAACTTGTTAACTTTTGCCCTACAGAACTTCGGCATAGGAGTGTTACTAGCACATCCAGCTCCTCCCATGTTGGGACAATCCGTTCCATCCCCATAACGGTAATTAACGTTTTCGGAATGGTCGTAACTAACCTCGCATTCCCTTCATTTGCTACAATAGAAACAGACCCGGACTCTGCAACAGCAAAATTACATCCAGTCACTCCTACATCCGCTGTTAAAAAGTCATTACGCAAATAGTTCCGTACAAACCTCGCCATTTTTTCAGGATCAGCTGGTCCGGTATACCCTATTTTTTCTTTAAACAACTCGCAAATACTTTCTTTATCTTTATGAAGACAGGGAACAACAATATGTGATGGCGGATCATGGTCATTAATTTGTAAAATAAATTCTGCAAGGTCCGTTTCTAATACTTCCCCGCCAACTTCTTCAATTGCTTCATTTAGACTGATTTCTTCCGTTACCATAGATTTTGACTTTACAATTTTTTTCGCGTTTTTCTTTTTTATAATACCCTTTACATATTCCCTTGCCTCTTCAGCAGTCTCTGCGAAATAAACAAAGCCTCCGTTTTTCTCAACATTTTCACTGAGTTGATATAAATAATAATCAAGGTTTTCTAATGTATGCTTTCGAATCTCTTCTCCTAAAGATCGCCATTCTTCCCAATTCCCAAGACTCTCAGTTGCTTTTAGTTTCTTACCCCTAAGGCCGTCTTGCGCTTTCGCAACAGCCCTTCTCATGAATTGATCACCAATGGCCGTTTCAGTACGTTTATGAAAGGGATCATTTCCAATCTTCATTCCCATTTTTATATCCCCTTTCTATCTTCATTTAATACTTGCGCAATATGTTTTACCTCAATTGGATAACCATGACGGGTTAATCGACCTTTTATATTCATTAAACAGCTGCAATCCATCCCGATTAACACTTCCGCACCTGTTTCCATAATATGTTTCACTTTTTCATCAACCATTTGCTCTGAGATTTCTGCCATCTTCACTGAGAATGTACCGCCGAATCCACAGCAATCATAATTGTGTGATAATGGAACAACTTCCAACCCTTTTACATGTTTTAATAACTTTTGAGGAGGTTCCTTAATACCCATTAACCGGCTCATATGACAAGATGTATGAACAGTTGCTTTTTTATGAAGTTCCGCACCTAAATCTTCTTTACCTAACACTTCTACAAGAAATTGTGTAAATTCATATGTTTTATTCGCCAGTTCAGTAGCTTTTTGCCGCCATTCCGTTTCACTTTCAGAAAATAAGCTTGAAAACTCGTGAACCATCATGACACAGGAACCAGATGGCGCTACAACATATTCCGAACCAGCAAATGCTTCAATCATATGTTTTGCAGCTGTTTTCGTTTCTTTTTGATAACCGCTATTATAAGCAGGTTGACCACAGCAGGTTTGGTTTTTTGGAAAGTCGACTTCACAACCTAAATCTTCAAGAATTTCAACAACATCTTTTCCTACTTCTGGATAAAAAACATCTCCAAGACAAGTAATAAATACGGATACTTTCATATTGACACCTCCAAATAAGGTAAAGTAGCGGGATACAGTGAAACTTCCATTCGGAAATGCCTTTCTTCTGAATGGTTAGTTGAATCAATCGGGTTCTTACAAGCAGTTCTACTCCCAGAATTTCCACCTTCACTTACTGCTTGTTAGAGCGGGGTAAAGTGAAACTTCCACTCGAAGGTGCTTTTCCTTCGAATGGTTAGTTGAACCAATCGGGTTCTTACAAGCAGTTCTACTCCTCGAACTTTCACCTTCGTTTACTGCTTGTTAGAGCGGGATAAAGTAGAAAAGCAAAGATAATCACTGTATGTTCAAGTAATCTTGTCAACCAATCTACCTTTTTGTATTTTTAGTAAAAAACATAAAAAATATGAATAAAAATGGTAAGTAATTGAAATAAAGTGAAACTTCCACTCGAAGATGCTTTTCTTCGAATGGTTAGTTGAACCAATCGGGTTCTTACAAGCAGTCATTCTCCTCGAATTTCCACCTTTGCTTACTGCTTGTTAGAGCGGGATACTGTGAAACTTCCATTCGGAAACGCTTTTCCTACGAATGGTTAGTTGAACCAATCGGGCTCTTACAAGCAGTCATTCTCCTCGAATTTCCACCTTTGCTTACTGCTTGTTAGAGCGGGATACTGTGAAACTTCCATTCGGAAACGCTTTTCCTACGAATGGTTAGTTGAACCAATCGGGCTCTTACAAGCAGTCATTCTCCTCGAATTTCCACCTTTGCTTACTGCTTGTTAGAGCGGGATAAACACAAAAAAAGCCACCTTACAAAGAAGGTAGCTTTCCTATCACGCATCCTCTACGGGGCGTCTTATTTATTTGCTTCTTTTAATTCTTCTAATAGTTCTTCCACATAATGCTGTGCACTTTGCGCTGCAATACTTCCGTCACCAGTTGCTGTTACAATTTGACGAAGCATTTTTTCACGAATATCACCAGCTGCGAAAATACCAGGAACTTTTGTTTCCATACGTTCATTTGTTTCAATATAACCATTTTCATTTGTAATACCTAGCTCTGCAAATGGTTTAGAAAGTGGCAGCATACCGATATAGATAAATGCGCCATCTGTTTTAAACTCTTGCTCTTCACCGCTGTTTACATCCACAAGTGTTACGCTGCCTACTTTTCCGTTTGCTTCGTTAATTTCTTTTACAGTATGATTCCAAATGAAATCAATTTTTTCATTTTGGAAAGCACGGTCCTGTAAAATCTTTTGTGCACGTAATTGATCACGACGGTGAACAATCGTTACCTTCGTTGCAAAGCGTGTTAAATACACACCTTCTTCAACAGCTGAGTCGCCGCCGCCCACAACAACAAGCTCTTTACCTTTAAAGAATGCACCGTCACATACAGCACAGTATGATACGCCGCGGCCGCCAAGCTCTTTCTCTCCTGGCACGCCAATTTTCTTATATTCCGCACCGCTCGCTACAATAATTGCACGTGCTTTATATTCTTTCTTTCCAGCGACAACTGTTTTATATTCTTTCCCATCAATAACTTGTTTCACATCGCCATATGCGTATTCTGCACCAAATTTCTTCGCATGTTCAAACATTTTGTTTGATAAGTCCGGCCCTAAAATATGGTCATATCCTGGATAGTTTTCTACTTCTTCTGTATTTGCCATTTGTCCGCCCGGGATACCGCGTTCAAGCATCAACGTGCTTAAGTTCGCACGAGATGTATACACAGCTGCTGTCATCCCTGCTGGACCAGCTCCGATAATAATTACATCATAAATTTTTTCTTCCGCCATATTGTTCATCTCCTGTTCTTATCGCTCTTTTCATACCCTCATTATACTGTTCGCAGTTGATTTTTCCCAATGATTTGCTTGCATTTATCCCGCAGTAAGACCCCCGAAATTAGGAAGATAGGTGAGAGCATGCGCCCGATTGGTGAGAGCTTTCCATTCGAAGGAGAAGCACCTTCGAATGGAAGTTTCACTTTATGCATGCAAACGTCTTACTGCTTGCACATATTTTCGTACAGTTGCTACCGATACATTATATATATTCCCAAGCTCTGCCTGCGTCAGCTTATCTTGGCACTCGCCGCGTACAATATATTCAACTGCTGCTGACCAGCCATATACATTTGTAAAAGATGTTCCGCTCGTGTATAAACGTATAAATGTACAAAACCAAAGATGTAGACATTCTTCAATAAGCTCATCGTCTTTTTTCGTATAATTGTATAAAGCGTCTGCAATGCGAATACATTGTTCAAACTGCTGCAGCTCTCCTGGAATACTTTTATGACTGTTAATTAAAAAGAAATAGTTCGCTAGTTGCGATACAATTGGAACACGATTAGGAGATTGCATTACATCAAAGAAAAAGCCAAGCTTCTCTGGTGTTGTCAATTCATTCATTAAATATAAAGCCAACATCTGTTCTTCCAAGGTTTCGCTTTTCTGAAACGATTGCTGAAGCTCCCGGAATAATATATTTTGACCTTCATCTACTAAATTAATAGCATTCCAAGGTTCTTTTCCCTTTTTATCAGGATGTAATTCCACTACATGCATCCACATTTTCTCAGCTGTTTGCTCATCCTTTACCATATAGGCAGAATATGCAAACCAATAATAAAAGCTAACATCACCTTCGTAACCTTGACGTTTTAACGCTTTTAACCATTTATATGCACTTTCAAAACGACCAATTGTCGCAAAGGTTGTCCCTAGTTTCACTCGATGTTCAAACGACATCGGGTACACTGTTTCCAATTGCTCTGCTAACTTTTCTACTTGCTTATATTCCCCAATAGAATATAGAAAAATAAGCGTATTACATAACGCATGAATATTTCCTGGATTTTTCTCTAAAATCAGCTCTGTCATTTTCAACGCTTGATCAACATTCCCAAGCTGAAAATGTGCGATTGCTAAGTTATTATGAGCTGACCAAAACTCAGGATATTCCGTTATGACACCTTCAAGCGTCGCAATCGCTTCTTCTAATTGACCATTACGAATATAATGATTCGCTTGCTCTTGCATCACAATTAATCCATCTTCATCTTCTAAGTCCGGCGCATCCATTTCTTCTTCTTCAATGATCTCTAGAAGTTCCATTGTTTCAGCAATAAATTCTTTATCCGTTGCAATTTCTAAATACCGCTCTGCGTACTTTTTTGCTTGCTGGAATAACCCAAGGTACGCATAATTATTTGCCATAAAATAATAGCATTCTTCTATTTTTTCACCCGTACGAACAATTTGTAATAAGATTTGATTTGATTCGTGATACTCTCCCGCTTCCGATAATGCCGTTGCTAATTGACATAAAATAAACGGCTCTTTCCGACCTTGTGCCGCTCTCTTAAAATATTTAATTGCATCTTCTAAATGATGATTGCGGTAAGCCTTCATACCTTTATCATAAAAGAAGTCAGCTAATTGATTAAAAGAAATAACTTGTCCGTTTTCTTTACGAATTTCTTGATTTTTCCCCATAAATCCTCCATTATTTCATTCTTCTATCTCTAAGTATAAACGATTCCTCAAAAAACAAAACAGTATATTATACACAAATATTTCCTTTTCATTCCCGAAAAGAGAAGGGAAATGTTACATTCCTAACATTTCCCTTCTCTCGCTGCCATTTCCTCTTTCGTATAAATAATTCGCATCGGATTCCCACCAACGAAAGCACCGCTCGGCACATCACGATGAACAAGTGTCCCAGCTGACACAATTGCCCCGTCTCCAATGACAACGCCAGGTAAAATAGTCGAATTTGCACCAATCATTACTTCGTCTCCAATAATAATTTCACCAAGGCGATATTCTGTAATTAAATATTCATGAGCTAATAGCGTTGTATTATAGCCAATAACGGAATTACGTCCAACTGTAATCTTCTCTGGGAACATAATATCTGGCATAACCATAAGTGCAAAAGAAGTTTTCTCCCCAATTTGCATTCGCAAAAATGTGCGATATAACCAATTTTTCATACGTAAAAAAGGGGTATAACGCGCGATTTGGATCACAATGAAGTTTTTCATCACTTTCCAAAATGAGACCGTTTTATATACATTCCATAATGAATTTGCTCCTGATACTGGATAGCGCGTTGTCCGTCGCACTTTACTCGCTCCCTTTTTGTGCTCCCACTTAACTGCTGAGCCTTACCTAATGTTCAGCTGCCCGTAAGAGAACGATTAATGAGGCAAGATTGTTAATAAATCACTCATTTTTTCTAACACATAATCAGGCTTGTAAGACTCTAAATATTCGCGTCCTTTAATTGTCCATGCAACAGCAGCTGTCTTCACGCCGGCATTTTGTCCACCAACAATATCGTGATGGTTATCGCCTACCATCAAAGCTTCTTCCGGCTTTGCCTCTAATAACTGAAGTGCTCTTTGAATTGGCTCTGGATGTGGTTTCACATGTTCTACATCATCAATCGTTACCACAACATCAAAAAATTGTTTTAATTTCGATAGCTGTAATCCCATTTCGACAGTTTTGCGTGCCTTTGTTGTTACAATCCCGACTTTATAACCTTTTTCACGAAGTTCCTGTACAGTTTCATACACTGTTTCATACTCTTCTACTAATTCATCATGATGTTCGTGGTTGAAGTCACGATAACATTGAATAAGTTCTTCCACTCGGTTCTCGTCGATTTTACTAAATGTATCGTGCAATGATGGACCAATAAATGGCAGTACATCTTCACGTTTATATTGATTTGGATAATATTTTTCTAATGTATGCAAAAATGAAGAGATAATAAGTTCGTTTGTATTAATCAATGTTCCATCCAAGTCAAATAACACTGTATTAATTTTCATCTTTTCGCCACCCTTAGTTGTTATATGATAAAGTGAAACTTCCATTCGAAGACGCTTTTCCTTCGAATGGTTAGCTCTCACCAATCAGGCTCTTACAAGCAGTTCCTCTTCTCGCATTTCCACATTCGCTTACTGCTTGTTAGAGCGGGGATAAGAAAAGAAGCAGCGCCGCATATATGACGCTACTTTTTTCATTTAACCCGACTCATGTACCGAATCACAAAGTTATATCATTATTGTTCTAAATATCGTTTATCCGCATACCCCATTTTTCGTCTCACAACAATGAAAATAATAGAGACGATAATTATGGCAATTGATATAACTTGTGCAACGCGAAGCGGGCCGAGCATTAAGCTGTCCGTACGCAATCCTTCGATATAGCAGCGGCCGACAGAATACCAAATTAAATATGTAAAGAATAGTTCACCGCGGCGTAAATTTACTTTACGAAGGAATAAAAGTAAAATAACCCCAGCAAAATTCCATAATGATTCATATAAGAATGTCGGCTGATAATATACACCATCAATATACATTTGATTTATAATAAACTGTGGTAAATGTAAATTTTCGAGAAATTGACGCGTTACTTCACCGCCATGTGCTTCTTGATTCATAAAGTTTCCCCAGCGTCCAATCGCTTGTCCAAGTAAAATACTTGGCGCGGCGATATCCGCTAGCTTCCAAAAAGAAAGGCCGCGTTTTTTCGCAAATACAATTCCTGTAAGAACCGCTCCAATTAATCCGCCATGAATAGCTAAGCCGCCTTGACGAATCCTAATAATTTCGATTGGATGTTGTGAATAATAACCCCATTCAAAAATAACATAGTATGCACGTGCACAAAGGATTGCAATTGGCACCGCAATCAATACTAAATCAATAAATGTGTCTTTTGGAATACCAAGGCGATCACTTTCCCGAGTTGCGAGCCATAATCCAAGTAAGACACCAGAGCCGATAATCACACCGTACCAATAAATCGGAAACGGCCCGAGATGAATCGCCACACGATCCAGCTGTGGTACAGATCCTAACAGCATATTCTTCACTCCCTTTCTCTTTCTATCAGTCGAGGAGAAACTCTCCCTCTACTAATGGAAGTTTCACTTATATTAATTTTGATCTCCTAATTCAATTGCACTCATAAGACGCTCTGAAAATTGCTGTGCTGCATTGACACCCATACGTTTTAAACGGAAATTCATCGCCGCCACCTCAATAATAACAGCTAAGTTTCGACCTGGTCGTACCGGAAGTGTAATCTTTGTAATATCTGTATCAATGATTTTCATTTTCTCTTCATCTAAACCAAGGCGATCGTAGTTTTTCTTTTGATCCCAAATCTCAAGATTAATAACCATTGAAATACGTTTATGATTACGCACTGCACCTGCACCAAATAGCGTCATAACGTTAATAATGCCAAGCCCGCGAATTTCAAGTAAATGCTCAATTAACTCCGGTGAACTTCCGACTAGTGTATCATCATCTTCTTGACGAATTTCTACACTATCATCAGCTACAAGTCGATGTCCGCGTTTCACAAGCTCAAGTGCTGTTTCACTTTTCCCGACACCACTTTGTCCTGTAATCATTACACCAACACCATAAATATCAACTAATACACCATGAATTGCTGTTGTTGGTGCTAATTTACTTTCTAAGTAATTCGTCAAGCGGCTTGATAAGCGTGTTGTTTTTAACGGTGAACGCAACAGGGGCACACCAGTCTGACGAGATGCTTGCATTAATTCCTCGGGTACATCTTGACCACGTGTTACGATAATACACGGTGTTTCTTCTGTACAAAGTGCTTGCATACGCGCTTGTTTTTGTTCTTCTGTTAATGTATCAAAAAACGTAAGCTCTGTTTTCCCAAGAAGCTGAACACGATCCGCTGGATAATATGTGAAAAATCCCGCCATTTCAATTCCAGGTCGTGATAAATCACTTGTATCAATTGGACGATGAATGCCTTCTTCACCGCTTACTAGTTCTAAATGAAAATGTTCAATTAAATCTTTCGTTCGAACTTTTGGCATATATAAACCTCCACGTTGCGGAATGTATCTAGGCAGCGTACTACCACTCTATCCGCTATTGTACCATTTTTTTCTGAAAACAAGAAATACGGTTTCTTTTGAAAAAGAAAAAAACATTCCACGCTTTGCGCAAAATGTTTTACGTTTTGTCGGATACTTATACTGTCCACTTATTTTTTCTCAGACAACGGTTCCACAATCACTTTATCAATTAACATGTTTAAAATCGAAATAAAGATTGCCGCAATAATCGCCGCTCCAAACCCCGATAAATTAAACGCATCGCCCAGCACCCAATCTGTAATTTCTAACGTAATCGCATTAATGACAATTAAAAAGAAACCAAATGTTAATATCGTAATTGGCAGCGTAATTAAAATTAAGAACGGTTTCACAATTACATTTAAAACTGCTAAAATGACGCTTGCAATAATTGCTGTTTGTATATTCGCTATTTCAAACGCACCCGGTGCAAATATTTTAAGAAGACCTGATACAGCGATTAACACAATACTATTCACAATAAGTGATAGAATCCATCTCATATTCCTTACACTTCCTTTTCATTAGGGACAATCACAGCCCAAACTACATATATCAACAATAATACTCCAAAACAGAAAAAAATACCAAGTAGAGATACAGTGAAACTTCCATTCGGAGGTGCTTTTCTTCCGAATGGTTAGTTGAACCAATCGGGCTCTTACAAGCAGTCATTCTCCTCGAATTTCCACCTTTACTTACTGCTTGTTAGAGCGGGGTACAGTGAAACTTCCATTCGGAGGTGCCTTTCCTACGAATGGTTAGTTGAACCAATCGGGTTCTTACAAGCAGTCATTCTCCTCGAATTTCCACATTTGCTTACTGCTTGTTAGAGCGGGGTACAGTGAAACTTCCATTCGGAGGTGCCTTTCCTACGAATGGTTAGTTGAACCAATCGGGTTCTTACAAGCAGTCATTCTCCTCGAATTTCCACATTTGCTTACTGCTTGTTAGAGCGGGGTACAGTGAAACTTCCATTCGGAGGTGCCTTTCCTACGAATGGTTAGTTGAACCAATCGGGTTCTTACAAGCAGTCATTCTCCTCGAATTTCCACATTTGCTTACTGCTTGTTAGAGCGGGGTACAGTGAAACTTCCATTCGGAGGTGCTTTTCTTCCGAATGGTTAGCTGAACTAACCGGGCTCTTACAAGCCATTATCCCTCATCTTAAAGCTCTTCGATTTCTCCAAATCTTGAAGCTAGGATATAATTGTCCAAAGGCAGCGGCATCATTTACTCATTCACAAGCACCTGTACACCTTTCACAATATTCCATATAAAAATAACAAGATTCATAAGACCAAATAACAACATAGCAGCGAGGACAATTGCACCACTTTGCTCTCGTATGTTCATAACAAATACAAGTAAGAAGGCAATAAATAAACAAAGGAACGGTAGTAAATGTGATATAAAAGCTCTCTTTGCATGGAATTTTACATCATCATGAGGAACAACAAAATACACAACAATAGGGAATAAAAAAGGGGCCACGAAAATACTAAAATAACAGCATGAGGCTAAAATTCTTTGCGTAGAATCCACAAAATCCACTCCCTTTTTCATGGATATAACAGAAAACATCTAATAAAGAAGTATTACTTCTTTATTAGATGTTTATTTTACTGTGTTAATTCTACTTCTTTCATTTTTTCTTTCATACGTGCTTTATCACGATCTAAAACACCTTTTAAATACTTCCCTGTGTAAGAACGCTCTTCTTTCACAACCTGCTCCGGCGTACCTGTTGCAACGATTTGTCCGCCTTTATCTCCGCCTTCAGGCCCAAGGTCAATAAGATAGTCTGCCGTTTTAATAACATCTAAATTATGTTCAATAACGAGCACTGTTTCACCATTATCAACAAGACGCTGAAGCACTTTTAACAGACGAGCAATGTCATGTGCATGAAGACCAGTTGTCGGTTCATCTAAAATGTATAACGTTCGCCCTGTTGAACGGCGATGCAGCTCGGATGCTAACTTCACGCGCTGCGCTTCTCCGCCCGATAACGTCGTTGCCGGCTGACCGAGCTTCATGTAATCGAGTCCTACATCCACAAGCGTTTGAAGCTTACGTTTAATTTTCGGGATATTCGCAAAGAATTCTACTCCATCTTCAATTGTCATCTCTAATACTTCAGAAATGTTTTTATCTTTATATTTTACTTCTAATGTTTCACGATTATAACGTTTTCCATGACAAACTTCACACGGAACGTATACATCTGGTAAGAAATGCATTTCAATTTTAATAATCCCATCACCGCGGCACGCTTCACAGCGGCCACCTTTCACGTTAAAACTGAAGCGTCCTTTTTGATAACCGCGCACCTTCGCTTCATTCGTTTGTGCAAACACATCACGAATATCATCAAACACACCTGTATATGTCGCTGGATTGGAACGAGGTGTACGTCCAATTGGGGACTGATCAATATCAATTACCTTATCTAAATGGTCAAGACCTTTAATTTCTTTATGTGAACCAGGCTTACTTTTCGTTTTATACAATTTTTGAGCAACTGCTTTATACAGCACTTCATTAATTAATGTACTTTTCCCTGAACCTGACACACCCGTCACAGCAACAAATGTGCCAAGCGGGAATGACATCTTCGCATTTTTTAAGTTATTTTCCTTCGCTCCAATGACCTCAATTTTACGGCCATCACCTTTGCGGCGCTCTAGCGGAACCGGAATGAACTTTTTGCCTGATAAATATTGTCCTGTTAAGGAATTGTCATCATGCATCACTTCTTGCGGCGTACCTGCTGAAACGACTTGCCCGCCGTGAATACCTGCACCCGGACCAATATCTAATAAATAGTCTGCGGCCATCATCGTATCTTCATCGTGTTCAACAACAATAAGCGTATTTCCTAAATCACGCATATTTTGCAGTGTTTGAATTAAGCGATCATTGTCACGTTGATGCAAACCGATAGAAGGTTCATCAAGAATATATAATACACCTGTTAACCGCGATCCAATTTGCGTTGCTAAGCGAATACGCTGCGCTTCTCCGCCTGATAATGTTCCAGCTGCACGGCTAAGCGTTAAATAATCGAGCCCTACGTTAATTAAGAAGCTAAGACGCTCTTTAATTTCACGCAAAATAAGATTGGCAATACTTTGTTGCTTTTCTGTTAATTCAATATTAGTAAAGAAATCATATGCTTCCTGAACAGAAAACTTCGTTACTTCCGCAATCGTTTTTTCACCTACAAAAACAGCGAGGCTTTCCGGCTTTAAACGACCGCCTTTACATTTTGGACAGGCTTGCTCTGCCATATATTTTTCCATTTGCTCACGAATATAATCGGAGCTCGTTTCCCGATAACGGCGCTCAATGTTTGGAATGACGCCTTCAAAAATAATATCGCTTTCCTTCACTTGACCAAAGTCATTCACATAACGGAAATACACTTTTTCATCTCCGCTTCCGTATAACACCTTCTCAAATAAGTGCTTCGGAATATCTTTTACCGGTACATCCATATCAATGCCATAATGGTTGCAAACAGACTGCAGCAATTGTGGATAATATTGTGAGCTTGTTGGTTCCCAAGGTGCAATGGCATGATCATTTAATGATAAATCCCAGTTTGGTATCACTAACTCAAGATCTACTTCTAGTTTTGCACCAAGACCGTCACAAGACGGACAAGCACCGAACGGACTGTTAAAAGAAAACATGCGCGGCTCAAGTTCACCAATAGAAAATCCGCAATGCGGACAAGCATGGTGCTCGCTAAACAGCAACTCTTCTTCTCCGATTACGTCAATTAAAACACGGCCTTCTCCAAGCTTCAAAGCCGTTTCTAATGAATCAGCAAGACGGCCTGCGATTCCTTCTTTCACAACAATACGGTCAATTACAACTTCAATCGAATGCTTTTTATTTTTATCTAACGTAATTTCTTCCGATACATCAAGCATTTCTCCGTCAACGCGAACGCGGACGTACCCCTGCTTTTTAATATCTTCTAACAACTTTACATGCGCACCTTTACGTCCTGATACCATCGGTGCGAGTACTTGCAGCTTCGTACGCTCTGGATATTCTAAAATACGATCTACCATTTGCTCAACTGTTTGTGATGTAATTTCAATGCCGTGGTTTGGACAGATTGGTGTTCCGATACGCGCAAATAATAAACGTAAATAATCATAAATCTCTGTCACTGTTCCGACTGTTGAACGCGGATTGCGACTCGTCGTTTTTTGGTCAATTGAAATAGCCGGAGACAATCCCTCAATTGCATCCACATCCGGTTTATCCATTTGTCCTAAAAATTGACGTGCATACGCCGATAGTGACTCTACATAACGGCGCTGTCCTTCCGCATAAATCGTATCAAATGCTAACGACGATTTCCCTGAACCAGATAACCCTGTTACAACAACAAGTTGATTTCTCGGAATGGTGACATCAATATTTTTTAAGTTGTGGGCTCTCGCACCTTTTACAACGATAAAATCTTTACTCATCGCCTTCACCCTTCTGCTTTTAATTCTAGTAATAAATCACGAAGCTCAGCTGCTCGTTCAAAATCAAGCGCTTTTGCAGCTTCTTTCATTTCCGCTTCCATTTTTGCAATGACATTTTCTCGTTCTTTTTTCGTCATTTTCTTAGAAGTTAGTGGTGCTGTCTCATACGTTTCTGTATCTTCCGCAGCCATCGTTGCACGAATAACATCGCGCACCCCTTTTTGAATTGTTTTTGGCGTAATTCCATGTTTTTCATTGTATGCTTCTTGAATTTGACGACGACGCTTCGTTTCATTGATTGCGATTTCCATCGATTTTGTAATTCGGTCTGCATACATTACAACATGACCGTTTGCATTACGAGCTGCCCGGCCAATCGTCTGAATAAGCGAGCGCTCTGAACGAAGGAATCCTTCTTTATCTGCATCTAATATTGCTACAAGCGACACTTCTGGAATGTCGAGTCCTTCACGAAGTAAGTTAATACCAATAAGCACATCAAACTTCCCTAGACGAAGATCGCGAATAATCTCAATCCGCTCTAATGTTTTAATTTCAGAATGCAAGTAATTCACTTTAATACCAACATCCTTCAAATAATCAGTTAAATCCTCTGACATTTTCTTTGTTAATGTCGTAATTAAAACACGCTCATTTTTTGCAATTCGGTCGTGAATTTCTCCTAATAAGTCATCAATTTGCCCTTCAATTGGCCTTATATCAATTTTCGGATCTAAAAGCCCAGTTGGACGAATAATTTGCTCCACAACTTCCGGTGCATGTTCTAGTTCATACGGTCCCGGTGTCGCTGATACATACACAACTTGATTCGTTTTCTCTTCAAACTCTTCAAACATAAGCGGTCTGTTATCTAGCGCTGATGGCAGACGAAATCCGTGATCAACAAGCACTTGCTTCCGCGCTTTATCTCCGTTGTACATCGCTCTTACTTGCGGCACTGATACATGCGACTCATCCATCACGATCAAAAAATCTTGAGGAAAATAATCTAGTAATGTATATGGTGTTGAACCAGCTGGACGGAGTGTCAAATGACGGGAGTAGTTCTCAATCCCTGAACAAAAGCCCATCTCACGCATCATTTCTAAATCGTAGCGCGTCCGCTGCTCTATCCGCTGCGCTTCTAGCAATTTACCGTTATCATTTAATTCTTTTAAGCGTTCTTCTAATTCTTTTTCAATATTTTCAATGGCAATTTTCATTTTTTCTTCGCGTGTAACGAAGTGAGATGCCGGGAAGATTGCCACATGCTCACGTTCTGCTAATACTTCACCTGTTAATGCATTCACTTCCCTGATACGATCAATCTCATCGCCAAAAAACTCAATCCGAATACAATGTTCATCAAGGGATGCTGGAAAAATCTCAACTACATCCCCGCGCACACGAAACGTTCCACGCTGGAAGTCAATATCATTACGGCCGTACTGTACATCAACAAGTTCACGAAGCAATTGATTGCGATCCTTCTCCATACCAACGCGTAAAGAGACAACAAGCTCACTATATTCTTCTGGAGAACCTAAACCGTAAATACAAGATACACTCGCTACAACAATGACATCATCTCGTTCAAATAAAGCCGATGTCGCTGAGTGACGCAATTTATCGATCTCATCATTAATTTGTGCGTCTTTTTCAATAAATGTATCGGTTTGTGGTACATACGCTTCCGGTTGATAATAGTCGTAATAACTAACAAAATATTCAACCGCATTGTTCGGAAAGAAATCTTTCAACTCACTGTATAGCTGTCCTGCTAATGTTTTATTATGAGCCATTACAAGTGTCGGCTTTTTCACTTCTTTAATGACATTTGAAATCGTAAATGTCTTCCCCGTTCCTGTCGCTCCAAGCAACACTTGATGTTTCTTACCATTTTTAATCCCTGCTACCAGCTGCTCTATCGCTCTTGGCTGATCACCTTGCGGGGAATATTCTGAGACAATTTCAAATTGATGTTCCAAATAAATCCGCCCTCCTCGTAAAAAATCTGTATTCCCATTTTACCACGAATGCTTATAAAAAAACCAAAAAAACGAACAAGTATTCGATAAACAATTCGACAGCGTTTCTACAAATCTAATATGTAATAACAAAAAAGAGGCTTATTTACTAAGCATCTTCCCATGGTTATTCATGATATACCTTCAGCAAAAAATAACTGGTATACTCATGATTTTCTTTACATTCACTTAATGTATAGATTACAGCTTCACCACTTTTTTCTTTCATAATCTCTTTACACACATCACTTTTTTTTCTTTATGGCTTCCTCCAAACTTGTCGTTAGAATCATCAAAAAGGTAGTTTATATTGATTCCATCACAAAGAAATTTTTATAGGTAGAATTTTCTAAAAATTTTATATTTACAATGCCCATTTTTCATATTACAATACGTTTAAAGATTCGACATTATACGACAAATCGAACTTAATGTTCAGAATATTTTAACAACAATGAGGGTGAGGGAGCTATATGGATCTATTTCGAAAAAAATCGATTTCCGCACTGTTAGCACAATCGCAGAAGAAAGGTTCTTCTTTAAAAAAGGATTTAGGGGCATTTGATTTAACAATGTTAGGGGTCGGCGCTATTATCGGAACGGGTATTTTCGTTCTTACAGGCGTTGCCGCAGCTAAACATGCTGGACCAGCACTTATTTTATCGTTTATTTTATCTGGTTTAGCCTGCGTATTCGCGGCACTATGTTATTCTGAATTTTCTTCAACTGTACCAGTATCAGGTAGTGCATACACTTACAGCTACGCAACATTTGGAGAAATAATCGCTTGGATTTTAGGATGGGATTTAATTCTAGAATACGGATTGGCATCTTCAGCCGTTGCATCTGGTTGGTCTGGATATTTCCAAGGATTATTAGCTGGCTTTGGCATTAAACTACCGCACGCTTTAACAAGCGCTTATAACCCTGTGGCTGGAACATATGTAGACGTACCAGCAATTTGCATTATTTTCATCATTACATTTTTATTAACAAGAGGCGCAAAAAAATCAGCTCGTTTTAACGCTATTATGGTAGCTATCAAAGTATTTGTTGTTCTTCTCTTTATCGGTGTTGGTGCTTTCTATGTAAAACCTGCAAACTGGACACCATTTATGCCATTTGGCTTCTCTGGCGTAACAGCTGGAGCGGCAACTGTATTCTTTGCTTATATTGGATTTGATGCTGTATCAACAGCTGCTGAAGAAGTAAAAAATCCACAGCGTAACATGCCAATTGGTATTATTGCTTCCTTAACAATCTGCACAATTTTATATATTGTTGTTTCATTAATATTAACAGGAATCGTTCCCTACAATCAGTTAGATGTAAAGAATCCTGTTGCATTTGCACTGCAATATATTCATCAAGATTGGGCTGCCGGCCTTATCTCTTTAGGAGCAATCGCCGGGATTACAACAGTATTACTTGTTATGTTATATGGACAAACACGTTTATTTTATGCAATGAGCCGCGATGGCTTACTGCCAAAAGCACTTTCTCGTGTAAGCCCAAAAACGCAAACGCCTGTTATGAACAGCTGGATTACAGCAGCTATGGTTGCTATCTTTGCTGGCTTTGTTCCATTAGACAAGCTAGCAGAATTAACAAACATCGGTACATTATTTGCATTCATCGTTGTATCAATCGGTGTTATCATCTTACGCAAAAAACAACCAGACTTACCGCGTGCATTTAAAGTACCGTTCGTGCCATGGATTCCAGCATTAGCAGTTCTGTTCTGCGGATACCTAACATTACAACTTCCAGTAACAACATGGATTGGCTTTGGCGTTTGGTTAGTTATCGGTTTAATTGTATATTTCAGCTACGGATATAAAAATAGTACTTTAAAAAATGAACAAAAAGAAGACGTCGCATAAAGTGAAACTTCCATTTGGGGATGCTTTTCCTCCGAATGGTTAGTTGAACCAATCGGGCCCTTACAGACGGTTTGTCTCTCTTCCTTGCCTTACTTCTTACCGGCTGTTTGGGCGGGGTAAAGTGAAACTTCCTTCTGGGAGCAGTTTTCCCAGAAGGTTAGTTGAACCAATCGGGCTCTTACAAGCAGTTCCTCTTCTTGCACTCCATCTTTGCTTACTGCTTGTTAGAGCGGGATAAAGTGAAACTTCCTTCAGTGGAGGTCTTACTGTCCGATAATGCGGGGTAACAAAAAAGCTGTTGTCCATTAAGGACAGCAGCTTTTTTGTATATTGACATACACCAAGCTCACATGGCTCAATGAGAACTTTTCAACTCAAACTAACAGCTAGCTCGTCACGCATTGTCCACACGTGTTTTCTACTAATGGAATACAATGTATCAAAAATAAAGAAAAGAGGTTTCACACCAATATGCCTGATCATCATGACAAATCTGATGAAGAAAATCTAAAGGATAACTCAAATACTCATAATTCTTTTGTTGTAAATCATACAATTGGATCAACAAATTCACCAGTACTAGTTCCCGTACCAGGAGGCACGAATCACCAACCTGTTTTCCAAAATTTCACTAACACTCCCAATAAAACATTACTTCAGTTGACTTCTGTCTCATTAAAAGGTGAAGATCCCTTACCTTTGGCTGTAACCATCATAACAAAAAGCCCTCTTAATCCTATTACTGCTATAATTACAGAAAGCACAAGAATATTTCATGTGGACAACTTTAAAAGCTTGAATGTCTCAAATCTTAATCCTGCTCAAGGTGGATTGAATGTATTTATCCAAAAAACGATCCTTTTTTGCTGCGAGGAATAAATAGAACAGAAAAAGAAAGAGATGTTACCCTAGCGCGGCAACACCTCTTTCTTTTGCTTTTTTGGAAAAATAACATAAGAGAGAGTAATAAGTGTATCTACACCGAGAACGATTCTCCACACTTTACTCACACGATTCGCGGTTTCATTTAAAAACACATCTGCATCCCAGCTCGATATGTGTTCAAGGGGTACCAATCCATATAGAAAGAAAAACACAATGTGCGTACTAGCAAATAAAATAAGATGAATTGCCCAATGTAAGAGTTCCTGCTTCGTATGTGCCAAGCCCGTTAATTCTATCGGTTCTTCCATCATTGGCAATGCTTCTCCCCGCCACTTTGCAACGAATCGCTGCATACGTAAATCCAGCTTTCTTAAATCTTTCTTTCCGTAAAAAACAGCATACAACAAGATGATTACGATAATAATTTGAAATTGAGAAAACTTCCCGGTTTCATAATAATCAACAACACCTAACGTTAAAATAAATAATTCATTTAGCAATAATACAATCCCTACTATAAAACTTGCTTTATGCAAACGAAATCCATAACGGAGCAAAAAGAAACTAATTGCGGTCATCCAAAACACAATTTCAGCGCCAATTAAAAATGCCCACCGATACTCGATTAATATATTCATTATTTCTCCTCTCCTTCTATATACACTTCAAAAGACGCATCCATATATTGTAGAAGTTCTTCTTCAATTGGATACATATTCATCCTTTTCGACTGCTCTTTTGACTTACGTACTTCCCACAATTTATCTAAAAATGCTTCATCACCATTTGCCATCTCCCTGCATTTCTCTAGAATAATGCCAGTAATCCCTTGCACTTCTGCATCGTTTGGTGCTTTTTTCTTTTGCATGAGCTGACGCATTCTCTTTAATAAAATAATCCACTCTTGCACTTCCTCATTTTGCTCACTCATGTTTGGTAAATTTTTAAGCAGTTGTTCTTCTTTCTGTGAAAATACTTGTTGCTGAAATAATTGCCGCATACGAGGCGACTGCTGCGAAAGCTGAATAAGCTCGAACATAATACTCCAATTGAGTTCCCCTTCCAGCTCAGTGGAATATAAAACAGCTTGCAACATTTTTTCCATGCGAGAAAACTTCTTCTGTCCTTCTTGTACGAACAACAGCTGATTCTGCAAAACCTCTTTCAAATTTACATGCTCTGTTTCTAACATATTCGTAATTTCTTTTAACGGGAATCCCATTTCTTTTAAAAACAGAATTTGCTGTAATTTCAGTACATCATGTTCACTATATAACCGATGTCCCCCTTCCGTCTTTCCGCTCGGCTCGAGTAAACCAATCTGATCATAATACCGAAGTGTTCTTACTGTAACACCAGTTTCCTTTGTTAGTTGTTGAATAGAAATCATTTCCGTCACCCTCTCATTTTCATTATAAAAGGTGACGTAACGTTAGTTTCAAGAGATTTTATAAAAATAAAGAGCTGTTTACATCTAAGTTCATGTAAACAGCTCTTATAGAAATCATTCTTATTCATCATCTTCAAGATTTTTTGCTCCGCTGCACAGCTTGGGAGCACACTCCTTTTTAGTGGCCGCTAACTTGATCTACATGTGCAATGTGTTTCCGTCCAAAAGCAACGACCAGCATGGCCACGAATACAAATACAGCGCCAATTACGAAAGGAACATGTGGAGTATACGTTTCAGCGAGCTTATTAGCCAGCCAAGGTCCGATCGCTCCGCCGATGAAACGGACGAAGCTGTATGCTGCAGAGGCCGTAGCGCGCTCTACTGGCGCAACCTGCATAACCGCTGTAGTAATCAAGGTATTATTCGTTCCCAAGAATAGGCCTGCGATGATAACGAGAACAATAATAGCCGTTCTTGATTCTGTCCAAATTCCCATTGCCAAAAGAGTTAATGCAAACAAGGTTAACATCGCGCACATTGATTTAATCGTTCCAAATCTGGCTTGAAGCTTCGGAGCAACAAAGACGGATGTGATAGCGAGACAAATTCCCCATCCAAGGAACACATATCCCAATCCATGCTCATCCAATCCCATGACGAATGGAGCGTATGCCATTAACGTGAAAAATCCGATGTTATAAAGGAATGCTGTAATCCCAAGTCTTAATAATCCAGGGAATTTCAATGCTTTGATCGGATCAAGGATAGAGCTTTTTACCTTCGGCTTTGCAACCTGAGGCATTTTTAATAAAAGAGCAAAAAAGGCAATAATCATTAGCACGCTTACCCCATAGAACGGACCGCGCCAAGAAATAGAGCCTAATTCTCCACCAAGCAGCGGGCCTACGGAAATACCAAGTCCGATGGCTGCTTCATACAAAATGATTGCTTTAGCGGTTCCGCCTACAGAGAAACTTACTATCGCAGACAACGCTGTGGCAATAAATAATGCGTTGCCAAGTCCCCATCCACCGCGGAAACCGACAATTTGCCATATTCCGTTTGAAGAACCCGCTAGTGCCGAAAAGACGATGATAAATAGAATGCCGGTCAATAAAGTCCACTTAACGCCAAGCCTGCTGGAGACAACGCCGGTGATCAGCATCGCAACCCCAGTGATTAAGTTATAGCTTGAAAATAGTAAGGAAACCTGGCTTGGAGTGGCATGGAGTTGTTTTGCAATCGCAGGTAAAATAGGATCGACAAGTCCTAAGCCCATGAAAGAAATAATTGTGGCAAAAAAGATAACCCAAACGACAAGCGGCTGTTTGGCCGATTCGTTTTGGGCACTAATTGAATATGTTTGATTTGAATTCATCCATTTCAAACTCCTTTATATATAGTTTAGGGGTGAGTTGAACCTATTGTTTACAGTTCCTTGATTGATATCCCTTATTCATCCCCTTTACATTGAAAAAAGCTATAATTGCAATTTCGTTACAAATATTAGTATAAAACTTTATAACCTTAACGTCAACGTCAACTTTAATAAACAAAAGAATAATTTCCTCTCCATCGTTAGCGTAAACCGCTTGCTTTTTCTGAAAAAGCTCTGGTTGTAGTATAATATTCTTGAGCTAAAAAGCTCCATCCTGTTAGTGTAATAGTAAAAATAAAGAAATATAGGAGCGAAATGATGGACGGAATAAAAATAGATGACGTAGCGAAGGAAAGCGGTTTAACGAAACGAACCATCAGATATTACGAACAAATCGGACTGTTGCCTGCTCCCCCCCGAAGTGAAGGGGGCATAAGATTATATTCCCAGGAACATATTGACTTTCTGAAAAAAATCACAAATGCCAAAGAAGTAATGGGCTTTTCCCTTCAGGAGCTTCAGCAATTCATCGCGCTCAGCGACACGTTAGAGCTTCACAAAGCTGATTACAGGCAAGTAAAAGGCACAAGTGAACAAACAGAAAAGTTAAGAAGAGTAGTAAATACTATCGAAGAGCAGCTGAACTTCATCGAACAAAAAAAGAAAAACATCTTAAAGGTCGAAGAAGATTTAGTCTCACTCAGGGACCGTGCGAAAGCAGCACTGGTTCGATTTGAGGAAGAAGAATCTGGGCAAAACGAGTGAGAAAAACGGACTTATTTTGATAGTTTCATCTTGAAAATTACAGAGCTTCTATTCGTTATTACATTTTATTTCTTAACTTGATGGCGATGTGAAAAAGCCCTATCAAGCCTATTTATTTCATTACTTTTCTTTATCATTAGCATAACAATTGCTAGGTACATACCCTAAGAATACGGATTCATAAAAAAACTGCTGAACTATAACGTTCAGCAGTTTTTTTATCTATTCCAAACTCCATTTGATCGTATCATAATCCTCGGTCTTCTACGTAAAATGCAATACCTTTACAAGTATATACCCAAGAACAGAAAGCAATACCGATCCAATCAAGCCTGCAACAAATGCTTTTGTTCCTAGTTTACGAAATGTCTTAAATTCTACATTTAATCCAAGACCAGCCATTGCCATTGCCATGAGCATGTAGGCAATAATCACAATATTGCTTGCGATTGTTTCAGGTACAATTCCTAATGAATGAAACGCACTAACTGCTAAGAAGCCAAAAATAAACCATGGGATCGGAACATCACGCCAAGATTTCTTTTCCCCCGCTCCTTCTCCGCGTTGAAACCATATGCCAATTAATATTGCTACAGGTACAAGAAAGGCAACGCGTGTTAACTTCATAATTACAGCAATATCAACCGACTCGCTTCCACCAGGTGCTGCTGCTGCAATCACATGAGCGATTTCATGCAATGTTGCCCCCGAAAAAACACCATATTCATACGGAGTCAAATGAAGCACAGGGTATAATAATGTATATGCTAATGTGAAAATGGTTCCTAAAATCGCAACGATTGCCGCGCTAACTGCAATTTCTTCGTCCTTTGCTTTTACTTGCGGTCCAATCGCAATAACAGCTGCTGCTCCGCAAATTGCTGTTCCGCATGCTGTTAACATACCAAGCTTCTTCTCTACTTTACAAACACGTGTTAATGCATATACAACAATAAGTGTAAACGTAATAACAATTGCTGCCATGACCAATACCTTCGGGCCTGCCTTCGCAATGTCGACTAAATTTAACCGCATACCGAGTAATATAATCCCTAAACGCAGTAGTTTTTTACTCGCAAAGTTCGTTCCTGCGATCGCTTGATTCGGTACACCAATTGCCGCTCTCCATACCATTCCAATTAGAATAGCAATCACTAATTGGCCCATAATACTTAAAAATGGAAGCTGCGCCAAATATTTTGCAACAATAGCAATAAGTAACGTAATCCCAATACCTTGCGCAAATCCAAAACGCTTCTCCTTTTGTAACGCTATCATTTGATCCATTTCGTACCACTCCAATAATCATATTGGAACATGCATGTTCGTTCTACTTTCATTATAAGAGAATTTTAATCATAAGTTTAATACCAATACGCTATCTCAATCATCAAAAAAACTTATGATAAAATAAAATGAAACTCACCAATAGTAGGATAAAACAAAAAAGTGAAAGGAATGAGTCTCATAAACACCGACATTTTAAAAATTTTCGTAACAGTCGTAGAGCAAAAACATTTTTCAAGAGCTGCCGAAATGTTGAATCTTTCACAGCCTGGGGTAAGCATGCACATTCGCAATTTAGAAAATGAATTCGGCACAACGCTCATTCAGCGCTCACCAAAACATGTTCAAGTCACAGAAGCTGGAAACATTTTATACATACATGCAAAACAAATGCTTACACTGTACGAAGAAGCAAAACAAGAAATTAATGAACTTCATAATATCGTTACGGGGACACTGCGCATCGGCGCCAGTTTTACAATCGGAGAATATCTCCTTCCCAAAATATTGGCAAACTACGCGAAGGAACATCCGCACGTTGAAGTTCATACCTTTATCTCAAATACAGAGGAGGTATTACAAGGGGTTCGATCGAATCAACTAGATATTGGCTTAGTAGAGGGGCAAGTCGTATATACAGATGTAGACACAGAGCCATTTATGGAGGATGAAATGAAACTTGTCGTTCCGCCAAATCACCCTCTTACGATGACAAGTCCGATTCAGACGGAAATGTTGCAAGATCAAGTATGGGTACTTCGTGAAACAGGTTCCGGAACCAGGGCTTACAGCGACCGCTTTATCCATGACCACCACTTAAAAATGAAACGTTACTTCACATTTAGCAGCATTCAAAGTGTAAAGGAAGCAGTTGCTGCCGGACTCGGAATTGCGATTTTATCAGATTGGACAGTACGTAAAGAACTGCAAGCTGGTGAAGTATGTCATATACCTGTTCCAAATGAAAAGCTAATGCGACCTTTCTCAATCGTACGAGGAAAATATTTCATTCCTTCCAAAGCAATTCAAGTATTTTTGGACCATGTGCAAAACTTTGCGAATGAACATAGTTGACCTTTACACTAATGTCAAGGTTTACAATAAAGTGAAACTTCCATCATTGATGCTTTTCTCACTGATGGAAAGCTCTCACCAATCGGGCTTTTACGGGCAGTTTTCTTCCCCGCTCTTCTGGAGCCTTTACTGCCCATTAATGCGGGATAGAGAACGAAGGAGTGATAGTTTTGCGCATCGGAGAATTATCGAAACGTACAGGTGTAAGTGAACGATCACTACGGCATTACGAGGAAAAGGGCTTGCTTATTTCAAAACGGCTTGCAAATGGCTATCGTGATTTTGATGAAGTGATGATTGAAAAAGTAGAGCTCATTCAAATGTATTTACAGCTCGGTCTAAACTTAGAAGAAACCGCGCGAATGCTGCGCTGTTTAGAAATAGAGCCACACTTTTATGATAATCCATGCAGCAGTATCATTACGCTTTACGAAGAAAAGCTCGCTGAAGTAACAAAGCAAATTTCGTTACTTTCACATATCCAAACGAACCTACAAAAACATGTCACACTATTAAAACAAAAGAAAGAAAGGAATTGATACAATATGTTCGTTTTACACGGAAGTTCACGTTCAAATGGGAATACGGAACAATTAACGCATATGATGCTAGAAGGAGTACATGCTGAAGAAGTATATTTACGCAATCATACAATCCAACCAATTACAGATCAGCGTCATGATGCAGAAGGCTTTCAATCAATCGATGATGATTACGAAGGTATAACGAAACGTATGCTTGAGCATGATACAATTGTGTTTGCAACACCACTTTATTGGTATGGTATGAGCGGACATATGAAAAATTTTGTGGATCGCTGGTCACAAAGCTTGCGGGATACATCACTTCATTTCAAAGAACGTATGCAAGGTAAGAAAATGTATGTTGTCATTGTCGGCGGCGACAATCCAAAATTAAAGGCGCTCCCGCTTATTGCACAGTTCCAATATATTTTTGACTTTGTAGGAGCTTCTTTTGAAGGTTATATGATCGGAGCTGCCAACGCACCAGGCGAAATCGTGAATGATAAAGAAACAATGGAAAAAGTAAAAGTATATAATCATACTTTCAAGCAAAAATAATTAACAGAATGATTTGACAAATATATCCTCATACGCATACAATAAGTGTAAATTTATGAAAGGAAGGTACATCGGCCAATGAAGTTCTAATTCTCTTTTTTATTCATCCATCACAAATAGTGAAACGAAATGATGAAAACTAGAAGAGGATTAGTATGCCCTTTTGTCGATAACTTTCTTTTGACAGGAACATGTAAAAATACGTGTATAGTTTCTTTGTGCACATCTTTTTACATACTATGGGTGACGTATATCCTCTCTAGTGAAACTAGGGAGGTTTTTTTATGACCATTTTAACAGCACGAAACATTGAAAAAAGCTTTGGTGACCGTACTTTATTTACGTTACAAACACTTGATATTCATGCGTATGACCGCATTGGAATCGTTGGTGTAAACGGTGCGGGAAAATCAACGCTATTACAAATATTAAGTAAAGAAGTAAAGCCTGATTGCGGGACGATCACCCATTATGGTTCTATCGCCATCATCCCGCAGTTCCATGAAGAAACATTAGAAACAGCTTCTTCTCTTTCAAAAGGACAATGGGGAATTTCTCACGTTACAACAAATATGAGCGGCGGTGAACGCGGGCGTTTAAAAATTGCTCATGCTCTTGAACAAGAAGCAGCTATCTTATTTGCTGATGAACCAACAAGTCATCTCGATATGCATGGCACAGAACAACTGGAGAAAGCATTGCAATCTTATAAAGGGGCAATCCTTTTAATTTCTCATGACCGCGCCTTGTTAGACGCCGTTTGCACAAAAATTATCGAAATTGAGGATGGCTCGGTTCGTGAATATAAAGGAAATTACACAAACTATCGGGAGCAAAAAGAACAACAAAGGCAGCATCAGCAAGCGGAATATGAAAAGTATACAAAAGAAAAGCAGCGCTTAGAAACGGCAATCGCCAACAGACAACAACGGGCTTCTGGTATGACAAAAATCCGGGCAAGCTTTAGTTCATCTGAATCTAGACTATATAAATCGGGAGCAGCTTACAGCCAAGGCAATGTTGAAAAAGCCGCAAAAGCACTAGAAACGAGATTAGAGCAATTAGAAAAGAAAGAAAAACCAAAGGAAATTGTGCATGCAAAGTTTGATGCACAATACCACACACCGATTCATAATAAAACGGTTGTGCAGTTTAATAAGGTTACGAAAAAAATCGGGAGCCGCACCCTCTTTCACAATATCAACGGAAGTATGGCTCCAGGTGCAAAGCTTGCTATTCTCGGAAAAAACGGGAGCGGAAAAACAACACTATTTCAGATGATTCAAGCAAATGAACGAGGAATTCAGCTTTCGAAAAGCTGTAAAATGGGTTACTTTGAACAAACATTAGCAATTCTGCAAAATGACAAAACCATTTTACAAAATGCTATGGAGGAAACACGTTACGATGAATCGTTTGTACGAACGATTCTTGCACGCCTGCTGTTCCGAAGAGAAGATGTTCATAAACAAGTGAATGTATTAAGCGGCGGCGAACGTGTGAAAGTCGCGCTGGCTAAAATTTTCCTAGGAGATTACAATATGCTTCTTCTTGATGAACCAACAAACTATCTAGACCTCACTACTCAAGAAGAACTTGAGCAAATGCTGCAGCATTACCCTGGTACTGTTTTATTCATTAGTCACGACCGCACCTTTGTTCATAAAATTGCCGATCACATTTTACATCTAGATGAAGAATCACCACGACTCTTTCCAGGGAATTATGAACAGTATATGAAGCGAACAGAACAAGCCTCTATCAATCCAACTGAGCAGGAACTGCTGCGCTTGCAAACAAAACTAACAGAAGTAATCGGGCGCATTTCGATGCCAGGACGTGACGATGATATGATTGCTTTGGAAAGTAAATATGAGCAATTGCTACGCCAAATTCAGGAATGTAACATGCGCTTACTATGAAGTAAAACTTCCATCGGTGGAGAGTATGTATTTTCATCTCCCACTGATGGAAAGCTCTCACCAAACAATCGCATACCAGCAGTAAGACCTCCACCTATCCAGAGGCGGGAGGTCTTACTGCCCCAAAATAGCTCAAAACGAAAAAAGCTGCCCTTTCAGACAGCGACAACTTTCTTCATGCTTTACTATACTTCTTTCGAATGATTTGTTTGAAAAATGATGTACTTACTTGCAAAATAATTCACAATGATTACGATACCATTCGCAATTACCTTCGCAATTAAATCATTCCAGCCTAACCATTCAACAAGAACAATCATACTTGCTATATCTAACACATATGAAAGTCCTCGAAAAAACATAAAGGATATAAATTCCTTCAAAATAGATGCAGCACTTTTTGGTTTACTCTGAAATACATACAGCTTGTTCGTTACAAAGGCGAAAAGGACTGAAACAATCCACGCAATAGTTGTTGCCCATTTATAATCTATCTGAAAGACTTTTGTTAGTAATGCATAACATACAATATTGACAAGTGTTGTTAACACACCAAAAATGACATAGTTTATAAACTCTTTTTTCTGCATAGCTTACACCCCTCGCTTTGGTAGAGATGCTTGTTTCACTTCATTCTGTACTTTTTCATCATTATATTCATGCACAAAATATAATGGCCGCCTTTTCGTCTCATTAAAAATTCTTCCAAGGTATTCACCAATAATTCCTAAAGAAATTAATTGAATACCCCCCATAAATAAAATAATGGTCATAAGCGATGGATATCCTTGAACAGATTCACCAAACACTAATGTTTTTGCAATAATCCAAATCATATAAATGAACGAAAAGAATGAAATAGCAAATCCAAAGAATGCTGAAATTCGTAAAGGAGCTGTTGTAAATGAAGTGACGCCTTCAATTGCTAAATCAAGCAACTTCAAATAATTCCATTTCGTTTCACCCGCTGCACGCGGATCCCTGTCAAATAAAATTTCCTTTTTCTGATAACCAATCCAACTAAACATTCCTTTTGTATATCTTTGTGTCTCTCGTAATTGCTTTAAAGCTTCTACGCATCGTCTATCTAACAATCTAAAATCACCCGTATTTTGTTGAATCGGAATTCTAGTTGTTTTTTGAAGCACTTTATAAAACGTATTTGCAGTCCACTTTTTAAACCACGTTTCTCCCGCTCGGTTACGACGCTTTGCATAGATATCGTCGTATCCTTCCTCCCAGTATTTAATCATCTCTGGAATCAATTCTGGCGGGTCTTGCAAGTCTGCATCTAGAATAATAACTGCATCACCTGTTGCATAATCTAACCCTGCTATCATAGCAGTTTCTTTTCCAAAGTTTCTTGATAAGTCGACATAGGAAATGCGCTTATCAAATGCTCGTAATGATTTAATAATTTGTACTGTATTATCACGACTTCCGTCATTTACAAACAAGATTTCAAACTCATAGTTCGGAACAGTATCGATGACTTTATTTAATCTATCATAAAGTTGATCGATTACTTCTTGTTCATTATAAGCAGGAACAAGAATAGTGATCTTTTTCATCCTTATTTCTCCTTCCTGAAGTAAAATAAAATTTCATCCCCTGCACAAAACAATATTTTACACAACTAGTGTATTATAACAAATTATACCTTCAGTTCATACAAGTTCCGATACATGTTAACTTTTTATACACATGCCACTAACAAAAAGAAACACTCTTGCATTTTCGTTAACCATCCATGCTAAACATGAAACGAATTAACTTTACGCTCAAATACAGAGTGCTTACCTACTTATATAATTAACCTTATATTTTTATTTTGATAAATGTAAGATTTACACCAGAACCTAATTAACTTTAATCTGCACAATGCTTTCCGTTAATATAATACGCTGATTCTGTGAAAACCGTAAACACAACCTCTACCTCTGGAAGCTCAAAATCCATTATATATGTAGTAATTGCCTGAGCAAATCGATCACGAATTTCCTGTCCACGTTCGAACCATTTAACTTCAATAAGAGGAAAAGCCTCTATTTCTTCTCCATCATATACAAATGTAGAGTTTGGTAGTTCTAATGTAAAATTATCCGTACCACATTCACAAATCTCTGCTAGTTCTTCTACTAATGGTTTACTTATACTCTTTAATTGTTCAGTAGTAATTCCACGAAATACAATATGCGGCAAGTGAATCCCTCCGTTAAATGGCTTTATTCTATATTTCTCCACATCATAGCACAATTTATTTTGCTGTGCCAGAATCTATTAACACTGCTCAAATTGCTATCTTTTCCGTCTTAACTCTCGCAATTCCACACTTTTCCTAATTATTCCTCTTCCCTTATTCCTCTAAATTTTAAATAACTATAGTAATAATTTCGTGCTTTTCTTTTGATTTTCTACAATCTTCGCCTTAAAATAATTTAAAGATTTATTACTTTCCTCCACATGCTTAAAAGCAGGAGACTTTTTTTAAATTATGTTAAAATTTTGTGAGATACTATTTAGTATAACATTAATAAAGGTGAGGTTTCCCAGTGAACAATAACAACAATACATATTGCACTATGGTCATATTTGGAGCAACAGGCGATTTAGCGAAGAGAAAATTATTCCCTTCTATATACAGTCTGTATAAAAAAGGACAGCTCTCTAAAAATTTCGCTGTTGTTGGTGTAGCAAGACGTGAATGGAGTGATGATGTATTTCGTGAAAATGTACGTTCCTCTATTCAAGAGTCGAAAATTCAACCAGGGGATGATTTAGAAGAATTTTTAACTCATTTCCGATACTTAGCGTTTGATGTTACGAATACTGCTTCCTACCAGGATTTGAATGCATTACTTACTAACCTAGAAGAACAATTCAATATTCCAGGAAACAGAATGTTTTATATGGCAATGGCCCCTGAATTTTTCGGAACAATCGCTTCTTACTTGAAATCAGAAGGTGTAACAGATGCAAGCGGCTGGAATCGATTGATTATTGAAAAGCCTTTTGGACATGACTTGCCATCCGCACAAAAGTTAAACGAGGAACTTCGTCACGCATTTGCGGAAGATGAAATTTATCGTATTGACCATTATCTAGGAAAAGAAATGGTTCAAAACATTGGTGTCATTCGTTTTGCAAACGCAATATTTGAATCATTGTGGAATAATAGATACATCTCTAATATTCAAATTACATCTAGTGAATCTTTAGGTGTAGAGGATCGCGGAGGTTACTATGACAATTCCGGCGCCTTAAGGGACATGGTACAAAATCATATGTTACAAATGGTTGCTTTACTGGCAATGGAACCGCCAATTCGTTTAACAACAGAAGAAATCCGAAGCGAAAAAATTAAAGCATTACGTGCACTTCGACCAATGACAGTAGAAGAAGTGGATGAATATTTTGTGCGAAGTCAGTATGGTCCAGGAACAATCAGCGGAAAAGAAGTTCCTGGGTACAGAAGCGAAAATAAAGTGGATCCAAACTCAAGAACGGAAACATTTGTGGCGGGTAAATTATTAATAGACAATTTCCGCTGGGCTGGTGTGCCGATCTACATTCGTACAGGTAAACGTATGCAAGAAAAATCAACAAAAATCGTTATTCAGTTTAAAGAATTGCCAATGAATTTATATTCTAAATCAGAAAACAGCGTTCATCCGAACCTGCTTATTATTCATATTCAGCCGGATGAGGGAATTTCTCTTGTTTTAAATGGGAAGAAAATCGGTACTTCTGACAAGACGACACCATTTAAACTTGATTACTGCAATGACTGCGTAGACGGAGTAAATACACCAGAAGCTTACGAGAAGCTGCTATATGATGCAATTCAAGGCGATGCAACAAACTTCACTCACTGGGATGAAGTGGCGTTATCATGGAAATTTGTTGATGTTATTTCTAAAGCATGGAAACAGGATGTATCAACTGAGTTACTTACTTACGAATCAGGATCAATGGGACCGCAAGCTTCTGATGATTTACTTGCGGAAAACGGCTTCCAGTGGTGGCCTATTTCAGATGATAGCGACTACTCAATCTAATCAAAGGGGAATTCTTATGAAAAAAGTATATGATATTACAGTACCTATTTACGAAGGAATGCCTGTATATAAAAATAAGCCGGAAAAACAGCCTCAGCTTTCTAAAGTTACAAACGGTCATGTAACAGAATCCACATTAAAAATGGATGCTCATACAGGAACGCATATTGATGCGCCTTTGCACATGATAAATGACGGAGATACATTTGAAACGCTTGATATTGAGAAATTAGTAGGCGAAGCAAAGGTTTTTGACCTAACAAATGTTGAGGGCGGCATTACTGCTGAAGACCTAAAAGATTTCGATATTCAAAAAGGCGACTTTGTCTTATTTAAAACAAAGAACTCCTTTGATGAAGGATTTAACTTTGAGTTTATTTATTTAGCTGAAAGCGGTGCAAAGCTACTTGCTGAAAAAGGCATTCGCGGCGTTGGTATTGATGCATTAGGCGTTGAACGTGCACAAGAAGGGCATCCAACCCATAAAACACTATTTGCACACGATATTATTGTAATCGAAGGATTAACATTTAAAGAAGTAGAAGCGGGAACATACTTTATGGTTGCAGCTCCATTAAAACTAATGGGTACAGATGCAGCACCAGCTCGTGTATTATTATTCCAATAAAAAAAGTGGACCAAGATGTCAATCTTGGTCCATTTTTTATTTTATCCCGCATTAACGGGCAGTAAAACCCCACCTCAAGATTGAGAGAAAAGCAACGAAGATAGGTGGGGGATAACTGCCCGTAAAAGCCCGATTGGTTCAACTAACCGTAAGTGGGGGATGAAGCCTCCCCACTTACGGAAGTTTCACTTTATATCCATTTTGTATGGAATGTACCTTCTTTATCCACGCGTTTATACGTATGTGCTCCAAAGTAATCGCGCTGCGCTTGTAACAAGTTTGCAGGCAGTGTTGCAGTACGATAGCTGTCGTAATAAGAAATCGCCGCTGAAAATGCAGGCACCGCTATACCTTGTTGTACAGCCAATGAGATAATTTGACGTAATCCGCCTTGGTATGACTCCACAATTTCTTTAAAGTATGGGTCAAGTAAAAGATTCGGTAAGTCAGTGTTATTCTCATAAGCCTCTTTAATGTTTTGTAAGAAGGCTGCACGAATAATGCATCCGCCTCTCCAAAGCATAGAGATGCTGCCGAAATCAAGGTTCCAGTCATATTCCTCAGAGGCTGCCTTCAATTGCGTAAACCCTTGCGCATAAGAACAAATTTTGCTCATATATAAAGCTTGGCGCACTGCTTCGATTAATTCTGCTTTTTCCATTCCAAGTGCTGGCTTGTCTTTAGGACCAGATAATACTTTGCTTGCGTTCACACGCTCTTCTTTTAAAGCAGAAATACAACGTGCGAATACAGATTCCGTGATAATAGGAAGGGAGATACCTAAATCAAGCGCGCTTTGGCTTGTCCATTTCCCTGTACCCTTTTGTCCCGCAGTATCAAGAATAACATCCACTAATGGCTTTCCAGTTTCTTCATCTTTCTTCGTGAAAATATCTGCTGTAATTTCGATCAAGTAGCTGTTAAGCTCACCCTTATTCCATTCAGCAAATATTTCGTGAAACTCTTCTGCAGTCAGATCAAGAGTTTGTTTCAAGAAGAAATATGCTTCACAAATTAATTGCATATCTCCATACTCGATACCATTGTGAACCATCTTTACATAGTGACCTGCACCATTAGGCCCGATATAAGAACAGCAAGACTCACCATTCACTTTTGCAGAAATATTTTCAAGCATATCTTTCACTTTTTCATATGCATCTTTCTGTCCGCCCGGCATAATAGACGGCCCTTTCAATGCGCCCTCTTCTCCGCCTGACACACCTGCACCGATGAAATTGATTCCTTTTTCGGCAAGACGTTTATTTCGGCGAATTGTATCGACAAAGTATGTATTACCGCCGTCAATTAAAATATCACCTTTATCGAGGTGAGGAAGCAGAGAATCAATGGCCTTATCTGTAATTTCCCCTGCATTAACCATTAATAAAATCTTTCTAGGTGACTCAAGTGAGTTAACAAATTCTTCAACCATATGAGTACCAACTAAGTTTTTACCACGGTTTTCCTCAATGATTTCATTTACTTTTTCCTCTGAAATATCATATAGGGCAACAGAATACCCTTTACTTTCAAAGTTAAGTGCAAGGCTTTTTCCCATAACGCCCACACCAACAACTCCAATTTGTTGCTTTGGCATATTTCATCGTTCCTTTCTAGGTATGTTACTTTGTCTATACTATAGTATATAAACCTAAAGTAAAACTATAATCAAGTAATCCATCTTGTTAATTTTAACATGGAGTTCAGCAGAGATGTGTGCAAAGCCAAATCACAGGCACATGGCACCGATTTTTTCTTTTTGGAGTATCACTACCAAGCTAAAGAAATAAATAAAAAACCTAGCTATCCAATGTTAAGAACACCTCAATGAATAACCAGGTTTTTTATGATATTTACCTTATTCCAAGTAATGAGATACCGCCACATCACCATCAAATTAAAAAGTAAAAATTATATACCCGCCCAAACATCCTTTACATATCTTCCTTCATATTGCAAATGATCAAGCCAGTCTTTTGCTTTTTGCTCATCAACACCATGATGAATTTGATAGCTTTCACATAAAGTTCTCTCTACATCTGGAGCCATTCGACTTCCATCTCCACATACATAAAGTTGACCACCCTCATCAAGCAAACGAATTAAATTGTTTGCATCCTCTTTCATAAGATGTTGTACGTATGTTTTAGGTTGTCCCTCCAAACGAGAGAACGCTGTGTGAAGCGTTACTAGTCCATCCTCCCCAGCACGTTCTAACTCCTCACGGTACAGATAATCCTGCTCAGGGTGACGACAGCCAAAATACAAATGTGCTTCTCCCAATTTATGCCCCTCTTGCTTTTGAACGCGACGTGCTTGCAAAAATCCTAAGAATGGAGCAACTCCTGTTCCAGGTCCAACCATAATAATTGGCTTCTCAAGATTTTCTGGCAAGTGAAATCCTGATTGTGGATTACGGATAAAACATGCGATAGTATCCCCTACTTGTCGCTCGGCCAAATAGTTTGAAGCAACTCCCAAGTATTCACCACGCCCGCTCCATGATGGTCCTCTTACAACACCGACTGTGATACTCGCACGATTCGAAACAATTTGCGGTGAACTAGAAATTGAATAGTATCGAACTTTTAGCGATGGAAGAAGTTCTACAAACCTTTCAAATGGCAATTCACAAGCAGGATATTTCTCAAGTAAATCAAGCATAGTTGTACGTTTTTGCAGAATATTTGTTTTGTACACCTCTTCCTCTAACAGAACTTCTAACTCTCGTTTATGAGGCGGACAAACCGTATATGCCGCTAATTCACGAAGTTGCGTCCGTGTCGCCGGCTCTTGTAATTCAACATAATTTGCAAGCAGTTCATAAACACACACTGACTGCTCTAAAGGAAGATGCGCAATGCTGTGATCATTTCCGCTCAGAAGAAGAACATCTTTCCCACTTAATCTATATCGTTGTAAAACACGTTCTACAAGATCTGTTCTATTCTGTGGTAAGACTCCTAAATGATCACCCTCTTGGTATTGAATACCTTCCGGTAAAGTAATTTCAATATGGCGCGTACTGTGTGCACTCTCCTCTGTTTGAAGTTCACGGTTTTCTATAACATACGCTGAAAGTGCATTATACGTTTTCGCCAGAGGCGTACTTGTCAATTCGCTAACAAATTGTAATTTCAGTTTATTTTCTGAACGTTTTTCACTTTTATTAACTTCTAAATTCAAAGCTTTTGCTACATCTTCCCATAGCTGATTTTGCCATTCATCAAATTGGAACTCAAAGTCTTCACTCACGTCACCCTCGCCACGTATAGTCAAACGAGTCGCACCCTTTAAGACCAATTGTTCGTCAATCAATCTTGGAATACGTTGATATGTGCTAGCCCAATTACGGTCGCCGCATCCAAAAACAGCATAATTTACTCCTTTAAGAGTTTCGTCTTCTAACTCGCTTATCCAATGGACAAATTCCTTTGCGTTATCAGGTGGATTACCATTGTATGAAGCAGTAATAATACATACGACTCCATCTCTAGGAAGCTTTTCAGTATACTCATCAAGCGGCGCCACTTCACTCTCAAATCCTTGAAAGCGAGCAGTGTCAGCAAGGTTTCGTGCGAGACCTTCCGCTGTTCCAAGGTTTGATCCATAAAGTACGAGTAGCGGTGTATCATGCGAATCGACAACAGTTTTAAAGTTATGTTTTACTTCTTGTTCTGTTGGCACCGTAACTTTTGAATCAGAAACAGCGAAGGTAACTTTTTTATTACGCGGCTTGACGCACATAGTAAATCCATCTGGTTTCAAAGTTAATGTTTCCTTAACTTTTAATTGATAGTCTGTATGGTTGATAATTTCAAAATGTTGAAGAATCATACCTAATACTAAGGTAGCTTCCTGAAGTGCAAATTGCTGTCCAATACAAGCTCTTTGTCCATTCCCAAATGGCTTATATGCATGCGGAGCGATTTGTTCAATATTCTCAAATCTCTCAGGTCGGAAATCTTCAACATCATCCCCCCATACACTCGTATCACGGTGAAGCTTTGGTATGAGAACTGTAACCTCTCTTCCCTTTTCTATATGGTACTTTCCACCAAGAAGTGTATCTTCTTTTGCACAAAGTGAAATGGCTGGCGCTGTTGGCCATAAACGCAATGTCTCATTGAGAATCATACGAATGTATTTCAGTTTTTGAACCTGACCATATGCAGGAATCGGCTCCGTTAAAACTCTATCTACTTCTTCATATGCCTTCTTAAGCTTATCCGGATTTTTCAAAAGGAAATATAGTGCAAATGACAATAAACCACTAGTCGTCTCATGTCCGGCTATTAAAAAAGTAATGATTTGAAAACGAATATTTTCATCATCCAACATTTCACCTGTTTGCGGATCTTTCCCATTCAGCATATGAGCTAGTAAGTCATCCCCATCTCGATTATCACTTTCTTTACGCTCTGCAATAATATTATCTACCAAATCAAACATAGATTGAATATCTTGCTTAAATTGACGTTTCTTCATAACCATTAATTTATCTTGTATACCTAAACGTTGAGATTGATTCATGGCCTCTTCAAGCGAACGAACCATGCTAGTAATAAAAGGATGCGGAGTATCACGATAAAAGCTATTAAAACGGTAATTAAATCCACATAACCCAATCGTATCTAGCGTAAGACGTGTCATGTCTTCTGGTACATCAATACTTTCATTAGGATTGAGACGCTCCCACTTTTGAACTAATTGCACAGCAAGATCAACCATCATAGAGTGATATCCCTTCATAGCTTGTTGACTAAAACTAGGAAGGAGAATATTATGTGCCTTATGCCAGTTTGGTTCGTTTGTCCAGCTCGTAAATAACCCGTCGCCAGTAAATGCACGGACATTTTGTAAAGCAGTTCCAACGCTCTTTTCAAAGCGAGATTCATCACATACTTCTGCCGCTAATTCATGGTTAGAAACTATGGTACGAGTCCTTCCAGGCAATTCAAGTTGAAAAATTGGTCCATACTCATACGAAAGCTTTAAAATTGATTGTATAGGTTCCTCTCCCTTTAACAACGGTAAATTGCCAAGTGGCCCGAAAGTTTTAGGCTGCGGAATATTGCTAGTCCCTTTCATGTAAAAAAATCCTTTCCTTAATAAAGTGAAACTTTCATCAGTGGAAATTTTTTATGTCCATTGATGAAAGCCCGAAAAATTTATACGTTCTATCGTGGACATTTCGATCATAAACAAAATGATTTAACGTAATATTCAAAAAATATTACATGTATTTATATTTAAAAACTAGAAAAATCACATTTATGTTCATTATTTAAATGAAGCATATCCATGGTCAGCCATTACTACACTCCCATTAATAGCATCTGCTTCTTCCAATGAAAGAAGGTAGACTACATCAGCAAGTGCTTCTGGATTCGTTAACTCATTGCCCATAACCTTCGTTTTCATAGATTCAATCATACTATCGTTATATCCATGAAGAATAGGTGTATCAACAACCCCTGGTGCTACCGCTACTACACGAATTCCGTATTCAGCTAATTCAAGAGCTGCAGATTTTGTCATCATAATAACAGCACCTTTTGTTGCGTGATATGCAAATGTACCTGGAGAAGCTAAGAATCCAAAAACAGAAGCTGTATTTATAATGACACCTTTTATATTTAATTCTTTCATTTTCTTTCCTGCTGCTATAATTCCATAGGCAACACCATGTTGATTAACCCCAATTACTTTCTCATAGCGATCCATATTTTGATTAAGCACTGGACCTGCCCCGCCAATTCCAGCATTGTTACACATAATATCAATTCGGCCATACGTTTCTACTGCAATATGAACTAGATTTTCTACTTCCTCGTATTGTGAAACATCCGTCTTAACAAAAATAGCTGTTCCACCTTCAGCTTTAATGATTTCTACAGTTTCTTTTCCGCCTGCTTCATTCACATCAGCGACTACCACTTGATCCCCTTTTCTTGCAAATTTGATACATGTGTGTCGACCAATTCCACTTCCTCCACCTGTAATTACAGCAACTCTTCTTGTCATCGTAACTTTCCCTCCTATACACTATAAGATTTGTTGCAATAATTGTAACACTTCTATACATTAAATATTATTAAAACATACTTACCATTACTTAAGTAAGACTTAATAAAAGAGGTCGTGTTTATATGAACATTGAGCAATTAGAGTATATTGTTGAGGTCACAAATACAGGTTCTTTAACCATTGCAGCACAAAATATGCATGTCACATTATCTGCTATCAGTCAATCTATCTCAGCATTGGAAGCAGAACTAGGGATATCATTGTTTACACGTTCTCGATTAGGTACAATCCCTACCGCTGAAGGAAAAATTATTATTAAAAAGGCCGCTGAAACACTAGAGAAACTTCAAGAGTTAAAAGATGAGGCTCACGGGTTCGCAAATACTGTACGTGGTGAACTAAGAATTGCAACAATTCCAGGTCCTATGTCCTTATTGGTTCATACAGTAACAAATTTTAAAAAGGATTATCCAAATGTAAAAATAGAGATATTTGAAAAAGGTTCACAGGAAATACTAGATGATATTCGTCAACATAAGATTGACATAGGTCTAATTATTCTATTTGAAGACATTATCCATAAAAATAATGGATTATTGTTTGAACCATTGTTAAAAGGGAAAATGGTTATTGGAGTCAACAGTAATTCACCCTTAGCATTTAACAAATCCATTACTCCCGAAGAACTGTTAACCCATTCTCTAGTTTTATACAAAGATGATTACGTTGAATGGTTTATGAGCCAATTTGCAGCCGCATATGGCCCTGCTGATATTCTTTTTACCACTAACAATACAGATGCCATCCAAAAAGCGATTAAAGACGGATTAGCTATCACTGTTGGTCCCGATTATTCTTTTGCTAGTGAATCTACTTTACTAAAAAAAGACATTGTAATGATTGAACTTGAAATTCCTAAACAGCAAGATGTCTATTTTGCATGGGTGCGTTCAGAGGGAAAACATTATTCTCAAATCTGTAAGAACTTCATTACTAGATTGAAACATGAACTTTAACGTACAATGAAACGGAAATGATGAAAAAATTGATACATTATGAATCTAACAATAATTTTCGATACCCTACCTCTATATTAGTTCTGATGCAAAATCGCAAGACCCTTGTAAAAAATCTATTAAATTAAACACCGAAATGAATGCTGGCTGGAAGCGATAAAAAGAATAAAAAAGGACAGACCTTTCAAAATGAGAAGTCTGTCCAAAAACACATACACTGATTTCATACTATTCAATTTCACCGCATAGTATGAGATCACGTTAGTAATCTACACTTATATTTTTAATCTCTATATTGTTCACACCAGAACCCTTACACAATAATTTCCATCCTTATCAATCAATTGCGAAAAAGGTTCGGTTAGTTTTGAAACAATTCCGGTTAATTATGAAAACTCACAGCATCACACAACTTCCGTATCCCACTTATGTTCTTGTTCTACAAAAATAAGACCCAGTTCATGATGCTCTCCTGCATAAATCGCATGTTGTACAAGACGAAGTTCACCATTCATATCAACAACTTCCATTTTACAAAAAGCACCTGTTGTTTTTGATTGCAGAGCATTGTAAAACTCGTCTACATTGGTCGGAATGATTCCATTCACTTTCACAATCATTTCCCCAGGTATCAAGTCCATCGTTGCTCCAGCTGTACCTGGAATTGTGTCTAATACGACTAAGCCCTGATCACGAGAGGAAAAATATGCAGGACGCTTTTCATCTTGTAAACGTTCTTGTACAGTAATCGTCAAACGTCCAAGCATTGCTGCTCCCATGGCCACAATTGCTAGTGTGTGCCACCAATAACTTGCTATTCCTAATAGAAGAACAACTGCAGCTAGTCCAAATACACGACGACCTGTAAATAGCAACGCTCCTTTTGGCTCAAAACTTTTAATCGTTCTCGTAAATCCAATTAAAAATGGAAGTAAGAATAAAGAAAACTTTTGCGACCCTACAGACACAACTGGCCACCAAGACACAAATTGCGTTATGGCGTCACCTGGTACAAGAACAAATAGCGGTACTAACCATAATCTTTTGGATTCATGCAGTCCAATATTTAAACCACGTTTTCCTTTTCGTAATTTCGGCGTCGAATAGTTCGCTGCGTTCTTAGAAATAAGCAAACCTTCCACAACTAACATAAGTCCAAGTAAAATCGCTAATGACACGACACTGCTCTCTTCTCCTTGGCGAAGCTGCAAGAAGGAGAATGGCAGTTTTGAAGATAATAACGTCGCTGCAATTGCAATGCCAAATGTGTATGCAGGAGATAAGTATCTATATTGAGCAATAAGAGCAAATAATACCGTCCAAATTGCGATCATAAATATATTTGCTTCTGAGATAACAAGCCCCATTCCAACTGTAATCAATGATAGAATGAGTCCAAAGCCAATTCCTGCGAATGCAGATGTACGTATTTCATACAAAACATCATACACTTTAAAAGAAAAATCTTTTCGTTCTCGTAATACTCGTAAATATCCAACTAAAAAGCTACTTATAAAGAAAATATACAAAGCAGGATGTGCAAAAAAACGCACAATTGCCTTCACAACTTCTAACGACCAAGCCTCCACGAAACGATTCACCACCATTTATAGTATAATTCATTTCTTCCTGCATTTAATGAGCAATGAGATTTCCTGCCTACAAGAATTTAATTGCCATTATGTAGGATATGCCCCCCAAAAATGGAAGTTTTATTTTATCTTATCACAATTAATCAAACGTTTGTTTAACACAAAAAAAAATATACAGGCTGCGTAAGCCTGTATACTTTTTTACCTTTCATCAGTGAAATAAAATGAAACTTCCATCAGTGGAGTTTTTTCATCTCCCACTGATGGTTAAGTTGAACTTTACCCCGCATTAACGGCCAGTAAGACTCTCTTAAAAAAATAGATAGACAACTGTCCGTAAATGCCCGATTGGTTCAACTAACCATTTGGAGAAAAAGCATCTCCAAATGGAAGTTTCACCTTATTTCGCCATTAATTTTAAAGCTGTTTGTAACTGCAGATCGTTTTCACCAGAACGAATTTTTTCAACAATTTTGTTTTGGATTGTTTCTGCTGTTTTTTTATCAAGCTGGCCCGTTGCATCCATATCGCTTGCATGTTGGAATGCTTTCACAGCCGCTTCTGTTTCTTTACTAAAATAGCCATCTTCACGCCCTGGTTCATATCCAAGACTCTTTAACATCTCTTGTGCATGCTTCACTTGGTCATCGTTATCATTGTAGGACAACGTTTTTTCAATTTGAATTGGCGTTGCATAATAGTAATCAGGCTGCTTCACTTCAACCGTCGGTTTAATTCCTTTTTTATGAATCCAATTTCCGTCCGGTGTTAACCATTTAAACATCGTTAGTTTAATGTTACTGCCATCTGTAAACGGTACAGCTTGCTGAACAGTTCCCTTACCAAATGTTTTCTCACCAATAAGAGGATAACCTCCTCCTTCACTTAAAGCTCCTGCTAAAATTTCAGAAGCAGATGCGCTGCCTTTATCGACTAATACAGAAATAGGATATGGTTTCTTCTCTTTTAATGATGTGTAGAACTTTTGTTTTTCGCCATTACGTTGTTCTATTTGAAGCATTGGCTTTTTGTCTGTCATCAACACTTTTAAAATATCTTCGACACTCGTTAAATAACCACCTGGATTTCCACGTACATCAATAACAAGCCCTTGTATATTTTTCTTTTCAAGATCTTTCAATTGATCTTTAAACTCTTTTGCTGTTTTTTCAGAGAATGATGTGATTTGCATATACCCAATGTCTTTCCCATTCTCTTTCTTCACAGAGCTAAATACAGTGAAAATCGGAATTTTATCACGCTTAATTTTAAATGTTAACGGATCACTAACTCCGGAACGTTTTACCTCAAGCGTAACCGTTGTTCCTTGCTTTCCGCGAATTTTCATAACTGCTTCTTCGCGGGATAAATCTTTCACACTGTTTCCATCGACTGATAAAATTTGATCATTCGGTTTAAGACCAGCCTTTTCTGCTGGAGAGTCCTTAATCGGTGAAACAATCATTAACTTATCATCCGTTTTGTTTACTTCAGCACCAATTCCTTCTAACTCTGGATCAAGCGATTGCTCAAATTGCGTTGCTGTTTTCTTATCCATGTATGTAGAGTATGGATCTTTCAGCGTTGCAAGCATCCCTTGAATAGCCCCTTCAACAAGCTTGTCATCTTTCACATCTTCAACATAACGTGAATCAATTAGTGCATACGCTTCGCGAATTTTATCCAAATCCGCTTGTTTTACATTGGCATCTTTCCCTGTAATTGATTGCACTGTGTAAGAGCCATTTCCAAGCCAATACATACCTGCAAACATTCCGCCGGCGCCAAATAAAAACGCAACAATCATTCCAATAATCGCAACTCTACGTTTCAATGCGGAATTCCCCTTTCCGAACACACAATGGTGTATGAAAAGGCATCACACATTGTGCGATGCCTTTATCTATTTCTACTATATGATAAGCTTGTACGAAATATGTTTGCAACTTTTTACGCTTATATTTTTAAGAAACGACGGATTGACATAACGCTTCCCCACATACCGATTAATGCACCGATCAGCATTAATAATGCAGATAGCTCGAAAACAAACGGGCTATATGAAAGCAACTCAAAAATTGTTCCGTTAAATTTCTCATTAAACATAACTTGAAGTGAATTATATGAACTTAAAATCACAATAATTGGAATGATCGACCCTAGTACACCTAAGAATAACCCTTCTAATAAGAATGGCCAACGAATAAACCAGTTTGTCGCTCCAACAAGTTTCATGATTTCAATTTCTGTGCTTCGTGCATAAATTGTAATTTTAATTGTATTAGAGATTAAGAACATTGCTGTAAATAAAAGACCAGCAATTAATACAATACCAATATTACGACCAGCTTTTACTGTATCAAATAATTTTTCTACTTCACCTTGTCCGTATTGTACTTTATTTACAAATTGCATTTTTCCAATTTGCTTTGCAATACTTGCTGTATCAGTTGGTTCTTTTGCTTTTACAACATATACGTCTTTTAACGGATTATCTTGCTCAAATAGCTCAAATGATTTCCCGCTATCTCCTAAACTTTTAATCAATCTTTTTAATTCTTCATCTTTAGAAGAAAATGTAATAGTATCGACTTTCGAAATCTTTGAAATGCCTTCTTTTAATTTCTTTTGATCTTCTTTCGTAGCCGCTGGATCAATGTGTACACGAATCTCTACATCTTGCTCTACGTTCGTTGCAAAATGGTTCATATTCATAATTGCTGTTAAAAAGACACCTACAAGCAGTAATGTAACTGTTACTGCACTTACAGAAGCAAATGTCATCCATCCATTACGGGATAAATTTTTGACACCTTCTCGTAAATGTCGACTAAGGGTTTTAGTCTTCATATCCGTATCCTCCCTCAATCTCGTCTCGAACAATCTTTCCATCTTCTATCGCAATTACACGATGGCGAATTGTATTTACAATATCCGCATTGTGCGTTGCCATAATAATTGTTGTACCACGATCATTAATGCGTTTGAAAATATTCATAATATCCATCGCTGTATCCATATCAAGGTTACCTGTTGGTTCATCGGCAATTACAACCTTCGGACGATTTACAATCGCTCTAGCAATTGCAATACGTTGTTGTTCACCACCAGAAAGCTCACTTGGCAATGCCTCAGCACGATCCTCAAGACCTACAAGACCTAACACTTCCATAACACGCTCACGAATCACGTCTCGCTCTTCTTCAATTACTTCTAAAGCAAACGCAACATTTTCATATACAGTTAACTTCGGAAGCAATTTAAAATCTTGGAAAATCACGCCTAGCTGGCGACGGAAATACGGTACATCGCGCTCTGCTAACGATTCAATTACTAAACCATTTACATTAATAGAACCTGTAGTTGGTTTCTCTTCACGATACATCATTTTAATAAATGTAGATTTCCCGGCTCCACTCGGTCCTACTACATATACAAATTCACCTTGCTTAATTTTAACTGTGAGTCCATTAACGGCTTTCATGCCATTTGGATACTCCTTATAAACATTCGTCATTGTTATCATTATTTATCACCCAATATTAATGATTTTTTTCGACACTTTATACTCTTGGTTGTTTAGCTATAGCAATCGCAGTATTCAAGCTCTTGCTGCGTCTCTAAATAATCGCTATTTCTGCTTCTTATGTATGTAAAAATTTTTCTTCAAAATTCTACAAAAGACACTACGCCCTACATTGTACCATTATTCGGTTTCCAATTCGGATACAAGTTTGTTACAGTTGTGTTACATAGCATAGAATATATGACATGACACAAACAAATAAGACCTTCTATTACCAAGCAAAAAGGTCTTATTTGTTTGAATTTCATACAGCGATGGCTGAAGGCTGCCGCATAAGAATGGCCCTTCTTTTCTGTCCAGCTCTGCCTCCTAGCCCCTCATGTCTAAGAACCTTGCACACGAGAAGGTAAAAAACACCTTCTGTGTGCAAGAACCTTAGCCAACAGGGCTGAACAGTCGGCTCCGCTTTTCGTTCTTATTTCTTCTCAGATAGCCATGTTGCTACTTTTTTCGCGTCTTCACCTTGGATTACACCAGCTGGCATAATACCGCGGCCTTTAGCGATAATTTTTTCAATATCTTGTTCTGAATATTTTCCGCCCACTTTTTCTAGCGATGGTCCAGATAATCCTTTTAGATCATTACCATGGCATCCTGCACAGCTTTTTTGGAATATTTTTTCAGCGCTATCTGTGCTTGCTTCTTGACTAGGACTAGAAGGTTTACTTTCTTCCTTTGTCCCGCATGCGCCTAATGTAAGAGCTACTGATGCACCTAATACAGTCATCAACAATTTCTTTTTCATCTATATCGCTCCTCGCTGTTAATTAACCCCTCAATAGCATTATAATGATTTCCCTGCAATTTCAAAACTTCCCTGCATAACCAATATTACCCTGAACGAGAAGAAACGCTTACAGGCATAATGCTTTTCAGTAATTGTTTCAATTTCGTGAACAAATGATATGATGCAAAATAACGAGTTTTCATCGTACACAAGATATGAAAATCATCCTATTTTTTTAATCAATTACTTCTAACATTTTGTTATTTTCTACTTTTTACAAAACAATATACAAGCTTGTATGCTACAACTATACCCACCAAAAAGAGAAGTTGCCTCGCAACTTCTCTCCTCTTTCTCTCCCTCTAGAAAGAAGGCATACTTCTCATTTCCTCACGTATGTGCCAACGACCTGTTGGCATTTTTTTCGTACTGATGGAAGTTTCACTTTATCCCGCACTAACGCGCAGTAAAACTCCCACCTCATAATTCTGAGAAATCAAAGAAGAGAGGCGGGAGTTAACTGCCCATAAGAGCCCGATTGGTTCAACTAACCATCTGCGGGGATAAACCCTCCCACTGATGGAAGTTTCACTTTATTAAATACGAGAACGTAAATATGCATCAATAAACGGGTCAATTTCTCCGTCCATAACCGCTTGAACATTCCCAATCTCTGTATTTGTACGGTGATCTTTTACAAGGGAATATGGATGGAATACATATGAACGAATTTGGCTTCCCCATCCGATTTCTTTTTGCTCACCGCGAATTTCATCAAGTTCTGCTTGTTGTTCTTCTAACTTTTGTTGGTACAATTTCGCTTTCAACATTTTCATTGCATGTTCACGGTTTTTAATTTGTGAACGCTCAGATTGACATGTTACCACGACGTTTGTTGGAATATGTGTGATACGTACAGCTGAGTCAGTCGTATTAATATGCTGTCCACCTGCACCGCTCGCACGGTACGTATCTATTTTTAAATCTTCTGTACGCACTTCAATTTCAATATCATCGTTAAACTCTGGTACAACTTCACAAGATACGAACGATGTATGACGACGGCCTGATGAATCGAATGGCGAAATACGCACAAGACGATGCACGCCTTTTTCTGCTTTTAAATAACCGTAAGCATTATGTCCTTTAATTAATAACGTAACACTTTTAATTCCTGCTTCATCACCAGGAAGATAATCTAACGTTTCTACTTTAAAGCCGCGTTTTTCTGCCCAGCGTGTATACATACGAAGCAACATAGAACCCCAATCTTGTGATTCTGTTCCACCCGCACCTGGATGTAACTCTAAAATAGCATTATTCTTATCATATTCTTCACTTAGTAATAGTTGAAGTTCGTATTCATTCATATCTGCAGATAAAGTTTTTACTTCTTCTTCAAGCTCCGCATGCAATTCTTCATCGTACTCTTCTTTCACAAGTTCATGCGTTACTTCTAGATTTTCAAACGTTTCATTAAGCGTATTAAACTTACCAACCATATCTTTTAAAGCGTTTGCTTCATTGATGACTGTTTGTGCACTTTTTTGATCATCCCAAAAGCCTGCACCCATCATAATTTCTTCTAGTTCTGCAATTCGCTTTTCTTTTCCAGCGAGGTCAAAGAGACCCCCTAAAAGCCGCTAATCTCTTAGCCATTTTCTCTAGTTCTTGTCTGATTTCTACTAATTCCATTTTGGTCACCTCTATGCAATTACTATTACTTTTCTCAATTACCTTGCTGCTTGCGGGCAGTAAGACCCCACTTCATTTTATACGAACAACAAGGCAAACTCTCTCTGCTTTTGCGAGAGAGAGTTCATCTCTTGTTATTATATGAATGATTATGAAAATTTTCCATCTATGAGGTAAAACATTCTAAACAGGCTACTTCTGCTTTTCTTTATTCTCTAGCTTTAGCGGCTAGAATGTTCGGTGGCTTCGCGCCTTCCTCCTCACATTCTGATAGAGCCGCTTCCGCTTTTCTTTTTTGTCCAGCTCTGCCTCCTAGCCCTTCATGTCTAAGAACCTTCCACACGAGAAGGTAAAAAGCACCTTCTGTGTGAAAAAACCTTAGCCAACAGGGCTTAACAGTCGGCTCCGCTTTTCTTTATTTCCCGATTCCACAGCAGTTTTTGTATTTTTTCCCGCTGCCACATTTGCATAAGTCGTTACGGCCTGTTTGTTCGCCTTTTACGACTGGTTTCTTTTTCGCAGCTTCATCTCCATCTTTTGGATGAATCGCTTCTCCTTGTGCTACTTCTTGACGTTCTAAGTTTTGTTCGATTTCTGCTTTCATAATATAACGAGAAATCTCTTCTTCAATAGAAGCAATCATCGCTTCAAACATCGCAAAGCCTTCCATTTGATATTCACGAAGCGGATCGATTTGACCATATGCACGTAAATGAATACCTTCACGTAAGTGATCCATCGCGTCAATATGATCCATCCATTTCGAGTCTACAACGCGGAATACAACTACTTTTTCAAATTCACGTATTTGTTCTTCCGGCATTTGTGCTTCCTTCTCGTCGTAGCGCGCTTTCACTTTCGCAAAAATGCTATCGATCATTTCTTCTGGCGCTAAGCGGCGTAATTCTTCTTCTTTCACATCACCTTCTTGCAGAAGACTTGTATTTAAGTATTCAACAAGACCAGCAATGTTCCATTCTTCTTCTAATTCCTCTTGCGTATGAAGAGCTACAACACGTTCTACTGTAGAATGCATCATTCCTTCAATAATGCCGCGCAGATTATCTGATTCCATTACATCTTGACGCTGCTTATAAATAACTTCACGCTGCTGACGAAGTACATCGTCGTATTGAAGAAGCTGCTTACGAGCATCGTAGTTATTACCTTCTACTCGTTTTTGTGCAGATTCAACAGCGCGAGATACCATTTTACTTTCGATTGGCTGTGAATCATCCATACCGAGACGATCCATCATCGCTTTCATATTATCAGAACCGAAGCGGCGCATCAGTTCATCTTCCATTGATAAGTAGAATTGCGTCACACCAGGATCTCCTTGACGTCCCGAACGACCGCGCAGCTGATTATCAATGCGTCGACTTTCATGACGCTCTGTACCAATAACAGATAAACCACCGTTTTCACGTACGCCTTCTGCAAGTTTAATATCCGTACCACGTCCAGCCATGTTCGTTGCAATTGTCACTGCACCTGGATGACCTGCTTCAGCGATAATTTCCGCTTCGCGTGCATGGTTTTTCGCATTTAAGACATTATGGCGCACACCTTTTCTCGTTAACATCTTAGAAATTAACTCGGATGTTTCAATTGCTACTGTACCAACAAGAACTGGCTGCCCTTTTTTATGACGATCAACAATATCATTTACAACCGCATTAAATTTCCCTTCCATCGTTTTGAAAATTAAATCTGCACGGTCATCACGAACAACCGGTTTATTCGTTGGAATAACGATAACTTGCATATTATAGATGTTACGGAATTCCTCTTCCTCTGTTTTCGCTGTTCCTGTCATCCCAGAAAGCTTCGCATACATACGGAAGTAGTTTTGGAATGTAATTGTCGCAAGCGTCATACTTTCATTTTGAATTTCTACGCCCTCTTTCGCCTCAATTGCTTGGTGCAATCCTTCACTGTAACGGCGACCTTTCATAAGACGACCTGTAAATTGGTCAACAATTACGATTTCGCCTTCTTGCACAACATAATCTGTATCACGCTGCATCACAACATGAGCACGTAACGCTTGGTTAATATGGTGAAGAAGCGCTACATGTTTTAAATCAAATAAATTTTCAATGTGGAATGATTTTTCTGCTTTGTTGATCCCTTCTTCTGTCAACATAACATTTTTCGTTTTCACATCAAATGTATATTCTTTTTCATTCGTTAATGTACGAACAAATGCATTCGCAAATAAATATAATTCCGTAGACTTTTGCGCTTGTCCAGAAATAATAAGCGGCGTACGTGCTTCATCAATTAAAATTGAATCTACTTCATCGATAATAGCAAAGTGAAGTGGACGCTGTACGCGTTGTTCTTTATAAAGCACCATATTATCACGTAAATAGTCAAAGCCAAGTTCATTATTCGTACTGTACGTAATATCAGCAGCATACGCGGCTTGCTTCTCTTCTCGTGACATATGATTTAAATTGATACCAACTGTTAAACCAAGAAACTCATGTAATTGCCCCATCTCATTTGCATCACGTTGCGCTAAGTATTCATTCACTGTAACAACGTGAACACCTTTTCCTGCAAGAGCATTTAAATATACTGGTAATGTAGAAGTTAACGTTTTACCTTCCCCTGTCTTCATCTCAGAGATATTCCCTTCATGCAGGGCAATACCACCCATTAACTGAACAGGATATGGACGCATGCCAAGTACACGTGTTGCCGCTTCACGTACAACTGCAAAAGCTTCTGGCAGTAAATCGTCTACTGTTTCGCCTTTTGTTAATCGCTCTTTAAACTCGACTGTTTTTCCTTTTAATTGTTCATCTGTCAGTGGTGACATTTGAGGTGCTAATGCTTCGATTTGATCCACGGTTTTTTGCATACGTTTTACGTGACGTTCATTTCCATCAAACACCTTTTTTAAAATACCGATCATGGGAATACGCTCCTCTTTTATCAAAATAAAACTTCCATCAGTGTTATTCGTTACTGCTCTTTTCACTGATTGGTCGCTATAATACTCAATCTCATTACTTTACTAAAAAATAGGGTTCTTTTACTTAAAAAAGTGTAAACCTACTGACAATTGTAACACTTGTTTTATATCTATGACAACAATCGGCCAAACGCGTCCTCATGAAAACCCTCCCACCTATCTTCTGTAGAAAAGCGGAAGCGGCGCAGGACGCCCACACCCAAGGCAGAGAGGCGCTTTCGGCCTCGTTCGAGGGGGCGAAACGACCAGAGATTCTAGCCGTTAGGGCTGGACAACAACGAAAAGCGGAAGCAGCTCATCCAGAATGTGAGGGGGATGGAGCTCCTGACAGAGAGGCGTGTTTTGCCTCGCAGGAAGAAGCGAAGCCACCGAACATTCTAGCCACTGGAACTGGACAACGATTCTATCTGGATTTTGAGGCGGGGTCTTGCTGTCCGCGAATAGCGGGGTCCATTTACTGGCGAGTTTACAGTATACGACTCAAAACATTTCCGATAACCTGAAAAAAAACGCAGCCATTACAGCTGCGTTTTCCTTATATTATTATTATTATTATTATTTAGTTTCAATTAAACCGTATTTTCCATCCTTACGTCCATAAACAACATTTGTTTCATTTGTTTCTGAATTTGTAAAGACGAAAAAGTTATGACCTAACATATCCATTTGTAGAATTGCTTCTTCTACATCCATTGGTTTTAAGTCAAATCGTTTTGTACGAACAAGCTCTAATTCATCTTCAAAAACCTCTTCTTGTGCAGCTGGTTGATCTGGAAGAATCAATATTGTTTTTGTAGAGCCTTTTTCACGTAACTTACGATTTACTTTTGTTTTATGCTTACGGATTTGTCGTTCAAGTTTATCTACGACTAAATCAATAGCAGCATACATATCGTTATTTGTTTCTTCAGCGCGTAGTAAGAAATCCGGAAACGGAATTGTTACTTCCACCCTTTGCTTGTCAGAGTACACTTTTAAGTTTACCTTAATTTCTGGAAAAGTATCGAAATAGCGCTCTAATTTACTTAGCTTTTTCTCTACATATTCCTTTAATGCTGGAGTTACTTCAATATTTTCACCGCGAATGTTAAATTTCATAAGATGAACTCCTCCTTTCAAGCCTATGTATAGGTTTTCGACAAAGGTATCAAAAACCCTTCTTTCATTTTTAAATTTTTTGACAAAATCGATATTTTTTTATCGATTTTTGTAGAAAAAGAAATGGAATCTCTTTTTCTATTCTTATTTTATCCTATTTACATCGTAGTTATCGTATATAAGTGTGAAAAATCAGTTACAAAAATGCTACAACTTTTTGACAACTCTTTCTTTATCCCCCATGAACGAGCAGTAAAGATTGTGAGGAATCCGAAGAAGATAACTGATAAAAGTTTTATCTTATGATAAAGCCCCCGTTACATAAGTAACGGAGGCTTCCCTATGTGAAACGCTGGTCTTTGAGGCTGCACCATATTTCAATTATATAATTATAACTTCACAACATTTGCTGCCTGTGGACCACGCGCACCTTCTACAATATCAAATTCAACTTTTTGTCCTTCTTCTAATGTTTTATAACCGTCATGCTGAATCGCAGAAAAATGAACAAAAACATCGTCACCGCCATCATGCTCAATAAATCCAAAACCTTTTTCTGCATTAAACCATTTTACTTTTCCTTGCATGTTCTTTCCATTCCCTTCAATCTTAAAATAACGGTACCTACCCCGTACTTTGAATATAACGAATGGAAAAGTACAAAGTCAAAGAAGACTTGTCGCCTTTTTATTTTATCTTTCGACATTTCTTATTTCTCAATATACACAGAACGCACAATCGTCCGATTATATGCTTTTCCCTCTTTATTCTTCCCTTTAATATCAATGGTCATATTATACACACCAGATTTTGCGACATCCGGCAAATTCCCCGTGAACGTGATTGTATCTGTCTGTTGCAGCTTATTGGAGTGCGATACTAAATTCCCATCCCGATCTACAACGCGTACATCAAAAGAAAGGTTATCCTGATGTTGGGAGCGTTTTGTAGATTGCTTTACTTTAAATTCCGCTTTGTTTTTCTTAACCTTACCCGGCATATCTAACGTAAACGGTGCAGCCTGTTTGTAATTAGCCAGCATGAGATATGCATCTTTTTGTGCTTGTGACATCATTTTTAAGCGCCACTCTCCTACTTCCATTTGATCAACCTGGAATGTTCGAATTGTCGATCCGCTAAAATACGCATATTCTTCTCCCATCGTTGCTTTGCTGCTTTGATTTGTGTACACCTTACCAGAGGGAGCGATAAGCTGTAGCTGTACATCTGGAGAGGCGGTCAACACAGAAATGTTTCCATCTGTTACAGTATCCACCGCAAAGGTTTGTTCCACCCAATTGTTTGGTGTGAGCGGTCCTCCTAACACCGTTTGATTCGCATTAACAGCCAGATTTTTTTGTGACTCTTCAAATATATTTTCGTTTGCAATAGAAGCAATCGCAGAAGTATTACGTAAATAAGGCTCAATCCGCGAAAATACAGCTGATCCTTTTCGAATGCTGTCGTGATCCAAGCTTGAATCCGTGAACAGATGTGTTCCATACGGAAGCTTCGCGCTCCATTCATTGACTAGCCCATCGTTAGATCCATACCAAGAGAGGTAAAATCCGCCCATAGATAGCGCGGAGAAAGCAGGTCCCCAACTTGTTCCAGCAACCGTATAATAATGGTTCAACTTAGCATTTGGATTGCTATCGGTTATATTACGAAACTGTGCCATTTCTCCTGTCTGCAAAGAGTACGTGCCGTCATCCCGTTGCCCTAACAAGGAAGCAAGCCATCCCGCCCACCAACTGTACGCCAAATCTGCTAAGTTGGAGCCATAATGCGGGGAAGCGAGCGTCACTACGTTTCCAACAAAGCGGCTTGCACCATAGTGAACGAGCGCTGCTTGCGTGTCAGGTCCGCCTTTGCTGTGTGCGACAATATTGACCTTCTTACCAAAACGATTATAGATTTGCTCTAGCATAGAAGCTAACAAACGCCCATTATCCCACTCACTTGCCGAACCCTTCCCAGCCGCATCATACAACTGAATGAAAACCGTTTGATACCCTGCATTGTAAGCGTAGTTATACATATCATTCATACCGTGATAAACAGTTTCACCGTACCAGTCCTTAGCAGTTCCATTTTTACCTTGAACGAAAACGATAGGCGGTTTATTCTCCGCATGCTCAGGAGTTGCCCCTAAAAACCAACTCCCTGGAGTAAACGATTCTGATGGCGGAAAAATCCCTCCAGATATTTGCACAGAACTAGCGAAAACGGATGAAATATGAAAAGAACAAAAAGCAAAAATAAAAACTGTCAGTAACGCGAGAGAACGTTTGAACTTACGCAACACAGCAGCCCCCCTTGTTTATTTTTTATTTACCATCTTCATGCAAATATATTATTCTACAATGCATCCCATAATTTGTAGTTGAGTGAATGATGAACATGTGTTAGAAAAACCACTTTATTTTAACTGAATTTTCAGATTTTATGGAATTTTATTTCTCTAACTGCATGACCATCAATTTGGAAACTGCACTTAATGGTGATGGACCTATTCTTTCTCAATTTCTTAAAAACCTTCTTAAGAATGAACAATCCACGTTGAGAAAATATACAAAAACAATTTACCCCGCTATGCGCGGGCAGTAAGACCCCCACCTCAAGATTCAGAGAAAGCATTGTCCAGTTCCAGTGGCTAGAATGTTTGGTGGCTTCACTTCTTCCTACGAGGTAAAAAACACCTCTACGTCAGAAGCTCCATCCCCCTCACATTCTGTACGAGCCACTTCCACATTTCTTTGTTGTCCAGCTCTAGCGGCTAGAATCTCCGGTCGTTTTGCCCCCTCGGATGAGGTATCTGTCGGGCGCTCCAACGTCCTGCAATTCTGGGCGAGCCGCTTCCGCTTTTCTACAGAAGATAGGTGGGGGATAACTGCTGGCATGCGCCCGATTGGTGAGAGCTTTCCATCAGTGGGGGATGAAGCCCCCCACTGATGGAAGTTTCACTTTATCACGAAATTCATAGTTTCTATATTCACTTTCTCTACTATGCATTTAAAATCTATTGTAGTTAGAGGGGACAAAAATTGAAAAAACACTGAAACGCCGCGAGAGGATACTTGAGCTGAACTATATTAACAAGGCGAACATTAAAAAATTAACGGCAAAGTGTCAAAGATGAAACATTCTTTGCGCCCCTTTCATAAAAACATTGCGCCGCTTGACGCACCGTAATCCCAGTTGTATATACGTCATCAATTATAAGAATATCCTTTCCTTGAAAAGATTCTTCCTCTGTAAAATAAAAGGGCCGAGGGCGCTGCAAACGCTCTGTTCTTGTTTTCTTACTTTGCTTTTCTGCACCACTTCGCATAAGTGATGTTTTCACAATCGGAATAGATAAACATGCCGCTAACAATTCTGCTTGATTAAACCCTCGTTCATGTTTTCGCTGTAAGCTAAGCGGAATTGGGACGATGCAATCACAATGGGAAAAATACTGCCGAAAAGCATTCGCAAAAGAAGAAGCAAACACTTGAACAAGAGCTGTGTCACCACGAAATTTAAAGCGCGTTAGCACTTCTTTCATCCAATCATTGTATACATAGACAGATCGATTTTTTACATATACATACTGAAAACGCGGATCCTGCTTCCAGCGTAAACAGTCCTTACAATATTTATCTTGTTTATATTCATCCGATAGATACTGAAAAGATCTTCCGCAATCTGCACAAATATCTCCTATAATATAAGAAAACTTTTGTTCACAGTATGTGCATACGTATCTCTTTTCTTGTTCAACAAAAAAAGAGTACCAGCTCGGCAAAACTGAGATAACGTCATCACAAAGAAGGCAATGCATTAGTCCACCAATCCTTCTTGCTTTGCTCGTTTATTCATTGATTGAATTTGTTTTTTTGCCGCAACCATTGCCTCTGTCTTTCCATAATGAAAATAGACTACATCTCCATAAGGAGCATGGCTACTACGCCCCGCTCGTCCTGCAATTTGAACGAGTGCACTTTCTGAAAAAACATGCTCTTCCGCTCCTAACACTGCCACCTGTAAATTCGAAACGGTAACGCCTCTTTCTAAAATTGTCGTCGTTACTAATAACGGAATCTCTCCCTTTCGAAATGAGGCCACCTTTTCTTTTCGTTTCGGATCTTCCGCATACACACCTTCTATACGATTATCAATACATTTTAAAATAGAAACAATTTCTTCTACATAACAAACATGAGGAACAAATAAAAACATAGGATATTGTTTTTGAAGATATATATGAAGCCACTGCAGAATAATTGGAGGTAAGTTTTTCTTTTGAATGGATTTTCGCCAATTCCCACACCAGCGAAAAATAGGAACAGGTAGGGGATAACGATGGTAGCGCGCAGGAATAATCACGCCTTTTTGTTTTCCATTACGAAGCTTTCGCTGCCAATCCTTAGATGGAGTGGCTGTTAAATAAATAAACGCAGCATGTTCTTTACTAGCAGAGATGACCGCGTACTGCAGCGTTTCATCCATAGAATAAGGAAAAGCATCAATTTCATCAACAATCATGACATCAAACGCTCTGTAATAACGAAGTAGTTGATGGGTTGTCGAAATAACGAGCTGTCCCTCTTTATATAAGTCGTCACTTCCACCATATAATGCGCAAATTGAAACAGATGGGAACACTTTCCGTAAACGGGGATAAAGTTCAAGAACAACATCCGTTCGCGGCGTCGCAATACAAACACGTTCTCCTTTACTTAAAGCTTCTTGTATACCATGAAATAACATTTCTGTTTTCCCTGCACCGCATACCGCCCATATAAAAAAGGATTCTTTCCTTTGCACCGCACCTACAATTCCGTTCGCCGCCATTTGTTGTCCTTGCGATAACTGGCCTTCCCATTCTAGACAACCGGTCATTATCTCATTTTGTATCGGACCAATCCAGCGAACAAGCTGCGTACATTCACTCACTCTCCCCATCATGATACACTTGCGGCAATACGTACAAACCTGATTACACCGATAGCAAAAAAACGAAAAGAATAGTCGCTGCTTTTTATTCCCGCAACGCTGGCACATATAACGAGCGTTTTTCTTTACAATTCCGTACTCATAACGAATGTTACCTTCTCGCTCTAACTGATGAAGCTCTTTCTCCGAAACCAATACTTCCTCTAATAGTAATTGCCGGCCTTCTAGCATCCTGCTCTCCCCTTTCTATTTTTTACTATAAAAACTTTGAAAGAGTTTGTAAAAAATCAAAAAAGCCGATAACCTACTCTTAAAATAGTAAGCTATCGACTTTATTCACGTATTTTATATGATTACAAATCTTAGAATCTACCGTAACCTAAGAAATGTTTTTGGTTGTAACTGCTGTTGATGTTAGAATATGCAATTCCGCTATCACCAGCATGAATCATTTGTCCGCCGCCAACATAAATACCGATATGAGATGGACCTGCTTTATACGTACCTTGGAAGAATACTAAATCACCAGGTTGTGGGTCACTAATATGTTGAACAGAATTCCAGTATCCAGCTACATCTTGACGACCTACGCCGTAAATGTAAGAAATGAAACCACTGCAGTCAAATCCGCCGTTAGATGGATTATCACTACCCCAAACATATGGCATACCAAGGTATTGTTGTGCCTTTCCAATTACACCCGAAGCAGAAGCTGAATTACCTCCGCCACCTTTTGCAGGTGCTGGTGCTGGTGTCGAATTAGAAGGAGCTTTAGCTTGTCCGCCGCCATTATTTGTTGATTGTTGAGCTGGTTGCGCTGGTTGTTTTGCTTCTTGCTCAGCTAAGCTTTGTAAGTATAGAGCTTGTTTTTCTAGATCTTTCAATTGATCTTGTGTGCTAGTCATTCCATTTACAACTGTTTGCATTTTCGCACTTAACTCATCTACCGCCGCTTGCTTTTTCGCTTTTTCAGCATCAAGTTCTTGTTTCGCAGTTTCAATTTTCGCTTGTGTATCTTTTAATTCTTTTTGTTTTGCTTTTACAGTTTCCACATCTTTTTTCACTTTATCTTGGTCCGCTTGTTGCATTTTCATAATATCTTGGTCAGAATTAAGAATTTGTGAAACAGAAGTTAAACGATCGATTAAATCAGCAAGGCTCTTAGAATTTACAACTACTTCCGTTACAACGTTCGTGTTTGGTTTCTCTTGAAGAGCAACTAAACGCTTCTTCAACAGTTCTTCACGCTGTGCAATTTTCGTTTGTAAATCTGCAATCTCTGTGTTTTTTTTGTCAATTAATTTTTGCGTATCATCTACTTGCTTCACCGTTTCAGCAAGTTTAGCTTCGTTCTCTTGAACAGACTTATCCAATCCTTGGATTGTATTCTTTAATTCGTCCATTTGTTTTTGAAGATCATCACGTTCTTGTTGTTGTTTATGTAAAGTGTCATTTTGTTGTTGAATTTGTGTTTTTACATCGTCAATTTTCTCAGCAAATGCATTTGGTGTTACTACTGAAAACATCATAAATCCTGCTGCTAATGCGCAAGATGCGATTTTAAATTTTTTCATTCTGTTTTACACCGCTTTCTTTTTCTTGGTTTCCCGAATTTATCTAATAAAATTTATACCATAATTACCAATGTTTTTTAGCAATGTTACGCTTTTGTAAAATAAATGTAATATTGCGCTTGTAATTTCTTGGCACTTATATTCTAATATTGTGCTTTTTTGTAGAGAAATAGGGGATGAAAACGATATTTTTCTCTCTATTGTCGTACGCTTTCATTTGCTTTACAATTATGTGATGCATAACAAAACCCATTTGTGTCATCTGTTATAACATAACAAAACTCTCTTGCTATCACACAAGAGAGTTTACTAATCTATTAAGCTTTTACTTCCCCTAACCAAACGCCATCTTCATTGAACTTATTCCATTTACCATTAATTTGATAATCGCCTTTTACCATATAGCCCGTTTCAGCAAGATAATACCATTTATTGTTATATTGCAGCCAACCTACTCTTGCTTTACCATCTGGATTGAAATAATACCATTTCCCTCCATCTTGTACCCAACCTACTTGCATCGTTCCATCTGCGCCAAGATAATACTCACCGTGTTGCATGGAAGTTAGCATTAAGCCTCTATGGATGTAATACCATTTATTATTATACTGTAACCAACCTGTATATATTGCCCCATCTGCATTTAAGTAATACCAACGGCTCTTGTCATCTGTATCCTGCGCCCAGCCCGTTCGCATTACACCATCATTTCCAAAATAGTAGTGTTTCCCACTAACAGTAACCCAATCTGTTTGTGCTTTACCACCTACAAAGTAATACCAACTTCCTTTATAGTTTAACCAGCCATTATATGTACTGCCATCTGCATTAAAATAGCACCAAACATTATCAATGAAATTCCAACCGATTGCCATTGATCCATCTGGGTGATAATAAAAGCTTCGCGTATTTTCTCCTATCCAGCCTGTTATCATTTTCCCGTCCGGTCCGAACCGATACTGTTTACCCTTATATTCGAGTACATCATAGTTTACTTTTCCACCTGCATCGATATAATACCAGCTGTTATCGTACTGAACCCAACCTTCATTGCTATACATCGCACCGTCTTTTCCTAATAAGTAGGCTGCATCTTTATCTTCAACATAACCCGTTTGCATTTTTCCATCTGCGTTAAAGTAATACCATTTCCCACCATCATATAACCAACCTGTCTTCTTCACGCCATGTTGGTCATAGTAATACCATGTACTTCCCTCTTTTACCCAACCTGTTTGTTTTATAACTTGCTCTGCAATATTCGTATTTTTTTTTGGAACAACTGTTTCTTCCGCATGAGAAATTGCAGGAACTATGAACATTGCAGACATTAAAACTGGTAAAATAGCTTTCTTCATTTTAAATTTCCCCTAAATAATGATTAATTTTGGTTTTTATTTACACAAGAGGAATTATATTACATTCAAAATGCATACACAATATTTTTTGTAACAATTACGTAATATTTTTTATATAAAAGAAATATTTTTAGTATATTTTTCCTCCTTTATAAAATAAAAAAAGCACAGGAATATCTCCCTGCACTTTTTTATCCCACTATTCTCGGACAGTAAAAGTCCAATTAGTGAACCCACTTCTCTGCCCATTTTTGTACTTCATCCATTACACTTTCTAACGCTTTTCCTTTATCTGTCAAACCATATTCAATACGAACTGGCACTTCCGGATAAACATCACGCACAACAATTCCTTCACTTTCTAATTCCTTTAAGCGCTCTGATAGCATACGATCGCTCATATTTGGAATAATATCAGCAATTTCTCGAAATCGTTTCGGTTCTTCTAACAGTGATTTAATAATTAACCCTGTCCACTTTTTACTTAGGAGTGTAAAAGCAGACTCGAACTTCGGACATAAACACGGATTATGTTCCATATGTTTCACCTCTCCTCTATTATAAAATAGTTTCTTATAAAAAGTAAGTAATCAAACTGATTTTATTATTTATATTTTTACCAAAAAAGCTCTCTACATGAAAGAGAGCTTTTTTCATTATCTCGCATTAACTGGCAGTAAGTTGCTATTCATTGTTGTAAAATCAAACTGCCTGTTAAGGCCTGATTGGTTCAGCTAACCACCAGTGAAAAAATCGCTCACTGATGGAAGTCTCACTTTATTTCGTATACCATCCAAATCCAAGAGCACCTTCTCCTAAGTGTGTACCAATTACTGCTCCGAAATAACTGATTCGAATTTCTACATGCGGGTATGCTTCTTTCAATTCTTGCTGCCATTCTTTTGCTTCTTCTTCTCGATTGGCATGAATGATAACTGCTTCCATTGGCATACCTTTACTTGCTTGTTTATCAAAAATTTCAACAATACGCTTTAATGCTTTTTTACGCGTACGAATTTTTTCAAATGGAATAATAACCTTATCGCGGAAATATAGTACCGGTTTTACTTGTAATAAACTTCCAATGAATGCTTGAGCGCTATTTAACCGACCTCCACGCTGCAAATGATGTAAATCATCTACAACGAAATACGCATCCACTGTTTTTTTCATTTCATCGAAACGAGCGATAATCTCTTCCGGTGTTTTCCCTTCACTCGCCATTCTTGCGCCTTCACGTGCATAAAATCCTTGCACTTCACAGCTAATTTCTGAGTCGTATGTATATACCTTTACTCCGTCTACCATTTGGCCAGCTGTCGTTGCTGTCTGGTATGTACCACTAATACCGCTAGAAAGGTGAACGCTAATCACTGCATCATATTCTTTGCCCAGCTCTTCAAATAACGTAATAAACTTTCCGATAGCTGGTTGAGATGTCTTTGGCAGCTCTTCCTGTTCACGAACTTTCACATAAAAATCTTCAGCTGTAATCTCAATCTCTTCTTGATAAGAATCATTCCCAAAAATAACATTCAACGGGATTATATGTATATTTAACTCTTCACGAACATGTTTTGGTAAATATGCCGTACTATCGGTTACAATAGCTGTTTTCATTTTCGTACCTACCTTATAAACAAATTTATTATTTATTGTACATGAAAATGGAAAAAGGTGCATTAACTGATGGAAAAACGAGAGGTTAAGATTATAAACACTATTTCAACAATTTACAACAAAAAATTTCAAATTATAATAGAAAGAGCTAAATTTCTGCAAAAAAATATTTGAAACTCCACCCCAGCCCTTTTAGAATAAAAAGTATTGATAATTTATCGCTCTAACGGGCAGTAGAATGTAGTACATCGGTGTAAAATCAAACTGCCTGTAAAGAGCCCAATAGGTTCAACTAACCATCCGCGAAAAAATTGCTCACTGATGGAAGTTTCACTTTACCCCGCTCTAACGGGCAGTAGCATGTAGTGCATCTATGTCAAATCAAACTGCACGTTAGAGCCCGATTAGTTCAACTAACCATCAGTGAAAAAATCGCTCACTGATGGAAGTTTCACTTTACAAAGATAGGGGCGTATATCATTGCTACTACAATATTTCACCGTAAAAGAAGACGGCGAACATGAAATAGTCATTCAAAAATCTCGCTTTATTTGTCATGTAAGCCGCGCGACAACAGAAGAAGAAGCGCAGGAATTTATCCAAAAAATAAAAAAACAACATTGGAATGCAACCCATAACTGCTCTGCCTACTTAATTGGCGAACATGACCAAATTCAAAAAGCAAACGACGACGGAGAACCCAGCGGTACAGCTGGTGTCCCGATCCTAGAAGTATTAAAGAAGCGCCACTTAAAGGATACTGTCGTTGTTGTAACACGTTATTTCGGCGGCATTAAACTAGGAGCAGGCGGTTTAATTCGCGCATACGGGAAATGTACAAGTGAAGGTCTAAATTATGTCGGCATTGTGGAAAGAAAGCTGATGCGCGTCATGAAAACTGAAATTGATTATACATTGCTCGGGAAAATTGAAAATGAACTACGTAATTCCACATATGCGATTAAAGATATACACTACTTAGATCATGTCACATTTGACACATATGTAGGGGAAAATCAAAAACAATTATTCATAGAATGGATGATTGAAATCACAAATGGGAAATGTACAATTAATGAAGATGAGATGCTATATCTAGAGCAAGATATAGTACAACACTAATTTATACTTAAAGGAGATTATTTATGGAAGATCGTTATCATCATCTCCAAAATAGAAGAACGAAAAAGAAAAGAAGACGCAAATCGCTTATATTCCTTATTTTTGCTCTCCTTATCGGAGGCGGAGCAGTTTATGCGTATACTTCTTACTCTTCTTTAATGGGAGTTTACAGCGGCTTGAAGCATGATAAATCTAAACTCCGCACAGAGGACGTAGAAATTACGAAAAAACCATTTAGTGTTTTAATTATGGGAATTGAAGATTATGCCACAGACGGAAAAAACGGGCGAACGGATTCCTTAATGTTTGCAACTATTGATCCAAAATCCAAAAAGGTATCTTTAATGAGTATCCCACGTGATTCACGCGTAACAATTGTCGGGCGTGACAAAAAAGATAAGATAAATGCAGCTCATGCCTATGGCGGAGAAAAAATGACAATAGATACAGTGGAAAACTTTTTAAAAGTACCTGTCGATCATTATATTAAGTTAGACTTTAAAGGATTTAAAGGCATAGTCGATGCAGTTGGCGGCGTTACAGTCGATGTTCCATTCGATTTCTGGGAACGCTCTGATGTTAACTATTACAAGAAGATTGAGTTTAAAAAAGGACCACAGCATTTAAATGGGGAAGAAGCCTTAGCTTATGTTCGGATGAGAAAGCAAGATCCGAATGGAGACTTTGGCCGTGCTGCGCGTCAACGTCAAGTACTTGAGGCGGTATTAAAGGAATTAAACTCACCTTCTACTGTATTTAAAATTAATGACATTGCAAAAGCAATCGGAACGTATATCAAAACAGATATACCTGTATCAGATGGTCTTGCACTCTATAAAGAATTCTCTGGCTTTGATACATCTAGCATTCAAACAGTAAAAATGGAAGGCAAGGATGCAAAAATAGACGGAATTTACTATTTCATTCCAGACGAAGCAAATGTTCAACAAGTTCACCATACCTTTATGCAAAACTTACAACTTGAAGATTCAGCTCCTGCGTCGGATACAGAGCAGCAATCTGGAACACAAGAACCAGATACACAACAGCAGTCTGAAACACAAGAACCGGCTAAACCATCTAGCTTGAATATACAACATCAACCTGAAAAGCAAGAGCCAGCTAAGTCATCTCATAACTCAAATATACAGCATCAGCCTGAAAAGCAAGAGCCGGCTAAGCCATCTCATAACTCAAATATACAGAACCATACTGAAAAACAAGAACAATCTACACCATCATCTAAATCGAATGAACACAAAACAAGTTCAACCAATCATCAATCAGATACAGAATGGCAAATGTCTTCACATTAAAAACAGCTATCTCCTAATGGAGATAGCTGTTTTTTTATCCCGCTCTAACGGGCAGTAAGATGCTATTCATCGCTGTAAAATCAAACTGCCCTTAAGAACCCGATTGGTGAGAGCTTTCCACCAGTGAAAAAATCGCTCACTGATGAAAGTTTCACTTCATTACTTATTAAAATACTCCACAATTGCTTTCACGATACGTTCTGACGCATGCCCGTCACCATATGGATTCGATGCTCTTGCCATTGCATTGTGTACTTCTTTATCTGATAATAGCTCATTCGCTAAAGTGAAGATTGTTTCTTCATCTGTACCAGCAAGCTTTAATGTACCCGCTTCGATACCTTCTGGACGCTCTGTTGTATCACGAAGAACAAGAACTGGCACACCAAGTGATGGTGCTTCTTCTTGTACCCCACCAGAATCCGTTAACATTAAGTATGAACGTGATGCAAAGTTATGGAAATCAATTACATCAAGCGGCTCAATTAAATGAATACGATTATGATCTCCTAAAATTTCTCCTGCAATTTCACGAACAACAGGATTCATATGTACTGGATATACAACTTGCACATCTTCATGTGTTTCTACAAGACGTTTAATTGCACGGAACATATTGCGCATCGGTTCACCTAAGTTTTCACGGCGATGTGCTGTCATAAGGATCAGACGGTCATCTCCAACCTTTTCTAAAACAGGATGCGTATATGATTCTTTTACTGTCGTTTTTAACGCGTCAATTGCTGTATTTCCTGTAATAAAAATGTTTGCTTCTTTTTTGTTCTCTTGTTGTAAGTTTGTTGCCGATTTTGCTGTCGGTGCGAAATGAAGATCTGCCATAACGCCTGTTAATTGTCGGTTCATTTCTTCTGGGTATGGAGAATATTTATCCCACGTACGAAGACCAGCTTCTACATGACCGATTGGAATTTGATTATAAAATGCTGCAAGGCTTGCGATAAATGTTGTCGTTGTATCACCATGTACAAGAACGATATCCGGCTTTGCTTCTTTCATGACCTTATCTAAGCCTTCTAGGCCGCGCGTTGTAATATCAATTAACGTTTGACGGTCTTTCATGATATTTAAATCATAATTTGGTGTAATACCAAAGATATCTAACACTTGATCCAGCATTTGACGGTGTTGTGCCGTTACTGTCACAATGGACTCAATTTGTTCTGAATGTTTTTGTAACTCTAACACAAGAGGGGCCATTTTAATAGCTTCGGGACGCGTTCCAAAAATCGTCATTACTTTAATGCGTTCTGTCATATTCAGTTCCTCTTTTCTTTCAGTGTTTCAATTCATCATAAGAGATAACACTTGTTATTATATATGAGAATCCTAAATGGCAAAAGGAAATATTTTCTAAAGGACATGTGAAACATCACGCTTTCGAACTGCTCTTCTGCCAATAGAATAGTAATCAATGGCCTGTTGATCCATCTCTTCTAAACCATAACAATTTCTTCCATCAAATAAAATCGGTTTATTCATAAGCTGTACATACTTCTCAATAGGATACATTCGAATACTTTCCCACTCCGTTACAATAAATGCTGCATCTGCTTTCATAAGGGCTGTATCTATATCTGTCGTATATTGTACTCGATTTGCCAATATACGCTTCGCATGTAAAATTGCCTTTGGATCATACACGATAATATTAGCTCCTAGAACTAGTAACTGTTCAATAATCATAAGAGACGGCGCTTCCCTTATATCATCTGTATTAGGCTTAAACGAAAGGCCAAGAACTGCGACTCGTTTTCCCCGCAAACTCATCATCTTTTCTGCTTTCTCCACAAGTGAAGCTTGCTGCTTATTATTCACTTCAATGACTGCTTTTAATAATCTAAAATCATGCGCCACATTCCCCGCAATTTGTACAAGTGCGTTTGTATCTTTCGGAAAACACGAACCGCCGTATCCAATACCTGCTTGCAGAAAATGCGGACCAATTCGTTTATCGATTCCCATACCAGCCGCCACTTCTGTCACATCGGCTTGTACTTTTTCACATATATTTGAAATTTCATTAATAAAGCTAATTTTCGTCGCTAAAAAAGCATTCGATGCGTACTTAATCATTTCTGCACTGCGCACATCCGTTGTAAATATTTTAATTGGGAGCGATTCATACAGCTTAGCAACTCTCTTTGCAATCGCTGCTGTTTCTGCTCCAATGATAATACGATCACCATGAAAGAAATCTTGCACACCGCAGCCTTCTCGTAAAAACTCCGGATTTGATACAAGATGTATACGTATATCTGTTTGCAATGATTCTCGAATCCATTCTTTCATAGCATCATTTGTCCCAACCGGAACCGTACTTTTCGTCACAACGATAACATCTCGTTGTGCATACATGCCAATATCGCGGCACACATTTACAATATGTGTTAAATTCGCAGACCCATCTAAGTAGGAAGGTGTACCAACCGCCACAAAAATAAAATCAACTGCTCCGTAGGCTTCTTCTTTTTTCGAAGTAAATGATACTCTCTGTTCCAAAACAGCCTCTTCCAATAATTCTTGTAAGCCCGGTTCATAAATCGGCAGTTCATTTTTCTCTAACAGCCTTATTTTTTGTTCATCAATATCAAAACAAGTCACAGAGTGCCCGAGTGTCGCTAAGCCAACACCTGTCACCAATCCGACATACCCAGTACCTACCACTGTAATTTTCATGAACACACCCCCTACTTATGGTTCGTTTCACTCTAACTTTATTATATGAGACATCTTTCGTTTCATTTTTTAAGCTTTTGTAAAGAAAGCGCTGGAGCTAGACATTTTCGAATTTTATAAAGTAAAACTTTCATCAGTAGGGGTTTCACTGTCCGTTCATGCGGGATACATTTTTATCTTGTAAAAAAACAAATCAGCTGCTTTATCAGCAGCTGACTTGTTTTTACTTACTATATCCGTTTGGATGACCTGTATGCCATTCCCAAGCCGTTTGAATCATTTTCTCAAGTGAATATTTCGCCTTCCAGCCTAATTCTTCATAGATTTTTGCGGAAGAAGCGATCAGTTGAGCTGGGTCTCCAGCACGGCGTTCCGTGTGAATAACATTCGCCTTCTTCCCAGTTACACGCTCACATGTTTCAATCACTTCTTTTACGGAAAAACCCTTTCCATTTCCTAAGTTATACACTTCATTTGTTTTTTGTTCATTTTGTAAACTTTGCAGTGCTAAAATATGTGCCTCCGCTAAGTCTGTTACATGAATATAGTCACGAATACACGTGCCATCATTTGTATCATAATCTGTACCAAATACAGAAATTGATTCACGTTTTCCTAATAAGTGCTGAAGCACAAGCGGAATTAAATGTGTCTCTGGTGTATGATCTTCTCCAATTGTTCCTGATACGTGAGCACCCGCTGCATTAAAGTAGCGAAGCACAACATATTTCATCCCATATGCTGCATGAAAATCTTGTAAAATATGTTCAATCATTAATTTAGAGCGTCCATATGGATTGATTGGGTTTGTTAAAGTGCCTTCTGTAATGATATCTGTATCTGGAATTCCATACGTTGCTGCTGTTGAAGAGAAAATAAATGATGTTACACCATGCTCCATCATTTTCTCAAGCAAGGTAATCGTTGCCGATACGTTATTTTTATAATATTTCAATGGATTCGAAACAGATTCACCGACAAGGCTATTTGCCGCAAAATGCATAACAGCATCAATAGAATATTTGCCAAATACACGATCTAAATCCGCCGCATTACTTAAATCTCCTATTTCTAGAAGCGCTCTTTCATCAACGCTCTCACGATGACCTGTCGATAAATTATCTAATACGACCACTTCAAAATTTTGGTCTAACAATTGTTTTACTGTATGACTTCCAATATATCCGGCTCCGCCAACTACTAAAATCATTCTTTCTCCCCCTACAAAAATTTATCACCATATAATTTCACTCTTTATAAAAGTAATTCAATGTTGCAAAATCAGACTGTCTGTAACAGCTCGATTGGTGAGAACTTCCCACCAGTGACACGAATGGTTAGTTATTGTAACTTTTTCTCAGCTCTTCTATTTGACAACACATAATCAAAATCCATGCTTCAACGAATGTTTTTTAAAAGGCAGAACTCTACCATTGCTTTCCTCTAACATTTACCATAGTTCGTAATAGAATGCATACATATTTTACTGAAAAACACCCATATTAAAACTAATTTGCATCTATAATTCATTGCAGAGTTGTCATATTTTTCAGTTATCACCAACCAAAGTAAAAAGAAAAAAAGATTGAATTCTACTCTTTTTATGATACCATATGTTATGAGTCAGAAAACACATATTGGAATTTTAAGTAGAAGAAAGATTTGTTTACGTTAAAATATAAAAGGTGGGGTATTAATGGACTCACGAATTATTTATGCAGTTTTGGCATCTTTCATTACCGTACTGATTGCTACCCCTTTCGTGATTAAATTAGCCTTTAAGATCGGGGCAACAGACAAGCCAAATGCTCGTAAAGTACACCAACGCATTATGCCTCGTCTTGGCGGACTGGCAATTTTTATCGGAGTTGTTGTGGGGTGCCTTGTTAGCGGCTTGTACGAACAGCGTATCATATCAATTAGTGTAGGTGCTGTCATCATCATCATCATCGGTGTATTAGATGATATATATGAATTATCTGCAAAAGTAAAATTTGGTGGACAACTTGTAGTCGCATTGTTAATCGTAAAAAACTTACAAATACCGGTGCTTTTCATTCCAATTTTAGGAGATGTGGACCTCGGATGGTTCTCTTATCCAATTACAGTATTTTGGATTGTCGGTATTACAAATGCTATTAATTTAATTGATGGACTTGACGGATTATCCGCTGGGATTTCATCTATTGTTCTTGCAACGTTAGCTTACATGGCTGCTACGAGCGTTACTGGTGCTGGGAGTGCTCTCATTTTACCGCTTGCGCTAATCGCACTGGCAAGTACAATTGGATTTCTGTTCTATAACTTCCATCCAGCGAAAATCTTTATGGGGGATACAGGGGCACTATTCTTAGGATACTGTATTTCTGTACTATCGCTACTTGGACTATACAAAAGCGTAACACTGTTTAGCTTTATCGTTCCAATCATTATTTTAGGGGTACCAATATTCGATACAATATTTGCAATCATTCGTCGGATTGTAAATAAAAAACCAATTTCAGCGCCAGATAAATCGCATTTACATCACCGTTTACTTGCACTGGGATTCTCTCATCGAACAACGGTGCTTATCATTTATGCGTTCGGGATTTTCTTTAGTGTCAACGCGATTATTTTCTCAAGCGCAACATTATGGTTATCCATTGTTCTTCTATTTGTTCTTATTTTAGTTACTGAAATTGTCGCAGAGATTATCGGTCTTGTACACGATCGCTATAAACCAATTATTTCAGTCTTTAAAAAAGTAAAAAAACGTGAAGAATAACAAATAGTATAACCAATACCATATAAAAATATACAAGCCGGATGATTTTTTTAAAAAAATCATCCGGTTTTTTGTTTTCCAAAATATAGTTTGTTTGAGAATACCACTATTGGAGCAAGATAAATGTACAATCTTCAAATTAGGGTGAGCATCATGATTAAGCGAACGCTTCTACTGATCTGTTTGTTTTATACTATCATCTCATGTTTTCTATCACCTAAGCAGGCTGCAGTTGTATCTTCACATGAGAATCGCTCTATCGCTCATCTTGAAACACAACTGCCACAGCAACCTACAGCTACTCAGCAAAGAAAAGTGGCTTATTTAACATTCGATGATGGACCAAACAAATATACATCACAAATTTTAAATATCTTAAAGCAGAAAAATGAAAAAGCAACCTTCTTCGTTATTGGCGGACGTGTCTCTCGTTATCCTCAAACAACAAAGCGATTAATTCAAGAAGGTCATTATCTAGGATTACATAGTATGTCTCATAATGCAAAACACCTTTATAATGGTGATCCCTCTATTTTAGTTTCTGAAATGGAACAAGCTCGGACAATTGTTCAAGTCATCACCGGACTTGACACGCATCTCGTTCGCGTTCCTTACGGCAGTATGCCCTATTTAAAGAAAAATTATCGCGATGCTCTTGTTGCAGCTCATTATAAAATGTGGGATTGGACAGTCGACACATATGATTGGAAAAGTTATCACAATCCCTCTGCTGTATTGGAACGAGTAATGAATCAAAGTGATAAACCAGTTGAAGTCATTTTAATGCATGACTCAAGTGTCACCGTGCAAATTTTACCAAAAATAATTGACTATCTTCGTTCAAGAGGATATACACTGCTTCCTTACAATCCTTCTTCTCATGTAGAAGTTAATTTTTGGAAGGATACGAGATTGTAACAGCTTTAGCTTCTGCTAGAGCTGTTTTCTCTTTCCTCAATTCCTATTTTTGTGTAAACTTTGAAATAGCAATAAATTGAAACTTTTATTAGTGGGCTCCACTAATAGACAGCAGTTTTTTATGGATAATAAGACAAAAGGAACCTCTTAGAGGTTCCTTTGTTGTTTCCGATAGCAAGTAATAATACACACAATTATCCGTTAAACAAAAGATAGTTAGGAGGCTATCTTTCTTCCTCACTGTAACACGAAAAGATGTTCCTGGTGTATGCAATTTTACATATTCATTACATTCTATCCATGTTCTTATTGATATATATTCGATATGATAGAAGAAAAGCCTGTATTTATGAAGAAGGAGAATCGTATTACTGTGAAGCCTAAAGAAAAACGAATTATTCCAAATTACTTACGAGTATTAATAGAAATCTTTCTCGTTTCCACGAAACTTGGACTCACTTCCTTCGGGGGGCCTGTTGCACACCTTGGTTATTTTCACTACGAGTACGTCCAAAAGCGAAAATGGATGGATGAAAGAAGCTATGCTGATTTAGTAGCACTTTGTCAATTTCTTCCCGGTCCTGCTAGTAGCCAAGTTGGCATGGGGATTGGATTATCTCGGGGCGGCATACTTGGGGCGATTGTTTCTTGGCTTGGTTTTACGTTGCCTTCTGTTCTTGCGCTCGTATTGTTCGCTTCAGTATTACAACAAATAGACATCGCCCATGCTGGATGGATTCATGGCTTAAAACTAGTAGCGGTAGCGATAGTCGCTCATGCATTATGGGGAATGGCGCAGAAGCTAACACCAGACCGGAGCCGCGCAACGATCGCAGTGATTGCAGCTGCTGCCGTTCTATTATTCCAAGCAGCTTGGATACAAATCATCGTTATTCTATTCGCTGGTATAATGGGATGGTTCTTATACAAAGAGCACGTCGTAACAATTGAATCAAAAATATCCATTCCAGTTTCACGTAAAGTCGCAGCGTTATGCTTATCTCTGTTCTTTCTCTTATTGATACTATTACCAATATTACGCCCTCTCTCGCACTGGATTGCCATGTTTGATAGCTTCTATCGATCCGGCTCTCTCGTCTTTGGCGGTGGTCATGTCGTTCTTCCGCTCTTAGAAAATGAGTTTGTGTCAAACGGCAGTATAACGAAAGAACAGTTTCTCGCTGGCTATGGAATGACGCAAGCTGTTCCTGGACCATTATTTACATTTGCTGCTTATATCGGCGCGATTATGAACGGAACTATTGGGGCAGCCATTGCGACGATTGCCATTTTTCTTCCCGCCTTCTTACTCATTGTAGGCGTACTGCCCTTTTGGGATATGCTGCGCCGCAAGCCGTACGTACAAGGGGCTATGTTTGGTATAAATGCAGCTGTTGTCGGCATTTTACTTGCCGCTTTCTATCATCCAATTTGGACCAGTTCAGTTGGGAAGCCTACTGATTTCGTTGTGGCATTACTCTTATTTGCAATGCTTGCCTTTTGGAAGCTGCCACCGTGGGTAATTGTTGTAGCGGGTGCAATAGGCGGAATGATTTTATCAATATTATAAAAAAGACGGCTATTCCGAGAAATAGCCGTCTTTCTTATATATTAAAACTTCACAAGCTCCACTCCACTTGGAAGCTTACTTTCTGTTAAAATCCGTAGTTCTTCAATACGCTTCATCACATACGACGAACACTTCACCAGTTCCGCATCAACATAAGCTGGATGCACCATAACTTCAACTGTCATCCCATCTTGTACACGCTCTTGTAAATTTGTGAAATAATCGTCCGTTACACCATCTGCATAAAAATCGTGGAAAAACACATCAGAAAATGGGCTGACTGCACGGTTTTGCTCACAGCGGCGTACTGGGACACGATACTTCTCTGCTAATCTCTCTAATACATCATGTAAAATCGGCAGTGCATGTACATGATGATGGCTATCAAAATGAGTCAGTGTTAAACCATAGGATAGAAACTTTTCAATTTGTGCAGTCCATTCTCGCTGGACGTCATGCGGATCTATATTCCCTTCCCAAACGGTACTTTGTGAATGAAACGAACCATCTTCTTTTACAAGTGAAGGCACGTCAGAAAGAAGTGGTTTTCCTGCGGTTAATACGAGATGCACACCAACCCCTAACGTCTTATATGCCTTCGCTAATTGCACTGCATGTTCTACTCCCGGCATATTCATCATCATCGTTGTAGAATTTACAAGTCCGTTAACATGTGCGTCAACAATACCGTAGTTTACACCTCGCGTTAAGCCAAAATCATCTGCGTTTACGATTAATCGAATCATTCTGTCCCCTCCTATTACTTAACAAGAAAAAAGCGGGCTCATATAGCGCCGCTTTTAGTTCTCCACCTTTTTGAAGAATTGCGGAAGATATTCTTTATGAGCTTCCAGCATTTCATCTAAAATTTGTTTTGCCACTTTATCGGATGGTACAAGTGGGTTAATCGTCATCGCAAGCAGCGCCTTATGATAATCACCTGTTATAGCAGCTTCAATTGTTACACGTTCAAACGATTTAATTTGCTGTACTAAACCGCGCACAGCTACTGGTAAGTCCCCAACTGCAATTGGTTTTGGACCATCTTTTGTAATGACGCAGTTTACTTCAACCGCAGAATCAGCCGGCAGACTTGCAATTGTGCCATTATTTCTTGTATTTACAGGTTGAATGTCACCTTTATTGTTATAGATAGAAGTAATTAAACTACATGCAGCATCGCTATAATATGCCCCGCCGCGTTTTTCTAATTGCGGTGGTTTAATGTCTAGGTTTGGATCTTTATAAAGCTCAAATAAATCATTTTCTAACTTTTTCACGACTTCTGCACGCGTACCGTTTTCCATAGATGCTTGTTTTTCTTCTTCTAACATCTCGCGTGTTTTGTAGTAGTAGCGATGATATGGACATGGAATCGCACGAAGCGCACGAATGAAATCAGGCTCCCAATCAAGCCCTGCAATATTTTGCATCGTAATTTGCTTTTCCGGGTCTGTCACTAATTCCAGCACACGGTCCATGACGCTGATACCATCTACATACACATCCAATCCGTACACCATATGGTTTAAACCTGCAAAATCAACATGTACACGGCTTGGATCTACATCAAGAATCTTTGCTAATCCCATACGAATCCCAATCGGAACGTTGCATAACCCAACAACCTTTTGAATGTTTGTATAGCGAAGAACAGCTTCTGTTACCATACCTGCTGGATTTGTGAAATTGATTAACCATGCATTTGGACAAATCTCCTCTATGTCTTTACAAATATCTAAAATAACAGGAATTGTTCTTAAAGCTTTAAATAAACCGCCCGGACCATTTGTTTCCTGACCAATCACATTATATTTCAATGGAATTGCTTCATCTTTTCCGCGCGCTGCTAATAACCCAACGCGAAATTGCGTTGTAACAAAGTCCGCATCTTTTAACGCTTCGCGGCGATCAAGCGTAAGATGAATATCAATTGGTACTCCTGCCTTTTTCACCATACGCTTCGCTAAATTGCCAACGATCTCTAACTTTTCTTTTCCTGCTTCCACGTCAACTAACCAAATTTCACGAACAGGAAGTTCATGATAGCGCTTAATAAAACCTTCAATTAATTCTGGCGTATAACTAGAGCCGCCGCCAATTGTTGTAATTTTTATTCCACGCATGCTGCATGTTCCCCTTTCGCATTAATTTTTTTATACAAATCGATGAATTCTGATGCTAATTCTTTTACTGTAATAGAGTCCATTAAATGCCCTTGCGCATGAATTAACAGTACTGTGCTTTCTTTTTTCCTCTTGCTTCTGATTTTATGAGCTCGGTTTGAAAATGATGCGCTTCATGCATCGATTCCTCTGCTTCTTATATCACAAATTGCAGCTAAATGCCGTTGCATTCGTTTAACTTGCCGTTTTCTACGCATAAAAAAAGACCTTGCACACGCAAGGCCTATTTTCCATCTAGCATCTTCCTATATAAATCAACAAACTCACTCGCTAGTTCCTTTATTGTTATAGCATTCATCAGATGATCCTGGGCGTGAACAAACAGTAAGCTGAGTTCGACCTTTTCGCCACCTGCTTCTTGTTGAATTAATGTTGTTTGCAAGCGGTGTGCTTCCTTTAACTCGCTGGCTGCTTCTTGCAACTTTTCGTCCGCTTCGAGAAGCTTTCCTTGTTTCGCAAATTGAATTGCCTCCATCGCCGAGCTTCTCGCATTTCCCCCGTGTAAAATTAAATGAAAAGCCGTTGTCTCTAATGTATCCATGTTTCTTTATTACTCCCCCTTTTCTTCTGCCAACTTTTGCTTATCCCATATTTTTAAAAATGGGAAGTAGATGAGAAACGCTAAGCAGAAGTTCACTAATTGCATAACAACACCTGAGATCTTGCCGCCTGTTGCTAAATAGCCGCTAAAAATAATCGGTGTTGTCCATGGTACAAACGCTCCGCTTGGCCGTGCGACAAGGCCCCATTCCATCGCAAAGTACGTCACAATCGTTAGGACAACAGGAACTAGAATAAACGGAATGAGAAGAAGCGGGTTTAATACAATCGGCATCCCAAATGTCACCATTTCATTAATATTAAAAATACCTGGTGCAATTGATAACCTGCCTAAACTTTTTAATTGCTGACTTCGCGCGAATAATAACATCGCTACTACAAGTGCAAGTGTTGCACCTGATCCCCCCATATAAATCCATAAATCAAAGAATTGCTTTGTAACTGTATTTGGCACATCCTGCCCAGCTTGAAAGGCGACGCGGTTTTGATCCATTAATGATACCCAAATTGGATCCATCACTCCGCCAACAATTGCCGCTCCGTGAAGCCCACATGCCCATAATACTTGAACAAGAAGAATAGCAATCACGGCTCCAAATAAACTAGCACCAAGCTTACTAAGCGGCGCTTGTAATAATTGCCCAACAATATTATGAATACTCCCAAATGAAGTATGTTCCATCATTAATCGCAAAATCCAAACAGCTGTTACGACAATAAACCCAGGAATAAGTGCAGTAAACGAACGGGACACAGCTGGCGGTACTGTTTCTGGCAGTTTAACCACAATATTCTTCTGTATAATCAAGCGGTATATTTCTGTAGATATAAGTGCTAAAATCATCGCTACAAACAAACCTTGACTCCCCATAAGCACAACTGGAATAACGCCTTCTACTATAACACTTTCCTTTGTTCCTTCTATAATATGAGAAACTTGAAATGGCGTTGCGAGCAAGAAAGACACAAGCGATAACGCCCCTGCAGCTAATGCATCTACTTTATACCGTTCCGCCAATCTGTAAGCGATTCCAAAAGCAGCGATTAAAGACATGATACTAAATGTTGCGCTAACTGGATATCCTAACGCTTTTTGCCAACCATCACCAAACAGATTAGCCATAAAGTCATTATATCCAGGGATCGGCAAAGCACTAATAATTAAGAAGAATGATCCGATAATTAAAAAAGGCATCGTTAAAATAATTCCGTCTCGAATAGCTTGTAAGTGGCGCTGCTCTGCAATTCTTCCCGCTACAGGCATAACGTATCTCTCTAAAAACCCTGTCATCTTCTCCACTCTCCTTATGACTTCATTGACAACGCTGCTTGTAAAACCGCTTCCCCGTTACAAAGTCCGTAGTGTACAGATTGAATGACATCAACAGGTATTCCTTTCTCTTTACATAGTTCTTTCATTTTTGGCAGCAAATAGCGCACTTGCGGACCGAGTAGTAATACATCAGCTTCATCGATATGATTACGCACTTCTGCTCCAGAAACAGCCCAAATTTTCGCCTCTATACCTTGTACCTGTGCCGCTTTCTCCATCTTCGTAACAAGCAAGCTCGTTGACATTCCGGCAGCACAGCAAAGTAAAATATTCATACAATGCCCCCTTTCTTAGGTGTTCTTTACAACTACCCATTTGGGATTTTACGGACAGTTATCCCCCACCTATCTTCTGTAGAAAAGCGGAAGCGGTTCGCCCAGAATCGCAGGACGCCCGCATCCAAGGCAGAGAGGCACTTTTTGCCTCGTCCGAGGGGCGAAACGACCGAAGATTCTAGTCGCTAGAGCTGGACAACATTTTCTCTCTCAACCCTAGGCTGAGGGGTCTTACTGTCCGCAAATAGCGGAATAAATCTAAGTTAACCTATGTATATGTCTAGGGTAATTTTCGTATGACGAGCATACCAACAAAAATCCCCTTTTCACGCTATTCTCTCTATCAACTAAAGAATCTTCAAATTCCCTTGCTTTCTACTAAACTCTAAGGCTAGAATTGAACGCGAATTTCTTTCATCTAAAATCGGCAAGGATACCCCTACTTCAATCGTGTGCAGGGCGTAGCCCAACGATAAGTGGGGGAGGAATTGCCGTCAGATGCTGGAATATAAAGCAGAAATGAACGGACAGAAGGTAATTGTCGTAGACCCAAAATATACTTCTCAAACCTGCCCTAAATGTGGGCATATCAAGAAAGAAAACCGTAATAAGAAATTACACACATTCTGTTGTAAAAACTGTCAATACAAGTCAAATGATGACCGTATTGGTGCTATGAATCTACACCGTAAAGGGATTGAACATATTGGTGTAGTTACTACAGGAGTATAGCTCTTGTAGTAAGGGCGAAGTCAACCGTCCTTATGTTCCACCACACTAAGGTAGGAGAGCGTAGCTCGTTTGCACTACTGGGTAGGAATAAGCGTAGTTGCTCTCTATGAGGGTAGAAGCACTGTCGAACTCTGACAGACGCAAGCCCCCACTTCAAACGACCCGTAAGGGTGTTAAGTGGCGGGTTGTTGACATAGAAGCGATTCTCGTAATTTTCACTAGAAGGATTCTTCCTATCATATCTATGTTGTATGCACTGTTACTAAATTATTACATTTTTCACAAAGTGATCATATTACACTCCTCCCTCCTGTACTATAATCATGTATGGAATAGAAGATGATCACAATGACACAAAATGCCCCTGAGTTTAAAGTATTGCAAAGCATTGCCTTTCTAGCTGTTGTTTTGCAAAGCTCATTACTATATACAATGAATCAAGGGAATTTAGTAATTGAGCAATCTATTATTACCGGCATGTTATTTAATCTAGCAAAATTTTCTGCTCCAGCATTTATTTTTATTGTCGGCTTTCACCTTATTAATCAATATACAAAACAAATGTTATATACACAGTACATTTATGAAAAAAGCAGCAAGTAATGATTACTTGCTGTTTTTTAACGCCGTTTCTGCTAAAAGCGGCAATAGATTATCAAAAATATGTGTATTCTTATCTTCTCCTGTTACATAGCCGCCGTAATAGCGGCTAAACGGATTTTTATTACGGAACGTCGCTGCTTCCTCATACATCGCTTCAGCTAACTTCCTCTCTCCAACTTCTAATAAATATAAAATCGTTATACCATACGCAGCCGGTGATTCAAAAGCAACAGCTGGTTCTCCTGTTTCTAAATGATATCTTCCATACAGTTTGCCGTCTTTCTTAAATGTTTTCTTAAGAAAATCCAAATATGCTGCAGAAGGAAGGTCTACTAAACTTCGGTAATACGCAACATATGACTGATCAATAATATTTACTTCTTTATCATATGTAAAGGTACCATCTTTCTCATACGTTTTCGGAAAAGCCCATCCATTTCGCGGATAATCCGCTAGAAATTGAACAACTTTTTGATACTCAGCATCGGTAATTTTTCCATACTTTTTCATATAAGAAAATGCTTTCGGATTCACATAAGATGTTGTTAGTGTATCATTTGATACATGTGCATTCGCATCGTAATAATCAACGTAAAAAGATCCTTTCTTATTATAATGTAATATGGCATCGCTAATTTGATCTGCAAGATGCTTATATCGCTCTTCCCCATATTTCTCATATGCCCGGTACAATTGCTGTACAATCCGTAAATCATCAATAAGTGCATTCGTTCTTGCCTGTCTTTTTCCCGATTCAGCAATTTTCCATAGTACAATATGAGATGAGTCCAAAAAATAATTTTGTATAACTTTCATATGCGCATCAAACATCTCTTGATTATCAGTATCTAGCGCATATCGGAGCCATAATCCTGCTGACTCAGACAACGCTTCACGTCCGGTTGCAACATCTGTTCCTTGTTTGTCACTTTTAAGCCGATATGTTGCCAACGTTCCATTTTCATTTGTCATATGGCGTATAATAAATTGCTCTGTACCGCTCCCTTGTAACACCTTCCACATCACCGCTCCACATAAAATAATCAAAACGGCCATTGCAATAAATAGATAAAAATGTTTCCGCACAATATCACCTCGTTAAGATGCTAACCATTATAAGAAAAAAACATACAAAAAAGGCAACCTTTTTCAGATTGCCTCTTTTATCCCGCTATTCGCTGGCAGTAAGACCCCCACTGATGGAAGTTTCACTTTATTTCACTAATATAAGATTCAGTTACCCACTCACCATGAATGGATATTTACACACTTTCTTTTGTTGGTCGATATAGTGCTTGTACAAGACGATCATATTCACGCCTTGTAATTTCCTTATTGTATAGCTTCAATAATAAATCTTTATGCTCTTTCGAAAATGCCATTTTTTTTATGACTTCTGGATACATGAAAACTTCCCCTCCGTTTCATGAATACGACTAAATCCAGTGCACATCCGCATTTTTTCCTTACAGTTTGTAAAGGAATCCCGCAAAAACAGAACCTGCGTTCGCATAAAGCATTATAAAATATTTTTCCTCAAAGTACAATTCTAAAATAGAAATTTTTATTTTCAGAAGATTTCAACATTATAATATCATAATCTCTCCTAAAATACATATATATTTTTTGTCATTTTTTTGAATAAAATTTCCATATCAGTAAGAAAATAATGGCAAAAAAAGAAGAGGAGTAGAAACATGGATACTGTTACACTATCGCGCGCTTTCTTTGGATCATCGTTAGCCTTCCATATTATTTTTGCAACACTTGGAATCGGACTTTCCTTAATGATTTTTATAAGCGAAGTGTTATATCACTGGAAAAAGGACTCTGATTACTCTGTGATGGCAAAAAGATGGACGAAAGCATTTGCGATTCTTCTTGGTGTTGCCATTCCAACAGGAACAATTGTAGGCGTCCAAATTTCCTTGCTTTGGCCTGGCTTTGCGAAAATTGTTGGACAAGTCATCTCCGTTCCATTTCAAATTGAAATTTTCGCCTTCTTCCTAGAAGCATTGTTCATGTCCATTTACGTCTATGCTGCAGACAAATTACCACCATTCATGCGATTAGTATCGCTCTTTTTTGTTATGCTCGGCGCGACTGCATCCGCTGTACTTATTACATCAGCAAATACGTGGATGAATACACCAGCCGGATTTTCAATGGCACCGGACGGCTCTGTCTATAACGTCAATCCTTGGAAAGCCTTTTTTAATCCAAGCTTTTTCACAAGCTCCGTTCATGTTGTCATTACCGCTTATGCAACAGGAGCTGCTGTCATTGCTTCTATCGCCGGCTTTAAATTATTAAAACGAAATAAAAGTGCACGGGAGATTGCTTATCATAAAAAAGGATTATACTTAGGTCTTATGGTCACATTCATTACAGGCGCGATTATGTGGGTTTCTGGACATGAATCTGCGATTGGACTTCATGAGCATTCACCAGAAAAACTGGCAGCAGCCGAAGCATTATTTCATACACAATCACATGCACCACTAGCCGTTGGAGGCATTCTCGATCCAAAAACAAACGAATTAAAATACGCCATTGAGTTCCCAAACCTGTTAAGTATGTTAGTTGGCTTTTCTCCAAATACGGTTGTAAAAGGATTAAATGAATTTCCATCTGAAACGTGGCCTCCTTTTTACACCCATTTATTCTTTGACTTAATGGTTGGAGCAGCTACATTTTCATTCGCCGTCGCTGCAATTTCACTTGGATATTGGTACTTCATTTACCGAAAAAAAGGCGGGAAATTGCCAAAATGGATGCTGTGGGCAATCGCTGCAGGCGGTCCGATTATGCTTCTTGGCATTGAATTTGGCTGGATTTTCAGCTGTAGCGGAAGACAACCTTGGACGATTTACGGTTTTCAACGTACAACAGATGCTGCAACGCGCGCTGACTTTGTTGGGCCATTATTTGTCGTATTTGTCATACTATACATTGCACTTGGCATCTTAACTGTCTTCGTATTACGAACATTCTTTAGACGCCATCCATTGAAGCAAGACTTACAACCGAACGGGGGGGACTCACATGCCTGAAGCAAGCATTGCTATTATCATTCTCTGGGCTGTCGTCTTTGTATACAGTATTCTAGGCTCAATTGATTTCGGTGCCGGCTTTTGGGGGATGGTGTATGCAAATCATCCGACACTTGCCGGAAAACTCGCGAATCGCTACTTATCACCAACATGGGAAGTTACAAATACATTTCTAGTCTTTGTCGTTGTTGCGTTTCTCGGCTTCTTTCCAAAAGCTGCATTTACACTCGCAACTGCAATGTTTTTACCTGTTACCTTAATTCTCATACTCGTTACAATTCGCAGTTCTTTTATGGTGTTTGCTTATTCCTTGCCCAAATATCAGCGTATAATGCGCATTATTTCGGGCATTACAGGTCTATTAATTCCAGCTCTCTTAATTACAGTACTTCCTGTAACAGAAGGGGCCTTCATTACCACTGCTAGCGGCAAAGAAACGTTATTATATGGAAAGTTATTATCAAGTCCAGTTGTATACTGGTACATGCTCTTCGGTTTAACATCCGAACTCTTTTTATCAGCACTCTTTCTCGCTGATTTCGCTAGAGAACAAGGCTCCGAAGATACATATCGTGTCTATCGGAGAAACGCCATCGTGCTCGGTCCTGCAACACTTGTTACCGCCATCGTCGCACTTGTCGTAATGGATCCCGAAACGCATTGGCTCATGGAAGGATTAATTAAACAATTCAAATGGTTCACAGTCTCTCTCATCTTTTTTATCATTGGCTATTCCTCCCTTTGGTGGACAAACCAAAAATACGAAACACTCGGCTGGCCGCGCATTGCCGTTCTTTCTGTCGTTGCCCAATATGGATTTGCAAGCTACGCTTACGGCGTTGCACACCTTCCATATATCATTTATCCAGAAGTAACTGTGTTCACAAGTTTTACAACGAAAGAAACATTTTATGCCCTGCTCATTCTCTACGCAATCGGTATCGCAATACTATTACCAGGCTTTATCTTTTTCTGGAATTTATTCTTGAAAGATCGAACTTTTTTAAAGTAAAGTGAAACTTCCTATCGTGAGGCGCTTTTCCTCGCGATAGGTTAGTTGAACCAATCGGGCTCTTACGGCTGGTTTGCTCTTCTTCTTGCGTTCACTTCTTACCAGCCGTTTGGGCGGGGTAAAGTGAAACTAACCTATCGGGCCCTTACAGACAGCATTACAAATACCCATACGGATAACAAAATTTCTAGTCAAATATCATCTACCATGAAATAAGTAGCATATTTTCATCGACATATACCTATCAAAAGAAAGCTAGGTATATGCACGTAGCAACGTTTCTATTATAAATACCTAATAGGCACATACTGGATATGTGCCTATTTCCATTCAAATTCCCCTATATACTATGTCTTTTCCCCAAAGTACCAAACACACATATTTACAATAGCTAGTGTAATCCCCATACCTTCTTTTAAGAGTTTGAATATGATTGAATATAAGCTTCGGACAAGTCGAAATCCACTTGTCGAAACTAAAGAATTAAGAAGGGCAGGCTAGCTATGGGTATTGAAATTTGGATTACGGTTGTTGTTTTTCTTCTTACCATGACTGTTATATTTTGGCGGCCAAGAGGAATAAACGAGGCATGGCCAGCTGCAATTGGAGCGGGGATTATCATTATTACCGGACTAGTATCGCGCAGTAACATTGCCGATATCATTAGTAAAATCGGCGGCGCCTCTATTACCATCATCGCCACAATTGTTATGGCTGTTATATTAGAAAGTTTTGGTTTCTTCCACTGGGCAGCAGCTCGGCTTGCAAACTTAGCAAAAGGCTCCGGGCACCGCCTATATTGGTACATTCAATTACTCTGTTTTCTCATGACGCTATTATTTAATAACGACGGGAGCATTTTAATTACCACACCTATTTTGATTTTACTTTTGAAAAACCTTCAATTAAAACCACATCAACAAATTCCATATTTATTAAGCGGTGCATTGATTGCAACTGCCTCTAGTGCTCCAATTGGCGTTAGTAATATCGTAAATTTAATTGCATTAAATATCGTTCATATGACACTCTATATGCATACAGCAATGATGTTTGTACCTGCAACATTAGGGCTTATCTTTATGTCATGGCTCATGTATATAGTCGTAAAAAAGAAATTGCCGAAAAAACTACCAACATCCGCTTATGACATTGAAGAAGTCTTTTTCACAAAACACTTCCATCCATTAAAAGGAAAAGATTCTGTTGATACAAAAAGCAAACGTACAAAGTTTATGTTAAAAGTGTTACTGTTCGTCTTCCTTATGCGCTGTCTCCTTTTCGTAGCCTCATTCTTTGCAATTCCGATTGAAATTGTTGCCGTAATTGGCTCTCTCGTTCTACTCATCTGGAGATGGTATTATTTACGAACAAATCCAGTCGATATATTAAAGAAGACACCGTGGCACATCCTCATTTTTGCTTTTTCCATGTATGTTATTATTTATGGACTTCATAACGCTGGGTTAACAGCTTGGCTTGTGCAAGTATGTGAGCCAATCGTAAATCAAAGCTTATTACATGCAAGCTTTATGATGGGTGGACTCGTTTCAATTCTATCAAACTTCTTTAACAACCACCCTGCCTTAATGATCGGAACCATTACCTTAACAGAAATGGGATTAGATCCTGTTACCCTCAAAACAATCTACCTCGCAAACATTATTGGTAGCGATATGGGATCATTATTATTACCAATCGGGACACTTGCTTCTCTTATTTGGATGTATATCCTAAAACAAAATAAAATCAAAGTAAAATGGAAAGATTACTTGAGCGTCTCCTTAATTGTCATTCCACTCACAACAATCGTAACACTCTTCCTTCTATTCTACTGGGTACAGCTCGTCTTCGCTCGTTAAGTAAAACACCTTCCTGTCAAACATAATAGGGATCCTCCAAGGATCCCTATTTCTCTGTATACTAACGCTCCGTAAATCAGCTGCAGAGATAAGGTGGAATCCCCGCCTCAGGGAGAATAAACACCAAGATGAAATAAGCAAGCTGCATACACGATGTGACGATAAGTAAAAACGATAATTTTGGGTACCATTTCTTCGCAAAAGAATGTACAGAAAGCCCAAAACTACTAAATACAAGAAACAATGTACCGACAGCTGTTATAATAATATCCATTTTCTTTTCATAGCTTGGCGATAATAACAAAACAAATGTAACAACAAAAAGAATCTGTAATATACATGCAATAACAGGAACAATTTTCCGCTTCATTTTTACCCCTCCGATCCGTCTTACTTTTTATGTAAAGTATAACAAAATCCCCCTGCTCTCGCGCGGCAGGGGGACTATCATCTATATTAGGTTAGGTGCACATGATTATAGATTAAGAGGTGTTCAGAAAGATACTTTCTAATTATCGATATAATTGACTGCCTGTTTCTTTAAACTCTTCTGCTTTTTCTTTCATACCTTGTGAGATTGCTTCTGTTGTTTCTAAATCATTCTCCTTTGCATACTCACGAATATCATGCGAAATTCTCATACTGCAAAACTTCGGACCACACATTGAGCAGAAATGCGCTGTCTTTGCTCCTTCTGCTGGTAATGTTTCATCGTGATACTCCATTGCACGCTCAGGGTCTAATGATAAATTAAATTGGTCACGCCAACGGAATTCAAAACGCGCTTTAGAAAGAGCGTCGTCACGCTGATGTGCTGTTTTATGACCTTTTGCAAGGTCAGCGGCATGCGCGGCAATTTTGTACGTAATAACACCTTCACGAACATCATCTTTGTTTGGTAAGCCAAGATGTTCTTTCGGTGTTACGTAGCAAAGCATCGCTGTACCGAACCAACCAATCATCGCTGCTCCAATCGCAGAAGTAATATGGTCATAACCCGGTGCAATGTCTGTCGTTAACGGTCCGAGCGTATAGAACGGTGCACCATGACAGATGTCGAGTTCTTTATCCATATTCTCTTTAATTAAATGCATCGGTACATGTCCTGGGCCTTCAATCATCACTTGCACATCATGCTTCCAAGCAATTTGCGTAAGTTCTCCTAATGTTTCCAGCTCAGAAAATTGAGCTTCATCGTTTGCATCCGCAATTGAGCCAGGGCGTAATCCATCTCCAAGAGAGAAGGATACATCGTACTTCTTCATAATTTCACAAATCTCTTCAAAATGTGTATATAAGAAGTTTTCTTGATGGTGATATAAACACCACTGAGCCATAATCGAACCGCCGCGTGATACAATTCCTGTTACACGCTTTGCTGTAAGCGGAATGTAACGAAGCAGCACACCAGCATGAATTGTAAAGTAATCTACGCCTTGCTCCGCTTGCTCAATTAGCGTATCACGGTATACTTCCCACGTTAAATCTTCCGCGATCCCGTTTACTTTTTCAAGCGCTTGGTAAATCGGCACTGTTCCAACTGGTACAGGCGCATTACGAATAATCCATTCACGTGTCGTATGAATGTTTTTCCCAGTAGAAAGGTCCATAATTGTATCTGCACCCCAGCGCGTTGCCCATGTCATCTTCTCTACTTCTTCTGCAATCGACGATGATACGGCTGAGTTTCCGATATTCGCATTTACTTTCACATGGAAGTTACGTCCGATAATCATTGGTTCTGCTTCCGGGTGATTAATATTTGCTGGTAAAATCGCACGGCCTTCAGCAATTTCCTTACGTACAAATTCCGGTTCCACGCCTTCACGGATCGCCACATATTCCATCTCTGCTGTGATAATTCCTTTACGCGCATAATGCATTTGCGTAACATTTTCCCCAGCCTTTGCACGAAGCGGCTTACGTCCCATTTGCGGGAATACAGGCGTATGTGTAGCTGCTGTTTTCACACCATCATCTTCCGGTTTCACTTCACGGCCTTCATACTCTTCTACATCTCCACGTTCCACAATCCAGCAGCGGCGCGGCGTTGGAATCCCCTTTTCTAATTCCACTGTGTAATCAGGATCCGTATAAGGACCACTCGTATCGTACACACGAATAGATGGATTTGGTACACCTTTTGTATCGCTTTGTGCAATCTCGCGCATCGGTACTTTCATATCTTCACGTGTACCTTCTACATATACCTTCTTACTTCCAGGTAAACTTGACTTCAACTCAATTTGCTCAGCTGAAACAGATTGTTTCATAATTATGTTTCCTCCCCTGTGTCTTAGCGAAGTAACCTCCGCTTTTCTTAGATCCAGCTTCAGCGGCTAGAATGTTCGGTGGCTTCGCGCCTTCCTCCGAGGCACAATACGCCTCTCTGTCAGGAGCTCCATCCCCCTCTCATTCTGAACGAGCCGCTTCAGCTTTTCTTTTGACCAGGACGAGAACTAGCGGCCAGTGTATGCTCAAATAAAAAAGCCAGGTCCATAAAAAAAATAGGACCTGGCAACATAAGGCATTGTTATGTAAAGCCGTTAACTTCCCTCCGCTGGTACGAACCAGATCAGGTCCAAAGGGTTAAGAAGTTTCAACGCACTTCTCTCTCAGCCCAACTCTCTTGAGCACCCCTAGTTTATCACTGATTAAATTTTTACTACGCTCCTATCATACATCATTGTCTAAAAAATGCAAAGGTATTTATATCATTTCTTTTCCTTATTCAAAAAATGGGTATTTCACTTAATACAGGCTGCTTCCCCACTACATACATATAGAATATAAGCCAGTGCAGGACGTATGTCTTATGCAAACTTTTCACTATAAGAACAGGGGTGAGAGAGTTGATAAACCTACAATCTATCATAACCATACTCGTTTTTCTCGGAACCACGCTCATCATCTTTTGGCGTCCAAAAGGGATGAATGAAGCAATTCCGGCAACAGTTGGTGCAGTGATTGTCATTTTAAGCGGTACAGTTTCTCTTACCGACTTGGGTGATATTAGCTCAAAAATTATTGGCGCCGCCATAACAATTATGGCTACCATCGTTATGGCAATCGTATTAGAGAGTTTTGGCTTTTTTTATTGGTGCGCCGTTCAACTTGCTAAAAAAGCAAAACGCTCTGGTATTCGCCTCTTTTGGTATACAAATCTTCTTTGTTTCCTCATGACATTATTCTTCAATAACGATGGCAGTATCTTAATTACAACTCCCATTTTACTGCTTTTGTTACATCATTTACGACTCACACATGATCAAAAAATACCTTACTTACTAAGTGGTGCACTCATCGCTACTGCATCCAGTGCGCCGATTGGTGTAAGCAATATTGTGAATTTAATCGCCTTGAGAATTATTGATATGGACTTATACATGCATACAGCCATGATGTTTGTTCCCGCTATGCTTGGTCTTCTTTTTATGTCACTTCTGTTACTCCTTGTTTTCCGGAAAAAAATCCCTGAAAAGCTCCCGGTCTTATCGACATACTTAGATGAAAATTTCGTAAAAAAACCCTCTCACCCACTGCAACCACGTCCCACAATTGATGAAAATCGTAAGCGAACAAGGTTTATGCTTGGCATTCTATTATTTGTTTTCTGCGTTCGCCTTAGCTTATTTATCGCATCTTTCTTTCAGTTTTCTATCGCCATTGTAGCAGTCACCGGCTCCGTTATTTTACTCGGGTGGAGATGGTACAAACTGCGCATCCCACCTCATGATATGATAAAAAAAACACCTTGGTACGTCTTAATTTTCGCATTTTCTATGTACGTGATTGTGTATGGACTTAATAACATCGGTTTAACCAAACTGCTCGTCACTACATTTCAACCACTTATCACTGATAGTTTATTTCATGCCACTTTTGTTATGGGGGGCCTAATCTCTATCCTCTCTAACATTTTTAATAACCATCCTGCCTTAATGATTGGCACGATTGAACTCACCGAAATGGGACTAGATCCTATTACATTGAAAACGATTTATCTTGCAAACATTATCGGTAGTGATATAGGCTCACTATTACTCCCAATTGGTACATTAGCAAGTTTAATGTGGATGTATATTGTGAGAAAAGGAAAAGTAAATATCGGCTGGGATACCTATATAAAAACTACATTTCTTGTCATTCCGCCAACCGTCATTTTTACACTATTTTGTCTATATTATTGGGTTAAGTTAATCTTCGCATCCTAAAACATCTCTCTTCTTCACTACGTTAGAAGGAGGTGATTACGAGAAAGGTGATTTATCATGCTTCATTTACAAAAATATATTAATCAGCCCATACAAGTGACACTATCTGGGGAGCTTCTTCCATTTGAAGGAATTATGATTGATAAAGGCTCAGATATTATTGTATTGTATGATGGAGAAAAATACATGTATATCTCTAGTTTACACATTCAACATTTAACCCCAAGCATTGATCCTTCATTATTTGATAACCTGACAATTCCAGAATCTTTACTACCGCAAGACATCATATCAAGTGAATCCACTATTTCACTGCGAAAAACATTGCAAGTGGCAAAAGGACAATTTATTGAACTTGCGCTATCATCTGAACACGCCTTACATGGATATGTTACCCACATTATGAATGACTATTTTGTTTTCCTCTCACCTGTCTATCAAATGTTATACATCCCATTCCATCACGTGAAATATATCGTTCCATATAAAGAAGCAGAAACGCCTTACGGACTCGAAAATGAAAAACTCTTATCGCCAGCCTCAAAACTTACACTTGCACGTACGTTTTCTGAGCAAATGAAAAAACTAAAACAACGTATCGTTTTACTTGATTTAGGCATACAGAGTTATAAAATTGGCAAATTAGCTGAAGTAACCGACAACCAAATTGAACTCATTACAGCACGTAATCAGCGTTTTCATTTTAATTTACATCACGTTAAAACCGTACATCTCCCAGCCTAAAATTAAAAATAACAAAAAGGGGTATCTCATCATAAGAGAAACCCCTTTTTTCTACTAAGGAATCATCCAAGTTAAATAATAAGCTTGAATGTATGTGATAATACCAACGATTGTTACGAAGAATAAACTATGTTTCACTGTGAAACGGAATAAGTCAGATTCTTTTCCAGCAAGTCCAACTGCCGCACATGCAATTGCAATGGACTGCGGTGAAATCATTTTACCAGTTACACCGCCCGTTGTATTCGCCGCAACAAGTAATACTTCCTTCACGCCTACTTGATGCGCTGTAATTGCTTGTAGATTTGAGAATAATGCGTTTGCAGATGTATCTGATCCTGTTAAGAATACCCCAAGCCATCCAAGGAATGGTGAGAAGAACGGGAAGAACTTCCCAGTTCCCGCTAATGCTAATGCCAATGTTGATGAAAGCCCTGAGTAATTTGCGATAAACGCAAAGCCAAGTACTAATCCAATTGACAGAATTGGCATTTTCAATTCTTGTAACGTTTCTTTAAATGTAACAGCCGCTTGTTTTGGACTCATTTTCAGAACAAACATTGTGATAATACATGCAATCAAAATCGCTGTTCCTGTTGCCGATAAAATATCAAGCTTTAATATAGCTTCATATGGCGTTGGTTTATTAACAATTGGCTCTGCCTTCATCACTAAATTATGCAGGCCCGGAACTTCAAATTTAAACACTAATCTTGCAAGCGCACCGCCTGGAGCAAATAGATCTTTAAATAATTTTTGGCTCCAGATTACAACCATTATCGTTAAGATAATAAACGGTGACCACGCTTTCAAAACTTTTCCTGCTGTTAAATCTATTGTCGAACCAGCATTTACCGTTGCCGCTGCCTCTACTTGTCCTTCTCCAGAACGATAAATTTCTTTTGGCTGCCATACTTTTAAGAATAGTGCTAAACTCACTAAGCTCACTAGTGCAGATGTAATATCTGGGAGTTCAGGTCCAAGATATGTTGCTGTAATAAACTGCGTAATCCCGAATGAACCACCTGCTACAAATAATGCAGGCCACGTTTGTTTGATACCTTTTAATCCATCCATTAAGAATACAATAAAGAATGGAACAAATAACGATAGAAGCGGTAATTGATGCCCGGCCATTTGTCCTACTTTATGAGGATCAATACCTGTTACTTGACCAGCTACTAAAATTGGAATCCCCATGGCTCCAAATGCTACCGGCGCTGTATTTGCGATTAAGCAAAGTCCCGCTGCGTATAATGGGTTTAAACCAAGTCCTGCAAGAAGTGCTGCTGTAATTGCTACCGGTGCTCCAAATCCTGCTGCTCCCTCTAAAAATGCACCAAATGAGAAGCCAATTAAAATGACAAGTAAACGATGATCATTTGTAATAGAAAGAACAGATGCACGAATAATATCGAACTGTCCCGTTTTCACTGAGATTTTGTATAAGAATACTGACATGATGATAATCCACGCAATTGGCCATAATCCATAAGCAAAACCATAACCCGTTGCTGCCATCGCCATCGTAAATGGCATTTTATAAACGAAAAGTGCAATTATAACTGTTAATACAACTGTAATAAAGCCTGCAACATAGCCTTTCATACGAAAAACTGTTAACGCTAAAAAGAAAAATATAATTGGAATCATTGCAACTGCTGCTGAAAGCCAAATATTACCTAGCGGATCATAAACTTGTGTCCATGTGCTCATAGTTTCCCTTCCCTTCTAATCTTCCTTTTTCATAAACCTATAATCCTATAAATAGACAATCGGGTCATCAGACCTTTAAGTCTAAAAAATAAAACGTCCAAAGAAAACGTTTTCATAAATATTTGATAATTCTACTTTATCATATTTCCCTATATTTACAATCCTATTTTCGAATTTTTTTCACATTCCATTTGTTCATTCTTTCACAAAATGTGATATGATTATAAGTTTTTTAAATAACATGAAACTTCCTTCTGGGAGCGTTTTTCCCCAGAAGGTTAGCTGAACCAATCGGGCGCATACCAGCAGTTATCCCCTCTTCTGTAGAAAAGCGGAAGCGGCTCGCCCAGAATCGCAGGACGCCTTCGCACCCTACAGAGAGGTGCTTTTTGCCTCGTCCGAGGGAGCGAAACGACCGGAGATTCTAGCCGCTAGAGCTGGACAACAAAGAAATGTGGAAGTGGCTCGTCCAGAATGTGAGGGGGATGGAGCTTCTGACGTAGAGGTGTTTTTTACCTCGTAGGAAGAAGTGAAGCCACCGAACATTCTAGCCACTGGAACTGTACAACACTTTTCCCTGAATCTTGAGGTGGGGTATTACCGTCCGCGAATAGCCGGATAAATGACGAACTTATTCTAGCATAATTTTTTACTCATATAACTCAGACTATTGGAAATTTCTCTAATATACGAATAGTAAAATGACATTTTCTTATACTAAGGTGGAAAAACAAATTTAGGAGGGATAAAAATTGACTGAGCAAAATCGAACTCAATCTGCCATTGATGCAGGGCGTAATAACACAAAACGCGGAATTGAAGTAGCAAGCGATGCAGTACAAAATGCAGTTGATGCTGTTGAAGATGCTGGAAAAGCAACAGTTGACCGTATTTCTGAAGCAGTTAAAGATGTCACAGCTCGTTAATACGAGATAATTTGTTTACGTGTTTGTTGGAATCATTAAGCAAAGAAAAATAAAGTGAAACTTCCTTCTGAGAGCATTCTTTCCCAGAAGGCTAGTTGAACCAATCGAGTCCTTACAGACGGTTTGTCTCTCTTCCTTACCTAACTTCTTACCGACTGTTTTGACGGGATATAGGAAAATCTCACTATCTTTTATATAAAGGGTAGCGTCAGGAAAATGAGGATTTACAACATTAAACAAATTACAGCATAGAAAAAAATCGATTCCTCTTATGTTTAGGAATCGATTTTTTAATTTGGCTTATTAAACTAACATGCTCTTATATGTAGTATCCGTTTCAAAACACCGATATGGTGCACCTTTTATCTATGTTTACATGTAACCATAGAAAAGCGTTTAAGGACTTGACTTGGAACCTCCGTGGGCATGATTGGTCTTAAAAGGCTGAAGCAGTTGTTTCTGTCGGCAAACCAACCTATCATACCCACGTCCTGATTCCGCCCCAATAAGGTTGATGAAATTCACAGGCCCTTTTTTAAACGAACGACGAACCGCGAGCTCGATTTCAGTCTTCGATTGCCTGGTAGACCATGGTCCAGAAGTCGTGGATAAGCCGTGCCGAATTCGGGACTGACAGCCCGACCTGGGTAAGTAGGATTCCGGTAAGCTGGTTGTCCGGGTCGGCGTACGCCGTTGTGCCGCTTCCACCGTCCCAGCCGAACTGGCCGATGGACGCATAGTCGCCGCGGTAGGTGCGCACCGCCATCCCGAAGCCCCAGCCGCCGTGCTGCCCTTGGCCGAACGACACATGGACATTGTTTTTGGCCAAGGCGTCTCGGGCTGCTTGTTGCTCAGGTGTGAGGCGGTTGGTGGTCATCAGCTGGACGGCGTGCCGGGACAGGATCCGTTCGCTTTCGTGCATCCCGTGATTCAGCAGCATCCGTAAATACGCGTTGTAGTCGTCGACGGTGGAGACCAGCCCACCACCGCCGCCCTGGAACGCTGGAGGCTGGCTCCAGCGTCCCCCCTTGGCCTCGTCCCACACGATGAACTCTCCGGTCTGCGGGTCGGGGGCGTAAAGGGTCGGCAACCGGTCGATCTTGTTGGCGGGCACGTGGAAACCGGTGTCCTTCATGCCTAGGGGGTCGAAGATGCGTTCGCGCAGGAACGTCTCAAACGACTGGCCCGTGACCCTGGCGACGAGCACGCCGAGTAAATCGTTGCTGATGTGGTATTGCCATCGCTCTCCGGGCTGGTGCATCAGTGGAAGCTCGCCAAGACGGCGCATCCACTCATCCGGCTCGGGCATCGGCACCGGTAGATCGGGCGTGAGCCCCTTCTCGAAAATCGCGTTCATGATCGGAGTGCCCAGCGACGTAATATCCATGCCGAGCCCGAACGTGGAAGTCAGCAGATCCCGTACGGTGATCGGACGCCGCGCTGGCACGGTATCGTCCAGCGGGCCGTCGATCCGCTTCAGCACCCGCCGGTCGGCGAGTTCCGGTAACCACGTCTCTACCAGGTCATCCAGCCGCAGCCTGCACTCGTCGAGCAGGATCATTGCCGCCGAAATCGCAAGCGGCTTGGACGTCGAGGCCATCCGAAAGATCGTGTCTCGGCGCATCGGCGCTCCACCATCATGGCGCATCGTGCCCATCGCTTCAACGTGCGTCTCACCGTTCCGGCTGACTAAAGCAACGACCCCAGGAATCTTCCCGGAATCGACATGTCGTGCCAGCACGTCGCGCATTTTGTGCAGTCCTGTTTCGGAGAAGCCGCTGTTGCTTTGTCCCGTTGTAATCTTTTTCATTTGGTTTCCTTCCCTTTACTTTTTTATCAACTCTATTTGTTCTACAAATTCTCTTTTGCTATTCATGCTTAAAAGCCCTTTGTTACTCTATCTAATCTATTTCCTTTTGGATACAAATATAACTGTTCATTGAATTTTATACATAAAGGTACGACTGTTCGATGAATAAGATTTTTAATTTTAAAACACTCGAAATTTACTCCTTTTAGGACCTTAGCATTATTAAAATTTGGGGAATCGTCTTGGAAATGGTCTTAGCGTTGTAAATCCGCACTTTCCTGACGGTACCCCATACCCATCAACCTAAAAAAAGAAAACACCCCCAAAACGAGAAAACTGAGCAATTTGCTCAAAATCTTTGTTCTGGGGGGTTCTTTACTCTTAACTTGATAGGCATGGGGTCACCATATCAAAAAAGAAAATTGTACGTTTAGACACAAAATTGACACATTTCGATTAGTTCCCTGTACGTTAAGAGATTAGCTTGTATATTTGAGGAGATGTACGAGACAGGTGTAAATTTAGGAGAATCTAATATTTTCCATTCAAATATGATAGAATAGAAGTATATCCAAAACGGAGGAATAACAAATGAACTCAAACACAAAACAGTTTATTTATGATATCCAGCAAAGAAAGAACAATTATATAGAAAATGTATTAATAGCAATACAACACCCTCAAAAAGAGCAATCTGAACAAGTCATTCAAAATATAGTAGAGAAGATGGATATGATGATCAGTTTAGTTACTACTTACATGGCTATTGAATCAGAATCTACAAAAGAATTAAAAGAACTTCAGGAAGAACTTATTCATGCTCAAGCATATATTCAAAAACGGAAATTTGAAGAAACACAGAGATAAAACCCTGTGTTTTTACTTGGTGGACTATGACACTAATTTTTTATAAATCTGATTAGATATAATTTGATTATTGTTTTGGCATAATCCATACAATTTGTTGAATGCGTACAATATATGGCATCGTATCTTCAATGAGCAAATGATCTGGTTTCACATCTTTTAACTTTCCTCTTACATTACCTCTTACAGTTTCAATAACCACATGTTTACCAATTACTGATTGTAATGTCTGATATACGTAGGGATTGGGTGCACTTACCATATGTTGTTCACTCAAGTTATTTCCTTCCGAATAACTCATTCTATAAGACTCCTTTCTAACTTGCATTCTTTCTCCTAATATATGATATAAATCTTATCAATATGCTAGAAGGATAATTCATTATAGGAACGGAAATAACATTTTAATAAGGTACGGTTTCTATTTCTACATTGCTAAAAAAATGATTTATATAAAGTTACTTTTACTAGTTAATAGGAGATGATATAGGGATATTTTGAATGTACACCTAGGTTGTTCCTTTTAGGATATGTATCATTTTAAATACGCCCTTTATTAGAATAGCGCTCATACTTTTTTTGAGATTCTTTCGTAATACGTGCGTTAAGTAAAATTGCTAACAATAAAAACACTCCATATTTTCCCCCTGTAGCTCCTATGATAATCACACTACTATAAACAAGTACAATTAATAGGATAAACGAAACTAAATAAATACGATTATAATTCTTTGACATCTTCTCGTATTTTATGCGTTCTTTCCTTGCATCCATCTAAATTCCTCCTTTAAATGATCCATTTGACTCTCAAATAAATCTCGCCCTTAAAAAGGAAACAATCTATCGTTTTAAATAATTAGTTTGTTTTTTTATCAACTAATTTATATAACGTAAAAAGAAATCCTACCAATATTAAGCTTTCCACCATGATAATCCTGACCCTCTCCTTCCTTTTAACCCCAACACATCAGATAAAAGTTATGTATATCCCATATTAGCTGCAACAAACAAAAAGGATCATCCCTTTTTGTAAAGGATCATCCTTTTCTTCGTTCATTCAACAATTTTTAGGTATTCTTGATTAATTAAAATAACAGCCGGTCCATTTACAAGAATTCCACCAACTTCAATTTTTTCATAAGACTCAATCTTAATAGAAGTAATTCCTTTCCGCTTCTTTAACTCGTTACTTAATTCTTGCGTTGGCATGCGTTTCATATCTTCACTCCTTCTTATTGTTCCATTTAATCTTATTATGTTAAATAAATTGTAAAAATGGGTTCTAGTTCTAGAAATCCCATCATTTTTTATCGTTGACCATATATTTAGATGTTACCAACTCGCGCATCTCTCTTATGAAAAGAAGATAAATAATTACTATTCATTGTCTCAGTAATTGTAAAAAAATTCTTAAAGATAGAAATGCGATTGATTGTTTTTTCTTCTAGAAATAATGACTTAGATAGTATATTACCTAAAACAATGAAAGCCCTACCTCTCTTTCATCCTTACGGCTCCTTGTCCGTGCCAGTGTGAATCAGGAGTACAAAAATCAAGTGACTATTTAATCGAGTTATTTGATGAAACTTCGAACGATCGTAAAAGAAATTTTATAATAAAAATGGATTAGATTGAAGTAATAACAAAAGAGGTTCCTACTCTAAAAGTGAGTTGAAGAAATTGAATGTCTTTGAAATGATTTGCTTTTAATACTCATCACATTCCCGAAAAATTCAGGATGTTTTCGGGTGATATAATACATTATCTATAATGAACCTTAACAGAAACTTTTTATTTGATTTTCAGTAATTCCTTTAATTAATTCTAGTTCACTGACCAAAAATTTATATGCATCATCCAACAATTTTTTTTCGCTTGTATTCAGTTCTTTTTCTTTCTTCATACGCATTAAATCGCGTACAACTTCAGCACCTTCTTGTATTTCACCCGTTTTTATTTTGTCTGTGTTCACTTTATGTCTTTGTTTCCACGGCAGTAATTTACAGGATTCTTCATGCTGAAAAATGTGTATAATGTGCTTTAATGCAAGTATATCAGTAACTGGGCGTATATTCGAATTCAATATTTTATCCGTAGGAATCATGACTTGCATATTACTGATCGACATTTTTATGACATAATACTGTTGTTTTTCCCCTGAGAATTCTTTTTCTTCTATGGCTTCAATTATACCTGCTCCGTGCATTGGATAAACAATGTTATCGCCAATTTGAAACATATAATCCACCTCCATATATGGTAACCTTCTTAACTTTAACATATACTTGGTTTTTTATCAAATATTTTATAATATCATAAAATCATTTTTACCGTCAACTACTTTTTGACAAAAATTAAATTAAGTAAAAAACGCCCCCAAAACAATAGGGAGTGTGTCAGATTTCCCATAAAGGGAAGGGGAATTTCCCCGCTTATATTCTGAAATCTCTACTCATTAACGTAGATCAGTTTTCCCTTGAAAACGACCAAATCGATCCCGTATTTTTTTCAATCTTGTGTGGTACTCCAAAATCTCAATTCTTGCTTTTTCAGCTAGAGGTGCAATTGGTCGTAAATCTTTTAACCCCCAATAATCAACTACTACATCAAGTACTTGATCAAAATATTGTAGTGGCCCATAGTTAGCTTCTTTTGCAATCACAGCCATTCTATTTTCAAAATCAGGCATGACTGCACCTGGCATTTTAAAATTCATAATCACATTGGCAATATGATAACAATAATTAGGTTCCAATTCCAAATGTGTTCGAATCACGTCTCGATAAAACGCATAATGAAGGGTTTCATCTTTTGCAAGACGGCGTAATAATGTAGCAAGATCTGGATCATGCTTACTTGCAATCTTAGCTACATTATTGTAAAACACCATCGTTGCAAGTTCTTGTAGCGTCGTATACGTCATGGCTTCGATTGGCGTGTGAAAATCAGGCTCAAATCCACCTTCAACGACTGACTTTCTTAATTCATGTATTCGTTTAGGGTTCACACTTCGAGTGAGTAGTAAATATGTCTCCAATAAATTCGAATGTTGATCCTCTTCTGAGGTCCAAGTATGAATAAAGTCTGTAATAACAGAAAGGGATCCTTTAAAGGTCGCCGATAAATACGTTGTAAACCATGGTAAATTCACTTCTGTTAATAAAGCTGTTTCAATGGCCGTAATTACACCAGAAGGAAGAGTAACTTGACTTTCATCCCAAGGAACTCTTTTAAAGTCCATTCCCTTATCCCATGGTAAAAACTCATGATAACCCCAGTCTATCTTCTGCGCTCTTATTTTATGTTGTTCATACAATTCTTTTAAACGTGGTTCTAATCGGAAATCTAAATCATTTGTTAGCATATGTAAGTGCCTCCTTTTCTTATCATAGATAGTCATTCTATAATTACATTCGTTTTTATCTTTTAAAATTTTCTTTAAATAGATATTACTTTCCTTTTTTGGGGTTCAGCCGCATGCCTATCAATTTAAGAAAAGTAAACACCCCAAAAGCGAAAAAAAGCTGACTTCTCAAATAACTAACTGTAGAAAAAGGAAATTTTTATTTTGGGGGTACTTTAAAATATTAACTTGATGGGCATGTGACGGTACCCCTAAAAAAAAGTACTCGCACGCTGCGAGTACTTTTTTTATCATCTTCTTTTTCTTCGTTTGCGGTGCATCATTTTTTTACGCCTTGTATTCACAACGTCCGCGATAATATGTAATGCACTAGCAGCAATAACGCCCAGTACAAACATAACAATTGCCACTTCATGTGCCCTTGCAATCTCTATGAGTTTCCCCTCTAGTACCGTCTTATTTAAAATATATAAAAACGGTGAGAAAACAAGCAACATATAAAGAATACGAATCAAATCACCAATAATAATCGTATGCGTAAGCGGTGACCGGTGCGGCATCACAACTTGATATGGATACCAAAAGATGCGAAGTAAGCCCCATTTGCGGTAGGCAGAGCTATGAATATCCAGATCCGGTGTTAAAAAGTACGTCCCAATAATAAATCCAATGGTAAACGTAAGAAGAAAATCAAAATTCGTTAACCCGTAAGAGCCGAGCATAAATAATACAACGGGAAGAGAAACTAAGTTTATCTTGGTATGTGTTTTTCCTGATGGCATATCTAATTCCTTCCGTTCGATCCTAACTTGTTCGACTGCCCATTTAATGAAGAAACACCAATAGACGTCTCACTACATTAATCTAATTTTTGATCGATAAGTGACGTATCCACATCAGAACCAAACCATTCTCCCAGCTTTGTACGCGCTTGTTCTTTCACTTCTTCATCTACATACATAGCAGTTTGTACGAGCGCAGCTGTTAATGCGCCTAAGTCATCTGTATAACCAAGACCAGCTACAAAATCCGGAATAGCATCAATTGGTGAAATAAAATACGCAAGAGCACCAATAATCGTAAGCTTCACTGGCTTTGGAACACCTGGTTTCTGCAATACATAAAACAGCAACAAACTAGCATAAATAACTGAATGTCCCGCCTTAATCGCTGCATGTTTTACTTTATTCCAAAACGCTTCGACTGAAAATTTCTCCTTCATCATGACGAAATCTCCCCTCGTTATTCTTTTATCCCGTTATTCACGGGCTGTAAGACCCCCTACTGCTAGAAGTTTCACTTTATTTCTATTATGCCGAATTTATTTACAACATAAGCAAACTTCACATACATACAATATAATGTAGGTTCCGGCTTGGCCACGTTACTTATCATGTACTTTCATTATAACAAACAAACCTAAAAAGAACAAGTGTTCGGTGTTGGTTTTTAAATTTTTCTCAATATAAAAAGTCCCCTTTTCTACATCCGCTTTCCCCTATTTGTCATATTTTTTAGTTGACGAGCATATAAACCAATGTTAAAGTTTTCACTGTCAGCTATAATAAAAAAATACAAAAAATGTAAGAAATGGGTGTGTTCCTAATAACCAAATTTTGTTGTATAATACAAAATGGCTTTGTTCTTATGGAACAATACAAAATGGCAGGAAAACAAAAGGGTATGCATAGTTTAAGTCATAAATAGATGTATAAAGAAAAACTCTATCCATGGCAAAGAAAACTATGTATTTTTTATTTTAGCATGTTTCTCTCGAAAATCGACCAAGCCTGATAGAGAAAGGGTGAAAATGGATGAAGGAATCTTTGAAATCACAATTTCAAAACGTGCGATTTACATTATTCGTTGCCATCACACTGTGGCTAAAAACGTACATTATTACACGTACTAGCTTTGACTTAAAACTAGAATCTTTCATGCAAGAATTCATTTTATTTATTAGCCCATTAGCCTCATCATTACTTTTAGTGGGCCTTGCATTATTTGCAAAAGGGAAAAAACGAAACTATATTGCACTTGGAATTGACATTGTCCTTACCATTGTTCTTGTTGGTAACGTAATGTTCTACGGTTTCTATAACGACTTTGTAACATTACCTGTACTTGGACAAACGTCAAACTTCGGTAGTCTTGGCTCTAGTGTGAAAGAGCTATTTAACTACAAAATTGTTGTAGCTTTTGCTGATATTATCTTCTTCGCAGTCCTTTTAAAGAAAAAGAAAGACTATGCAAAAACAGAGCGTGTTTCACGTCCAATGCGATCACTATATTTCATATCAACAATTGCTATTTTCTTTGCAAACTTAGGACTTGCTGAAGCGGAGCGTCCTGAATTATTAACACGCTCATTTGACCGTGTAATGCTTGTCAAAAACTTAGGTTTATACGTACATCAAGTGTACGACCTTGGCTTACAAGCAAAATCAAGTTCACAAAAAGCATTTGCAGATGGCAGTAAGCTGCAAGAAGCAGAGAACTATGTGAAAACAGTGCAAGAAAAGCCAGATCCAAATATGTTCGGCTCAGCAAAAGGGAAAAACGTAATTGTTGTATCTCTTGAATCTATGCAGCAATTCTTAATTGGTGCAAAAGTAAACGGACAAGAAGTAACACCATTCTTAAACCAGTTCGCGAAAGAAAGCTATTACTTTGAAAACTTCTATCACCAAACAGGTCAAGGTAAAACATCTGATGCAGAGTTTCTTGTAGATAACTCTTTATACCCATTAGATCGCGGCGCTGTATTCTTTACGCATGGTAATAATGAATTTGTTGCAACACCAGAAATCTTGCATGAACAAGGCTATTACACGGCTGTATTCCATGCAAACAACGCAACATTCTGGAACCGTAACATGGTGTATCCAGCACTTGGTTACGATCGTTACTTTAATGAATTAGATTATAAGATTACCCCTGAAACAAAACTAGGTTGGGGTTTAAAAGATATTGAGTACTTTGATCAATCAGTGAATATGTTAAAAAATATTAAGCAACCGTTCTATACACGTTTCCTTACGTTAACAAACCACTATCCATTTGACTATGATGAAGCAACGAAATTAATTGAGCCATATAACTCAGGTGATGGTGTATTTGACCGTTACGTAGTAACAGCTCGTTATTTAGATGAAGCGTTAAAACACTTTATTGAACGTTTAAAAGCAGAGGGAATTTACGATAACTCTATTATTGTATTCTATGGTGACCATTACGGCATTTCTGAAAACCATAACCGTGCAATGGCACAATTCTTAGGAAAACAAGAAATTACAACATTTGATCAAATGAACTTACAACGTACACCGTTCTTCATTCACGTTCCTGGTCAAAAAGAAGGAAAAACAATTACAGCACCTGCTGGTGAAATTGATGTAAAACCAACAATCCTTCATTTATTAGGCGTTGATACAACGAACGACATTCATTTCGGTCACGACTTATTCGCACCAGAGCGAAAACCATTTGTTGTATTACGTGATGGAAGCTTCGTTACAGATCAATACATTCACACAAATAATACATTCTATAACCGCACGACAGGTGAAGTTGTAGAAGTACCAAAAGCTGAAGCACAAGCAATGGTTGATCGCGCACAAAATGAGCTGCGCATGTCTGATAAAATCATTGAAGGTGACTTACTTCGTTTCTATGAAGGTAACAAAGTAAAGACAGGTACAATTAAAACAATCATTAAAGAAAACAATAAAGAAAAGGCCGCTGAGTAATCAGCGGCTTTTTTCTAGTTGTAACATCAATTCTACAAAATACACCATGGCGACTAATTATTACACAACCTTCACTAAATTTTTACATAAAATTCATGAAACATCTCTATAATAAAACATGTAAGCTTTGTCCCTATTTATTATACAAGCTACCCTCCTTTTGCAACGTTCTGTAATCGAACGTTGTTTTTTTTATGCAAAGCAGGATTCTTTCTTCTAGCCTTCGAATTTGTATGTGCAGACAATACTTGGGGAAGGACGGAGAAAACATGAAATATGAACGCTTTATATTATGGAATGGGAAAATGCTTGATACAACAAACGAACAACCTCATATCGACTTAGAAGAGCGCGGTCTACAGTTTGGTGATGGCGTATATGAAGTCATTCGTGTTTATAAAGGGACCTTGCACTTATTAGATCCGCATATAACAAGACTATATCGCTCAATGGAAGAAATGGAGCTCACCCTTTCTCTCTCAAAAGCAGAGCTTATCGCATCTCTATATGAACTGCTAGCAAAAAATCAATTCCAAGAAGACGGCATCATTTATCTCCAAATTTCACGAGGTGTTCAGCCACGTGTTCATACCTTTTCCTTTGATGCAACTCCAACTATTTATGCATACATTCGTAAAAAAGAACGCCCTGCTTTATGGATTGAATATGGAATTCGCGCGATAACAGAGCCTGATGTCCGCTGGCTGCGCTGCGATATTAAGTCACTGAATTTAATACCAAATGTATTAGCTAGTACAAAAGCTGAGCGAAAAGGCTGCAAAGAGGCTCTTCTCGTTCGTGACGGCATCGTTACTGAAGGAAGCCACTCTAACTTCTTTCTTGTGAAAAATGGAACACTATATACACACCCTGCCAACCATCTCATTCTAAACGGTATTGTCCGGCAATATATTATATCACTTGCCCATACATTACATATTCCCCTGCAGGAAGAATCGTTTCGTGTTCATGATGTATACAAAGCAGATGAATGCTTCTTTACGGGAACAACCTTTGAAGTAATGCCGCTGACACATCTCGATGGAACCGCTATTCAAAATGGACAAGTCGGGCCTATCACAAAATTGTTACAAAAAACATTTATGCAAAGTTTTTCTACTTCTAGCGTCTTTTGGTCTTAAAAACGGATAATTATCTCTCAAAAAACTCCAAATATATGGATATAATTCCAAAATAAGATGCATATTTGCATCTTTCTTTTTTTTGTTAACCTTTTTTATGATATTCGGATTTCTTCATAAGCATTGACATCAATCGACAACCATTTTAGAATTTTTATAGTTGGTAAATTTTTCATCACATTAAAATACAGACAGAAAGGAATCGACAAACTATGAAAAAATATCTTGCCGGTCTTGCGGCAGTGTCTGTAGCAGGTGCAGCAGCACCAACAATGGATACGGTTCAGGCAGCTACTGAACAAACCGCACAACAACCTGCAGCTCAAACAGCTCAAACAACATCACAAAACACAACAAAGTACACAGTAAACGCAGACGTATTACGCGTTCGTACAGGTCCTGGCACTTCTTATGAAATCATGTCTCGCGTACACGAAGGAGACACACTAAACGTAATTGGACAAGAAAATGGCTGGTACAAAATTAACCACCATGGAAAAGTCGGCTACGTTAGCGGTGAGTTTGTAAATGCGGGCTCTACTAGTACTACTTCTAAACCAGACAATAACACAACTGTTCAAGCAGCAAGTGGAAACTATACAGTAAATGTATCTTCCCTTCGCGTTCGTACAGGCCCTAGCACATCACATACGCAGTTAGGTTCTCTACATAAAGGACAAGTTGTTCAAGTCACTGGCGAAGTACAAGATTGGTTCAAAATTAACTACAGCGGACAAACAGCTTACATTAGCAAAGACTATGTAACAAAAGGCGGCTCTATTGCAGATGCGCCGCAGGATAACCAACAGCAAAATAACAACAACAATAATGTTACAGTTCAAACTGGTGGTACTTACGTTGTAAACACGACATCTTTACGCGTTCGTACTGGCCCTGCTACATACCACAGTGTAATTGGCGGCGTATTAAATGGACAAACATTAAACGTAATTGGCGCTGAAAATGGTTGGTTCAAAGTCAAACATAATGGAACAACAGGTTATGTTAGCAGCGAATTTGTGAAATTTGTAAAAGGTGGTACTACTCCATCTAATCCTTCTACATCCAATCCGCCAGCAACAAGTAACGAAACTCCATCACAAGGAAGCGGAGAATATTACGTTAATGCAAGCGCACTCAATGTACGCGGCGGTGCTGGCACAAACTACGGTGTAATCGGAGCCTTACCACAAGGGCAAAAAGTACAAGTACTTGCAGACGAATACGGCTGGAGCAAAATAAACTATAATGGTCGTACTGGATATGTAGGCACTCGCTACTTATCTAAAACACCTGTAAGCAGCGGACAAGAAAATAAGCCAGCTGAAAAACCGAATAATGGAAACAATAGCAATAACAACAATACAAGCAATAACTCTGGTGATATGTCTTCACTACTTTCATACGCAAAATCAATGGAAGGTGTTCCATACGTATGGGGCGGTACTTCTGCAAGCGGCGTTGACTGCAGTGGTTATATTTATCACGTTTATAAGAAATTCGGTTATTCAATTGGTCGTCAAAGTGTAGCTGGCTATTGGAGCAGCTTCCAACATACATCTAGCCCACAACCAGGTGACTTGATTTATTTCCAAAATACATATAAATCTGGTCCATCCCATATGGGTATTTACCTTGGCGGCGGCACATTTATTCAAGCCGGTGACAATGGTGTTAAAGTTGCTTCATTAAACAACTCATATTGGAGCAGTCATTTCTTAGGATATTCTAAGCCTTATTAATTGATAGTTTTAGAGCCTTCTAGATTACTAGAAGGCTCTTTTTATTATGTAAACTTATCCCGTAAAAGCCCGATTGATGAGGCCTTCCATTCGTGATCATCCTAACTTTATTCGTCTTCCATATGTCACATTATGGATGGAACGAAACATTGTGACAAAATTATCCATTTTACACTTTTTATGTGTTTACTCCACTTATTTTTTTCCTATTCTGACTTTTCCGTAGACGTTTGACCTCTGATGTCTGGTGTGATAAGTTACATAAGATAATATTTTCAGAGAAACGAAGCAATTCTACTATTTGCAATGTTTCGTTAATTTAGAGAGGAGATTTTACAAGCATGAATGTTTTATGGGGAATTGGCGGCGTGCTTGGAGTTTTGGTAATTGCAGTTTTACTGTCTTCCAACCGCAAAGCTATTAAATGGCGCACAATTTTAATTGCGCTAGCTATTCAAATCACTTTCTCCTTCATCGTATTAAGATGGGATGCTGGAAAAGCTGGTTTAAAACATGCTGCCGACGGCGTACAAAGTCTTATTAATTTCTCATACGAAGGAATTAAATTCGTTGTAGGCGATCTAGCAAACCCGAAAGGTCCTTGGGGCTTCGTCTTTATTATTCAAGCATTACTTCCAATTGTATTTATTAGCGCACTCGTAGCCGTATTATATTATTTTGGTATCATGCAATGGTTTATTACGATTATTGGCGGCGGGTTAAGCAAACTTCTTGGAACTTCAAAAACAGAAAGCTTAAATGCTGTTACAACTGTTTTCTTAGGACAATCGGAAGCACCGATTTTAATTAAACCTTATCTAGATCGCGTAACAAATAGTGAATTCTTCGCTATTATGGTAAGTGGGATGACGTCTGTTGCTGGTTCCGTTCTTGTCGGTTATGCGGCAATGGGAATTCCACTTGAACACTTACTTGCAGCTGCGATTATGGCTGCACCTTCAAGTTTATTAATTGCAAAATTAATGATGCCTGAAACAGAAAAAGTAAATAACGATGTACAACTTTCTACAGAGCGTACAGATGCAAACGTTATTGATGCAGCAGCACGCGGTGCATCTGAAGGGATGCAGCTTGTTATTAACGTTGCAGCAATGCTTATGGCATTTATCGCATTAATCGCTGTATTAAATGGCCTACTAGGATGGGTCGGTTCTTGGTTCCACATCAAACTAAGTCTAGATTTAATTTTTGGTTACATTCTTTCTCCATTTGCTGTATTAATTGGCGTTCCACCACATGAAGCGATTCAAGCAGCTGGTTATATCGGACAAAAACTTGCTGTAAATGAATTCGTTGCATACGGAAACTTAGCTAAGCATATGGGGGATCTTTCCGAAAAAACAAACATTATCTTAGCATTTGCAATTTGCGGCTTCGCAAACTTCTCATCTATTGCAATTCAATTAGGTGTGACAGGTACACTTGCTCCTTCACGCCGCCAACAAATTGCACAATTGGGAATTAAAGCAGTAATTGCTGGTACATTAGCTAACTTCTTAAACGCTGCCGTAGCAGGCATGATGTTTTAATATATATAAATCCCTTTTAAGTTTTTCACTTAAGAGGGATTTTTTTTTATACAATTCCCCATTATCCCTCACTCATCATATAACAAGCTTTTCATCATAATGAAAAGTCGAACTTTACACTTCAGACATACAATGTGATTAAATCGCTTGACTCATCTTCCTTCTAATTACACATATTACAAACAACCTGTGATATTTACATTAGGGGGCGTTTACCATGAAAAGTACATCCCATAAAGTATTATTCGTATGGATTGTACAAGTTCTTTTTTATTTCGTTACAGTACAGATAATCGAATACAAATATGCCATTGTCTTTACAATTATGTATGTAGCTATTCATTTGTTATTCCTATTTATTCCCGATAAACAAGCTTTTGTACTCTTTATTATCGGAACCATTCTTTCTGTTTTCTATTTATTTAATGAAGCATGGTTATACTTATGGACCACAGCAGAACAACTCAGCTATATTATATTTCATTTTCTCGCAGCTTCTAACTTCTTCTTTATTTACATTTCAACTTATTTATTCAAACAAGTTATTCACGAAAATAAACGCTTAACAGAACAACTTACAAAATTAGAACAATATATAGCTGGTACAAAGTTATTAACAAGACAAGAGTTTGAAAACCGCGGCATATTACTTGAAGCTGCGATGAAGCGCCGAGATGAAACAGGAGTTATCATCTACTTTGACTTTTCATCTATCAGTAAATATACGCGCAGGAGCGTGATGGATCGCGTTGCCTCTCTTCTATTAGAAACTGTACGCAATAACTTTGATCTTGTGGGGAAATATAATAGCGAAATACTTGTCATTCTCTTGCAAAACACAAATGCAGCAGGAGCAGAGATTGTCATGAACCGATTACAAGAAAAGATGAAAGCGTGGCTGACCGACGATGCAATCAAACAAATTCACATGAAACAAGAACAAATTGGAAAACAGGAGTTCCCTCCACTATGATGGCGCTCATTCTCCTTATTTTATTTATTCTATTTTGTATACTTGTTTTTTGGATTAGCATCGTCTTTTCGATTAAATATGTTCTTATTTTTACAGCATTTTTATTTTCCGGTTTACTTGCTTATTATTCCTTCTTAACCATTGCCGGATTAGTTCATCGCAATCAGAAGAAAAAAAACCGCACACTTTCACACTATCCTAGCGTTGATATTTTAATTCCAGCCCATAATGAAGGTGTCGTAATAAAAGATACGTTAGAAGCAATGGCAAACATTGAATATCCAGGTAAACTAACGATTTACTTATTAAATGATAACTCACATGATGAAACAGGAGAAATTGGCGATAGCTTTGAACAAGCTTATACACATATTCGGCATATTCGTGTTCCGCCTGGAGAACCGAAAGGGAAATCACGCGTTCTAAACTACGGATTAAGCATTTCAGATAGTGAATACTTCTGCGTGTACGATGCAGATAACCAGCCGGAACCTCATGCCCTTCGCATGCTTGTGGAACATGCAGAAACAGTCGAAGATGCCGTTGGAGCAGTCGGGCATGTACGAACAGTGAATGAAACACGTAACTGGCTTACCCGCATGATTTCACTCGAGTTTCAAGTTTTCCAACTGCTTATGCAATCCGGGCGTTGGCTCTTATTCCGAACAGGCTCTTTAACGGGGACAAATATGCTTCTTCGGCGCTCTGTTTTAGAAGAGCTCGGCGGCTATGATCCTTATGCAATTGCAGAAGATGCCGAACTTACACTTCGAATTACACGTAAAGGTTATCTCTTACCGATTGTGCCTCAGTCTATTACATGGGAACAAGAGCCAGAACATTTGAAAGTACTGATCAAGCAGCGCACACGATGGCTACAAGGGAATTTATATATTTTAGAGAACATACTCTCTTCCCTTGATTTCTTCAAAGGAAAACTTCTTGTCCACTCCTTACAGCAAGTATTAGTCTATGCCGTCTTTTGGCTGTTTCTCATCATTTCAAACGTTTGGTTCATCATCGGTTTACTCGGTATCTTTCATATCCAATACACGATTCCGCTCTTGTTTATGTGGTATGTCGCATACGTGACATATACATCTCAACTATTCAGTGCACAAAGCGTCGAAAAAACATTCACACCCATAAACATATTTATAAGTGTCATTATGTATTTCACATATGCCCAGCTCTTCACATACTTATTTATTCGAAGCCTCATCCTATATTTACATGCAAAAAGCAAAAAACAAATCATCGGTTGGGACAAAACAGTGAGATTTAAAAAAGATAAATGAAAAAGCGTAAGCGGCTTGCTCAGAATCGCAAAAGCATGCCCAGCGACGATTCAAACGAATTTCTACTATTATAAAGAAAAAAAATAAGCGCAGAGCTGCCGTATGCTCTGCGCTTATTCTAGCCATAAACTTATATATCGAACTAATACCCCTTAGTTGAAAGTTACTTTACGCCCATCCCCCAACGAACGTAACACTTTCTATATATACGACAAAAGTGGATTCTACTTTTGTGAAACCAATTGCTTTTCTGGTTCCTTTGTAGTTTTTTCTATCTTTCGCTCTTCGTTCTCATGTACCGCTCTGTGCGTAGCACGCTTTAAACAAATATGCTTCCACTTTCGTTCGTAACGTTTCATTACTCTGGATGTCCTCCCTTAGTTGCCGTAAAACCTAAATTGAAATCGCTTACAGGAAATAATATAACACATTCAAGTAGAAGTGACAACACATTTTCGACATTTTTTTGTCAATATCACACAAAATAAAAAATCCCCTAACTAGATGGGTTCATTTTTCCCTCTTGTTTCATTAAAAGTAAAACTTCCTTCTGGGAGCGTTTTTTTCCCAGAAGGTTAATTGAACAAATCGGGCGCATGCCAACAGTTATCACCCACCTGTCTTCTGTAGAAAAGCGGAAGCGGCTTGCCCAGAATCGCAGGACGCCCGCGTACCCGACAGAGAGGCGCTTTTTCCTCGTCCGAGGGGGCGAAACGACCGGAGATTCTAGCCGCTAGAGCTGGACAACAAAGAAATGTGGAAGTGGCTCGTACAGAATGTGAGGGGGATGGAGCTTCTGACGTAGAGGTGTTTTTTACCTCGTAGGAAGAAGTGAAGCCACCGAACATTCTAGCCACTGGAACTGGACAATGCTTTCTCTGAATCTTGAGGTAGAGGTCTTGCTGTACACAAATAGGGGCTATAAGATACGTATTTCATTCATTGTGATATGTTACAGAGATGCAAAAGACCGAATTTGTTCTATGACACCCTCTTCTTTTTGTAACAATTATGTGGTGATTTTTCGTAAAATAGAGCTATAATTTGTGAAAAATATCTCAAATTTATTATGTTTTAATAACTATTTTGGAAATAAATTAATAAAATACTCCAAGAAAGTAATACTTTCATAACACTATCGTAATGATACTGAAATACGATTAACTCTCTTAACATATTTACTCCCCTCTCCTAAATCCTGCAACATGCAATAATATCCCTTAAAGCTCAATAAAAAAGCGGTTTTTTCATGTAGTTTTTTATATTACAAAGTATTAATGAAGTGTTACGAATGGTTTGTAATTGTGTGATTTCCCATTTCCTCTGAAAATCTGTTGCTATAATGAGGACACGAAAACAAAAGCATTGGAGGCTATTCATGAAAAAGTTACTTGGTATAGCAACAGCAGCAGTTTTTGGTCTTGGGATTTTCACTTCTTCTGCACAGGCAGAAACAGTTGTTACAGCTGACGTATTAAACGTACGAGAGAACCCAACTATGGAATCAAAAGTTGTAGGTAAAGTATTAAATGGTCATACATTAGATGTTAAAAATACAGAAAACGGTTGGCTAAAAGTGAACCTAAATGGCAAGGAAGCATTCGTAAGCTCCGAGTTTACGAAAAACATCTATTATGTAACAGCAAGCGTATTAAATGTACGTTCTGATACAAACACAAACTCAGAAATTCTGGGGACATTAAAGAAAGATGATGTCATTGAAACGACACATCAAGTTCAAAACGATTGGTTACAATTTGAATATAACGGAAAAACAGCTTATGTGAATGTTCCTTATTTAACAGGTACTGCACCTGTTGTGAAAGCACAAGAACAAGCACCTGCTCCTGCAAAAGCACAACCAGCACAAGCTCAAGCAACGCAGACTGCTACACAAACAAAAGCTGCACCTGCTAGCGGCCGTGAACTAACAGTTGAAGCAACTGCTTACACAGCTGATCCAAGCGAAAATGGCGGCACACATGGCGGCCATGTATTAACTGCAATGGGTCATGACCTAACAGCAAATCCAAACATGAAAATGGTTGCTGTTGATCCGAAAGTAATTCCACTTGGATCAAAGATCTGGGTAGAAGGATACGGAGAAGCAATTGCTGGTGATACTGGCGGTGCAATTAAAGGACACCGTATCGACGTCCTAGTCGGCTCTGATTCAGCTGCAAACAAATGGGGACGCAAATCTGTAAAAGTGAAAATTTTAGACTAACTGCTATTGCTATAAAAAAGACAAAGCCAGCTCTCATTAGTTGAGAGCTGGCTTTTATTTTCCTTATAATAGATCAGCGGGGGTATTATTGCCCGCAAATAGCGGGATAGAAGAAAAGGAGGCACTTGTATGAATATAAACGCAAAAGTTGACTGGATTGGCACGCCAACTCCGTATATATATAAAGACACTTTCACATACGATGCGACTGCAATTGATTTTTCATTAGAGCATGACGATAACCGTTATAGACTCATCGTATTACAACAAGGTGAGGACGTACAATATAAAATTATGCAATATGGCATCAAACCTGGCGGACAAAAGCCATTTCCAATTGATACTGGCCACCACTTCAAAAATAAAACCATTCCTTTAATCGAAAAAATTTTGCAAGATCCTTATGTACAAAGCGTACTACAACAAAGGACTACCTCGTAAAAGAGGTAGTCCTTCTTCGTTAATCTCTTGTTTCTGTTGGTCCTGATATTTGCTCACTCTTTAGCGTATTATTTGCTCCTATAGAGTGATAAAGTAATTTTCCTTCTGGTGTAACTGTAATAATATGCTCGTTACTAAAACTTTTAAATTTCACAGATCCATCACCATAATGAATATTATATTCTTCATAGGATGTTACTTTATATTGTGTCGAACTGATCCGTTCTACATTACGTACTTCAAATCGTAATAAATCTTCCTTAATGCCTTTTTTCTGAAGGTACGCTAGATAATCACGGTCTTCTTTATATGATTTTCCACTCTTATCATAGTCCCCTTCAATTAGACTAAAATCATTTAAAGCAATCGCGCGTACGTTATTATAAATATGAGTACGAACAAATTCTCCTACTTCAGACTCAGATGTTTGTTTTGGAAATGGCAAGTAATAGCTACTATTCTCTCCAATTTTCACACTCTCTGTCTTTGCTGTTCCCCAATCAAATTTCTTTTCTAAATGAATTTCTATTGTTTCATCTGTTGGTACAGGACCCAGCTTGTAACTACCTTTGTTTAATGTTCCACGTTTCTTCCCATTTACATATACCGTTGCGTCATTTTCATCAGATTCAATTGTTACATAATTCCCTTCAAGTGGCAATTCTACCTTTACTTTCCCATCCTTTTCACCAGCTAATTCAACTTCTTTTTCACTTTCCAATGTAGTAAGATCCGTTTTCGCTACCGCTTTTACACGATACACTCCTGGGAAGTATGGACCAACTTCTTTTTCTAACTTTTCATTTGTAACTTTCGCTGCTTTTTTATCATTCACATACACGTCTGTATCTTTCTTATTCGTTTGTACACGCATATAGTATGATTGTACTTGCAGCTTATACTTCGGATACAAGAGCCATTCCTTTCCATCTTCTACAACTTGAACGTCAGGAAATTCTGCTTTATCTTTCACTAATTCTTGATCAACCGTTTGCTTATTTAAATATGATACTAATTGTTGATAATAAGAAGGGTTCTCCTTCATATAACCTAAATATGACTTAATGTCATCTTGCGTTACTTTTACACTTGCATCGCTCATTTTTATAAAAGGTTCTAGTTCTTTTGCATCTTTTTTATCTAATGCCTGCAAGAACGCACGAACTTGCTTCTCTTTCGAAAACGTATAAGCACCAAACTGATATGCGCCAAACAAAAGAGCAACAATAACAGCACATACAACAACAAGTACTATATTCTTTTTCGATTTTTTTGGTTGCACTTCTTTCTCTAACTTTACTTGCTCTTGCACTTCTACTTTCGCCCCGCAATTTGAGCAAAATCGGAGTTGATCTGCTATCTTCTCTCCGCATTCTTTACAAAATTTCAAATTTCTTCCCCCTATTTCCCTTCAACTTTCACACCAACAAATGACGCTGCATAAGCCATAATAAAACTAAAAATGAGCAAGTAACCATTATGATTTTGAATAGAAATTAACGTCCCATTTACTGCAAAGAAATCTGACATTTTACCTATAATATCAATGTTTATATTCATATTTGCTAATATATTTATAACAGTCATCATTACTGCATAAGCTCCGCTCAATATAGCTAATGTTATATATACATTTTTTGATGGATTACCTGCTAATTTCCGCCCTGCTTGGAACATGAAAAAGAATGGAATTATCATGAATAATAAGCCCCAGCGCAATTCTTTATTCATATCATCCATCACTTTTACATCCCTCAAGTTTGCTCCATCTGCAATCGCTAATTCTTTTAAAGATGTCCCATTCACCGTTATACCAGTTGGATAAGAAATACGAATCGTTCCACTTTGCATACCGTATTCGCTTTTTAATTGTTTATCAAGAAGTGAGCTTTCAATCTCTACTGGAGCTAAATGTGCCATTCCCCATATTTGTGGTGCCACTTGCATTGAAACCAATAGTTTCTGTCCTGTTTTATAATCTTTCGCCGGTCCAAAGAAAGTTGGTTTACTAAATAAGGCAATTATGCAAAGTAAAACGACTGTCACAAGCAACCCTTTCATAGCGCCAGTCACACCGTAATAAATTGGAGCGCCAAATGGCATAGAACGGTCTGCATAATTAGACATATTTGAACGCCCTGCATAGACAACCATTCCGATAAAACTAAACAACGTTCCATAAGTAAACCCACATACAAAGCTAGCTCCATGTGAATAACTAAATTCCATCATATTTCGCTCGATTGCAAAAGTGTAGTTACCAAGAAAACTTACAATAAGTAAAAATAATCCATATATAAGACCCATTAGACATGCTGTAATCCATCTTTCGCGCATCGATGTAATCTGGGAATTCTTTTGTATCCACAGACCAGTCCCGCCAATAATAAGAAATGGAATACATACGAGCAAAAAGAATGGTGTATGCCATGATATAACTCCATATTCACCTGCAACATCTCTTAAAGAAATACCAAGTAAATGATAGTTTAAAATTGTCTGTGCTGTTCCTGTAAAGAAGTGAATGAAACTATCAGTATAGAAGAGCAAATCTGCATAACCTAAAGTACGTTTTAATTCTTCTTTTAACGCACTTTCTAACATAAAACTACCAATCCATCCTGCAAGTAACATACAAAGAATTACAACAGCACCGCCTAACACTCCATTTTTCAAAGTGCTTTGCTGCATAGGAGCAGCTACTACCGTTTGCTGTGGTTCTATTACTTTTGTAGTCCTCTCTACTTTCAATAAAGAAGAACCACACTTTCCGCAATACAAGGCAGAAACCGCGTTTTGTTCACCACATGAGCGACAATATGTAGAATCTTCTTTTTGAAGTACAACTTGCTTCGATAAAGAATCTGCCATCGCTCCGTCATGTACGCAATAGTTAGCTGCGCTCGATTGCTCCGTCCCACAAATTCGACAATACACGCTCATCACTCCTTATCTTGCTTCATCCCGCAAGCAGGACAAAACGTAGACTCTTTCGCAATATGCTCGCTGCATGATGAACATGGTATTGTTTCTACCACTTGCTCCTTAGCCATCATTTGATTAGGCTTTCCGCACTGACCACAAAACTTATCCGCGGATGTTAACACTCCGCCGCAGGCACATACAGCTTGCGCTCCTTGTTGCTGTTGCAAACCTCCTATTTTCTTACGTGCCTTATATATTGCAACATCAATTTGTTGAACTGGTGCAATAAGCTGTTGCAGCTCTTCTTCTTGTACACTGCCATTTCGCAATTGTACATATGTCCGTTGACCAAGATCTAATAATATCTCTGTCTTCTTTTGTAGCTGCTCGCCAATTTCCTTTTTTAATTGAGCAATTTCTTGTGCAATTTGCAGCTTCATTTTCCCTTGCTCAATTCCCTCTTGCAGCTTGTTCATTCCATTTCCTAATTTCGTCTGTAAATCTGACAAAATACAATCACTCCAATTCGCAAAAATAAATATTTGCATATAGTTAACATTTGATATTCTATCATAATCTTCAAATGTTTTTGATGTAAAACTTGATTTTTTCTATTTTTATACTCATTGTGTTTATAATGTATAAGAAGGAAATCTTTTGCGCGGAGGAACGTTATGCTGCAACATTCAATTACGAAAGATGAGATCATGGAAATCGCCAATGAATTTTTGAAAGGACTGGACCCACAGCAAGCATCTGATAAAGAACAAGTATCAAATGCGCTTCAGCTCTACCGTAGCGGCCTCGTGTATAACGTTGATTTTGATGGATACACATTATCGGGGACAGTCGAAACCGATGGGGATATTTATAGTGTAAACATTCCTATTCGCAACGTGTCGGACAGTTATTGCGATTGCTTTTCACCGACACAATGTAAACATATGCTCGCTGTATTACTCTATGCAGCCGCAAGCTTTGGGCAAGTGGGGGACATTCTAACTTTATTTAAAAATAAAAGTAAACCTACTCTCCCGCCTATTCGCACAGCACGGCAAATGTTGCAAACGACAGATTTTAAAGATACAGATGATAAAAGCTGGCTTGCTTATTTTGAATCCGAGTACGATACTTTCGCAAAAGAACATAAGCGCCTATCATACAAACAAATGTATTTTCTGATGAACATTTTTGCAGAGTTTTATGTGAAAATTGAACGAAAAGCACCGCGCATTGTTGCGGTTCACGAACTATTTAAACTTAATGCAGCGCTCTTTTCTTTCCAAAAGCTGCTTGAGGAAATACAAGTATTTGAAGAGGATAAACTCTATTCCTATCATCAACCCATCAATATTGTAAGGCTCTTTGTTGATAAAATCGAAAGCATTGTACGGGATTTGAAAACTGAACCGCTCCCAGATGCGCTTAAGCCGCTTTTGCATAGCACAGCGGAAATGTTACATACCATTTTCTTTTCGTCCCCTTCCTATACACAGGAGCGATTCTTTATTTATCGTCACATATGGGGAGAGCTGTTCGCAGAACAAGATAGAATACAAGAGGAACAAAAGCGGATTGATACAAAAATTCATCCCTTATCAAAAACACTTGCATCCGCTCACCTTCTCTTTCTACAACAAAAAGATGCAGAAGCAATGGATGTACTAAGAACACAGCCGCCGCAAGTTGTTGGACTTTACTTCGACTGGCTTGAAGATTTATTAAGTTCCATGCAATGGGAACGGGCAGAACAGTGGCTATCATTCACTTATAAGCGAGTAAAAGAAACGATAACTACCGAACACGATTCATACTTTGTGAAAGATGTTGTCCGTTTATTTATGATGATGTATGAAACATATGCCACGCATACGAACGAACAGGCTGGCTATGAAATGATTCTTCAAGAATTATTGCCGTATAGTCTCGTAAGCTACGAGCAATATGTGCTTGCTAAAAAGCAGTATCACACATGGACAGAGCTTCATTTACTATATGGATTTGAAGCAATTGAATTGTTAAAAGAACCGTTAAAAGAAATTGAAAAAGAAGCGCCAGAAGCTGCTCTTCCGCTCTATCATTACGCTGCAATGCAAGCCATTGAAGAGAAGAATCGAAAATCATATCGCAAAGCGATTCGCTACTTAAAAAAATTGAGAACACTTTACAAAAGACTCAAAAGAACAGACGAATGGGATTACTTCATTATAATGATCGCCTCCTCTCACTCAAGGCTACGGGCATTGCAAGAAGAACTGCGGAAAGGAAAGTTGATCCATGACGACACAAATTGACATTACCATTCGGCTCGAACGAATGAAAGAAAACTGGTTTCTTTGGGCAGAGGATGAAACAGGAAGCAGCTTGCCTCTAAGCAGTTGGAAACAACATGCATTCACATGGCACTCCACTTCTTTCTACGGAACATTTTTGCAAGAAGGAACATATGAACAGCGAAGCGGTATCATTTTGAGCGCTGCCCAGGCATTTGAATATATCGCCAAAAGGCCGGTAAATTCATTTACGAAGCTGCAAACTAGCGCAAGCGTTACCGAACTCACACCATTTGCTCAGCAGGCTTGGGAGGCTTATACAACAGGAAACTTCCTTCCAGACATAAAACATTGGGGGCAATATCCATCCTGGAAGACCGCTCATGGAGAAGAAATGGATGAAACGGTGCAAAAGCTGTTTTCGGAAGCAATTAATGAAACACTTCGGCACCATACTCGTTCTGGCGATGCATGGGAGGATGCCAAGCGCCTGTATGAGCATTATGACTTTACGAAACGACAACTTGAAACGGCTATTCATGAAAACGATTGGCTGCGTAAAATTGGCTATATTGAGGATGATCTACCATTTGCAATTGGGATCCGATTACAAGAACCAGAGAATGATTTTGAAATGTGGAAGCTTGAAACGATACTAACACCAAAACGCGGGACGCAGCGAATATCCGTATATACAGGCACCAATTCGCTGCCAAAAAGGTGGATAAACCATGAAGAACGTATTATCGAAACGCAAGAAGGTTTCGGTAAACTCGTACCTTGGCTAATGGAAGAAGATGTATTTCGGAGTGAGCTATACGAAACGGAAGCATGGCGCTTTTTAACAGAAGCCAGCAATGAGTTATTGGCAGCTGGCGTTGATATTTTACTGCCATCATGGTGGCAAAACTTAAAAGCAAATAAACCAAAGCTGCGTATCCAAGTGAAACATAATGCGAATACAGGTCAGGCATTCTTTGGAATGAATACGCTCGTAGATTTTGACTGGCGCATTTCCACAAATGGCATCAATCTATCAGAGGCCGAGTTTTTTACGCTTATTGAACAAAACAGACGTCTTATTCATATAAACGGGCAATGGATGAGACTTGATCCAGCATTTATCGAAGAAGTGAAGAAGCTGATGAAGAAAGCAGACAAGTACGGCCTTGAAATGAAAGATGTCGTGCAGCAGCGGCTACTTCGAAGTGCAGACACAGAAGTAATCGAAGAAGAAAACCCATTTGCAGATATGGAATTTGAATTCGATGATTATTACGACAAACTGTTTGAAAGGTTGCTGCATATCGGAGAGATTCCCTCTACCAATGTGCCGGCTTCCTTACAAGCAACATTAAGACCATACCAGCAGCAAGGTGTCGAGTGGCTCCTCTACTTACGAGAACTCGGATTCGGTGCGTTGCTAGCCGATGATATGGGGCTCGGCAAAAGTATCCAAACCATTACCTACTTACTATACACAAAAGAAAACAACCTAAAAACAGGCCCTGCGCTTATTGTGGCACCTACATCAGTCCTTGGTAACTGGCAAAAAGAATTCGAGCGCTTTGCACCGAGCTTACAAGTGAAGCTCCATTACGGCGGCAACCGGGCAAAAGGAGAAGACTTGCCTGCTTTCCTGCAAGATGCCGATGTGATTCTTACATCCTATGCGCTTGCACAGCTTGATGAAGAAGAACTAAACACACAGCTATGGGATGCGATTATTCTCGACGAAGCGCAAAATATAAAAAACCCGCACACAAAACAATCGCGTGCGGTTCGGAATTTACGAGCAAATCATAAAATCGCGTTAACAGGAACACCGATGGAAAACCGTTTATCAGAGCTATGGTCTATTTTTGATTTTCTAAACCACGGCTATCTTGGCAGCTTGCCGCAGTTTCAGCGCCGCTTCGTGACACCAATTGAAAAAGATCGCGATGAGATGAAGATTCAGCAAGTGCAACGTTTAATTGCACCATTCTTACTGCGCCGCACGAAGCAAGATAAGGCAGTTGCCTTGAACTTACCGGATAAACAGGAGCAAAAAGCATACTGCCCGTTAACGGCAGAGCAAGCATCACTCTATGAACAACTCGTTCAAGATACATTAAAGAACGTAGAAGGATTAACCGGTATTGAGCGCCGCGGGTTTATTTTGCTCATGTTAAATAAACTCAAACAAATTTGTAATCATCCGGCTCTCTATTTAAAAGAAGACACGCCAGCAAACTTAATTGAGCGTTCTATGAAAACAGAAACATTATTACAACTCGTGGAAAACATACGCGACCAGCATGAAAGCTGTTTAATTTTCACGCAATATATTCGAATGGGAAATATGCTACAAACATTGTTACAAGAACATTTTGGAGAACGCGTCATCTTCTTAAACGGCAGTGTACCAAAGAAAGAACGCGATAAAATGATTGAGCAGTTCCAAAACGGGCAACACGGCATTTTCCTTCTTTCTTTAAAAGCAGGAGGAACGGGTCTGAACTTAACCGCAGCCAACCATGTTATTCATTATGACCGCTGGTGGAACCCTGCCGTTGAAAACCAAGCAACAGACCGTGCTTATCGAATCGGTCAAAAGCGGTTTGTTCATGTGCATAAGCTCATTACAACAGGAACACTTGAGGAAAAAATTGATGAAATGCTAGAGCGGAAACAATCGCTTAATAATGCAATCATTACAAGCGAAAATTGGATTACAGAGCTATCAACAGACGAACTGAAAGAACTATTGGGAATATAAGTAGTCGTGTCGCCTGTTGCCGAAGCGCGGATATATAAAAAAAGGAGCTATTTCAGCTCCTTTTTCTTTTCAAGAACAGACTGCTTATTGCAATCCCCGTGAAACCACCGCACGTATCTAATACAGAATCCTGCCACATCGGTGTACGGTCACCTGTAAAGTATTGATGAATTTCATCCATGCTCGCATAGGAAGCGACGAGAAGCAGCGCCAACAAGAAAGCTTGCTTTCGCTTGAAACCACACTGCAATAAAGCAATATACGACAGCGCACCAAGAATACCAAACACAGTAAAATGAGCACCTTTACGAATAAAAAATTCGATAAAACCGCCTACCCCTTTGTCGGCAATGCTAACAGGTGTACCGCCTCCATAATCAATAGATACCCATGAAAAATGTTCTTTTACAAAATCTACATTCACATGTTTTGTGATATCCGAACGCATATCTTGCTTCTTATACGGCTGAGAAGAAGAATAAAAAATAACTCCCATCCATAATAAAACGGGAATCCAGAATAACCACTTACGATTCATATTTGAAACTCCTTGTCCTATTTGTCCCGCTATTCGCGGACAGTAAGACCTCCACTGATGGAAGTTTCACTTTATTTTAAGCGTACCAAAAAATAGAAAAAAATTCACGCCAAAAATGTGACCTTACCTCCTATATATAAGACGAAAAGGAGGTGATAAACATGGCGATTCAAACAATTGTATCTGATATGAGCTTACGCCTCGTCCTAAACGGCGGCACAGACAAAAACGGTAAAGCCATCATGAAAAACAAACAATTTAAAAATGTAAAAACAAATGCAGACTTAAACAAGGTGCACGAAGTCGCAGCTGCAATTGCATCTTTACAGCAGCATAAGCTTGATGCAGTTCAGCTTGTCAGCACAACTGACGTATCCAACCAATAAAGTGAAACTTCCTTCTGAGAGCGTTTTTTCCCCGGAAGGTTGTTAGTTAAACCAATCGGGCTTTTACGGGCAGTTTGCTTCCCCGCTCATCTCCAGCTTTTACTGCCCGCAAATAGCCGGATAACAAAAGGAGGTTATAACAGATGGAAGTACTAGAACTCATTTTCTTAAAAGAAGACGGTAAAACGGTAACCTTTTCTATTGAGAATCCACTTACACCTGTAAACGAGCAAACCGTAAATAGTGTCATGGATACAATTGTATCCTCTAATATCTTCCTCACGCTCGACCAATCTGCTCGTAAAAAAGGAGCAAGGCTTGTCGAAAAGACTATTTCTGAAGTAAAGATCAACGCATAGTTAAAAAGAAAGAGGAGTTACCGCTGAACTGCGGACTCCTCTTTCTTTTTTGGCATTTCAATGGGTATAAAGATATGGGAAATACCAATTGAAACGTATTTATAGTTTTCTTTCCCTAGCGTAAATTCTGTTGTATATGTCGAAAAGAAAATGTAGTCATTACGCTTCGTATAATGATCGATGAGTAAACCAACTTGCGGCTCTACATATTTCTTCGCAAGTTTCTTCCCAAGTGTAGCTAGCTCACCAAAAAGCCCTTCTCCGTTTTCTTTCTCTACTTCCGTCAATTTCTTATGAATATCATTGCGCGTCATAAGCTGCTTCGCTGCCCAGTCCGTATATTCTCCTTTATTCGGATTACTATTAGCTAAATATACGAGAAGCACTAGAGCCAAAGCGAGAAACACATATTTCCATTTCATATCTCTTCACCGCCTATCTCTTCTATTTTCATTTATATGAGATTTCATTGCAAATTAGACAACCTGAATGCTAGAAAGTGAGACTTCCATCAGCGAGAGGCTTACTGTCCACAAATAGCGGGATAAAGAAATTTACAATCCAATATTTAACATAAATTTACAAATATTTTAATTAATCTTTATATTTTAGTTTTATAATTGGAAATGCAATCCATTATAACGATATATGAGGAGGCATTCACATTGGAATTAGTTGATCGGTATGAAATTTCAGCACATACAATGGCACTGGAACCATATGCTCATCCATTTTATCAGACAAAAATTTTGGACACACAAGGAAACTTCTTCTCGGCAAAAACACCACTACAGCTCATTCAAGAAAGTTGTCTTATGAGAAACTACTCTACTTATGAAGGAAAACGATTAGCCATTCGAAACTGTTGTCGGTTTAAGCAGAACATTCCAATCCCTATCGATCATCAGCACTATATTTGTGCTATTCCTACAAGATCACCTTCATCTTGGTCATGCTCCTGGTTATTCTACGCTCATATTGAAAAACTTGAACGTCATGAGCTTCAGCAAACAAACGTCTATTTTCGTAACGGCACGACACAAACGTTCCCGATCAGTTTCCGCCAAATGGAACTTCAATGGATAAAAGCTGGTCATATTTTAGCGAAGCTCAACCTTCTAGATAAAATGAAATTTTTATCAGTAGAAACTTTCTCCCCTCTCCATTGATGGTAATGAGTATATCTTACTGCCCACGAGTAGCGGGATAAACACGATGACAAAAATCAGGACATATACCAAAAGGAGACAACCTCATATGTTGCCTCCTTTTTATTTTATTCTTTTGCCGCATGCGCTCGTATTTTTTTCAGCGCTTGCCGATATATCCAGCGTGCTTGATGATAAGTCATGCCCAGCTCAGTTGCAATCTCATGCATCTTCTTTCCTCCGTAGAAATGTTCCACCAAAACAAATCTTTCTTTCGCCCCTAGCATACTCATATATTCAAGCACTTCCGTTTGCTTCTCTTCACCGCCTATATTTTCTAATATATTGTGCTCCGTGCAAGTTTCCCGGTCTTGAAAACGGCGCTCCTTCTTTAACCGTTCTAGCAAATAACCACGCACTGTTACAAGCGCATATGCTGGAAAACTTCCCTTCTCTTCATCATATTTGTCATACGCCCGCCAAAGCGCAATAAGCCCGCATTGGTAATACTCTTCATAATCTCGGTAAATACAAAGCTTCTTCATTTGATTTCTAATCATCTTCTCATACAATGCTACTGCCTCTGTAAAGGTAACTGGCTTCATGTTCAGCCCATTTCTAAAAGGCATGCCTCTTTGTTATTCCGCGGTACCTTTACCTTATAAGAAAATGGTATAACCTTCACCGCACTGCATTTCATGATAGGAAAATAGAATTTCAAATTTACCTACGTAGTATTTGAAATTCTGCTTAGATAAATTTGAAATTCATAGTAATTTTATCTTCGGCACCAATATACGACAAAAAAACGGCTCTAGATGAGCCGTTTCCGCTAATATTACTTATTTACTTCATCGTTGGAACTAAACCGCCAAGCGCTCCAAATCCCAATGATAGAATAAAGAAAATAATAACAAGAATCGTAGCTTGTTTCTTGCTTAAACCAGCTGTAATCTGTAATCCTAAGCCTGTTACAACCAATCCCCAAATCGTGAAGACTTCAAATGATTTTGCAATGCCGTGCACAACACCGCCGGCAGAAGAAAATATTGGTCCTAAACCTGTATACATTTCTTTACCCGTTCCACCAAGCACCAAAGCTAAAATATAATTTACAAGTAAACCCAGCAATGTAATAAAGCTTGTATACACAACAATTGTTAATAATTTCTTATAAGATGTATCATTGCCCATAAACATCATCAATACTTTATACACGGCTGCACTAATAAAGAATCCAATTATCATACCAATTAAGCCAAAAACAAATCCCATACCTAAACTTACAGCTAGTGGCGGAGCCGCAGCACCGAGCTTTGCATTCGTTTCAATTCCCTCTGGAGTTAGAGAATAAATATACACACCAAGTACAGCAACAATCCCAGCTAATACAGCTAATAGCCAAAATGCACCCCAAACCGCATTGCTGTGCTTCATTTTTTCAAACTGCAGTGCTGGTGATGTAATGATTCCAAATAATGATGGCTTCTCGCCGCTTACCTTTTGCGTATTTATATTTGGTTCCATAAAAAAACCTCCTTTATTTTCATACCCGTTCTAACGGGTGGGTAATCCCTACTTTTATCCCGCATTAACGGGCAGTGAGACCCCCACTCTAAGATTGAGAACAGCGATGAAGATAGGCGGGGGATAACTGCTGGCATGCGCCCGATTGGTGAGAGCTTTCCATCAGTGGGAGATAAAGCCCCCCACTGACGGAAGTTTCACTTTATAAATAGGAATTAACCACCCACCAGAACTGGGGGTTATAAAGAAATATCCAAGAGTCTTCTGTTATTCATAACGCAGCGCTTCGATTGGATCGAGTTTTGCTGCTTTGTTTGCCGGAATTAATCCGAAAATAATACCGAGCGTCATCGAGAATAGAACGCCGCCAAGCACGACTTCCCATGACACAAGCGGCGGCCATTTCGCAAAGCTAGAAACGATATAAGCGCCTCCATATCCAAGTCCAATTCCAATCAAACCGCCAAGAAGTGTTAACATCACAGCCTCGATTAAGAATTGAAGCAAGATTTTCCCGCGCGTTGCACCGAGCGCTTTACGAACACCAATTTCACGCGTACGCTCTGTAACAGATACGAGCATAATATTCATAACGCCAATACCGCCAACGACTAATGAAATACCAGCAATACCACCGATAATCATTGTCATGATACTTGTTACTTTCGAGATGCTTTCTTTCATTTTCTCAATATCGACAACTTCATACTTCCCTGGAATATCATCTGATTTTCGGTCATTTAAAACGCCAGCAGCTTTTTTTCCTACCGCTTCCATTTGATCAACATTTTTTACTTGTACTGCGATATTTTGAATTTCACTTTTCCCATATAGTGTTGGCCAAAGCGAAATCGGAATTAATATTTCCGACGGTCCCATGCCCATAAAGCTATTATCTGATTTATACACCCCGATAATTTGCAAGGGCTGGCCTTTTACCTCGATAATTTTCCCAACAGGATTTTCTTTCGGATAGAACGTATCCTTTGCTTTCGTACTAATCATCACAACGTTATTACCACGTTCAACATCTGATTCATTTAAAGAGCGGCCTTCAGTCAATTTGATTTTATTCACCGCAAAATATTCACTATCAAGTCCAATAATACTAGTCATGTCCTTTTTATCATTAATATCAAGTGGTTCCATACCCGTATTCGTCGTAACAACATGACTAATCTCTGGCACTTCTTTCAGTGCAAGAATATCTTCATCTTTTAATTCTGGACGTTGGCCAATCCCCATCGAATATGGATTATCGATATCCGCTTGAAACTGAAGTGGAATCACATTATTACCTATACCCGCAAATTGCGACTTCAGCATCGCTTCCCCGCCTTGCCCAATCGCAACGACAGTAATAATAGAACCAACACCGATAATAATCCCAAGCATCGTCAGTGCCGAGCGTAACTTATGAGCTAGAATAGAAGAAAGTGCAATTTTTATACTATCTAGTAAACTCATACGGCACACCTTCTATCTTCTGTAATTCTTCCGTCTCTAAGCACAATGCGGCGGGATGAATACGCTGCTACTTCCTCTTCATGCGTAACCATTACAATCGTGGTACCTTCTTTGTTTAGCTGGGTGAAAATATTCATAACTTGTTCACCCGATTTTGTATCAAGCGCACCTGTTGGTTCATCGGCCATAATAAATGTTGGACTATTGGCAATCGCACGTGCAATTGCCACGCGCTGCTTTTGCCCGCCTGACAATTCATTTGGCAAGTGATGCACGCGATCTGCTAATCCAACCTTTCCTAATGCCTCTAATGCTCTTTCGCGGCGCTCTGCTTTCTTCACACCGCCATATATAAGAGGCAGCTCCACATTTTCTACCGCCGAAAGACGAGGTAATAAATTAAAATGCTGAAACACAAAGCCGATATATTCATTTCGAATGAGTGCCAACTTTGACTCATCTGCTGTTAAAATATTCACGTCATTCAGGATATATTCGCCTTCTGTTGGACGATCGAGACAACCGATAATATTCATAAGCGTCGATTTCCCCGATCCAGACGGACCCATAATAGAAACGAACTCACCGCTATCAATCTTCAAGCCAATATCATGTAAAATGGGTACAGCTAAGCTCCCCTGATAATACGTTTTAGAAATATTGTTTAAAGTAATCATTTTTTCTTCACTTCCATTCCGTCAAACACTTTATCGGAAGGATTTTCAACCACCTTTTGTCCTACTGTTACGCCTTCAAGCACTTCCACCCAATCTCCGTCACTTGAACCTTTCTTCACCATTTGCTTGCGAAGCTTTCCTTTATCTTCTACATACACAAATGCATCATCTTTTTCCGCTACGATACTTTTACTAGGAACTGCAACCATTTTCTTATTCTCTAAATTTACTTGCAGTGATACATGATATCCTGGTGATAATCCATCTTGTGTATCGAGCGTTGCTTTATATGTATAATAAGACATATTTTGTCCTGCTTCTCCGCCTGCCATAGCTTGTGCATTGACGTCAGCACTTGTTGGATATTCGCTTACTTCAATAATTTTTCCAGTCCACTTTTTCTTTGGCGCTGCTTTTGCTGTCACTGTAATAGTTTGATCTTTTTGAATTTGTGATTTTTGCAGTTCAGTTAATGTTCCTTGGACTTGGAACGGATCTTTAGAGGCGATTTGTAAAAATGGCTTTCCTTGGCCACCCATTGCTTGCGTGGAACCTTGCGTTGCATCTTTATCAAGCTTTTGTACAACACCAGCAAAATTACTGTAAATCGTAAGTTCACCTTGTTTTTTCTTCAGCTCTTCCATGTGGAGGCTTCCTTTTTCTTTTTCAAGGTCTGCTGTTTTTTGCGTCATTTCAAGTTCACTTAATTGCGATTCTAACGGCTCAAGTACTGCTTTCCCTGCTCCGCTATCCTTCGCTTTTTTAATATCTTGTTTCAATGAATCTATTTTTTTCTTTCCTTGATCAGAGCGCATAGAAGCCATTTTTTGATCAATTTCTGCTTGTTGCATTTGCAGGTTAATTTCTTCATTATCGTAAGAGAACAACTTGTCCCCTTTTTTCACTTCTTGCCCTTCTTTTACAGCAATATCTTTTACTTTTCCTTTTGTCATATCAGCATAGAAACTTTCAATATTCCCTGGTTTCACTTGACCAGAAACTAATTTTGTATTATTCAGCTGACGTTCTGATACTTGTGCAAACTTAATATCTGATGCACTGCCTTTTTTCTTACTCTGTATAATGAAAATATTTGCAGCAGCAACGATTACAATAAGGGCAATAACTCCTATCACAATCCACTTTTTCTTTTTATTCGGGGTATGAACGGTGGTATCTGGTAACATATCTCTTCTCCTTTAATTTAATTTATTTATATAATAAAATTATATAAATTTTTCCAAAAACTATCAACAGACATCTGACGTTTTGCAAATTTCTATTACATAGTTTGACATTTCCATTATAATTGTAACAAATACTTTAATTTTTTGAAATTTTTATTTTACCATATTTTTGCACAAGATAAACCTTCCATCAAAGTTTCTTACATTCCCTCTCTTATTTTCTTAAACAAACGTTTGATTAATGACAAAATAACACAAAAATCTGCAATTTCTTCTTTCTGTTGCACAAGAATTTGCATTTGCGTTACACTTCTTATAGATATAAACTAGATTTTTGTCGAAACATATATAGAGAGAGCTTTCGGATAATGGAGGGACATAGGTTGAATACAGTTGAAAAAGATCCGCTGAAACAAGCGCAAGGTCTTATGCTTGAGATGATGGTCGCACTTCACGGTATTTGCGAAGCACATCAAATTCCGTACTGGCTGACAGACGGCACACTGCTTGGATCAGCAAGACATAAAGGATTTATCCCGTGGGACGATGATGCAGATATTGCTATGCTGCGCGAAGACTATGAGCGCTTTGTGAACGTTGTTGCCGCAAACCTGCCTGAGCCGTTCAAAGTAGAAACCGTAGAAGAAAACACGCAAGGAAAACATAACTGGCTGAAACTTATTTATTTAGATGGATTTGAATGGATTGATTGGGACGGTGTAAAGCGAAAAGGTCTTTCCATTGATATTTTCCCGTTTGATTACGTACATGAAACGAGTAAAGTTCAAAAATTTGTTCATCGCTTAGCGCGACTTGAATATCCAATGAAAATAAACGGCGTCAAAGACTTCATTTGCCGCACAATTAACAACATGCAAGTTCAAAAAATATATGCGAAATTCACCAAGAAATCCAACATCGTCACATACGGCGTAGAAACTCCATTCTTTGGCTGGGCCTATTTCGAGGTGGATAAAATCTTTCCGCTTCAAAAAGGAATCTTTGAAGAAAAATGGTTCCAAGTACCAAGCGATACGCATCAATACTTAACACTGTTGTATGGTGATTATATGAAGCCGCCAGCAGAAAGCGAGCGCCGCATTCATATGGGGAACCTGCAATTTACAGAAGAAAATACAAAATAAGCCGATTTCTCCTTGTGAGAAACCGGCTTTTCTTTCCTATACTATACTAAACAAGCAATCGCTTCTTCTACTTTCTCTAAATCCTGCACAGAATCAATTTCAAAGCTGTCATTGCTGCCAATTTTGTATAAGTGAACATTTAAGCTTTGAATATTATCTTTCACGATATTATCCCAGTACAGCTCGCTGAAATCGCCGTGCGCAACTACTTCTTCTAATTTCTTCACAATATATGCGCCGTCTTCTTCTGACCAATAGGAAATACCACATAAGATGTAGTCATTATCACCATCGCCAATTTCAATGTCATATACTTTGCGATCTTTATCGTGCTTAATAATCCATTCATTATGGAATTCACTCTTCTTCGCACTAAAGTACAAGGATGACTCTGGGTTTTCAATAAAGATATTGCGATGTAAATACACATCTGCATCCATCACATATGCATCTGCTAAATAGTCACGTACTAAGTACATTGTATAAATATTATTGTACACATCGTACTTATCATTATGCACAAGCTTGACGTTATATTTCTCCACAAGATAATCGAACTTCTCTGCTAAATAACCTGTTACAACAATAATCTCTTCTACGCCTTTTTCTTGTAAATACTCAATTTGTCTCTCTAGCATTGGTTTTCCGTTCACCTCTACTAGCGACTTTGGCGTTGTTAATGTTAATGGGCGCAGGCGCGTCCCCATGCCAGCAGCTAAAAGAATCGCTCTCATGCTGTTTCACCTCTATATTTCTTTGATTTCATAAATTCATCTGGATTTGCTACCGTTAAGATTGATCCGATCAAAATCGCTACGCAGCAAATAATAAGCTTCCACGAAAACGGTGATCCAAGCGCTACCATTGAAATGACAACTGCCCAGGCAGAATACGTAATATTCAGCGCCATCGCTCTTGTTGGACCAATTTCATGAATCGCTTTGTAATAGAACACGTATGATGCTGTTCCGACTAATGCAATGAACAGAATTAAAATAAACTCTGCACTCATGATGACTCCCTTTGTTAAGAAATGACCGCCAAATGCCGGTAAAATTACAAGACCGTACGTCGTTGCTGACACAAGCTGACGAATTTGCAGCGCTTCTTCTGGTGATACTTCTTCATCTTTCATACCGTATGCACAAATGACACACTCAAGGCCCCAGCCAACGGTACAAATTAATGCAAAGATAAATCCTAGCATATAATTGTCTGACGTAAAGCCATCACCAGTAAACCCAAGAATAATAATAAATACGATACTAATTAACAATCCAAACCAGTTCGATAAACGAAGGCGATCCTTCAAGAAAATAAACGCTAAAAATGCACCAATAGCTGGATAGATAGCCGAGATCGCTGCCGTATAGGAAGCACCAATATATTTAACAGCTAATACATAAAACGTCATCCCAATCGGTCCGCCCATAAGTGCGCCAAGTATAACGAAGCGGCCGCTTCTCGTTTTCAATTTCGAAAGGGCTGTCTTCAATTGTCCTTTCATCGCCATATACAGCATCATCCAAAGACTGGACATAAAATCATGTAAAAACGTACTTACCAGCGGCGCAAGAAAAATCACTTGCTCCGTTGCCATCATCAATTGTGATGATAACACAATTCCAATTAAAACTGTATCTAAAGCCCAAGCGAACCCAGAAAACAATCCATAAAATGCGCCTTTACTTCGCTTTATCCCCATGATGTTCCCCCTCCATTATGCTCCATAAAAGATTTGTATATGTTTCTTCGCACGGTTATAGCGGTCGATACCATACGTACCGAAATCGCTGCCCTTCGCTTCTTTAATATTCGTCCAAATGCTCCATAAGAAATCTTGGAAGATTTTATTCATTAAAATACGCGTCTTATGCTCTTCTTCTACATTTCCATTAAAATAGTAATCTAAAAATAACTCTTCCTCTTCTGGTGAGAAATCGCACTCTAAACTATGCGCTGCTAAATCCCACATTGGATCGTTCATACCGCCGTATTCCCAGTCAATTAAATAAATCTTCTCTTCCCCGCTCTTCACGAAGTTCTCAGGAACCGTATCATTATGACAAGCTGTCAATGTAACATTCATCTCTTCATACATCGCTTTTAGCTTCATCACAGCGCGCTTTACTTCTTCATAATCATCGAAATTACGACCATTTACTTTCTGTAATAAACCTTCATAATGTGCCATCTTCTCAAATACATTGAATGTATTGTGCATCACAGCACCAGATGTATGTAGCTGTTTTAGCACAGCCGCTGTTAACTGCATATTATCACTGCGCTTCGCTGTTTTCGGATTTAACGTTTCCGCATTCGGAATTAACTCCGCTACTTTTACGCCTGTTTCTTCATTAAAGTAAAGAAGCGCCGCATCGATGCCAAGTTCACTTGCTACATTCGAGTTCACCATCTCATCATGGCGACTAATCATCTCTTCCGTGCCGCTTCCTGGAATACGAAGTACATACTCCTTCTCCAATGCCCGCACTTTAAAGTTTGTATTTGTCATCCCGCCAAACGGCTGAATATCCGACACCTCTTCTGGTGAAATTTGAAGCGCTTCTGCAACGTGACGTTTAATTTGTTTCTCCTTAAACTCCGCTTCCTTTCGCTTCAACTGATGGTACACCTTATTTTGCACATGTTCATATTGCTCATTCGTATCAATTTCTGCCCACACAACACTTTGCAGCTTCACATATCCGATATCATACGTTCTCGCAACATCAAGAAGTAAATACTCATAGTTCACATACGAGTTTTTATTATGACGAAATGTCTCTAACATCTTCGCGAACACATCATAAGAAATTTTCGAAACACCAATCATCTCGCCATCAATACGGTTTAACTGATGAATATCCTTTGAAATCTTATACAAATGTCCGTTCTGAATCTCAACAAACGCCTCATCACCAGAGCCGCTTTCACTTGTAATTAATACGCAATCACGTTCTGGGTATTGCAGCACTTGTGAAATCGCGCGCTCTTCAATAACAATATCATCTTCAATTAATAAGAAATCATCTGTAATCAATTCACTCACACAAGCAAGCGATGCCATCGATCCCGTCCACTTATACTTATGGTTCTCTGTGAAATGCACACCACTATGATTCACCCAGTTCTCAAATGCTTCTGGCTGATACCCTGTCACAATAACAACCTTTTCAATTCCGTTATTTTGCAGTACATCCAAATGACGATCAAGAAGGATTTGCTCCCCAACCTCTAACAAACAAGATGGTTTACCAATTTCTTTTCGATTCCCAGCTGCCAAAATAACCGCTTGCGTCACTTTCTTATGACCTTGCTGCTGATGCATGCGAATCTTCTTTCCTTGAAACGCTGCAAGCTCCTTCTGTAAAAGCGCAATCCCTTTCTCATGCAAATAATAGCTCATACGCTTACCAGACTTCTTGCTATAAATCATCTCTTTTTCCGTTAAATCATTCATAATATAATTCACTTTACCAACCGAAATATGACAACGCTCCGCGATCTTCTTCTGACTCATCTGCGGCTCTTTATTAATAATCTCTAATATATTTAACACATGTTGCATACCGATAGCCTCCAACATTAAAAATGCGTTCAATTTTTGAATACATTAATTATATTATCACCGATGGGATACTATGTAAATCTTTTGTAAAGGAAATATTAGGATTGTAAAAACATTGAAAATACTTAATATAACGAGGAATTTATATAGAAGATATATAGTTTAAACAAACGTTTGATTAAAATGAGGAATTCCAGAAAAGCCCTCTATCCACTATTGGTTCTCCCTAAAATTTATAATATAAATTAGCATTCGCTCTTAAATTTTAGATTTTTGAAACAAAAAAAGTCACTTTAGCTACACTAAAATGACTTTCCCCACTTTCTATGATTTTGCAACAAAATAATTCGTCACATACTGTGCCCAAAGCTCTTGACCTTTCGCATTTGGGAAACCAAGCTCATCTTGTAAATATGGTAAAATGTCCTTTGTCATTGAATCAGGCCATACTTCCCAATGATTAATATACGTATAACCACCTTGCTCCGCAAACTGTTTCAAAGCAGCAACAAATGTCGGATACTCCTTCGCATTATACACTGGATTTGGCGGTTGAATTATAATCGTTGCATCCTTTGCACTCGCTTGCAATGCCCCTATAAAATTTTGTGCATTCGCGACAGAATTACCATTACCAATCTTCTTATTATCTGTAATAAAAGGCGGCTCAAATAGTACAACATCTGGCTTTAGATCAGCAATTTCTTTCGCTCGGCTCTTTGCAATGAGGTCTTCTGTACTTTCTCCCTTATACTCTTGAACTGTTACATTCCAAAGGCCTTGACCATAATTTGCATTTAAATTCGCCTTTACCTTCTCTGGCCAAGCATCCGGACTTGCAGAAGACGCTTCATCTCCAACAATCACAAGATTCACTGCTTTCTTCTCGCTAGCTGCTTTCTTCAACTTCTCTTTCACCGCAGTTGGTAAATTCTTCGCATACCCTTCATTAAAAGACACCTTTGTCTCTGTTTTCTTCGCAGCTTCCTCTTTCAGACTCACTTCTTGCTTCGTCGCCTTCGCAACCTTCTTATTCCAATACACCTTACCACTCACAACAGAAGCAATAAACAATATAAAAATCAAAAACACAAGCCAAACTCTCTTATCCATACATTCACCCCATTATTCATCTTATGCTACCTAATATTGGTGCAAAAATAAGCCCAACTACTATGTGAGTAGTTGGGCTTAAAATTTACTTCTTTGGTAATTCAAGATTTTCTCTTAATTTGTTAGAGATATCTTTACGTGTTTGATCTGTTACAAAATAGTACCAGATTCCATCCTCAGCCTTGTGGCCATCACCAGGAATTTGGACCTCTTCAACATTTTGACGAACATCTTTATAATTCTTTTGAATATCAAACATTTGCTCTTGCGTTAAGCTTGTCTTTACATTCTTTTGAATGGCTTGTAAGACACTGCCATAGTTTGCAAGGGAAGAAACATTTGCACCTTTTTTAATTACAGCTTGAATGACTTGACGTTGACGCATTTGACGACCAAAATCACCGCGCGGGTCTTCGTAGCGCATACGCGTATATTTTAAAGCCATATCACCATTTAGATGAATATCACCTTTTGCAAAATGTGTACCATCTGATGTAAAGTCTAAGTCATTATAAACATCTACACCATCAACAGCATCAACAATGTCTTTAAATCCAGCCATATTTACTTCAATATAATAATCAACCGGAACATCAAGAAAACTTTCTACTGTTTTCACAGCCATGTCAACTCCGCCAAATGCATATGCATGGTTAATCTTATCTTTCTTCCCCTTACCAATGATTTCTGTATACGAATCACGCGGAATACTTACGATTTTCATCGACTTTGTCTTTGGGTTTAAAGTAAATAGCATTAAAGAATCTGAACGTCCAACCTCATCTGTTCGTTGATCACTGCCCAGTAGCAGAATAGAAATAGGCTTGTGATCTACTACATCTACTTTTTCTTCACGCTTTTCTGATTTATCATGGTCTAGCGGCTTATGTACTTGCTCTAACGTACTAGAAACAGAAGAATAAATATGATAAGCGTATGCCCCGCCTGCAACTACTAGAACACCTACGATACCAAAAATCCAGAATAGAATTTTCTTTTTCATCTTTTGTGCCTTCTCCCCTTTCAATTGACAGGCTATTATAAATCCTCATTCGTCATAACATGTCACATTTTAGTATTTTATTACGCCACTTTTGCACCAATAAATTGGATGCTATTGATTTCCTACATAAAGCCTTCAGCCTATCAATCATGTTCCTTAACGAGTTGTTTGATGAATACGTTCTTTACAATCAACTCATTTATTTCAAGCAAGCAACGTGCCCTGTATCAAGGCTATTCTCTCTCTTGTATAATTGACTAAAATAACCATAAGCATACCGCTATTTGACTCCGTAATTCAGCATATGTAAACAAGCATGTATCAAATTCTAAATTTCATAAAATCATCTAAAATGTTTCAGATTCTCATCGCAACCTATTTGTTATTGCTAGAATATGTATGCGTGATTTTATATACAAAGGCAGGCTATTCTCTCATACATCGATAATAGTTTAAAAAATCAGAAAATTATATAGAAAAATCCCTTCATTATATAGTAAAATTATTTTATATACATCCTGCAATTTTTTTACATATCTAGATAACGAAAAAATAATGGGGGATTCTATGAAAACGGGAAAGAAACTAGGCAAAATTATTGGATTCAGCTTACTGGCAGTAATCATTATTGCTGTAGGAACAGGTGCTTATGCCTACAAACAATTGCAGCCTAAGAACCATTTCAAAACTGTTCCTGTAATAAATTCCAATCCTACTAAAAAAGCAGATTCAAGTCAAAACACAAAAGCACAAAACGTTGCCTTTAACATTTTATTAATGGGTTCGGATGAACGAAAAGGTGAAAATATTGGTCATTCCGATTCCATGATGATCGTCCATGTTGATTTAAATAAAAAAGAATACCATGCAATGAGCATTCCGCGTGATACACGCGTGCACCTTGACGACTACGGCTATACAAAATTAACAAGCGTTCAATACATCAAGCAAGCAACAGAAGGTCCGCAAAAAGGTGTAGAAGCTGCAATAAAAGCCATCACCGAATTAACAAACGTACCCATTAATTACTACGTAGAAACAAACTACGAAGGCTTGCAAGGAATGGTAGATGCTATTGGCGGCATTGAAATGAACGTGCCATTTGATGTGAAACTTACACATCCTTGGTACCCAGAAGATTACAATAAAGTAGTAAATGCCGGTACACAAGCAGCGGATGGCAAATTGGTAACAGAAGTTGTGCATGAACGCTACTCTCTTAAAAATGGCGAATATGACCGCCAAAGATTACAAGAAGAAGCATTGGTAGGAATCGCAAAGAAGGTTCTGCAACCATCAAACGTGACAAAAATCCCATCACTTGTAAAGCAAATTCCAAACTTCTTAATCGCATCCAATATGACGACAACAGATATGTTGAGCTTAGGACTGGCTGTAAAAGACTTTGATCCAGCCAAACAATTGCAATATCATCAAATTGGCGGAGAGTGGAAGACCATGTATGATGATATTTTAAAGAATAATAACGATGAATTGGTAATAGACAAAGGACAACTGAACCAAGTTGTTTCACAGTATTTTATGAATTAAATCACAAAAAAGAAGCTGCCTAAAAGCAAAGCTTTTGAGCAGCTTCTTTTCATATTACTTCTTAGACAGGCTAAGTTGTTCTCTTAATTCATTAAATAAAACTGGGTGAGTCTGGTATTTTACATAGTAGTACCATAAATAATAATCGTATTAAAAAAGAGCAATTTGCTAGATCACATATTTCCCCTAACAAACTGCTCTTCTTTATAACCGTTCTCGTTATTCGACTGCCATCTCCATGAATCCGCACACATTTCTTCAAGCCCCCGCTTTGCTTTCCAGCCTAATTCCCTTTCCGCTTTTGAAGAATCCGCAAAACATACCGCAACATCTCCAGGCCGGCGCTCTGTAAACTTATAAGGAATTGTTTTTCCTGACACTTTCTCAAATGCTTGTACCATCTCTAACACACTATAGCCATTACCTGTACCAAGATTATACGCCTCTACTCCCGTTGTCCGTAAAACCTTTTCAAGAGCTTTTACGTGTCCATTTGCAAGATCAACAACATGAATATAGTCACGTACACCTGTACCATCTTTTGTTGGATAGTCGCTACCAAATATACTTAACTCTTCTAACTTCCCAACCGCAACTTGCGTTACATACGGCATTAAATTGTTTGGAATTCCATTTGGATTTTCTCCAATACGGCCGCTTTCATGTGCTCCAAATGGATTAAAGTAACGAAGTAATGCAATGCTCCACTCAGAATCAGCTGCAGCAACATCGCGCAAAATCTGTTCAATCATTACTTTCGTTTGACCATATGGATTTGTAGCACTTAAAGGAAACTCTTCTGTAATTGGTGATGTTTCCGGCACACCATACACCGTTGCAGATGAACTGAAAATCATGTTTTTTACATTATGCTTCTGCATCACATCACATAGAATTAACGTACTTGTTATGTTGTTATGATAATATGTAAGCGGAATTGCGACTGACTCTCCTACAGCTTTTAGACCAGCAAAATGGATCACTGCTTCAATATCATTCTCCTTAAAAATCTCATCAATGGCCTCACGATTTAACAGGTTCTCATTATAAACCTTAAATGGTTTTTCTGTTATTTCTTTGACCCGCTTTAACGACTCTACTGAACTATTAGAAAGATTGTCCACCACTACAATTTCATATCCACTATTTAATAGCTCTACGCATGTATGACTACCAATGTACCCCGCTCCGCCTGTTACAAGTATTGCCATAACAATCTCCCCTTTCAAAATATTGCTCCACAAAAGCTAATACATGAAAAACTAATACGTTATATTCTATGGATGAGATGCGATAACTGTTATATTCCCTTTCAGCACAAAATTCCCTATCTCAGCAGGAAGAATAAAATGATTTCCCTTTTTCAGTAGAAATTCACCCTCTACTGTCGTCATAACAGCTTCACCTTCAATCACACTCACAAGTTGAAATGGTTTATCTTGTTGAAACGAAGCTTCTTCTTGCACTTCCCATTTATAAACAGAGAAATATTGTTCTTGTACAAACGTTGTAATCATCGCGCCATTGTTCTCGGCTACTTTCACTTCTACTTCATAATCTTGATGTGGAATCATAGATACTGAAACAGCCTTTTCAAGATGAAGTTCTCGTTTTTGACCATTAGAATCATTTCGGTCGTAATCATACACTCGATATGTCGTATCTGAGCTTTGCTGCGTCTCTAACACAATTGTTCCTTCACAAAGCGCATGAATGGTACCGCTTGGCACATAAAAAAAATCACCTGGCTTGATTGCCACGCGACGCAATAATTCATTCCACCTTCCTTCTGCAACAAGGCGCCGGAACTCTTCCTTCGTTCTTGCATAATGACCGTACACAAGCTCCGCATTCTCTTTACAATTAATAATGTACCAACACTCAGTCTTTCCAAGTTCCCCATTTTCGTACGCATGAGCAAACTTATCATCTGGATGCACTTGAACGGACAAATCAGTATTGGCATCTAATATTTTCGTTAAAAGCGGAAATTGTGTAGAGGAGTAATTGCCGAATAAATGACGATGTTCATTCCATAACTGTTCAAGTGTTGCTCCTTTATATATACCGTCTTTCACAACACTTAAACCATTTGGATGTGCGGAAATACCCCAGCATTCTCCAGTGAACTCAGAAGACAATTCATAATTAAATTGCTCTAATGACGTTCCTCCCCAGATTCTTTCTTGGAGAACAGGTTGTAAAAATAACGGTGATTTCATCGCTGCATACTACCTTCTTTCTGAATAATGGTTTCATTCCTTGATCCTTAAAAGAAAAAACCGCTAGAATACTCTAGCGGTTACATAATAACCTGTGCTTGTGATTGGTAATAATGCGTTAAAATATCATCCCAATTTGTATAAAGACGAACAAAATCAGTATCGACTACTTCTTTTCCTGTTTGCACCTCAATAAATTCTAACTCACTAATTGCACGAATCGCATGCTGCCGATTAACAGGGATATGAACAATATCTCCAGCTTTCACACGGCGAATATTCCCATCTAAAATAAGCTCACCTTCACCGCGAATAATTGTCCATACTTCATTTCGTAAATTGTGGTAATGATAGGTAGAGTTTTTATTTTCTTCAATACAAATGCGTTTCGTTACCATTTCTTCGTTTTCATATTTTGCATAGTCTAGTACCTTCGACCAACCCCAAATCCGTTCTTCATACATAGGTGGTTGATCAAAAGTACCAATTAAATCTTTAATCTTTGGGCTAGATGCTTTATCAGAAACAAGAATCCCATCTGGACTCGCCGCAACAACTACATCAGAAAGTCCGACTACAGTAATAGGAATCTCTAACTCATTTACAACATGAGTATTTTGAGAGTCTTCACTCATAATTCCCTTTCCCATTTGGTTCGTTGCCATTTCCTCCGTAAGAGTATTCCACGTACCAAGGTCTTTCCAGTATCCCTTATAAGGCAGCGCAACAATATGATTTACCTTTTCTACGACTTCATAATCAAAACTGATTTTCGGAAGCTGATTATACTGATTAGAGAGTTCGTGATAAAGAACGGAAAGGTTCTTCTCTTCTAATATATCGATTAAATATCTTAATTTGAACGCAAACACACCACAGTTCCATAATGCTTTTTGTTCCATTAATGTTACTGCTTTTTCTTCACTCGGTTTCTCAGTGAAACGTGCCACATTGAAGTGCTCTTGCGAAACATTCTCTCCTGTCGGCACAATATATCCATACTTAGAAGATGGATACGTTGGTTCAACCCCCATCAGAGCTAGGTCAGCACCCGAATCCTGCAGGGCAGCCTCTAAATCTTTCACTCGTTCAAAAAAGCTATCTTCTACATAAGGATCAACTGGCAACACAATAACCGTTTCATCTAAACTGGTATGTTGTTCAGAAAATAAAAAAGAACCGGCAAGTGCGATCGCTGGGAATGTATCCCTCCGCTCCGGTTCTACAATTAACGGTACATCTGTACCTAATTGATTATAAATCATTTCTGTTTGTGTTTTTGATGTAGCAATAACAGCTGAATCACTTAAACCAACTGATTTCAATTGGCCCCATACACGTTGCACCATAGATTGACGTGTGCCTTCTTTGTTTTCTAATACTTTTAGAAATTGTTTGGAACGTGTGTCATTTGATAGTGGCCATAGGCGTTTTCCTGATCCGCCTGATAAAAGAACTAACTTCACTATTCTATCTCTCCCTTCTGTAACAAATAAAAACTCTATATGAAATCCCTAAACTAACTGTCTTAAATTTTGTACACTATTTCGTCCAATTGAATAGTACTCTATTTCATGTTTCTTTACTTCTTTCAAGTCGAAGCAATTTCGTCCATCAAACACAATTGGTTGCTTCATAAACTGAGAGAAAGAAGCTACATCCAATTCCTTTACTTGCTGCCATTCGGTTACAATGAAAGCTACATCTTTATCTACTAAAGCTTCTTGAAGATGATCTGTAAATTGTACTGTGCTAGGAAGCAATTTCTTAGCATTTTCAATCGCAACTGGATCATATGCAGTTACTTTGGCACCCTCGCCAATCAATTCTTTAATAAGAACAACAGAAGCCGCTTCACGCATATCATCTGTATTTGGCTTAAATGCCAACCCTAATACAGCAACCTTCTTATCACGCAATGATCCTAATCTTGATTGTGCACTCTTTACTAGTTTATGCTGCTGTTTATTGTTAACTTGGACAACAGCTTTTAGAAGTGTAAAATCAAGATCAACATTAGATGCAATTTTGGTTAATGCTTTCGTATCTTTCGGGAAGCAAGATCCTCCGTAACCAATACCAGCATTTAAAAACATCGAGCCAATACGCTTATCTAGTCCCATACCATGTGCTACATCTTCAATATTTGCCCCAACTTTTTCACAAATATTTGCAATTTCATTAACAAAGCTAATTTTTGTAGCTAAAAATGCGTTAGAAGCATATTTAATCATCTCGGCACTGCGAATATCAGTCTTATAAACTGAAATCCCAAACGGTTTATTAATTTCTTCTATAACATTAGCTGCCTCTTCACTATCAGCACCAATGACAATACGATCACCGTTGAATGTATCATAAACAGAAGAACCTTCTCGTAAAAACTCTGGATTAGATACAACTTCTACCTTTATATCCTTCTTAAGGTTTTCTGTAATCAACTGTTTGATGTAATGGTTTGTTCCAACAGGAACTGTACTCTTCGTTACGACAATAATGTCATGATTTACATTAGGCGCAATATCTTTTGCAACTTGCTCAATATACGATAGATTAGCTGAACCATCTTCACGTTCTGGTGTACCTACCGCAATATAAATAACGTCAGCATTCACGAATCCTTCTTGATGACTTGTAGTAAAAAAGAGCCTATTCTCTTCAATATTTTGAAGCATAAGCTCTTCTAATCCTGGTTCATATATAGGAGAAATTCCTTTTTGCATACTTTCTACTTTTTTTGTGTCAATATCAATACAGGTAACTTCATGACCGATATGAGATAACGCTACACCTGTAACAAGACCTACATATCCTGTACCTACTACAGCAATCTTCATACTTTAAGCATCCCTTTCTTATTCATTATTAAAGTAACATTAGGATTCTGATATCTGCTTTAATAAGTTACGATATTTATTAATGGAAATCTCACGTTTTAGATTCTCATCTAAATACTCACGACCATTGAGTCCTAACTCTTTTATCTTATCCTTATCCATTTGATAAAATTGGTCGATTGTTTGAATAATCCCTTCATAATCTTGCGGTTCTACTACAATTCCAGAATTACTTTTCTCAATCAGCATTTGCGCTTCACTACCTTGCTCTAAAACACCTAAAATTGGTTTCCCAGCAGCCATTACTCCATAAATCTTACTTGGAACGGAAACACCTTTAATTCCTTTTTGATTAACAACTAAATGAACATCGGCAGCATTTAAAGAGTACTTGATGAACTCTTTCGGTTGATATGGTAAGAAGAACGCATTTGAAATTTTGTTGTTATGTACATATTCTTGCATGTCCTTCTTTACTGCACCCTCACCAATAAATACAAAAGCTAGATCTTTATGCTCCCTAAAATGCTCCGTGACTTTAATGATATTTTCAAGATCATAATATAAACCTACATTCCCTGAATACATAATAATAAACTTATCTTCTAAGTTATTCTCTTTCAAAAATTGTTGAACATGCTCATTCGTTTTATTCAAAGGAACAACTTCTTGCTCATTTGTCCAGTTATTAATAACAGCATAATTTGGGGCTTTCTTTCCACCAAATCTTTGTTTTAAAGTCTCACTCATATCATTACCAACAACAATGACACAATCTGCACAGTTACAATTTAACATGTCTATCTTTTTAGCAATCTTAAATATAGATTGTTTATCTGTATAACTTACCGCAGCTGCTTGTTCAGGATTAAAATCTTGAACATTATAAACATGCTTTGTTCTCTTTAGAAATTTACCAATTGTACCAATTAATCCACCTAAAACTGGCGGTTGTGAAATCGTATAAATAAGGTCTACGCCTTTTTCTTTTAAAAGTGCAATATTAGCTAGAATAAAATAAGAGAATATGTATTTCATTCGGCTCAGTTTAGAAGTTTTATCAACTTCAGGTAAACGAATTCGAATGATTTTCATATTCTCTAAACGATCTTCTTCAAATAATTTTTTTGTATTTACTTCCTCACCTGCATAATTAGGCTGAGCCGCAATAACAGTTATATCAAAATCATTTTGTAAATCTAGACAAAGCTCAGTCATTAGTTGGCCTGTAGAGGCGAAATCAGGGTAGAAATAATTAATTACAAAAACTATTTTTCTCATTTAATGTATCCCTCTTTATTCATGTAAAAGTATCTTGCTTATTCTAATTAAAATATTAAACAAATAATTTAAATTAACCGAAAAAACAATAGAAAGCTTTAATTACATATAATCGGGTTCATTTTGTCTTCCCACTGTAAATTTTGTTCAGCATATATCTTCATATTTCTCCTAAAATTTAATTCATCTAAATTATGATAAAATGCTATTAATTCTTCTATATTAACTGCAGATTCATCCGCTTTTATACGATGTACAAATTCCAGTTCATCAGGAAAATCTAAATCTTTTGCAGCAATAACAAAAGGAATACCCCTAGCACAGTATTCTCTATTTTTCAATGAAGAATCACCATATAACTCTTTCCGATGATTCCCTAAAATCCCTATGCCTATATCACTATGATTTAATATTACATCTAACTCTTGACCATTTTTTGATCCATGGAAAACTACATACTCTTTCAAATTATAGTAATTAACCATTTGTTCTAACTGCTCTTTTCCTTTCCCATCACCCACAATGTGGAACTTTACTTTCACTTGGTTAGAATTTTTATGATAATACTCATATAATCCTTTAATTACCCTATCATAGGCATGCCAAAAACCTATATTAGCAACACCCACTAGGTTGATTTCACTTTCTTGTTTTTCTCTCATAGTCATTGGGATATTATTAATATCAATTCCATTACGAATATATATTATCTCTATATGTTCATCTGTTATTGACTCATCTACAGATATAGCAACAAGCTTATACAGATATTTTTTTAATTTTGCAACCTGCTTTTTTTCAAAAATATATTTCACCTGATTAGAAATAGTTTTTTTCTCGGGTCTTATCCACGGTATATCAGGAAAATCTGGATATTCATAAAAAGTTTTAATCCCTTGTTGATCTAGATATTTTACTAATTTTACAAGGCTATTGGTCACTGGGATAATTCTCCGAATATAAACCTTATTAGGTTCAATAAGGTTTATAACTTTGTACAAGCCCAATAAATATTCACGAAATCGTAATAAATTTTTAGCTTTCATTAAAAGGAAGTTTGTTTCTTTAAAGCAAGAAAAATCAGAATATTTAAGAGAATATACTTTCTCTACCTTTTCTACACTAAATTCATATAATTCAGCGCTATCTTTACGTGAAATGTACAGATAGCTTTTACTCCCTAATTTAGATAACGCCCTACATTGAGCATACACTTTTTTTACAAAACCTAAACTCTCCGAATCCTCCCTAATAAAGGCAACATAAAGAATTTTTTCCATTTCCACCTATCCTTATCTAGTATGTAAGATTGAACTAATACACCAGTGTACTTTTAAACCTTATAATTAAACAAAAATTCATAGAACTTCTTAGATCATCTTAAATTTGTAATAACAGTAATCTATTAAACAACTAACTAACTGAAGATTCCGCTATATTTCTTTTATTTTTCGATATCTCAAAAATAATAGAAACCTCTCGTATTTCTAACTTTAATAAAATGAATACATAACATACACAAGCTATGCATATACTAATAATCAAAGCTATTATTGAATTAAATAAGTGAATAAAAATTAGACTTTCAAGACTAATACTAATGATAATTAACAAAACAGACGCTATTGTTATTTTAAAAACACTTTTTAACAAAAATCTATTTTCAAAGCCCGAAAGTTTTTTAGAAATGGATTTATGTAATAAACAAGTTGTCACTATAGACGAGACTGTTGTAGAAATCGCTAACCCTGCTATACCCACTCTCTCAACAATAAGTATGTTTATTACTATACAAGTAAAAACCCCTATTATACCATTGATCATAGGAGTTTTGCTGTCATTAAACGTATAAAAGACTCTATTGTATATGTCTCTTATGCCCCAAAAAATAATTCCGACAGAAAGATACGTTAAAGCTGTTGAAGTCATATGCACAGCTTTATCATCAAAAGCCCCTCTTTTAAAGATTAATGTTATCATCTCCTGACTATAAACCATCATAATTAGAGCAGAAGGGATCGTAATGATATTAATGATATTTATACCCTTATACACAAATTCGTTTAATTTTTGAGAATCTTGTTGTACTTTTATCGATGATAATAGCGGATAAATAACTGTAACAACAGCATAAGCAAAAATAGCATAAATACTAGTACTCAACTTAGTCGCAAAATCCATAGCAGCTATACTTCCTGCCGGAAGATAAGAGGCCATATATCTATCAACAAATGTATTAATTTGATTAACCCCACTTCCAATTAGAACAGGAAAAATTAATTGGAGTAGTTTTTTAAAGTTCCCATCTTTAAAACCAAAGTGAAACTGTATTCTATATCCCATCTTGATTAATGAAGGCATTTGTACGATAATTTGCAAACCGAAACCAATAACGGTGACTATCATTAATTCTTCAATATTAGCCTGGTTATTAAAAAGCAAATATACTATTATTGGTAGGTTAACAATAAACCCTACTAACGCAGGCACTCCAAACTTATTAAAAGTTTGAAGCAGTGCAGTATATGCACTATTTAAACTCATAAATAAAATATTCACTAAGCTATATTTTGTAAGATATAGCGTTAAAAAGTATTCATCTCCTGAGAAATTTGGAACTAATACCCTAACTATTTCCTCTGTATATGCAAATGCTAATAAACATAACACAATCATAATTATTAATAACGAAAAAATTGTTTGATTTGTAAATTTAAATACAGCTTCTTTACCCTTTTGTTTATAAATTGAAGTTAAAATAGGAATCATAGCAGTCGAAACTGCTATTCCTATAATGTTAAAAAAGATATTCGGTATAGTTAAAGCTACATTATAAGCATCTGTTAAATACGTGGCTCCAAACTTACTAGCAATCAATGCATCCCTAAAAAATCCACTAATTCTACTAAGTATGGTTATAATTACAATTACTAATGTAGATTTTATAACTTTTTCTTTTTTCATAATTTACTCCATTAAATTATTCAATTTGATAATTTTTCCATTTAATAAACCTATATCTTAAACAACTATATAAAATGTATTTATAAAACTATATTTCCTTCTATTTCGCTCGTTTTTTATACATATTCTTCATCGTACCTATAGCCATATTGTAAAAAAAAGTATATATACGTGTACGTTACTATACAATATAGGCCACTTAAATTTAAAAGATTATTTTCAAAAAAACAAATGAAGAGAAAAATCAAGAAGTACGTTGACATATAAATCTTATCTTTATAATCAAGAATATACTTATTTAATAAAAAGTAAATTGTAATCAGTAATGATACTAATATTAAAAGAGAGATCAACCCGTTTTGATACAGCGTGTAAATATACCCGTTGTCAATCACTCTAATACCTAAAACATCTATCTGTGAGTTTAAGTAAGCTCCATTACCAGTTAACACAGAGTCATTAATAACTAGTTGTTTCAACGCTAACTTAAAATAATCTAATCTAAAACTTAGAATATAATTTAGTTCATCATAACTATAATTCATGTAAATATACACACCGATACATGCTGTTATTACAATTGCAAATAAGTACTTTATTGGCTTAAAATATTTATTTTTAAAAGTCACTTTATAGATAAGAATTACAACAAATGCTATTAAAGCATATATAGACGTCCTGGTATCTGACTTTATTAAAAATGTTATAAAAAAAACTGAACAAACCAGATATCGCATATTAAATTTAAAATTATTCTTATATAGACTATAGAATACTAACATTAATCCTAAACAACTAAATGACCCTAATGTATTCGGTGTATCAAAAAAGAGTTTTAACCGCTCATCAACTCCATACCTAGCACCACCGCTATCCGTATATCCATATGGATTAATAATAAATGAAACTAGTATAGATAAAAATATGCTTATAATTAGTATTCTTGTATTAGATTTTAAACCAATAAAACTAATTAAATACGGCAATATAAAGAATGTAAGTATGAACAAGTATACTAATGACAAGTATTTAACTATGGAAACTGACTGATATTGTGAAAAAAACAACATTACAGCAAGTGTTACATACAAAATAAAATTCATAAAAATTACCGGTCGTACACTCACTCTATTAATCGTCAATTCCTTTTTGTTACAAACATACATTGCTATATAAATTAGAAGAAAAATAAAACTAATAAACCCTATACTTACATACCTCAAATTCCCCAGCAATGGACTATCATAAGATGACATTAAGAACAAGAGATAAAATATAAACAAAGCTGTTTTAACAAAAATATTCCTCATAGAGCCCACTCTCTTTAAACACATGTAATATAGACAAACTCTTTTTTAGTTAATAGTTGTCTCGAATAACTTTTTAAAATTTTTTGTGATTCAAATGCACATTCTACTTTTGTATGTATACTATTTTTTCTAAATTAGGATAATAATCATAAATTTTTGGGCATATGTTTTTTCCAACACTAAATTAAAAATTAAAAGTCGACTATACCCTTTTTAAAATTTTTTGTAATGAAGTTGCTAAGTCCATTTTAAATATTTCCAAATTATAATTTTCTTTTACATACTTATAATTTTTATCATATAAATTCATAATTTCATTTTTATCAATTTCTTGTGAGAGGTGTATCGCCTTTTCTATTTCTCCCATTGTAACGTCGTTCATTAAAACTCCTAGTTCCTTAACATTATTATCCGCTGCATACCTACTCACTATAGGAATTAAGCCTAATCTCATCATATTAATCACACTACCGGGTAATCCACCCTCACTACCTGATGGAAAGATAATAAATGCACACTTATTAGCAATCTCCAAAAGCTTTAGGCCATTTATAGGAATATATCCATGAAAATGTATATTTTTTGTTTCATGTAATTCTCTATGGAATACTTGTTCAAATTCCCTATCAACATTACCAATAACATGAAGATTCAAACTAGGATTATTCGAGAAAAATTCAAGTACTAGATCTAATCCTTTTAATATTGAACCATGGCTACCAAACCACAAATAATTTTGATTAGAACTGACTTGAGACTTTTGAGCAAAATCTAAATTTAAAAATTCAAAAGAAGATTGCCTGATTGGAAATATTTTCTCTTTGTATTGTTCTGGGTAAGTATCAATGGTTAAATCTGACCCAATTTGAATTACATAATCAGCTATATCTATACTATTATGTTCTCCTACTAATCGCTTATATGGAATATTCGATTGTTTCCTCTCATTTACATCATCCGTCCTAGAAATAACCATATGATTTTGATGAGAGTAATACGCTCCGGTTGCATAGTAAATTTTCAAAGCACTCTTACAAGATTGAGCCATTTCCCTAAAATTAGGTTCTATACCAAAGACAATTTTACATTGCTTTTGATATAGAGTTTCCTCAGAAAATTTTTTATCGAAACGCATATTTAAAGTATTATATCCTAATTCATTAAACGTCTCCCCTATTAGAATTGCTTCACGTCTATTTTGATGTTTTAACATATACTTACTATTTGATTTCTTCATATAAGGCTCAGGAATATACGATAAAAAAGCCCATAGTTTAGTAGGATCAATTTCATTAATGTGGTCTTTAACTTGATTAATATATATTCTTTTTAAATACGATGCTATGCTCATAAATTAACCCTCACTCAAGTAACAAAATAGTTTCTATTTTTTAAATTCTAAAAATCTATCTATATATTGCTTTGAAATAGTTTCAATACTATAATTTTCCCCTGAAAATTCTTGTGGTGGTTTAGCCATAGCTATATAAATTTTTTCAACCCATTCTTCAAGTGAAAAAGGGTCTTCTACATAAGTAGCCTGCATCTTCGAAACCTCAGGAATTGAAGTTACATTAGTTGTTATGACAGGGATACCTTGCATCAAGCCTTCTATAACAGGCATACCAAATCCCTCAAATAAACTTGGGAACAAAAATGCGAAAGCATTTGCATATAAACTATCTCTTTCCTCGTTACTGATAAATCCAGTCAGTATTACGTTACGTTCAATCCCTAACTCTTTAATCAATTCTATAAGATCTCTTTCTTGGCTTCCACCAACCCCAGAAAGCACAAGCTTTTTAGGTAATCTATCCATATCATCATCTACTATTTTTTTTATTAAATAAATAAGAGTTTTTAAGTTTTTATGAGGTAACATCGAAGAAACTGCATAAAAATATTCTTTATTTTTAATATTATATTTATCAATCCCAATTACAGTATCGTTGTGACTATTACTTATTTTAATTGGATTATAAATAACATCTATCTTAGAAGGATTAATATGCAATTTATCAACAATATCACCTTTTACAAATTTTGATATGGCAATTATTTTATTAGATGTTTGAGCTGCCCTTTTCCACGCAAATTTTAACCAAAGTAATTTCTTTTTAGTAAAGTATTCCGGATAGTGCAACGCTTGTAAATCATGAATCACTGTTATATACGCACATGACCCTTTATGTAATAAAGGTTTGCTATATACAGGAATAAACATACAATCTAATTCATTCTTTTTTGCATATTTGTCTAAAAATAAATTCTCCCATATTATCCTTTTAGCAACATCACTACTTTTAATATTACATATTACTTTTATAAATTTCTTATCATCTATATATGTTTCAAACGTCTCATGATTATCTAAAGATACAAATAGTACAAATTGATTAATCTCTTTAAATTCACCATTACTAAAACCATCCAATAGATTTCTAATATATGATTCAATTCCACCACTTTTACCAGGTTTAACCCAAAGTAAATTAATTCCTACTCTCATATATACCCCTTCTAATCATTTAACTTTTTGATATCTATTATCATATATACCAACTATTCAAAATTACCCTCTCTTTACCATTAGAACTTACTACTAAAAAATTAAATTTTGTTGAGCAACCTTCCTAATTAGTGAAGTTGTGTTAAATTTCTCATCAAACTACTTTTATCTAATCATCAACAAACTCCCAATCACAATATAAAAAATCACACCTATATAAAATATAAAACAAGCAAAGTCCTTATAACTTTAATGAATGTAAATAATAATCCATTGACTATATCATCTAGTATGGAAATAAACTTTTAAAAATCTTGGCGCTGGATACAAACTTTTATCAATTATAGCTGTTACACTTAAAATTGTGATTGAGTGTAATTACTAAGCTTCACCTCTAATCCGACTATGCAATTTGTACCAATGTAATAACCTATTAAATCTCTATCACTCTATCTAGATCAATCAAACATGGTCTTCAATTTATTTTCCTTCTCAATTTTCCCCATATCTTCCTCAACCATAATACGAACAAGCTCCTCAAAAGAAGTCTTCGTTGGATTCCAACCTAATAACGTTTTCGCTTTTGTTGGATCTCCTAATAATTGTTCTACTTCTGCTGGGCGGAAGAATTTAGGATCAACTGCTACAACTACTTTACCAGTTGCTTTGTTGATGCCTTTTTCTTCTATACCTTCTCCCACCCATTCCAGTTCAATGCCCACATGTTTGAATGCTAATGTTGTAAATTCACGAACGGTGTGCATTTCGCCTGTAGCAATGACGAAGTCTTCTGGTGTGTGATGTTGTAGAATTAACCACATGCATTCTACGTAATCTTTTGCATAGCCCCAGTCACGAAGGGAATCTAAGTTTCCTAAATATAATGTTTCTTGTTTTTCTTGTGCAATGCGTGCTGCTGCGAGTGTAATTTTTCTTGTGACGAATGTTTCTCCGCGGCGTTCTGATTCGTGGTTGAATAAAATACCGTTTACTGCGAACATGTTATAGGATTCACGGTAGTTTTTCGTAATCCAGAAACCGTAAATTTTCGCTACGCCGTACGGAGAGCGTGGATAAAATGGTGTTGTTTCTGTTTGCGGTACTTCTTGTACTTTACCGTATAACTCAGACGTTGAAGCTTGGTAAATACGCGTTGTTTCTGTTAATCCTAAGATGCGTACTGCTTCTAAAATACGCAATGTTCCTACACCGTCTACATCTGCTGTATATTCTGGTACATCAAATGATACTTTTACGTGTGATTGTGCACCTAAGTTATAAATTTCATCTGGGCGAATTTCACTAATTAAACGAATGACGTTTGATGTATCTGTAATATCACCATAATGAAGGTGGAAGTTTTCTTGATTATTTAATCCTTCCATTTCTTCATTTACTAACTGTTCAATACGCTCCATATTATAGGAAGAACTACGGCGAATGATGCCGTGTACTTCGTATCCTTTTTCTAGTAAGAACTCTGCTAAGTAAGATCCATCTTGTCCTGTTACGCCTGTAATAAGTGCTCTTTTCATACTGTCTGTTCCCCCAAGTAATGTAATTTATTATTTTCTTACGAGTTCTTTTTCAGTTTGTAAAAACCACTCATAAGCTTTCTTCAATCCTTCATCTAAAGAAGTCGTTGCTTTCCAGCCTAAAGAATTAAGTTTCGAAATATCTACTAATTTACGAGGTGTACCATCTGGTTTAGAGATATCAAAGCGAAGTTCACCTTCAAAGCTCACTGTTGCTTTTACTTTTTCCGCAAGTTCTCTAATCGATAAATCTTCACCTACACCAATATTTACAATTTCATTGCCTTCATAGTGGTTCATTAAGTAGACGCACGCATCTGCTAGATCATCAGAATACAAGAATTCACGAAGTGGTGTGCCTGTTCCCCATACTTCTACAAATTCAGCGTTGTTTTCTTTTGCTTCGTGGAACTTACGAATAAGTGCTGGCAATACATGTGATGTATGTAAATCAAAGTTATCGTTAGGTCCATATAAGTTTGTTGGCATGACAGAAATATATTTCGTTCCGTATTGGCGATTATACGATTGACACATTTTAATGCCCGCAATTTTTGCGATTGCATATGGTTCATTTGTTGGCTCTAATTCACCAGTTAATAAATATTCTTCTTTTAACGGCTGTGGAGCCATTTTTGGATAAATGCATGTACTTCCTAGAAATAGTAGCTTTTTCACGTCTGAGCGATATGCGGAATCAATTACGTTCGTTTGAATCATTAAATTATCACGAATAAAATCAGCAGGATATTCGTTGTTTGCGACAATTCCGCCTACTTTTGCAGCTGCTAGAAATACATAATCGATCTTTTCTTCTTTAAAGAACGTATCTACCTGTTGCGGATTACGTAAGTCTAGCTCTTTACTCGTTTTATATACTAGATTTGTATATCCTTGCTCTTGTAGTTTACGTAAAATGGCTGAACCGACTAAACCACGATGACCTGCTACGTAAATGTTAGAGTCTTTTTCCATCATTTATCTGACCCCTTTTCAAAAGGCATTATTTGATCCTAACAATACCTTTACTGTTTTTAAAACGATTTTGACATCATATAAAATGCTTCTATTTCGTATATACTCTAAATCTAGTTCCACCATCTCTTTAAACCCGACACTATTTCTCTCCGTCGCTTGCCAAAGCCCAGTACATCCTGGTGTAACCAGTAACCTCTGTTTATCGTAAGCAGTATATTCTTTCACTTCTCTCGGCAGCGGTGGACGTGGTCCTACTAAACTCATTTCACCTTTTAATACATTTAATAACTGAGGCAGCTCATCTATACTCGTTTTTCGAATGAATTTTCCAATCTTCGTCACACGCGGATCTTCTTTCATCTTAAACATCGCACCTGATACTTCATTATGTTTTAACAAATCCTTTAACTGCTCTTCCGCGTCTGTTACCATAGAGCGGAATTTATACATGTAAAATTCTTTTCCGTCTTTTCCAACACGAATTTGTTTGAAAAATACCGGACCTTTTGAGTCTTCATATTTAATAAGTAGCGGTATAATCACAAAAATAGGAAATAATAGTATAAGTCCAAATAAAGCTCCTATGAAATCGATGCAACGTTTCATGATTAAGTATCCTTTGCGAGCATTTACTTCTTCTCGAGTTAGCAATCTTTCTTTTTTTTTCGCCACATTCCCACTTGATACTTCCATCAAGTCCAATGCTCTCCCACCTCACTCCTTATGCATGCACGCTGCCTTCCCGCACCAATTCATTCATATATTTCATCAATTCTTCTTTTAATTCCTCATGCTGAAGCGCCATTTCAATTGTTGTCTTAATAAATCCAAATTTCTCTCCAACATCATAGCGAGTACCTTCAAAATCATAAGCAAACACCCGCTGAATTTCATTTAGGCGCCCAATTGCGTCGGTTAACTGAATTTCTCCGCCCGCACCTGTTTGCTGGTCTTCTAGGAACATGAAGATTTCTGGTGTTAAGACGTAGCGGCCCATAATGGCTAGATTCGATGGTGCTGTTCCTTGCGCTGGTTTTTCTACGAAGGTACGAACTTGATAGCGGCGGTCATTTTGCTGGATTGGATCAATGATGCCGTAGCGGTGCGTTTCGTTTTCAGGTACTGTTTGCACTCCGATGACAGAAGATTTTGTTACGTCATATTCGTTTATTAATTGACGTAAACACGGTGTTTCTGCTTGGACGATGTCATCGCCGAGTAATACAGCAAAGGGCTCATTCCCAATGAATTTGCGGGCACACCATACTGCATGTCCAAGTCCTTTCGGTTCTTTTTGACGTATGTAGTGAATATTAATCTTCGAAGATTCTTGTACTTTTTCAAGTACGTCATACTTTCCTTTTTCTAATAAGTTTTGCTCTAGCTCAAAGGAGTGATCGAAGTGATCTTCAATGGCACGCTTCCCTTTCCCTGTGACGATAATGATATCTTCAATTCCCGAAACAATAGCTTCTTCTACGATGTATTGAATGGTTGGTTTATCAACGATGGGTAACATTTCTTTTGGCATTGCTTTTGTCGCTGGTAAGAATCGTGTTCCAAGCCCAGCTGCTGGAATAATGGCTTTTCTTACTTGCTTCATTCTTAATCCCCCTAGCTTATATATCTAAATCACAAAAACTCTAGCTATAGCGTCCCCCTAAACAACCCCATAGCTAGAGCTTTTATTTAAAAATATTGGGCATCTAACCCACCCTCACATCATGCTCTCGACGACACGCGTCTAAGGTATTTTTACCCACAGCACAACCGAGTGCCTCCGTTGATAATGGTTAGGAGACATCACCAAACGATACGTTAAAACATGCCGAATAGTTTTTTACGGCGAATGCGTTCTGGACTTTCTTTATAAATAGAATTACCACTGATAATCAAATATGGATTTTCTTTGAAGTGCATGAGTATACTGGTGCCAAATTCTTTTCCGATGACATCATAGCCATCTTGGAGATGAAACGCTCTTGTTGTTGTGTTATGAGCATCAGATGCGATCATATGCGTTAAGTTGTGTTCGATGAGTTGCAGTGAAAATTTTTTGATTTTCTTTCCGAAGTTCCCAAGTAAGCTCCCTGCCGTTACTTGGGTGAGCACTCCTTTGCTGACGAAATTGTATAACTGATCAGGTCGCTCAATGAACTGTGCATTGCGCTCTGGGTGAACAATGATAGGGATTAATCCCTTCATTCGTAATTCGTACAGCATTTGTTCTGCATAACGTGGTACGTGATTGGATGGAAATTCAATAAAAATGTATGTATTCGTTTCATTTAATGTGACGATTTGATGCATTTCATAGTCTGTTAACAAATCACCGTATAAACGAATTTCTTGGCCTGGTAAAACCTTCAATGCCACATCACTTTCTCTCAATATCCCATTAAAATGTTTTACCAGGTTAAGAATCCCTATCCGTTCGTTGACATATACTCCATTTTGATGATGGGGAGTGGCGACAATGGTATGAATTCCTTCTGCGACAGCTTGCTTTGCCATTGCGATGCTTTCTGTTACGGTCTGTGGTCCGTCATCAACACCCGGTAAAATGTGACAATGCAAATCAATCATGCTTTTCTTCCTTTCCGAATTTATACATTCTTATATTCACATTTATATATGTAAATATGTTTAATCAGCTTGGAAGAGATGTGTACAGAGCACACACCTCTTTTGTTTGTACTGTAGTAAGAAGCCCCTTCATTCTTTTTGCTCTGACTGGCTATATGCGATGCGTTGATAGCATTAAGAACCAATGGAATGTCCCCTTACTTTCTTCGCTGCTGCTCCATATGCTTTTGGTTCTTTTCCTTCTTCATCCATACGAGCTATAATCCCTAATACAGGTAAGCCAAGTAAATCCTCAATATCCTCTTCTTTTTTCAATGTGTTATCTAAGTATTCTAGTAAGAATGCAAGACCGATAGAAGCCATGAATCCAACAACAAAGGCAATTGCAATGTTTAACGTTGGGCGCGGCTTAATTGGTGATTGATGCTCTACTACTTCTGCTTTCGATAATACAGTTACGTTATCGACACTCATAATTTTTGCTACTTCAGTTTGAAACACTTCTGCTGTTGTGTTCGCAATATCGCGTGCTACTTTCGGATCTTTATCTTGCGCTGTAACAGAAATGACTTGTGAATCTTTCTCATTTGTAACGTCAATCTTCTGTGTTAAATCTTGCGCTCCTGTATTTAACTTCAGTTTGTCTTTCACTTGATCTAAAATAACTGGACTTTTAATGATTACCTTATATGTATTTGTTAATTGAACATTGGTTTGTACGTCACTGATTTGCAGAGCTGCTCCTTCTTGCTTCTTCTGGTTCACAAGAATTTGCGTTGAAGATTGATAAATTGGCGTCATAAAGAAATAGCTTATAATTGCACTAATGATGGCTGCGCTAAATGTGATTGAAAGGATCATTACTAAACGTTTTCGTAAAATTTGAAATAACTCTTTTAAACTAATCGTTTCCTCCATAAGTTCCTCCATCTTTCAGTTTTTTACGTACAAAAGAAATCATTTTATGAAAATATGATATTAATAGTAGCCATATTTACTTTTCGATTCTTCTTTGGCATTTAAGATAACGCCTAATACCTTTCCAGATGCATGCTCAAGCACTTGTTTCGCTTTTACAGCTTTCTCTTTCTCTGTCGATTCGCTGCGCACGACAAGGATAATACCATCACATTGATTAGCAAGGATATGTGCATCTGTTACAGCAAGAACAGGTGGTGTATCGACTAAAATAAGATCAAATTGTTGATACGCCTTTTGCAGCACATCTTCTATCATCCGAAATCCTAATAACTCTGCTGGATTCGGCGGAAGAGGACCAGATGATAAAAACGAGACATTTTCCATATCCGTCTCTTGTACACATTTTTCTAAAGATGCTTGTCCGGATAAGACACTTGTTAAACCATAATAAGTATCTACTTGAAAAAGCTCGTGCAACGTTGGTTTTCGCATATCTGCATCAATGACGAGTACTTTTTTTCCTTGTTGTCCAAATACAACCGCTAAATTGGCAATTGTCGTTGTTTTTCCCTCTCCTGCACTTGGAGATGTAACAAGAATGGAACGGATGTCACTTCCAACTGTAGAAAAATGAATATTAGTTCGAATGTTACGATATTGTTCAGCAATTTGCGATTTTGGTTTTATATGTGTAATTAACTGACGAACTGCTTTTCCTCTTTTCGTGAACATAAACATCCTCTCTTCCTCTAGAACATTATTTACATTTTAAAATCCATCACCCTTAATGTTCTTATATAAGAACATTGTGTTATAAAAGTCCTTGTACATCACTCGTTCATAACCCAAAAAGCCTATTTTTCTTTTCTTATGAGAATATCGTTCTTTATAATGAATCGGATATACAAATCATACATAAAATATAATTATTTATCAACACGTTTATTTTTATATTTTCAGTATATTCTTTAAATTGTTGAGAAAACGCATTAAGATGTTATGTACAGCAGGTTTTATTCCATGAACTATTCTCACTTTAAAATATACACATAGTGAAATTTTTTCATAAAAAAGAACACTCTGCCGAGTGTTCTTTTTCAAATTATTCCTTTTTATCTCCAAGCGCAAATGTAATTTCCGCTTCACAAGCAATCTCGCCATTTACTGTTGCGACTGCTTTTCCTTTTCCAATCGGACCGCGTACGCGCGTCATTTCTACTTCTAAGCGAAGCTGATCCCCTGGGCGTACTTGTCTTTTGAAGCGGCAGTTGTCAATACCAGCAAAGAAAGCAAGACGGCCGCGGTTTTCTTCTTTCTTTAAAACAGCAATTGCTCCGACTTGTGCTAGTGCCTCAACGATTAATACTCCCGGCATTACTGCATAATCAGGAAAATGACCGTTAAAGTATTCTTCATTTGCAGATACGTTTTTAATACCAACCGCACGTTTTCCTTCTTCTACTTCAAGAACTTGATCAACAAGTAGAAATGGATAGCGATGCGGGATAATTTCTTTAATTTGCTCTATGTTCAACATTATGTATCGCTCCTTTTTTAGAAATTAGTCTTAGTACTTGGTTATATATTATTATCCCACTTTATTCATTGTTTGTCATTATGAAAAAAACGAAGCAGTCCTTCCTGCTTCGTGTCGCTTTAAAAAAATGCATATACTCTTTCTTTCCTACAAATTTTAGTATAACAGAAATAACTACGGTTGACATGGAGGCAGAAAAGAGCATATGCCCAAGTTAGGGGAAGGTAATATGCCGGGAGGCACATTACCTCATGTGTCGTATTCGGCTTCATTATAGTATAAGCGCTTCCAATATGGGAAATGGCAAATTTGCTAAAATATATCAGTAAAGGCTTATTTTTCTCCAATTTCCTTTATATTTCTACATTTTTCGCAAAAACTATATATTTTTAGAGATAAATATATAGTAAATCTTCTATCAGTGGTTTTTTCTTCATCTATCTTCTTCATTTCTCTTTGAATCTTGAGGCGGAGGGCTTGCTTTCCGTAACTAGCGAAATAAAAAAACGTTAGGCATATTGCCTAACGTTCGTTGTTACTTATAGTAAAGCGCGGCGTGGTAACTTGTCGATGTTCTCAAGCATGATACCCGTTCCAACTGCTACACAGTGCATTGGATTTTCCGCGATCAATACAGGTACTTTTAATTCTTCTGCAAGAAGCATGTCAATGCCGTGCAGTAGTGCGCCGCCGCCCGTTAAAATAACGCCGCGGTCGATAATATCAGCAGATAATTCAGGCGGTGTACGTTCTAATACACCTTTTGCAGCTTGTACAATAACAGCTGCGTTTTCTTTCAATGCCTCTGTAATTTCTTCAGAGCATACTGTAATTGTGCGAGGCAGACCTGTTACCATGTCACGGCCGCGAATTTCAAGTTCTTCACTGCGTGCACCTGGGAACACTGTACCTACTTTAATTTTAATATCTTCTGCTGTACGTTCTCCAATTAATAGCTTATACTTACGTTTAATATAGTTTAGGATCTCCATATCAAACTTATCGCCTGCCATTTTAATGGAAGAGGAGGTAACGATATCGCCCATAGAAAGTACCGCAATATCAGTTGTACCTCCACCAATATCCACAACCATATTTCCGCTTGGTTGGAAGATTTCCATACCAGCACCAACAGCAGCTACTTTTGGTTCTTCTTCTAAGTATACTTTTTTACCGCCCGATCTCTCAGCAGCTTCACGAATCGCTTTTTGTTCTACAGATGTGATGTTTGTTGGACAACAAATTAAAATGCGAGGTTTTGACAAGAAGCCTTTTACGTCTAGTTTGTTAATGAAATGTTTTAACATCGCTTCTGTAATTTCGAAATCAGCAATTACACCATCTTTTAGCGGACGAATCGCTACAATGTTTCCAGGTGTACGCCCTACCATGCGTCTTGCTTCTTCACCTACCGCTAATACTTTTCCCGTATTGCGGTCAATTGCCACAACAGACGGTTCATTTAATACAATCCCTTTACCTTTTACATGAATCAATACGTTGGCCGTGCCAAGGTCAATTCCGATATCTCTCGCAAACATTCCTGTGTTTTCCTCCTCAATATATAAATCAGGCTAAACCCGAATACTTTACACCTAATTTCTAATTTTAGCATACTCTTTGTAGAAACGTAATATTGAAGAAATGAATTCTACCTAATTTTTTCACCTTTTATTAGGAATGTTTGCTGATTGTCAGATTATTGACGCACGATTTTTTCTGTATCCTCTTTTTGATACTTTTGCTTCGTTGCTTCGCCGCCGCGGAGGTGGCGAATTGACTTATGATAATCAAGAATTTCCTTCACTTCATTTGCGAGCTCTGGATTAATTTCTGGTAAGCGTTCTGTTAAATCTTTATGCACAGTACTTTTTGATACACCAAATTCCTTTGCAATCACACGAACTGTTTTTCTTGTCTCCACGATATACTTCCCAATCTTGATTGTTCTCTCTTTGATGTAATCGTGCACACCACTCGCCTCCCTAAATTGGATGTGAGAAGGGTGAAATGAGACTCGCTGCATATGACTAGGCTGTACGTTCGAATGCTGTTTGTAAGCGTTATACTTCCTGGGATTTATAATAAAATGATCCACGATTTCTCACCTCAAACACTCTCTTTGCTTTGGTTTATACCATTCTATTGCCCGCATTGTATTTATATGCTACAAGTTCTGTATTTTTGCGGACTACATTGACAAAAATTACATTTTTTCATGAGAAATCTGTGAAAATGAAAGTTTTTCTTCCTATATAGGCCCTTTAAGGGGCAAAAAAAATGACGCCTGATGAAAGCGTCATTCTTCTTGATCTATATTTTCTTCCCAAAGGCTTTGACGGGGGACTTCTCTTTTGCTCGTAATTAAATAATATAATGAAAATAAAACAAACAATAAAATAAGTGCAATCGACAGAACAAATAGCAATGACACAGTAATCCCCTCCTTTTAGTAATATATATTCGAGAATTCTGTCCAATTTCCTTGCTGTTACAGGTTTTTTAAAGATATTAATTATTTTTATATAAAAATAAAACCATCAATCCTCGTATAGAGGGCTGATGGTTTCGTATATTACTCTCCTTGGTCAGCAGAAGAGCTATCATCTTGACTTGATGAGCTATTTGTAGACTTCTCGTCTTTTTGCTTGTCATTAGCTGAACCGTTTGTTGATTTTTCTTCTTTTTGCTTGTCATCAGCTGAGCCGTTTGTAGACTTCTCGTCTTTTTGCTTATCATTCGTTGCGCCGTTTGTTGATTTCTCTTCTTTTTGCTTATCATCAGTTGCGCCATTTGTTGATTTTTCTTCTTTTTTCTTTTCTTGCTTTTCAACTTTAATATCCGCAATAGACTTGTCGAAGTAATTCTCTGGGTTTACTGCAACGTTTTCTTTACGAACTTCGAAATGAACGTGATAGCCTGCTTCTTTGTTCATTTCACTTTGCCCTGCTTTTCCTAACACTTCACCTTGATTGATTTTCGCGCCTTTTTCCACTTTTGCACTGCCTAAGCTTTGATAAAACGTTGTAACGCCATTGCCGCTGTCAACTGTTACAACATAGCCAAGAAGTGGATCTTTTTCCGCTTTTGTAACGGTACCGCTTAATGCCGCTATGACATCAAACTCTTTCCCATTTTTTGCTGCGATATCAATTCCTTTATTCGCAGAGTATGTGTTGTTATAAAAGACAAGTGCTTGTTCTTGCTCTTCGGCTGCTGCTTTATCTTCGTAAAACTTCTTCTTTACAACAACGTCGGCTGCATTTGCAGCTGGCATCTTCACAACTTCTGAAGATTTTGTAACTGGCATTGTAGGAATTTCACTTACGTTTTGCGGCGCTGCTTGATTTTTATCAGGCGTCTTTTTCGTATTCGTTGCCTGATACCATAATGCAACTGTTAAAATTACCGCTGCACACACAATGTATAGTGTCGGGAATACCCAACGCTTTTGAAATAAATGCACTACTTTTCGAGAAGACTTCTTGTTTTCCCTCTCTCTCATTCTATCATCACCTCAGCAATCATTTTGAACAAGATTCATCCATCCTATACAATCTAAAACTGATTACTTTTCGACAAAATTTGTAAAATTATGCATCTGAATTACAAAATTTCCGAGGAAATGATAAAAAAAAGAAAAAACTGAGCCAAAATGCTCAGTTTTTTAGTCTAGTTGTTTCTTTTTGTAGACGAAGAAGCAAATCACCATCAGCGCTGCCATCCAAATGGCGTTATTAATTAAATGCTCTTGAATAGCGAAGAATTCCTTTCCACGCATTGCTTTATCGAGACCCTCTGTAATATGATTTGTCGGAAGAAGCCTAACCGTTTTTATTACAACTTCATTTTTTACAAACCCTTGTAACATCGGTCCCATCATAAACAATAAGAATACCGGCAGACCTATAATGGATGTCTGTGCAATATTTTGTGATAATAACCCAACAATTGTACCTAATACAATACATAACAATGTACCAAATAGAATAATTAGAACTAACATTCCAATGTTTCCTTTTAAAGTTCCTAAAATTAATAAACTAACGAAGCTTGCTGCTATGACGAATACTATCGTTAATATACTTTTCCCTAAAATAACTTCCAATGGATTTGCCGGTGATAACATCAAGACACGTAATGTATGCTTTTCCTTTTCTTCAGCAATAATAATAGCTTGCACATAACATCCTACCATTGTAAGCGTCATTGAAATCGTAAAACTAGCTAAAAACTCTTTCTGTGAACCCATATTACTATAGAAAAGAGAGAGTAGAATTGGCAGCAGCGCCATAATTAAAACTTGTGAATTCTTCCCTGCATCATATATTTCCTTCCGAACAATCGCCGAAAACCTCTTCATAGAAAATGTCATCATAATCCCCTCCCAGTTACTTCAATAAAAATGTCCCCTAACGTCGGCTCATAAGAATGAATTGATAGTAATTCACCTTTTCTCATCCATTCTGAAATACGTTTCGCTCCTAATTCATCTTTTTGCACTGTTTCTTTTTTCTTATCTTTTAACACAACTTCAATTTTATCTTTCGCATATTGCAGTCGTAAGTTTTCTGGCGTATCCAGTGCGACAATTTCCCCGCCGCATAAGAACGCGATGCGGCCGCAAAGTGTTTCTGCTTCATCCATATTGTGAGTCGTTAAGAAGATTGTCGTTCCTTCTTTATTTAAATCCCTTAAGATATTATGAATGTTTTGAACATTCACCGGATCAAGCGCTGATGTTGGTTCATCTAAGAAAAGAATATCGGGTTTATGCAAAATGGCCCTCGCTAGCGTCACGCGCTGCTTCATTCCTTTTGAGAGCTTTTTCACCTGCGTCTTTTTATCATCTAATAAGTTCACTTGTGCTAATACTTCATCGATTCGTTCTTTTTTACAATCGTATAAGTCACAAAATAATAGTAAGTTATCATAAATGCTAAGTCTTTCATATAAACCGCTATTATCTGTTAAAATACCAATTCGTTTATAATCAATGCTGCCTGGCCCTGTAATATCTTGTCCTAGCACTTTTACCGTTCCTACACTATGAAGTAACTGCGCAGTTAATATTTTTACAGTTGTTGTTTTTCCAGATCCACTCGGACCAAGAAACCCGAAGATTTCTCCTTTCTTTACTTCAATATTTACATTGCGAAGCGCTGTTTTGCTATCGAAGTTTTTCATCACATCTTTCATTTCAATTGCCAACGTCATTTCGTCATCCCCTTTGCTTTTCATTTATAGATAAAATGCGCTTTGGCGACTGGCTAGCCGCCTCCGCTTGTTTGTTTACGCTTTTCTTGAGTCAATCATATGAAAAACAAAAGGGTTTTGCAGTAAAATACCGGTAAAAGGAGTATTTTTACCGGTGAATGGCGCATAATTTCAGCTCATTGAAACACCATAAGAGGCGAGTGAAGTAATATCAGGGTTAACGCAACATACATTTACAGTCCAATTACATCTTTCAATTCATCCATTCTTCCTTTTGACAGCGGAATTGATGTTTTTCGTTCATCATCTAGGATTAAACTATAGCTGTTTCGCGTCCATGTAATCACTTCTCGTACACGTTGTAAGTTCACAAGGTAAGAGCGATGACACCTGAAGAATCCGAAGCCTTTTAATCGCTCCTCTAATTCACTTAACGTAAGTGCACAAGTAAAATCACCATCACGCACATGAATATGTGTAATTCCATTTTGTGTTTCAATAAATTGCATTTCCATTGGATCTAATAAAATAATTTTATCGTTTACTTTTGCCGGGATGCGTTCTAATTTCATTTGCGGAATCATTTCGATTACCTTTTCGTCTTCAGACTCTATCTGTTCTTCTTGTTCAATTTCCACTTTTTTCACGCCATCTGGATGTAATACGTACACGTCCTCCGTTAAAGATAAAGCATCTGAAAGAAAGGCAGAAGTAATAAAAACAGCTTTTCCCTGTTCTTTTAACTTCGTAATGACATTTCGAATAATAATTGTACTTTCAATATCTACGTTTTGTTCCGGTTCTTCCAAAATAACAAGCTCCGGATTATGTACCATACTTCTCCCAATATGAAGGCGGCGCTTTTCAGAAAAGGTTAGCTCCCTTATTCTTACCTCTTTTTTATCCAAAAGGCCCACAAACTGGACAACTTCATCTACCGATAATCCATTACCATACAATCCTCGCCAAAAAGTAAAGTAATCTTTTACCGTGAGTCGTTCGTACGCCTCATCATCTAAAAAACAAAAACCGATTCGAGAAAAAGAATGTTTCCCAAGCGGCTGGCCATCAAACAATACTGTCCCCGTCGATGCTTCTTCTTCTCCCATGATAATGCGGTGCAGCGTTTTACCAATATGATTATTGCATTGCAGCACAACACACTGCCCATTCTCAATTTCTAACTGAATAGATGGCAAAACATTCGTCTTTGCCAATTGGTTCAGTTCTAATAACGCCATCCTCTCACCTCTACTTTGGTTTTTTATTCCATTATATCAAACATCATTTGGAAAATTATGATTCTTTTATGCGGATTTTACATCACTTATCGGCGCTTTGATACCATTTAAAGACCATTCGACAAAATTAGAACTCCTCAGTCACGCACGAAAAAAAGCATAACGCTTCTGCGCTATGCTTTTACTTCTTCGCCGTTAATTTTCCCTCATACTGATTCAATGCTGAAATTGCCACGCCTTTATAATAATGTTCAACAATATCTGTATACGTCTTACCTTCCTTGGCCATTCCATTGGCACCATATTGGCTCATCCCAACGCCGTGACCATAACCTTTCGTTGTGACAATAACTTGGTCTCCTTGCTGCTTCCACGTAAAGTCAGAAGAACGTAAACCTAACTTATCTCGTACGTCTCTTCCCGTTAACATTTTCCCTTGAAATTCAACTTCCTTTACGCGCTTTCCTTCTGTACGTTCTTTAATGTTGCCAACATTACCATTTGCTAATACTTTCACGCCAAGGCGCTTTTGAAAGTCAGCAACAGTAAAGGTTTGTTCTTTTGGTGCTTGTTGATCCCACGGACTACTTACACTTTTTAAGTATGGATAGTCGCTGCCCCAATAATCTACGGCATTTTCTGTATAGCCATTACTTGTCGAGAAGAATGACGCTGTAATTGGACTCCCTTCATACGTTAAAACTTGTCCGGCTGTTTTCGATACCGCTTCTTCAATACGCTGCATTTTGCCTTCATACTCTTTTCCCCATTGTTCTTTTAGCTCTTCTTTATTTCTGTACACTTGATTGTCTACTGTATCTGTTACATCTGCTTTATTTTGAAGCTTTTGCCCGCTTAACATCCGCTTCACAACGAATGTACGTGCCGCTAATGCCTGTGCTTTTAATGCTTCTATTTCAAAACTTGCTGGCATTTCTGCAGCGACAACTCCGGCAACATAGTCTTCAATTCCAACAGTTTCAACCTTCTTTTGTTTGCTGCGATACACAGATACTTGCACATTTGTTTTTGTAGGAGAAGGAGCTTGCGCACTTTGCGCTGCTGGAGGAGCAGAAGGCGTATTATGCTTTTCCTCTTTCGCTTTTGCAAACGGAAAAACAAGCATGCTTGGTACGATAATCACTAACGCTACTAATAGCGTTACGATGACCATAATTGGTTTCGTAGTTTTCATTGCTTTCCTCCACTATGAAATTAGACTCATTTCATTCTTATGGAGTAAGACAAGCATTTAGAACAAGTTCTTTTTCTTCTTCCTAACATGACACGAATTTAAATTTTTAGAATATTTGTAATGAAACAGGCATAAATATTCTGTTTTCTGACTATAACAGTAACAATACATAAAAAAATAGCTTCCATGCCAAAGCATAGAAGCTATCCCTATTAAGCGTGAAGATCAGATACTTGTTGTTCTGCTACTTCTTCCACTTGTTCAGTTACACGTTCAATATCTGCACCTAATGCAGCTAACTTGCCATGGAAATTTACATATCCGCGGTCAAGATGTTTTAATTCTGTTACGCGCGTATGACCTTCAGATACTAAACCAGCTAAGATTAATGCTGCTGCAGCACGTAAATCTGTTGCTGCTACTTCAGCACCTTGCAGGTTACCTGGTCCATTCATAATTACAGAACGGCCTTCGATTTTAATATCCGCATTCATACGGCGGAATTCTTCCACATGCATGAAGCGGTTTTCGAATACTGTTTCCGTAATCATGCTTGTGCCGTTCGCTTTTAATAATAATGCCATCATTTGTGATTGCATATCTGTTGGGAATCCTGGGTGTGGCATCGTTTTAATATCAGCCGCTTTTAACTCATCTGGGCCAATAACGCGTACACCTTCGTTTTCCTCAATAATTGTAACGCCCATTTCTTCCATTTTCGCTGTAATAGAGCGTAAATGTTCTGGTACAGCATTTTCAATTAACACGTTTCCACCTGTAATTGCTGCTGCCACCATAAATGTTCCTGCTTCAACGCGGTCAGGAATAATTGAATGGTTTGCACCATATAATTTATCGACACCTTCAATACGAATTGTGCCAGTTCCAGCGCCGCGTACTTTTGCGCCCATTGCGTTTAAGAAGTTCGCTAAGTCTACGATTTCTGGCTCTTTTGCTGCGTTTTCAAGCACTGTTGTCCCTTCTGCTAATACAGCAGCAGACATAATGTTTTCTGTTGCCCCTACGCTCGGGAAATCTAAGTAAATTTTCGCACCTGTTAATCTACCGTCTACATACGCTTCAACAAACCCGTTACCAACTTTTACTTTTGCTCCCATAGCTTCAAAGCCTTTTAAATGTTGGTCAATTGGACGTGAACCGATTGCACAACCACCAGGAAGCGCAATGCGTGCACGACCATTACGTGCTAAAAGCGGTCCCATTACAAGAACGGACGCGCGCATCTTACGTACATATTCAAATGGTGCCTCGATGTTTAGTTCTTTGGATGCATCAATTGTTACCTCATTGTTTGCAAAAGATACTTCTGCATTCAAATGACGTAATACTTCATTAATTGTGTATACATCTGAAAGTTCTGGTACTTCAGATAGTACATTCTTTCCATCACTCGCTAATAGGGCTGCAGCGATTATAGGTAATACAGCGTTTTTTGCGCCCTCTACGCGCACTGTGCCGTTCAACCGCTTTCCGCCACGGACGATGATCTTTTCCAAGTTATTCCCCTCCGTGTCCTTTTTTCACATATATTCAATACTCAGAAGTTATGATCGGTGTGCCAACCACAATTGTATTCTTGTTGTTCGTAGAACGTATTGCTATTTGCACATTGATTTTCTCTTTATTTGTTGAAAGAGCGTCATTCCATTTTTTATTATATGCGGAGACTGACACAAATGCTCTTTCTTCTACTTTTTCAATCATTCTTGCTGAAAGATCTTTCAAAACTTCATTGGCTTTATCTTGCAAAACACCTTCAATCTTATCACTGAGCGCACCTTGAATACAAGTATAAATTTTTGGTTTTGTATTAAAAATTTTATTCGTTTTATCAATATATTTTGGGTCCCAATTTGCCCCGCTCACTTCATATATAATGAAAGTGTTTTCTTTAGTATTTTCCATTGTCCACGTAACTACTAGCCTTTCTTCATGAGAAGAAAAACTTTTTTGTGCTGTTGCTTTATAACCGTCCCTAGAGTGTTCAATTTTCCATTCTTCTACATTTGCACGTTGCTTAATTTGACTAAGTAACTCTTCAAACGTATGTATATTTGAAATTGTCTTTGTTTCCCGCGCTAACCAAGACCAATGCTCAACATCTGCACCATGTTTCTCTAAAGCTGCGATCATACTTTCCATTTTTTCCTGATCGCTAACAGGTTTCATTTCTCTATACCCAGCTAAAAATATAACAGCACTCACAACAATCAAAAGCACGGCTTGCATCTTTTTCACGTTCATCCCCTCCTAGTCCCCATTGTTGACGGAGAAGGATGGTTCTATACGTTGTACTTTTTACTTTACAAGGTACGTTAAACTCTTTGAATACCCTAAATAATCAAGGAAAAAGTTACTCACAGATGCACCGATGGCAATCGTTACAAGGATCATGAATACTCTCATTTGCAGTACTTTTCCTGATTTCATCAGGCGTTCTACGTGAAGGCCCTGCAGCGCCCACCACGTAATGGTAATAAACAGTAAATGCGACACAATCGCAATGAGTGCTTGTTGCCCTAAAATTTGCGCCATAGAAAATCGACCCCTTCATCCCGCTCTAACGGGCAGTAACTTTCGTATATCTTGATGCATAACTGCCCGTATGAACCCGATTGGTTCAACTAATCTTTTTGGAAAAAATCGTTCCCAAAAGATAGTTTCACTTTATCCCGCTCTAACAGGCAGTAATTTTCGCATATCCTGATGCATAACTGCTCGTATGAACTCGATTGGTTCCATCCACTTACTACTTGTATAGTAAACAAAAAATAACCAAAATAAAAAGTGTAGAGTACATGCTCTACACTTTCAATTTTTACTATTGTACCACGTTCCCAACAAAGAAGAAATCCTTCATAAGTGGAAAATAATCGTAAAAGAAATGGTATCCGATTGCTGGCAATATACCAAGCACGACTGTTGCAATTGCACAAAGGCTTACAACTATTTTCAAGTTAACCGGAAGAACGATACGCTCTTCACTTTCTGCGCGGCGGAAAAATATTTGCTGCAAAATGCGGAAATAATAGACGAACGAGATTACCGTTGTCCCCATCATAATTGATGCTAGTACGTAATGAGCCGGCTGGACGATAAAGGCTCCTAAAAAGATGTTAATCTTCCCAATAAATCCCGCTGTCCCCGGAATACCAGCAAGTGACAACATAAAAATTGTCATCATGACCGCTGCAAACGGTGATCGTTTATATAAACCTGCAAAAGCAGATACATTTTCTTGTCCCGTTTGTAAGATTATTCCGTGAATAATCGCAAATGCTCCGATATTCATCAGTACATAAGCAAGCATGTAAAACCACATGCTATCCATAAGGAATGGTGACAACGCTACGAACGGTACAAGTAAATAACCAGCATGCGCCACTCCTGAATACGCAAGCATTCGTTTTATATTGTACTGCTTTAAGGCAACACTATTTCCAATAATCATTGTGATACCAGCAAGAACTGCAATATAGATGCCCATATTACTTAATAGTGATGTTGTTTCATTTTGAACAGGAATTGCTGCGAAAATAACTAAGAAAATGCGAATAATCATCACAAATCCAGCAATTTTTGATACTGTTCCTAACAACGCTGTAACAGGCGTTGCTGCTCCTTCATACACGTCAGGCGCCCACATGTGAAATGGGACGGTCGCAATTTTAAAAGACAAACCGACAAAGAGCAGGATAAACGCAAGTGCCAGCAAAAGTTGTATATCACCGCTCACTCCTTGTATAAACAAACCCTGCATATCTAAAATATTTGTTGAACCTGTCAGTCCGTACAAATAACTCATTCCAAACAGCGTGATTGCTGTAGAAATACCACCATTAATTACGTACTTCATTGCCGCCTCATTCGAAGCTTTATTGTTCTTACGAATGCCGACTAAAATGTACGAAGACAATGATAATAATTCAAGGCCGATGAACAATGTAATAAAATCGCTGCTAGACGCCATAACCATCGCACCAAGAAGCGCCGTTAAAAATAAGTAATAATATTCTCCCAGGTCTTCAATCGGCTGCTTGGCATCGTCGCTCATTGCAATGAATAAAACGAGAAGACCGCCAAGCAATAAGAGTGTTTTAAATGCCTTTGAAAATCCGTCTAGTATAAATGATCCATCTAAAATCTCTCCGGCCGGTGCACCGTACAAAGTAACGAGCGCAACAAGTGCGAGTATAACAGTTCCAATTGCTCCGTACGATAAATTCCGGCGATGAAACGTTTGTTTCGCGAACAGATCAAGAAGAGATAGAAGAATAGCGCCGCCAATGAGGATGAACTCCGGCGTCATTAAATGCCATGATAATCCTAGTAATGTTTTCATATCCATCTTCTATCTACCCCCTAACGATTGTAATGTATCGCGAAGCGGTTCACCAAGTACATCTGGCAGAATACCAATAATGAGAATACACGCTAGCAAGATTACAACAGGAATATACTCCAATCCACGCATATCGCTTTTCGCTTCGCATTCCCTTTTTCCGAATGTAACTTGCATAACTGCCCGAAGTACATACACCGCTGTTAAAATAATGCCGATTGCTCCGGCCGCCGCTAAGATTGGATGTGCTTGAAACAAACCAAGAAACGCTAGAAATTCGCTCACAAACCCAGACATTCCAGGAAGTCCGAGCGAAGCCATGCTTCCTGCCAATAAGAAACCACTAAGGATTGGTACTCGCTTCGCTAAGCCGCCAAGTTTTGTAATGTCAGAAGTACCAAAGCGCTGCTCGATGATGCCAAGAAGGAAAAAGAGAAGCGCCGCGATTAAACCGTGGGAAACGACTTGAAACAATGCCCCCTTCATCCCCGCCGCGTTCAGCGCGGATAAACCGATCAGCACAATTCCCATATGTGAAATACTTGAATATGCGAGCACTTTTCGGAAATCTGTCTGAACAAGCGCCAGCAAAGCACCGTACAGTAGGTTGATAACCCCTAAAATCCCTAAGGCAAACGCAAACTTTTCAAACTGCTCTGGGAAAAGACCCATTCCAAAGCGGACAATCCCGTATGCCCCAATCTTTAAAAGAACACCTGCATGCAGCATAACAATTGCCGGGTGCGCTTGAACGTGAACATTTACCATCCAGCGGTGAAGCGGAAAGACCGGAAGTTTAATCATAAATGCAACCATAATGGCTAGAAATAACCCAATTTGCAAGGAATCTGGCAACAATTCACCGAATGCTGTCAATTTTCCTCTTACTAAAACGTCCTGTAGCTCTGCTATATTCGTTGTACCTGCCCTTGCAAATAAAATTGAAAAGGCAATGAGTAAAATCGCAGAACCAATGCCGTTATAAATTAAATAGCTGTACGCTGCTTTTTCACTGCTGAATTTGCCCCATTTACCAACGAGTAAAAACATAGCTGGCAATGTAATTTCAAAGAAAACGAAGAACAGCAGCAAGTTTTCCGCAGCGAAGACACCAAGCATTCCGATTTCAAGCATAAGCAGCAGCATGTAGAAACCTTTTACATGCTTTGTAATAGAAAACGCCGTAATGGCAGCTAATGTTGCTAACAATGCTGTCAAAAGCATCATAACGAGTGAGAAGCCATCAATACCCAGTTCATAATAGATCATAAACAATTCTTTCTCTATACCTGGAAAGTTTCCAAATTGAATCCACTTTACCTTTTCAGCAAACATCGTTAAGCTTTTTCCCGATGCATATGTACTCGCGATAAAGAGCGCGGAACCGAGGGGAAGTAATGTGCCAAGCAGACCGACAATCCTTGCCGCTCTCTCCTTCGTCTTCGGTACAAATGCCAACAGTATAATACATAACAGCGGGGAGAAAATGAAGAAAGATAATAGAAAGGAATTCATTGTCCATGCCCCCCTGTCAATAGCAGAATCATTACTAATGCAGCTAAACAAATAGCTGTAACTGTGCCGTACATTTGCACTTGCCCGTTTTGCAATTTCGAGAGGGCCGCGCTCACACCTCTTACAACACCAGCGATTAGCTTCGCGATTCCTTCGACAATGTACGTTTCAAAGAGGTTCAAAACATAGGCAATTCCTTTCACGAGCGGAAGCACTGTTACGCTATACAATTCATCAATATAATATTTCTCCTTCAGCAAGCTGTACATTGGAGTCTGCTCGCCGCCAATCCAATCACGGGAAATTGTGCGTTTTCCATATATTAAATACGCTAAGAAAATCCCTGCTAATGAAACGAACGTTGCCACAATCATGATCCAGGCCGGGCCATGAACTTCCCTCACCTGAAACGCTGCATCTTTTGTGAGCCAATCCCCAAGAAATGTTCCGAACCAAGGTGTATTCACATAACCTGCCACAACTGCCAAGACGCCAAGAACCATCATCGGCACTGTCATGACGCCCGGAGATTCATGCACATTTTTCTGCTCCCCGCGCGCCTCTCCCGTAAAGACAAGGAAGTAAAGACGGAACATATAGAAGGCAGTAAAGAAAGCTGCGATCACCGCAAGGACAAATAAAACGTAATTGCCGCGTTCCCACGTCGCCGCTAAAATTTCATCCTTACTAAAGAATCCAGAAAATAGGGGGACACCGCTAATTGCAAGCGTACCAATTAAAAATAATGAGCCTGTTATTTTCATCTTCTTAAACAAGCCGCCCATTTCTTCGATGTTTTGCGTATGTACGGCATGAATGACGCTTCCGGCTGCTAAGAATAATAACGCCTTAAAGAATGCGTGCGTCGTTAAATGAAAAACACCAGCCACGTATCCTGCTGAACCTAGTGCAAGCATCATATAACCAAGCTGACTCACCGTGGAATACGCTAACACACGCTTAATATCTGTTTGTACTAAACCAATGGATGCCGCAAAGATTGCCGTAACGCCGCCAACGATTGCCACAGTTTGCATCGCTGCTTCGCTCGCTGAGAAAAGCGGAAACATGGTAGCCACTAAATATACCCCAGCTGCAACCATCGTTGCTGCGTGGATAAGCGCCGATACTGGCGTTGGTCCTTCCATCGCATCTGGAAGCCACGAATGCAGAGGAAACTGACCGGACTTCCCAATGGCGCCGACAAAAATTAAAATCGCCGTTAGTGTAATCATCGTTCCTGAAATCTCTCCAGCTTGTACCGCCTTGAAGATTGCATCGTAGTCAAAGCTGCCAACTTGCCAGAATAATAGAATCATCCCGATAAACAAGCCGACATCCCCAATACGCGTCATAATAAACGCCTTTTTTGCAGCTGCCTTTGCCTCTTCTTTAAAGAAATAGAAACCAATTAGCAAGAAGGAGCCGAGCCCTACTAACTCCCAGAATATATAAAGCTGTAATAAGTTAGTTGAAATCACAAGCCCAAGCATCGCAAACGTAAATAACCCTAAGTATGCATAAAAAATATGGAACCTTTCATCGCCATGCATATACCCTTTCGAATACACATGAACGAGCAAGCTCACAAGTGTGACAATAAAGAGCATCAATGCGTTTAATGCATTTACTTCAAAGCCGAAGGAAATGTTCACATCTCCTATTTGTAGCCACGTCCATTGCTGTTTTACCGTTTCTGCCGATAGCCGTTCTATTAATACAAGTACCGCGCCCGCAAATGAAAGAAAAACGAGAAAGGTGCCAAGTAAGCCGCTTCCTTCTTTCAGCTTCTTGCCAAACATCACGAGTAAAACGAAAGATACAAGCGGGAAAAGCGGTATTATCCATGCATAATCCATCATTAGTTTCTCCCCCCTTTTCGGTCACAACATTAATGCTTTAATGAATCCATTTCGTCTGTATTCACCGTTGCGCGGTTTCTGTATAAAGCGATTAAAATTGCCAAGCCAACCGCAGCTTCTGCTGCAGCGACGGACATTGTAAACAGTGAGAAAATTTGTCCCTTTAAATTTGGAAACATCCCTAATTTACTAAAGGCAACTAAATTTAAATTCGCCGCGTTCAACATCAATTCAATGCAAACTAATACAATTACTGTATTACGCTTCGTTAATGCTCCAAATAAACCGATGCAAAACAGTATAATTGCAAGCGTCAGGTACGCAGAAGCTGGAATACTACTCATGCGAATCCCCCTCTTTCTCATCCTTCTTCGCAAGTACAATGGCGCCAACAAGTGCAACAAGTAACAAAATAGATGTTAATTCGAACGTTATTATATATTTCGAATACAACAATTTTCCAATCTGAAGTGTATTTTGCTCATGAAGTGCGATCCCATCTTGTACACGCCCATTCTCAAAATCCACATTATTCACTGCAAAATACATCACGGCACCGAATACCACAACTGCAAGAAAGACAAACAATTTCCGCCATCCAAAACGTATTTCTTCTTCATCATTATGCTTCGTTAACATAATGCCAAAAATCATAATGATCGTAATCGCACCGGAGTAAATCAAAATTTGGACAACCCCGACAAATTCTGCTGATAGCATAAAATACAGCCCAGCAATACTAAGGAACGTAAACACTAGAGCGAGCATCATATGCATCACTTTCGTTAAGTTCAGCATAAGTACACCGCCCATCACCGCAAGCAGGCCTAATGCTAAAAATGCTACTAACTCGCCATTCATGCTTTATTCTCCCTTCTCACGTTTTGATCATTTTCATCCAGCCACTGTAAATTTTTAAATAAATCATCACGCGAATATTCCGCCAGCTCAAAGTTATTCGTCATCACAATTGCTTCTGTCGGACAAACTTCTGTACAAAGATCACAAAGAATACAAATTTCAAAGTTAATATCATACGTATCTATGATCTTCCCTTTCTTCTCTGGATCCGGATGCTTTTTCCCTGTTAGTTGAATACAGTCTGTGGGGCAAATATTTGCGCATTGATTGCAGACAATACATTTTTCTGGATAAAACTTTTGAATACCGCGAAAGCGATCTGGAAGTGGTAGTGGCTGATTTGGATAGTCATACGTTACTTTCTTCTTACTTAAGTTACTAAGCGTATACTTTAAACCTTTAAATAATCCTTTCATTGTACTCCTACCCCCCTTTTTAGATTAGAAGAACAATTCTTTTATAAATGCAGCTAAGAAAATATTTGCAAGCGCTACTGGCAATAGTACTTTCCAGCCAAACTCCATTAATTGATCGCCTCGTATACGCGGAAACGTCACGCGGAACCATATTAACAGAAACACAACAGCGCTAAATTTCAACGCAAACCAAACGGCACCTGGAATAAAAGATAGAAACGGAATTGGCTGCCAGCCCCCTAAGAATAGTACCGTCATAAGCGATGCCATTCCAAAGAAATACACGTACTCAGAGAGCATGAAGAACGCCCAGCGGAATCCTGAATATTCCGTATGATATCCAGAAACAAGTTCCGATTCAGCTTCCGGTAAATCAAACGGCGTCCGGTTCAATTCGGCAACAGCTGCAATTAAGAATACGACAAAACCAACTGGCTGCACGAAAATGTACCAAACCCCTTTTTGCGCCTCGACAATTTCATTTAAATTCAAGCTGCCTGTTAGAAGAACTACTCCAATTACGCTCATAACCAGTGGAATTTCATAGGAAATCATTTGTGCTGCGGCGCGCATTCCTCCTAGTAAGGAGTATTTATTGTTAGACGCCCATCCCCCAGTAACAACGCCAATTGTGGTAATACCGGAGATGGCAATGTAGTACAGTAAGCCAACGCCAATATCAGCAAACTGCAATTTATCTGTAAACGGAATGACCGCTAGTACCATAAATGCCGGCGCAAACGCAATGACAGGTGCTAATATGAAGAGTGGTTTATCGGCAGCTTTCGGAATCGTATCTTCTTTTAATAGAAGCTTTAATACGTCCGCTACTGTTTGCAGGAGACCAAAACGGCCGCCTACTTGGTTTGGCCCTATGCGCCCTTGCATAAATCCCATTACTTTTCTCTCTGCTAAAATCCCATATGTAACAAAACCGAGAACGACAAACAATAGCAGCGTTGCTAATCCGAAAAAAATAAGAAAGTTGGTCCAGCTTGCGGGTGACGCTAAGAGGTTTTGTATCATCATCCATCAACCTCCCCAAGTACAATATCAATGCCGCCTAAGATTGTAATTAAGTTTGCGATATTCTCGCCTTTCAAAAGTTTCGGTAAGATTTGTAGATTATAGAAGGATGGACGGCGGAACTTTAAGCGGTACGGCTCTTTCTTTCCATCGCTCGCAATGTAACAGCCAATCTCTCCGCGCGGTGATTCAATTCGAACGAACGCCTCACCTTTTGGTGCTTTAATAATCTTCGGTACCTTCGCTAAAGTAGCTCCTTCTTTTGGAAACTGCTCTACCGCTTGCTCAATGATTTTCAGCGATTCTTCAATTTCCTCCATCCGGCAAATGTAACGATCCCAAGCATCGCCTACCTTACCAACCGGAACATCAAAGTCAAAGCGGTCATAAATCGAGTACGGTTCATCTTTGCGAAGATCCCATTTGACCCCAGTGCAGCGCAGATTCGCTCCGCTTAATGAATATTGCAATGCATCCTCTGCCAAGTAAATACCGACTCCCCTTACGCGGTTTAAGAAAATTTCATTGCCGCTCACAAGGTCGTGATATCCCTTTAGCTGCTCTCTCATATACGGAACAAACTCGCGCACTTTTTCAATCCAGCCATCCGGGGCATCCCACTTCACCCCGCCAACGCGCATATAGTTAAATGTTAAACGAGCTCCACATAATTCGTTCAGTAGGTTAATAATCATCTCCCGTTCGCGGAATGCATATAAGAACGGACTCACCGCTCCAATATCAAGTAAATTTGTCCCCCACCAAACGAGGTGGCTTGCTACGCGCCCGAGCTCCATTGCAAGTACGCGTAAATATTCAGCACGCTCTGGTATTTCTAATCCCATCATCGTCTCAACCGCGTGACAAATGACGTAGTTATTTGTCATCGCTGATAAATAATCCATTCTGTCTGTGTACGGAATTATTTGCGTATACTGCAAGCTTTCCGCAATTTTCTCTGTGCCGCGGTGCAAATATCCAATGACAGGCGTAGCTTCTTTAATGATCTCCCCGTCAATTTTAATAACGAGCCGAAATACACCGTGCGTACTCGGATGCTGCGGCCCTACATTTAAAAGCATTTCTTCTGTACGAATCATATTTGCTACACCTCCACATCAAACGGCTCATAATCTTTTCGCAGCGGATAGCCAATCCAATCGTCCGGCATCAAAATACGCTTTAAATTTGGATGCCCTTCAAACACAACACCAAGTAAATCATACGCCTCACGCTCCGGCCAATCAGCCCCGTTCCATAACGGTGCAATGGAAGACACTTTCGGCTCATCCCGGTCCAGCTTTACTTTTACCGCTACAGATTGCTTCTTACCATAAGAATATAAATGCACGTACACTTCCATATGCACCGTAAAATCTGTCGCATGCAATTCTGACATATAATCGAATGCAAATTCAGGATCCATCTTTAAAAACTCCATCACTTTATAGTAATGCTTCGGTTTCACAATGAGCGTTGGCACATCCTTGGACAATGTATTAATATAAAAATCTTCTAACACATCTTCACCAAATTTCGCTGTAATTGCCTGAACGTACGCATCTAAATATGGCTGGTTTCGTGATGTCTCTTCTACCTTCGGTTCTTCTTCCTCTTTCTTTCCTCCAGCCGCCCGGGCCTTTGCCGCTGCCGCCGCTTTCGCCTTTGCTGCCGCAATTGCTTTGGCCTTCTCATCACCTTCCGGAACTTCTTCTTGTCCCTTTTGCTTCGCTAACGCTGCCGCCTTCGCTTTTGCTGCTGCCACTGCCTTTGCCTTCGCTGCCGCAATCGCTTTTGCTTTCTCATCATCTTCCGAAGCCTCTTCTTTTCCCTTTTGCTTTGCTAGCGCCGCCGCTTTTGCTTTTGCTGCGGCTGCTGCTTTTGCCTTCGCCTCTGCGATTGCTTTTGCTTTCTCGTCACCTTCTGGTAGTTCTTCTTCCTTTTCTTTCTGCTTCGCTAATGCCGCCGCTTTTGCTTTTGCTGCGGCTGCTGCTTTTGCCTTCGCCTCTGCGATTGCTTTTGCTTTCTCGTCACCTTCTGGTAGTTCTTCTTCCTTTTCTTTCTGCTTCGCTAATGCCGCCGCTTTTGCTTTTGCTGCGGCTGCTGCTTTTGCCTTCGCCTCTGCGATTGCTTTTGCTTTTTCGTCACCTTCTGGTAGTTCTTCTTCCTTTTCTTTCTGCTTCGCTAATGCCGCCGCTTTTGCTTTTGCTGCGGCTGCTGCTTTTGCCTTCGCCTCTGCGATTGCTTTTGCTTTTTCGTCACCTTCTGGTAGTTCTTCTTCCTTTTCTTTCTGCTTCGCTAATGCCGCCGCTTTTGCTTTTGCTGCGGCTGCTGCTTTTGCCTTCGCCTCTGCGATTGCTTTTGCTTTTTCATCATCACTAGATGCTTGTCTTTCCGCTGCCTTTTGCGCCGCTAGTTCCTTCGCCCTTTCTTTCGCTTCTTCTGCCGCGCGGCGCTTTGCTTCTGCTGCATCTATTTCGCCCTCATTTGACAGCGCTTTCTCTTTTTCTTCTACAATAGGAATCTCATTTTCCTGACGTGCCGCCAGTCGCTTCTGCGCTTCTTCCTTTGCACGTTTTGCCGCTTCTTTTTTCGCATCATCTATATTTTTATCTTGGTCGCTCATTTATTCGTCACCTGCTTTCCTGTCTTTGCTTCGTAACGAATTTTCTCTTTTAATTTATTAATACCGTAAATTAACGCTGCTGGATTTGGCGGACAGCCAGGAATGTATACATCCACCGGTACGATTTGATCGACTCCTTTTACAACAGCATACGAATTCACATATGGTCCTCCCGCTGTTGCACAAGATCCCATCGCAATGACCCACTTTGGTTCTGGCATTTGATCATATAAACGACGAACGATTGGTGCCATTTTCTTCGTTACTGTTCCAGATACAATCATGACATCTGATTGACGCGGTGATGTACGGAAGAAAGAGCCAAATCGATCTAAATCATAATGCGAAGAGCCTACTCCCATCATCTCAATCGCACAGCATGCCAGTCCAAATGTCATTGGCCATAGCGAATTACTGCGAGCCCATCCCTTTACTTGTTCCAGTGTCGTAAAAAATATATTTCTTTCTAATTCAGCGCGTTCTTGTGGATGAATATCTTCAAAGTTTATAGCCATTGTAACACCTTCTTTTTCCAAGCATATGCAAGACCAATGAGTAACATAATAACAAAAATGAGCATCTCCACTAATGCAAATAACCCCAGCTTGTCATACGCTACCGCCCACGGATATAAAAATACAGTTTCTACATCAAAAATGACAAAAAGCAATGCAAAAATATAATAACGGGCATGGAAGCGGACGTTCGCATCATGAAACGGCTCAATTCCACTTTCATATGTTGTTTCCTTCGCCGCACTCGGTTTATGTGGACGCAGCAGCTTCCCCAATGTGAGTGCTACAATCGGCAGTAATATACCCAATAGCAAAAAAATGACGACAATCATATAACTATTTTCATATACATTTGCCATTGTAAAACTCTCTCCCCCCTCACAAATACAAGTTCACTTAGTAAACGTTATGATTGATTTGCACTATTTATTATTTTTTAATTTTTCTAAATAATGCGATTATAATTATTATATCAAATTTCAAATTCTTATGTCGATATATTGGAAAAAGGTAGAAAAGAAATACGGAAAAAGCCTGTTTCAGCACCCTGTGAACAGACTTTTTCCGTATTCATCCACACTATAACAATTACCCTAACTAATAAGGTTAAAATAAAATAAATTGATTTGTTTTTTGAACAAGCTCTTTTACATCCCGATCAATAACATTCACTTCAGTTACAAAGTCATTGATTTTTTCAGCTGTTGTTTGAATAATTTCATTTACTTGTTCTGTCGCCACAGCAGTTTCTTCACTCGCAGACATGACAGATAATGTTTCATTTTGAATAGATGTTTGTTGCTGCTGAATGGAATGAACACGATTTGTTACATTTTGGAGCGCTTCATTCAATTCATTCGTTACATTCTTTAATCCCTGCATTTGATTTTTTACTTCCTTGACCTGGTTATTTTGTTCGGCATATTTTTTTAAAGCGACAGTCAGTTCTAAATTAGCCTCTTCTGTTTCAGTACGGATATCTTGCGTTATTTTCTGGATACGGTCAGTGTGCTCTGCTGTTTTTTCAGCCAGCTTGCGAACTTCTTCTGCGACAACCGCAAATCCTCTTCCGCTTTCCCCCGCACGTGCTGCTTCAATGGAGGCATTTAAGGCAAGCAAGTTTGTTTGTATTGCAATATCGTCAATGGTTTGTACAATTTCTTCGGTCCCCTTAACACGCTCTAACAAGATATTCATTGTATTCCAGAATGCCTCAAAGCTCTTTCCAGTCACTTCACTCCGGTTCAGTGACTCTTGCAGAGATTGCTCCCCCTCATGGCCGGCTTTTTTCACAACTCCTGAAATAACATCCATCTGTTCAACAGCTTCTGCGACTCCCTTGACTTCTTGTTCAAAACTTTGAATATTTTCAGTCGTACGTTCCATAGACTGAACCGTATGGGTATTACTAGATGCTATTTCATCACTTGCAGCCAGTATCATATTATTCTGCTCTTGAAGATAGCGAGAAGAAGATACAAGATTACCGGATGCTTGTTTGACTGTCTGCGCCGTTGTCTGCACGTCATTGACTAAAGATCGCAAGTAGACCGTCATATGTTGAAATGCTCCTACAATACGCCCTATTTCATCCTCTCTTGTATATACAATGTTTGTATCCCGTAAATCCCCCTGTGCTATACGTGCGGCTGCTTGTTCTACTGCGCCGAGCGGCTTTAAGATACGACGAATAAATACAGTTAAGATAATAAGAGAGAAAACAAAAATCACTACGATAAATAAAAGTAATTTTGGAACATGTTCCTTGGCAACCTCTCCTGCAATATCTTTAACTTTAGACGCATCTATATCCATCCCAAGAGCACCAAGTACTTTGCCGCTTTTATCCTTAATAGGTACAATGACAGTCATATAATCTCCATACGTTTGGTCTTTAATAATACCAGTATGAATTGCTGTGCCCGACAATACTTGGTCTATATCGGGATAGTTCATGCTTGTCGCTTCTCCAATGGCAACTTGTATCTTTGAATCCTTTGGTTGTCCATCAATAATCATATATGTCTTGCCATTCTTAATTTCTAATGTATAAAGGTATAAAGCTCCATTGTTTTCACGAATCGTATTTAAACGATCGCGAATTTTCCAGTAAGTGTCATCTTTCTTTGGATTCTGCAGCCATTCTTTATAGGAATCTACGTCAAAATTCTTGGTAATTGCTTGTTCAATATTTATCCCAAATGTAGCAATACTGCTTTCAACACCACTTCTCAATATCACATTCGTAAAAATTCCAAATCCAATTACAAGAGATAACATAAGAACAACAGCTAAACTTATAATGCGACCTCGAATACTCATTTTTTGAAACATATTGTTCCCCCTTTTTCTGTTGACCGTGGATATTCATGAATTTTAGTCTAAACAAATCCCATTATTTTTATTTTACTATTTGTATATATAAAAATATACAATATAGGGAACGGAAAAGTATTAGCAATTTACTAAAAAAGCTTCACAGGTATGAGTCCTGTGAAGCTTTACTGCCTCTTTAAAGGTTGCTTATCTTTCATTTCACATCACAACCTCTAATTGAATGTATGTCTTAAAAAGACTATTCCTTTTAAAAGAAAATGGCATACTATAAATAAGAGAAAAAATGTTGTATGTTTATAACAAAAGCATGACATCTAACATCACAGGTGACTGATTATGACAAAAAATGAAAAAAACCATTTGTTTTTTCTTTTGGGTTCTTTATTAATTTATATAACTTCGCATTATATAGCTTTACAAATATGGGACGAGTCCTCGTTTCTTTTTCAAATGGAAACAAATATAACTACTCTCATCATTGATCTAGTGATATGTAGTTCTTTATTTTATTCTACTTCCCGCAAAAAAGGACACGCCTACAAGTTTTGGATGCTATTAGCAACCGGTTCGTTTTTTTATTTTATTGGCGATACAATTGTTGCGTATCAACGTTTAATTTTGCACGAATACAAAACATTTGCAGATTCATCAGATGCATTCTATTTATTATTTTTACTTTTCTATACGCTAGCTTTTTTCTATAAATGTATGCATGACCGCAAAAATTGGAAAAGAATGTTTATTTTATGTGATATCTGTATCCTCATTACAGCAATATTTACTTTAAACTATTATCTGTTCATCAAAAACGCTGTGAACCAAAATAAAATCTCTTTCATTTCTGAATTTGTTCAACTTGCGTATCCAGTTGCGAATTTACTATTTTTATTGATGGGAATTTGTTTATTATTTCGACCCGTAGCGATTACTTCCAAGCTAGTTATTTCATTGCTAAGTTGTTCGCTCATCTTATATGCATTAATTGACTCTACCTATGCGTACATTAAATATTTTTTACCACATGGTTCTACGTTTACCGTAGCACCCCTCTATCAAGTTATATTAGGGATAGTTGCAATCGCTTGTCTGCTTCATACAAACGAACAAAACAAATCTATGCAAGCTCTTTTACCTACCAAAATGGGCGAGATAATTCGGTTATCAATTCCTTATCTATCAGTTGCTGCATTAATTCTATTTACTTTATATGAAAACACCTTTTCACCCATTTTAGTGAAAGGAGTTTTCATAATGTTTTTCTTCGTACTCATTCGCCACCTGTTAGTGCGAAGCCAAAATGCACAACTATTACAAAAAGAGCAGCAGTTTAATCTGGAGTTAGAAAAACAAATTGAACTGCGGACAGAAGACTTAGTAAACAAAACAAACGCATTATTTCAAAGCCAACAAATGTTTAAATCATTATACGAACATCATCCCGATCCAATTTTCACATTAGATTTACAAGGGACATTTTTAAATATAAATAACGCTGGAATCACATTGCTTGGCTATCCAGCAGATGAAATTTTGCACAAATCTTACCATTCCCTTGTGTATGAAAAAGATTTGGAAACTATTGTGGACGTTTTTCGTTATGTGAAAAAGGGACATTCCGCAGCTTTAGATATACGCGCATATCATCAAAATAGAGATATTTATTATTTACATGTAACAGCGGTACCAATCATATTTAAAGAACAAATTATGGGTATTTATGTAATGGTAAAAGATATTACCGAAAGCAAAAAGCAGCAAGAACAAATTAATTTTTTAGCGTATCATGATACATTAACACAGCTTGCTAACCGTCGTGCATTTGAAGAGCAGCTGAATCATGCAATCATTCAAGCCAACAAAGAAAAAGCTCAATTCGCAATTATGTTTCTCGATTTAGATCGATTCAAAATGATTAACGATACACTGGGTCATAAAATTGGGGATCTTCTCTTAGTCGAAGTTGCAAAGCGATTGCAATATGCCGCTGGACAAAATAGCAAAGTGGCTCGGCTTGCCGGAGACGAATTTACGGTTCTAATCGAAAACTACGACAGTTTCTCAGAAGTTGAGACAATCGCAAATAACATTTTACAAGTTATAAATGAACCAATTCAAATAGAAAGTCACACATTACAAATTACACCAAGCATCGGGATCGCTGCTTATCCAGACGCGGGAGATGACGCTATATCACTTCTGCAGCATGCTGATATGGCGATGTATGAAGCAAAAAATAAAGGAAAAAACGGTATTTCAGTTTATCGGTGAATTGGCAAGAAAACCCAGCTGATAGGAAGCTTTCTTCACTAAGTTTCTTACTGCTAATAACTACAAAAAAGCCGCAAAGGTTTATCCCTTTACGGCTTTTTTCTTTACTTCATATTTGAAACGTTCAAACGGTTCACTGCACGTTGTAATGCCATTTCTGCACGTTTGAAGTCAACATGTGCTTGTTTATCTTGCAGACGTTGCTCAGCGCGGCGCTTCGCTTCATTTGCACGATGAATGTCGATATGACTTGCTGTTTCAGCAGATGGTGCTAATACTGTTACTTTCTCAGGGCGAACTTCGATAAAGCCACCGCTAACTGCCACGTAATCCGTATGTCCACCATTTTTCAAGCGAATTGCACTAATCTTAAGAGGTGCAACAGTCGGAATGTGACCTGGCAAGATCCCCATTTCCCCGCTCTCTGCTTTTACGCTTACCATCTCAACTTCATTTTCATAAACCGGTCCATCAGGAGTTACAATACTGACTGGAAATGTCTTCATAATTCGTCCCTCCTAAGGCCTTACGCCATCATTTTCTTCGCGTTTTCAACAACTTCTTCAATACCACCAACAAGACGGAATGCGTCTTCTGGAAGGTCATCATATTTTCCTTCTAGAATTTCTTTGAATCCACGAACTGTTTCTTTTACAGGTACATAAGATCCTTTTTGACCTGTAAATTGCTCTGCTACGTGGAAGTTTTGTGATAAGAAGAACTGAACGCGACGAGCGCGATGTACAACTAATTTATCTTCTTCAGATAACTCGTCCATACCTAAGATAGCGATGATATCTTGAAGCTCTTTATAACGTTGTAATGTTTGCTGAATTTTACGAGCAACTTCATAATGCTCTTCTCCAACGATTTCTGGAGAAAGTGCACGAGATGTAGACGCTAATGGGTCTACCGCTGGGTAAATACCCATTTGTGTTAAACGACGCTCTAAGTTTGTTGTTGCATCTAAGTGAGCGAATGTTGTTGCTGGTGCTGGGTCAGTGTAGTCATCGGCTGGTACATATACCGCTTGGATAGACGTGATAGACCCTTTATTTGTTGATGTAATACGCTCTTGTAATTGACCCATTTCTGTTGCAAGTGTTGGTTGGTAACCTACCGCAGATGGCATACGACCAAGAAGGGCAGATACTTCAGAACCAGCTTGCGTGAAACGGAAGATATTATCGATGAACAAAAGTACGTCTTGTCCTTGCTCATCACGGAAATGCTCAGCCATTGTTAAACCTGTTAGTGCAACACGTTGACGTGCTCCAGGCGGCTCGTTCATTTGTCCGAATACCATCGCTGTTTTCTTAATTACGCCAGAATCGCTCATTTCATGGTATAAGTCGTTACCTTCACGAGTACGCTCACCTACACCAGCGAATACAGAGATACCGCCGTGCTCTTGTGCGATGTTGTTAATTAATTCTTGGATTAATACTGTTTTACCTACACCGGCACCACCGAATAGACCGATTTTACCACCTTTAATATAAGGAGCTAATAAGTCTACTACTTTAATACCAGTTTCAAGAATTTCTACTTTTGTAGATAACTCTTCAAATGCAGGTGCTTGACGGTGAATTGGATCACGGCGTACATCCGCTGCTACCTCTTCACCTAAGTCAATTGCATCACCTAATACGTTAAATACACGGCCAAGTGTTGCATCACCAACTGGAACTGAGATTGCTTTACCAGTATCCTCTACTTCTACACCACGAACAAGTCCGTCTGTAGAAGACATTGCTACTGTACGAACTGTATTATCACCAAGATGAATTGCAACTTCTAAAGTTAAGTTAATTGCATCTTGTTTAATCTTAAGGGCATTGTAGATTTCAGGTAGCTTTCCGCCGTCAAACTTAACGTCTACAACCGGACCCATGATTTGCGTAACGCGCCCTTTATTCATCGGGTTCCCTCCTAGCTTTCTTTAAATTAGCCAGCTTTTCTACGAGCAGTCGGCTTTAATTTTTTTATATTTCACATCAAGACTATCGGTTCCGCTGTTTCTTTCTATTCTAACGCTGCTGCACCGCCGACGATTTCCGTAATTTCTTGCGTAATCGCTGCTTGACGAGCGCGGTTGAAAGAAAGTGTAAGTGTATCGATAACTTCCATTGCGTTGTCTGTAGCACTTTTCATCGCTGTCATACGCGCTGCGTGCTCACTTGCTTTGCCGTCTAGCAATGCACCGTACACTAAGCTTTCTGCGTATTGAGGCAATAATACTTTTAAAATATCTTCTTCAGACGGTTCAAACTCATATGAAGTTGTTGCTTTTTCAGATGCCACATCAGTAAGCGGTAAAATTTTCTTCTCCGTTACTTCTTGTGAAATCTTACTTACATAATGATTGTAGTAAATATACAATTCATCATACGCACCATCTGTAAACATAGAAATTGCTCTTGAAGCAACTTCTTTAATATCAGCAAATGACGGTTGATCAGATAATCCAATTACTTCATCAATGATATTAAAACCACGACGTTTTAAATAATCACGGCCTAGACGTCCTAGTACAATAATCGCGTACTGGTTTGCATCCATGTTATGACGCTCTTTCACTACATTGCTTACTGCACGTAAAACGTTACTATTATATCCACCTGCTAGTCCGCGATCCGATGTAATAACGATGTATCCTGTTCGCTTCACAGGACGCGCTGTTAACATTGGGTGATTTACCCCGCTACCTTGCGCTATGTCCGCTACTACTTCTTGAATCTTATTCATATACGGAACGAAAGATTTAGCATTTTGCTCTGCACGGCTTAATTTTGATGCAGATACCATCTCCATCGCCTTCGTAATTTGACTCGTTTTCTTTGTCGAGTTAATTTTTGCTTTTATATCGCGTAAAGATGCCACAGGTTTTCACCACCTTTTTTCCGGAAGTTGGCATGATTAGAAAGGCTCTCCGTTTGTTCATCTTTCTAATCTAATTAACAAGCTATACTTGTTCATGATTGAAGGAAAAGAATAGGTGCACCTACTCTTTTCCTCTACATATCCGTTAGCACTCTATGTAAGAGTTACCTGTTTATATAGAAGTGGAGCGGCCTAAAGAGCCGGCTCCGCTTTTTATTATTATTCAGATGCTACGAAAACTTTTTTGAAGCCGTTAATAGCTGCTGCCATTTTTTCGTCTTCAGCAAGTTTTGTTGTTGTACGAATTTCAGTTAATAATTCAGCAGCATTTGAATCTAACCAAGCATGGAACTCGTCTTCGAAACGAGTGATATCTGCTACTGGGATATCATCTAAGAATCCGCGTGTTAATGCGTAAAGAATCATAACTTGCTTCTCTACTTTTAATGGCTTATGTAAGCCTTGTTTTAATACTTCTACTGTACGTGCACCACGGTTTAATTTCGCTTGTGTTGCTTTATCAAGGTCAGAACCGAACTGAGCGAACGCTTCTAATTCACGATAAGATGCAAGGTCAAGACGAAGTGTACCAGATACTTTGCTCATCGCTTTGATCTGAGCCGCACCACCAACACGAGATACAGAAGTACCTGCGTCGATCGCTGGACGTACACCAGAGAAGAATAGATCAGATTGTAAGAAAATCTGTCCATCTGTGATAGAGATTACGTTTGTTGGGATGTAAGCTGATACGTCCCCTGCTTGTGTTTCGATGAAAGGTAATGCTGTTAAAGAACCAGCGCCTTTTGCATCACTTAATTTTGCCGCACGCTCTAGTAAGCGGGAGTGTAAGTAGAATACATCCCCTGGATATGCTTCACGACCTGGAGGACGACGTAATAGTAATGACAGCTCACGGTATGCAGCTGCTTGCTTAGATAAGTCATCATATACAACTAATACGTGTTTGCCATTGTACATGAACTCTTCGCCCATTGTTACACCAGCATATGGAGCTAAGTATAATAATGGAGCTGGTTGAGAAGCTGATGCAGTTACAACGATTGTGTACTCTAATGCACCATGCTTACGTAATGTTTCAACTACGTTACGAACGGTAGATTCTTTTTGTCCGATTGCTACATAGATACAAACCATATCTTGATCTTTTTGGTTCAAGATTGTATCAAGTGCAACAGCTGTTTTACCAGTTTGGCGGTCACCGATGATTAACTCACGTTGTCCGCGGCCAATTGGTACAAGAGCGTCAATCGCTTTAATACCAGTTTGAAGTGGCTCATGAACAGATTTACGGTCCATTACACCTGGTGCTGGGCTTTCGATTGGACGAGTTTTTGTTGTATGAATTGGACCTAAACCATCTACTGGTTGCCCTAATGGGTTTACAACACGACCGATTAATTCTTCCCCTACTGGTACTTGCATGATGCGACCTGTACGACGTACTTCGTCACCTTCACGAATTTCAGTATAAGGTCCTAAAATAATGATACCTACGTTATTTTCCTCTAAGTTTTGTGCTAGTCCCATAACGCCGTTAGCGAACTCAACAAGTTCACCAGCCATAACGTTATCAAGACCATGAGCACGTGCAATACCGTCACCAACTTGAATAACTGTACCAACATCGCTAACTTCGATCTCAGATTGATAGTTTTCAATTTGTTGCTTTATCAGTGCGCTAATTTCTTCAGCTCTGATGCTCATGCGCTTCACCCCTATCTATTCTTCATAAGTTCACGCTGGATACGTGCTAACTTTCTTTGTAAACTGCCGTCGTAAATGCGGTTTCCAATGCGTACTTTAATACCGCCTAGTAAATCTTCATCTACAACATTTTGAACGCGAATCGCATCTTTTCCTGTTTTCTTTGCAAATACTTCTGCAATGCTAAGCTTCTCATCTTCTGATAAAGAACGAGTAGAGTAAACAATTGCATCAGCTACGTTACGCTCTTCATTTGCAAGTGCAACATACGCATCTACAATTTCAGGTACTAATGTTTCGCGATGATTATCGATTAAAATATATAAAGTGTTTAAAATTGGTTGAGAAACAGTAGAAAACACGTTAGAAAGGAATTGTTTTTTCATTTCTTTTGAAATGCTTGGTTGTCCTAAAAAAGTATGTAGTTCGTTACTACTTACAAAAACACTTTGTACAAGGCGCAGTTCTTCCTCAAACATTTCTAGTACGTGTTTGTCTTTTGCGATTTGAAAAAGAGCGACAGCATAACGTTTAGCTACAATTTCATTGCTCATCGCGCTTCTCCTACCTCTTTAATATAATCGCGAATTAATTGAACTTGGTCTTCTTCTTTTAGTTCTTTTTGCATTACTTTAGAAGCAATTTGTACAGATAAAGAAGCAACCTGTTCTTGCAGAGCAGCAATCGCATGCTCTTTTTCGCGTTGGATTTCTTGTACAGCAGATTCTTTAATAGATACTGCTTCTTCTTTTGCAGCAGCAATGATACTTTCTTTTTGATCCTCTGCTTGCTTTTTCGCTCTCTCAATCAATTCTTGCGCTTCAACACGTGATTGTTTTAACATTTCACGTTGTTCTTCTACTAACTTTTTCGCCTCTGCATGGTTCTTTTCCGCAGCGTCGATTTCGCTAGAAATATGATTTTCACGTTCCTTCATAATTCCCATTAAAGGTCCAAACGCATATTTACGAAGCAATGCTAATAGAATTAGGAAAACGACTAATGTATAAAGCATTGTTCCGTATGGAACAGCAGCAGCTCCTAATAATAGAGTTGGCACAAGGATTCACTCCCTTCAAAATCTAAATTAAATAAATGAACAGACAAGTAATGTTTCATTCATAAAGCAATGGCGAAGAAGGTCCCAAAACGATCTTCGCCACTTATTGTAAGGGGAGCTATCCCTTATTTGTTTAATACGATGAATGCGATTACTACACCGATGATTGGAAGCGCCTCAACTAACGCTACCCCGATGAACATAATTGTTTGAAGAGTACCACGTAATTCTGGTTGACGAGCAACACCCTCAACTGTACGAGATACGATAAGACCGTTACCAATACCAGCACCTAGTGCAGATAAACCAATTGCAATTGCAGCTGCGATTACACCTAAACTCATTTTAAAAGTCCTCCTTTTTATCAATAAAAAATAAATTTTGTACTTACATTAAATATATTAATGGTCGTGGCTTACTTTATGAGCCATGTATACCATCGTTAACATTGTAAAGATAAATGCTTGGATAGCACCTACGAAAATACTGAAGCCCATCCATGCTAACATCGGCAGGACAGCACCTAACGCGCCAAACACACCGCTTGCACCTAACTGAGCAAGTAATGTTAATAAAATCTCACCGGCATAGATGTTACCAAATAAACGAAGACCTAACGTCAATGTATTAGCAAATTCCTCAATTACCTTTAGCGGGAATAAGAATTTCATTGGTTGAATATAGCCTTTTAAATATTCCTTCGTACCCTTCATCTTAATTCCATAGTAATGGGTGAGGATAACTACCATCACGGCCAATGTTAGAGTAACTGCTGGGTCAGACGTTGGAGATCTCCAACCTGCAAGGTGCTCACCACCCTCAGCAATCGTAATCATGAGCGGCAAACCGAGCATGTTTGCTACAAATATGTACATAATGAGCGTAACTCCAAGCGTTAAAAAGCGTCCGCCTGTTTGCCAATCCATCGTACTGCTAATCATACCCTTCACAAAGTCCATAATCCATTCAAGGAAATTTTGCATTCCTGTTGGACGCAAAGCTAAGCTACGTGTACCAATAACAGCGATAATAAATACGATTACTGCCGCAACAGTCGTCATCATAACAGCGGACAAGTCGAACGTTAAACCTAGAAATTCAACTAATTTACCGTGTTCCACTAGTAATTCACCTCTCTTCCCTGCTCTTATACTGTAAATAAAGAAAATCTATGATCATGACAAGATACCCTGTCAGCAATCCTACTCCTAAGCTCCACATCGCCATTAAATGTTGATATTTCGCTGCAAATAAAATTAATAGCCCTATCGCGGCTAATCTCGAATATGTACTCACTGCGGTCGCTTTATACTTTACATTCTCTCCTTGTGTAACGCGATCTAACAGCCTGTCCGTCTTGTGTGCAACAATGCGCAAACTAAGAAAACCGAAAATCGTTCCGATAATCAGCCCCAGAAAGACATCTTTGTATGAGGTAAAGCCCCATCCTAATACAAAGAGTGCGAGAAGGTTGTACATATATTTCTTTTGTCTTCGGACAAGTTCATGTACCTCTATCATCATTGCTCTCCTGAATAAAAGTGTCGAATGAGTCGAATCATAGCATAAACCCCTGTTCCAAGACCTAATAATAAACCGATTACTAGGAATAAAGGAAATGTTCCAAGCTTACTATCAATCCACTGCCCGCCAAAAATACCAACTAAAATAGCACCAACGAGCTGAGAAAGAATTCCAGTCATTAAAGCATATGCCTTAAATGGACTACGCTTGTTTTCTCCCAAGGATTCATCCCTCCATATGTAAAGCCTCATTCACTATGCGTTAATAATAACTCATGATTCTGTATAAATTCTACTCAAATAAGAAACTTAACTTTTTTGTCAAAGAATAGACGAAAAATTGTCAATGAAAACCCTATCATCTATCCCCGTTGTTAGCATACAATAGGGTATTAAACAGTGTCAACGTCAAATCGAAAAAAATCAAAAAATTTGAGTATTAGTCATTTATTGGCAGAAATGAAAACGTTCCCCTTCAAAATACTGTTAATAAATATCTAATTTCTAAACCTTCTCTCTTTATAATGGAAGAAAAAAGTTCACATTTTTGTCACCATTGTTTTTTCCTAATATAACGTTTAACTTCTGTAGTATAACTTTCTCAAGTAGGAAGTTTCTATATTATATGCAATTCGACTGTATGTTATGTTGCATATAAAAACAGACGAGAAGGCTTTCTTCTCGTCTGTTGTCTTACTTCGTTCCGAATAAACGGTCACCAGCATCTCCAAGGCCTGGCACAACATATCCATGGTCGTTTAACTTTTCATCTAATGCAGCAACGTAAATATCCACATCAGGATGGTCTTCTTGTATAACTTTTACCCCTTCTGGAGCACCAACGATACACATTAATTTAATATGTTTCGCACCGCGTTTCTTTAAAGAAGTAATCGCTTCTGATGCAGATCCGCCTGTCGCTAACATTGGATCAAGTACAATAAAATCACGTTCTTCTACATCAGTTGGAAGTTTCACATAGTATTCTACAGGTTGTAATGTTTCTGGGTCGCGATATAAACCGATATGACCTACTTTCGCCGCTGGAATTAATTTTAAAATTCCATCTACCATCCCTAAGCCCGCACGTAAAATAGGGATTAAACCAAGTTTCTTACCTGCAATCACTTTTGTTTTCGCTTTACTTACAGGTGTTTCAATTTCAATTTCTTCAAGTGGAAGATCGCGTGTAATTTCAAACGCCATTAAGCTTGCCACTTCATCTACTAGTTCACGAAATTCTTTCGTACCTGTATTCTTATCGCGAATATATGTAATCTTATGCTGAATTAAAGGGTGATCAAAAACATACAGTTTTCCCATGTGAATCTCTCCTTCAGATGATATTAATGCGTGAGGACACGCCTTTTTTTACACTATGTACGATTGTAAAGAAAACGCTACTAATATTCAAGGGTGAATTTGGTAAAATTTCAAACGTTTCTTCCTTATACAAGAATAGCTTTACCAATTATGGAAATGACATCCTTCATTATATTTTTAAAATGTATTCATGATTTGTATACATACATAGAACAATTTATATGTCCTTTTTCTTACATGTAATATTTTTGTAGAATAACTGTTGAATAATGTTTTTTATTTTCCTATTCAACTTAAACACATATGAAAGGTTTACCTTGTAAACGATGTTGTTCTTCTGAATTTAAATTTTTAATCTCCTCTATTAATTCTTTCAATGCCATTTCAAATCCTCTAAGCAATTGTATTCTCTTATTAAGATTACGAAACGTTTGTTTCTATTAAATATCAACAAAGTAATTAAACATAACCTAAAAAAAGCTGCTGAAACAATACGTTTCAACAGCTTTTTTCTATTATAGTTCTGTATACATTGGGAATTTATCTGTTAAAGCATTTACACGCACGCGTGCTTCTTCTAGTGCTGCTTCATTGTCATGATTTTTTAATGTGTAAGCGATAATGGATGCAATTTCATCCATTTCAGCAAGTCCAAAGCCTCTTGATGTTACAGCTGCAGTTCCAATACGAAGTCCGCTTGTTACAAATGGGCTCGCTGGGTCAAATGGAATTGTATTTTTGTTTGTTGTGATACCAACTTCATCTAATACATGCTCTGCAACTTTTCCAGTAATGTTTAAACTGCGAACATCAATTAAGATTAAGTGGTTATCCGTTCCACCAGAAACAAGTGTAATACCTTCTTTTTGCAAACCTTCTGCTAAGCGACTTGCGTTATTGATAATGTTTTGTGCATATGTTTTGAAGTCATCCTGCAATGCTTCTCCAAATGCAACTGCCTTTGCAGCGATTACGTGCATAAGCGGTCCACCTTGAATACCTGGGAAGATTGACTTATCAATTTGTTTTGCAAATTGTTCTTTACATAAAATCATACCACCGCGTGGTCCGCGTAATGTTTTATGAGTTGTTGTTGTTACAAAATCAGCGTATGGTACTGGATTTGGATGTAAGCCAGCTGCTACAAGCCCCGCAATATGTGCCATATCTACCATTAAATATGCGCCAACTTCATCAGCGATTTCACGGAATTTTTTGAAATCGATCACACGAGGATATGCGCTAGCACCCGCAACGATTAATTTCGGTTTATGCTCTTTCGCTTTTTCTAATACATCTTCATAATTGATGTGATGTGTATCAGGATCTACACCGTATTCGATGAAGTTGTATTGTACACCACTAAAGTTAACAGGGCTTCCGTGTGTTAAGTGACCACCGTGAGATAAGTTCATACCAAGCACTGTGTCACCTTGCTCTAGAATTGTGAAGTATACAGCCATATTTGCTTGTGCACCAGAATGCGGTTGAACGTTTACGTGCTCTGCACCAAAAATTTCTTTTGCGCGGTCACGTGCGATATCTTCTACGATATCTACATGCTCACAACCACCGTAATAACGTTTCCCTGGATAACCTTCTGCATACTTGTTCGTTAATACAGAACCTTGTGCTTCCATTACAGCTTGGCTTACGAAGTTTTCAGATGCAATAAGTTCAATTTTTGAACGTTGTCTTCCTAATTCTAATTCAATTGCAGCAAACACCTTTTCATCTTGACGTTTTAAATGCTCCATCAAAATCCCCCTTTTCTGAACGAATTACATCTATTCTTGACATTTTCTCTTTATTTTCAAAGAAAAAACGAAAATTCCAGTTGCAATTCTTATAAACCTTCATGTTTTCAACTACATTCTAACACGACTCTACACATGATAAAAGAAAAAAAAGACCGAATCCGGTCTTTTTTTTTACTGTAAATTTATGACTTAACTACAAGTAAACGTTTCCTCTTTTACCGCATATACTGCACGTGCCCCGCCAATTAACTTCGGACGTGTTTTTGCCATCGTTACATGCGCATGCCCAATTTCTTTTACACGTGTACGTACAGGAACCGCTACATGTTTTAAATGCATACCAATGAACGTATCCCCAATATCAATCCCCGCATCTGCTTTTACGAACTCTACGATAACAGGATCTTTCATATTATGATATGCATATGTTCCAAGAGCCCCACCTGCTGATCTGACAGGCGTAACATTTACAATTTCGAACTGGTGTTTCTCTGCGACTTCTCTTTCGATAACTAACGCACGGTTTAAATGTTCACAGCATTGAAACGCTAGTGTAATACCACACTGCTCTTGAAATTGTTTTAACGCAGAAAAAATCGCTTCCGCCACTTCCATCGTTCCCGATGTTCCAATTCTTTCGCCTAGCACTTCACTTGTACTGCAGCCCACAACAAAGATGTTTCCATTTCGCAGTGAAGCTTGCTCTTGAAACTCAGAAAGCGCTGTTTGCAGCTGCTCTTTTAATTGTAATATTTCATTCATTACGCTCTTCCTTTCGCAGGTAGGTTCAACAAATTATATTAACTCTTACTAGAAGTTAGAATACGATTACTTCGCTTCGTATGCTTTAATTTTCCCTACACGGTTCTCGTGACGGCCACCTTCATACTCCGTTGTTAACCAAATTTTCGCGATGTCACGTGCTAACCCAGCTCCGATTACACGCTCACCCATTGCTAACATGTTCGTATCGTTATGTTCTCTCGTTGCTTTTGCACTAAATGTATCATGTACTAATGCGCAGCGAATGCCATGTACTTTATTTGCTGCAATCGACATACCGATACCTGTTCCGCAAATTAAAATACCACGGTCCACTTCACCATTTGCAACCATTTCTGCCGCAGGGAATGCAAAATCAGGGTAATCTACAGAACCAGCTTCGCACTCACAACCTAAATCAATATATTCAATATTTAACTCTTCTAATAGACTTACGATTTCTTTACGAATATTCATTCCGCCATGATCAGATGCTACTACTACTTTCATTCTAAACCCCTCCAAATATAAAATGAACCGAACAGTTAACTCTATCTCAAACCTTTGAGATACAAGATCCGTTAAATCGAGATAATCTCCAATATCGTATTATACACGAAACATTAACTTTCTGAATGGTTTTTCAGCAAAGTTTGGACAAGTTGTTCCATTTCTTCCAGCGTTGCTTTATAAACAACAAGCGAACCACCAAAAGGATCAGAAATGTCCTTATTTGTACCTTCTACAAATTCATATAATGTATGCACTTTTCCGTTTACTCCTGGATGATGCGCTAGTAAAAGCTGCTTATGTCCCGTTGTCATTGTTAATACAACATCAGACCACTCTAACAACTCTTCCGTTACTTGCTGAGAAGCATGTGCAATTGAAATCCCTTTTTCTTCTAACGCACTTTTAGCATGCGCAGATGCATCGCTGCCTACCGCGGCAAATACACCCGCAGATTGCACTTCAAAATGCCTTTCTCCGTAATGCCGTAATAACGCCTCTGCCATCGGACTGCGGCATGTATTGCCTGTACAAACGAATAATACTCTCTTCACCAAACATCAACTCCTTATGATGAATATCTATGTTCATCATAACTCACAATGATGATGAAAAAAAGAAATGTATATACAGAAAAGCGCATTTCTTCTAGAAGAAATGCGCTCTCATTATGTATGTGAAACCCTATTTTCAAGTGACTACAATATAGTAACATAGAACAGGAAAAAATCTACTGCTATTCTTTCATTTTAATACCAGCCATTCCATCAGTAGAGGATGTAAAAAAGGAATCCACTTCAAATATGAAATGGATTCCTTATGAATCAAAACGATTATTTCATTGTTACTTTCATTACTGATGTTGAACCTTTTGTAGCTGCTACGCCGATAGTTGTTTCAATAGACTCTGTTGCATCTGTGTTTGTAATAACGATTGGTGTAATTGTGCTTTTTGCTTTTTCACGAATTAAGTCTAAGTCGAAAGAGATTAATTTATCGCCAGCTTTAACGGCTTGTCCTTCAGCTACATGTGCTTCGAAACCTTCGCCTGCCATTGTTACAGTTTCTAATCCAACGTGGATTAAGATCTCTGCACCGTTTTTCGATTTAATACCTACAGCATGTTTTGTATGGAATAATTGTACGATTTCACCGTCTACTGGAGATACTACTACACCTTCAGTTGGATCAATTGCAACACCATTTCCCATCATACGTCCAGCGAATACTGGATCTGGTACTTCTTCAATATTTTTCACTTCTCCAGTTAATGGAGCTACGATTGTTTCTGCATTTGTTTTAGAACCAAGGCCAAATAATTTTTTAAACATAGGATAATCCTCCTTATAATCCTTACTTATAATACATTTCATAGAACTCATTAGTTACAACTCAAATCTTTACTGGCGTAAGAACACTTTCGTTGTCAATCAGAACCCTATTGTATCGCCTTGCAAAATTCCAGTCAATTCAGACAGTCTGAATTTAAACGGAAAGAAGTTAACTTCTTCATTTCTATTTAAGCCTTTTTTCTTCAAGTTGTCTAGAGGTCTTAACAACATAATAATTTTTTACTTATCGTTTGTAAAATTTTTTGTTAAAGTTACTTGACTAAAGTAAGTAACTGTTTTATTATAACTTACATAAGATAAGTAAATAACTTTTTAGGAGGTATTATAAAATGATGAACATTGGTCTTCTTATTATTCGTCTTATTATCGGGGTTACATTCATGGGGCATGGTACTCAAAAATTATTCGGCTGGTTTGGCGGCTATGGTTTAAAAGGCACTGGCGGCTGGATGGAATCAATTGGCTTACGACCAGGAGTGTTTATGGCGTTTATGGCCGGAGCAACTGAATTATTAGGCGGTTTCTTATTCGCTGCTGGTATTTTCACTTGGGTAGGTGCTCTATTTATTGTTGGTACAATGTTAATAGCTATCTTCACAGTTCATGGTAAAAATGGTTACTGGGTTACACAAAACGGTTTTGAATATAACCTTATCTTAATCGCAGTTGCAGTTGGCGTTGCTCTTATTGGACCTGGCGCTTACACTTTAATTTAACCAAATACCTCGAATTCGAGATATTTATCAATTCAATCCCTCACAAATCATTGTGAGGGATTTTTTCATGACCTTTACAAAAATCGGCAGAAAAATATTTTTTCAGCAGGAGTTTTCCTCCTTTATCTTGTAAACAAACAAAGAAGCGTTATCGATATTAGAAGGGAGATTACATACATGCTGTCTATTAATCCAAATGAACAAACTGAAAGAGACAATTACAAATTATTAACAGGAAGCATTATTCCGCGCCCAGTTGCCTTCGTCACAACTGTTACCAATGATGGAGTACTAAACGGAGCGCCATTTAGCTACTTTAATATCGTTGCTGCTAATCCGCCTCTTATCTCCGTTTCTGTGCAGCGAAAAAATGGAGAGCCAAAAGATACAGCAAGAAATGCGATGGAAAAAGAAGAATTTGTCGTGCATATTTCTGATGAATCGTACGCGGAGGCTATCAATGAAACAGCAGCTAGCCTCCCGCCTAATGAAAGTGAAATTGAACTTGCAAAACTAACGCCAATTGACAGCGATGTCATTTCTGTACCAGGAGTAAAAGAAGCGAGCATCCGTATGGAATGCGTACTAGAGCGCTCTATTCAGCTAGGCGGAACAGAAGATTCCCCAGCATGCGATCTATTAATCGGACGCATCGTACGTTTCCATATTGCTGAGCACTTATACGAAAATGGACGTATTCATGCTGAAGGTTTAAAACCAATAAGCCGTCTAGCAGGACATAACTATGCAAAACTTGGAGAGCAGTTTGAACTTGTACGACCTTAATTAAAAGCGAAAGCGGCTTGCTTAGAACAGGAGGGGGATGGAGCTTCTGACATAGAGGCGCTATTTGCCTCGGCGGAAGACGCGAAGCCACCGACTGTTCTAGCCGCTGGAGCTGGATAGAATTAAAAGCGAAAGCGGCTTGCTTAGAACAAGAGGGGGATGGAGCTTCTGACATGGAGGCGCTATTTGCCTCGCCGGAAGACGCGAAGCCACCGACTGTTCTAGCCGCTAGGGCTAAATAGAACGAAAAGTGGAAGCACCGATATATTGATGTAACATCGACAAGTTTATTTATAAAGTAAAAGTCCAGCCAAAATAAATGGCTGGGCTTTCTTACATTGAATTCTCTTTATTTATAACGAAAATAATAATTTGATTCCAAATCCAACAAGTATAATCCCGCCAAGCACTTCCCCATACGTTCCAAGAACGCTTTGTGCTCTGCGGCCAATTAACAATCCGCCCCAAGTGAGCAGCATACTTACAACGCCGAATATAAGGATGGTTACAAACGTACGTGCTCCGTAAATACCAAGGCTTAAACCGACAGAAAAACTATCTACACTCACACTAAAAGCAAATAACAGTAAACTCCCGCCGGCAGGAACGCTCCTATACTCATCATCATGAGAGATTGAGCTATATACAATGTGAAATCCCAATCCCATTAATAAAATACTACCTATAATTGTAGTAATGGAGCCAAATTGCTCTGATAAAAAGCGGCCGAGCATGATGCCGATAAAAGGCATGATTATATGAAATATACCTATTATAATGCCTATATAAAAGATTTGACGCGGCTTAAGTGTAATCATCCCCATACCGAGGCTAACAGAAAACGCATCAAGCCCTAGCGCAAATGCCATAATAAAAAGCGGCAACAACTCGCTTAGAATATGTTCCATCGTCATAATGTCCCTCCTCGGACTTGCTACTTCAAAATATGCACGTCCGAGGAGAGATAGAATTTATTTTTCGAAGATGATTTGATGACCTGCAGCTTTCGTTAAACGATTCATGATTGCACTACCAATTCCATCGCTTGGGAACGACTCGCTAAAAATAATATCAACATCGTTCGCATCAAATGTACGCAATACGTCATAAAGCTTTGTCGCAACTGTCGCTAAATCACTGCGCTTTCCACAAGCGAGGACAACCTCCGCTTTATACACATGCTGATATTCCTCTGTTGTTAATACACCTACTTTATAACCCTCTTGCTCTTTGTTATCCACAAGTTGTTGAATAAATGCACGCGAACCTTCAACAATGCTAAGCGGCGCTTTCGGTGCATAATGTGTATATTTCATTCCTGGAGATTTTGGTTTTTCCGTTTCATCCTTTAATGCTGGATCTAACAAAACAGGTCCAATCACTTCTTCTAATTGCTCTTTCGTAATACCGCCTGGGCGCAAAATCGTCGGTATTTCACTCGTACAATCTACTACAGTAGATTCAACACCAACACCAGTTGCCCCGCCATCAACAATACCCGCAATTTTTCCATTTAAATCTTCATATACATGAGAAGCGAGCGTCGGACTAGGGCGGCCGGAACGATTCGCACTTGGAGCTGCTACCGGTACATTCGCCGCTTCAATAAGCGCCAATGCTACCGGATGATCCGGCATTCGAACTGCCACTGTATGTAATCCAGCTGTTACCTTTTCAGAAATGCCTTCTTTTTTCGGAAAAATAAGTGTTAATGGCCCTGGCCAGAAATGTTCCATCAATACATTCGCCACTGGCGGAATATGAGCCACAATGCCATCTAATTGTTCTTCCGTACCAATATGTACAATAAGTGGATTATCACTTGGTCTTCCTTTTGCTTCAAAAATTTTCGCAACAGCTTCGTCATTTAATGCATTCGCACCGAGTCCGTATACTGTTTCAGTCGGGAACGCTACTGCTTCATTTTCTCGTAATAAATGCGCTGCTTCTTGCAACTGTGGATAATCTTTTTTTATTTCCACAACATTATCCACAACCCACATTTTTGTATTCATTTCTTTCCACGTCCTTTTCTACCATGAAATACTTGTTATTTGTAGTTTACTATGAGATTTATCCAAAAGACAAATAAGATTTATCCACAAAATGTGGATAAATCAATTTAATCGGTGGATAACTTTGTGAATAGCTGACAATTTAGTATAATTACATTCGGCTGTTTTATATTTTCACAAAAATGTTCTAATGTCTGAATTCCCTCTGATACAGCATCCCTTTCCACAGCTTCAAATTGAAAAAACTGAAATATTGCAACTGACAGCGGACTGTTTGTGAGCAAATATAATTGCTCAATACTTCTCTCTTTAATATACTGCAAAAGTGTTTCGAAAAAATGCAAGAATGTAACGTTATCCACAGCGGGTGTGAACAAACAAGAACGAAGAAGTGCATCGTTTCCAATTTGCTCATATCCAATAGCTGCTTGAATTTGTCCCTCTTCTTCTAATATCATAAAGTTCTCATATAATTGATCTAATCGTTCTTCCTTCATATGAGCTTGTCCAAAAAAGGCCTGCAATCTTTCTACATCTGTTTTTGTAGCAAAACGTATTTGCTTCATACATAATCCCTCCCCATACTTTTATATATGAGGAGGGATTACCTTTTAGAACTTATTTGGAAAATAAAGATGTAAATGCTTCAACGATAAACAATTTTACCTTTGGTTTTTCTTCCGTTTCTTCCACTACCTTCACGTGCTCTTCTTTTTGAACTGTATGCGGTTCATCTTGCTTTACTTCTTCTTGTTCCTGTAATTCTTTCTCAACGCTGTTTTCGCGTACAGGTTTTGCTTTCACTTTTTGTTTAGGTGCAAGATTCGTCTCTTTCTTAGCTTTAAGAGATTGCTTTACTTCTTCTCTTACAACTTCCTTTTGCACATAATTTTCTTCTATATCGTCCTCATCAATTGTTTCTGCCTTTACAACCTTCTCTTCTTTCTTCACAGCTGTACCACTAGAGAAATCTAAGAAACACATTGGAGGAAATAATACGCACCACCAATTTGCACCTTCACCTTTACCAATTGTCACAAGTACTGCTTCATACTCTCCAGCCGGATAAATAAAGTTCCCATACAATTTCGTTGGAAATTTTATATGTTTATTAAACTGAACTGTAAAAGTTTCCTTACTTCCTTCTCGTTTCAACGTGTTCGCTACTGTTTTTTCAAGTTCTGGAATACGGCTTCGGATGATACGACGTGCGTCTTCAAACGATTTTAAATCTGCCACCCAGCTATCGATTTGTGCTTTCACTTCATCGCGCACTTTACGTTTCAACTCTTGATCTTCCTTCGAATCACTATTAGCCAAAATACGTAATCGAATCGCTTCTTTAGGAATCACGACAGGTTCCTTTGCATCAGCTTTCATATATCCAAAGTGCGCAATCATTTGTGCACCGATTAATAATAAAAGTAGATAAGCAATCGCTTGTTTTTTCATCCTATCTCCACCGCCCCTTCAGTAAAACAGTGTAGACAAGTTTTTTTCTTTCTAAACTACTAAATTCAGAATCTATTCAATTTTTAGGTCATGTCTACTGATATATCGGCCGTTATTTTCGATATATCAGTGGACCTAGAAGGAGCTGACAAAAGTCCATTTTCAGGTCAGCCCCTTGTTAAAATTACATTTCCGCAAAAACCATACGATCTTTTCCATTAATATCAAAGACAACCTCGACATGTGCATGCGGGAATGTTTCTTGCAGCAGGGCACGCACATCCTCCCCTTGCCCTACACCTACTTCAAAGGCAACAATCGCTTCTTCTTGTAGAACTTTTGGCAGCTCTTCCATAAAGCGTCTATAGAAATCAAGTCCATCTTCACCGCCAACAAGCGCACGCTTTGGCTCATGCTCTTTCACAACAGAAGAAAGCCCTCTCCAATCTTCTTCTGGAATATAAGGAGGATTCGAAACAACAACATCAAGCTTTTGCTTCGTTTCTTGAAACGGCGACAATAAATCACCGTGGTAGAACGTTACTTTTGCCTCTAATTCTGCTGCATTTTTCTGTGCCACTTCAATCGACTCCGGAGCAATATCCACTGTGTACACATGTAAGTGTGGATTTTCTAAAGCAAGGGTAATCGAAATCGCTCCGCTGCCAGTACCAATGTCCGCCACATGCACACGTTTATCTCCAAATTTACGTTGAATGCGTGTTAATACGCCTAGTACAAGCTCTTCTGTTTCCGGTCTTGGTATTAGTACCTCTTCATTTACGAAAAATGGCCGCCCATAAAACATTTCATGTCCAATTAAGTACTGAACAGGTATACCCTCCACATGCTTGTGGATAAAGTTTGTAAAAGTTTGCTCTTGTTCTTCCGTTAACTCTTCACGCATATTCATCATTAAACCTGTTCGATTCGTCTTTAATACATGACAAAGGACAATTTCTCCCGCATTTTCATCTCGCCCATTTTCTTGTAAAAAAGAAGAAGCCCATTTCAGGGCTTCATAGACACGCATTACTCAGCTGCCTCCATCTTTTGCGCCTGATCTTCCATCACTAAGGCATTGATGAAATCATCTAACTTACCTTGTAAGATTTGATCTAGCTTCTGAATCGTTAAACCGATTCGATGGTCTGTAACACGATTTTGCGGGAAGTTATACGTACGAATACGCTCAGAACGATCACCAGTTCCAACAGCTTGTTTACGGTTTTGATCGTACTCAGCTTGCGCTTCTTGTCTAAACTTATCATAAACACGTGCACGTAATACTTTCATTGCTTTTTCTTTATTCTTAATTTGTGATTTTTCATCCTGACAAGAAACAACTACACCAGTCGGTAAATGCGTTAAACGTACCGCTGACATCGTTGTATTAACACTTTGTCCACCAGGACCACTAGAAGCAAACGTATCCACACGAACATCTTTTTCATGAATATCGATTTCTACTTCTTCTGCTTCCGGTAATACAGCTACAGTTGCTGTAGAAGTATGGATACGTCCTCCAGATTCTGTTTCTGGAACACGCTGCACACGGTGCGCACCATTTTCAAATTTCAACTTTGCAAAAGCGCCTTTACCGTTGATCATAAAGATAATCTCTTTATATCCACCTAGTTCTGTATAGCTCGCTTCGATAATTTCAGTTTTCCAACCTTGCACCTCAGCATAACGGCTATACATACGGTATAAATCACCAGCAAATAACGCCGCTTCATCACCACCAGCAGCACCACGAACCTCTACGATAACGTTCTTATCATCATTCGGGTCCTTTGGAACAAGTAAAATTTTCAGACGCTCTGATAATTCTTTCTCTTGTCCCTCTAGCTCAGACACTTCTTCTTTTACCATTTCACGCATGTCAGCATCTAACTTCTCTTCTAACATCGCTTTTGCATCTCTTAATTGTTCACGAGTATCTTTATACTCACGGTACACCTCTACCGTCTCTTGTATATCAGATTGTTCTTTTGAATACTCACGAAGTTTGTTTGAATCACTTATAATCTCTGGATCACTTAAAAGCTCGTTTAACTTCTCATAACGGTCTTCTACAGCTTGCAAACGATCTAACACAATATTCACCTCAACATCCTAGTCTCTAATCTAATACAAATAGTATATGGTACATAACAAAAAAAACGCAAATTATATTTAAAAGCGCAGGCGGCCCGCTCAGAATGGGAGGAGGATGGAGCTTCTGACGTAGAGGCGCCCTTTTGCCTCACAGGAAGAAGCGAAGCCACCGACCATTCTTGCCGCCGGAGCTAGATATCATCTAAAAACGCAAACGGCTCATTCCGCTCCTACGTATTTTCTAAAAAAACCCGCTTTATGTAGCGAGTTTTTATCTCTGTTTAGTTGGCACAGCATGACAATGACGACAACGTGGTTCATATGATTCTGATGCAGCAACTAAAATAATAGGATCATCAAAAGACGCTGGTTCCCCGTCAATTAAACGTTGCGTACGACTTGCAGGAGATCCACACTTAGCACATACTGCTTGCAGCTTCGTCACATGCTCCGCAATTGCCATAAGCTGAGGAACTTGTCCAAATGGTAGACCACGGAAATCTTGGTCTAAACCAGCAACAATCACACGATAGCCGCGGTTTGCCAATTCTTGCACCACTTCCACAATGTCCCCATCAAAAAATTGCACTTCATCAATTGCTATAACATCTATATCTTCTGTTACATGCTCAAACATCTCTTTTGAAGCCGCAACAGGAACTGCTCTTACTTTCAATCCATTATGCGACACAACATCTTCTTCACTATAACGATTATCAATACACGGTTTAAATACAATTGCATTTTGCTTTGCAAATTGCGTCCGGCGTACACGGCGGATGAGCTCTTCTGATTTCCCTGAAAACATGCTTCCGCAAACCACTTCAATCCAACCGTCTTGATTTATTAAGTACATGAGAGCTCCTCCTTTCGTCTACTTATTCTTACTGTAAGTAGGTAAAGGTTTATATTTTCGCAAAAAAAACAGACAAGCGGATATATACACTTGCCTGCTTTATGTTTGTAATTACTTAAGGCCGTATTTCTTGTTGAAGCGATCAACACGTCCGTCTGCAGTAGCAAACTTCTGACGTCCTGTGTAGAATGGGTGAGAATCAGAACTGATCTCAACTTTTAATAATGGATAAGTGTTACCATCTTCCCACTCAACAGTTTCGTTAGAACCTTTTGTAGATCCGCTTAAGAATTTGAAGCCTGTGTTAGTATCCATAAATACAACTTTCTTGTAATCTGGATGGATTCCTGCTTTCATTCTTTTCATCTCCTTCCGCCCTGAATCATTTTCGAAACAGAGTTTTTTCATCGTTAGCTGCAATCACAACTATAATGATGAAACACACATGATGAAATTATAACAAGGCTATCTGCATTTTGCAACTACCTGTTTTTAGCATTACTTCATCGCGACGTATCTCTTTGAATCTTCAGGAATATTTTTTAGAAATTCTTCATTGGTCTTCGTTTGACGCAACTTGCGTAAGAAGCTTTCTATGAAATCTGGTGTATCTCTCATTGTTTTGCGAATACCCCATAACTTGTCTAAATGCTCTTTTGGAATTAATAGATCTTCTTTTCTTGTACCAGAACGACGCATATCAATTGCTGGGAAAATACGACGTTCTGCTAAAGAACGATCTAAGTGAAGCTCCATATTTCCTGTTCCCTTAAACTCTTCATAAATGACATCATCCATACGGGATCCTGTGTCAACAAGAGCTGTTGCTAAAATTGTTAAGCTACCGCCCTCTTCAATATTACGAGCTGCTCCGAAAAAGCGCTTTGGCCTGTGGAACGCTGCTGGGTCAATACCACCTGACAACGTACGTCCACTTGGTGGAATTACAAGGTTGTAAGCACGCGCTAAACGGGTAATACTATCCATTAAAATGATAACGTCTTTTTTATGCTCAACAAGACGCATTGCACGCTCTAGCACAAGCTCAGCCACTTTAATGTGATTCTCTGGAACCTCATCAAAAGTAGAGCTTACAACATCACCTTTTACAGAACGTTCAATATCTGTTACTTCCTCTGGACGTTCGTCAATTAAAAGTACAATCAGTTCTGCTTCCGGATGATTCGTTGTAACGCTGTGGGCAATCTCTTTTAACAGCATCGTTTTACCAGCCTTTGGAGGCGCAACAATTAGACCGCGTTGACCAAACCCCACTGGTGCAATTAAATCCATGATGCGTGTTGATAGTTTCTTCGTTTCTGTCTCCAATTTCATTTGACGATTTGGATATAACGGTGTTAACGCTGGGAAATGCACACGTTCTTTTGCTGATTCCGGATCATCCCCATTAACTGCTTCAACTTGCAACAATCCAAAATAACGTTCATTTTCTTTCGGAGGTCGCACTTTACCAGAAACTTTGTCTCCATTACGCAAATCAAAACGACGAATTTGCGAAGCTGAAATATAAATATCTTCAGAACTCGGAGAATAGTTGATTGGACGTAAGAATCCAAATCCTTCTGATTGAATAATTTCAAGTACACCTTCCATGAAAAAGAAACCTTCTTTTTCTGCTCGCGCTTTTAAAATTGCAAAAATTAATTCTTTCTTTGTTAACTTGCTGTAATAAGAAATCTTAAATTCTTTCGCAAGCTCATATAACTCTTTTAATTTCATGTTCTCTAACGCTGAAATTGTTAGATTCATTCAGACACCACACTTTAACATTATTCTCTTTTCACATGGGTAAGGGATTTTACGGAAGGCAAATACGTAATAATGAAAGGCAATACGTACAAGTAGGGTAATATTCACTATTGTAACCCTTTTACCTCATTTTAATCAATACGTTGCGAGACAAATACAAGAAGCGAAGACAATAAAATTTGTCTTCGCTCTACTCATCCTTTGTACACTTCTTACTTTATAACTAAGTTTGGTTTCTTGCTTAAGCTGTGACGCCCATCAACAAAGCGAACCGTCCCAGATTTCGCGCGCATAACAAGGGAGTGTGTTGTACCGATACTGCCTTTAAATTGAACGCCGCGCAGTAATTCTCCGTCCGTAACACCTGTTGCTGCAAAGATTGCATCGTCGCCTCTTACTAAATCTTCCATACGAAGAATGCGGTTAATATCATCAATGCCCATCTTTTTGCAGCGCTCTAATTCTGCTTCATTTTGCGGAAGAAGCTTTCCTTGAATTTCTCCGCCTAAACATTTTAATGCAACGGCTGCTAGTACCCCTTCAGGTGCACCGCCAGATCCGAATAAAATGTCAACGCCTGTGCGATCAAATGCTGTGTTGATTGCACCAGCTACATCACCATCATTAATTAATTTAATGCGAGCTCCCGCTTTACGGATCTCCTCAATAATCGCTTGATGCCGCGGTCTATTTAAAATAGTTGCTACAACATCTTCAATATCCTTGTTTTTTGCCTTTGCAACAGCGCGTAAATTATCAATAACCGGTGCATTAATATCAACAGCACCAACCGCTTCTGGACCAACTGCAATTTTCTCCATATACATATCAGGTGCATGCAGTAAATTTCCATGGTCTGCTACTGCAATAACAGCTAATGCATTCCATCCTCCTGCTGCAACGATATTTGTTCCCTCTAACGGATCAACCGCTACATCAACGCGCGGACCATATCCAGTTCCTAATTTTTCACCGATATATAGCATCGGCGCTTCATCCATTTCCCCTTCGCCAATTACCACGGTTCCTTTCATTGGTACTGTATCAAATACATCGCGCATCGCTGACGTTGCTGCACCATCTGCTTCATCTTTCTTACCGCGTCCCATCCAACGCGCAGACGATAACGCCGCAGCCTCTGTTACACGTACTAATTCCATGGATAAACTTCTTTCCACTGTAATCCCTCTCCTTTAAGCCGTAATATTTATATCGCGCTAACAGGCAGTAAGACTTCCACCTCAACATTCTGAGAACACAGAAAAGATAGGCGGGAGATAACTGCCGGCATGTGCCCGATTGGTTCTACTAACCATCAATGGAGAATCCCCCACTGATGGAAGTTTCACTTTATCTCATACTTAACGTTTAATAGAATTTTCACCTTATGCCGTCTTTACTTACTTTTTGTACACATATATCACTTTACCCATGTAAAGCTCTTTATGCATTTTTCATCTGTTCAATCTCTTGACTTGTCATTTTTTCACGCCAAATTTTCGCTCCAAGACCTCGAAGCTTATCTTCTAGATTTTCATATCCACGATCAATATGCTCTAGTCCTGTAACTTCTGTGATTCCTTCTGCCATTAAACCTGCAATTACAAGCGCAGCCCCGGCGCGTAAGTCACTCGCTTTTACTTTAGCTCCTTGCAGCGAAGCAGGGCCTGTTACGATAGCAGAACGACCTTCCACTTTAATTTGCGCATTCATTCTTCTCAACTCATCTATATGTTTAAAACGCGCTCCGTAAATGGTATCCGTTACAACTGCCGTGCCATTCGCTTTCGTTAATAACGCTGTAAATGGTTGCTGTAAATCAGTCGGAAATCCTGGATAAACGAGTGTTTTTACATCTACCATTTTTAACTGGCGACTCCCATTTACCACAATTTGATCATCGTGTGTATCTACTTTTACACCCATTTCTCGAAGCTTAGCCGTTATAGATTCCAAATGCTGCGGAATCACATTATCAACTGTAATTTCACCGCCAGAAGCTGCGCCCAAAATCATATATGTTCCAGCCTCAATACGATCAGGGATAATAGAATGGTAACAACCATGAAGCGATTCAACACCATCAATACGAATCACGTCTGTTCCCGCTCCTTTAATACGAGCACCCATGCTTGTAAGAAGCGTCGCTACATCAATAATTTCTGGTTCTTTCGCTGCATTTTCAATTACTGTTCTACCTTTTGCACGCACTGCGGCAAGCATAATATTAATTGTCGCACCTACGCTGACAACATCTAAATAAATACGCGCTCCCCTCAGTTCATCTGCACGTAAATATATTGCACCTTGCTCATTTGTTACATGCGCTCCAAGTGCTTCGAACCCCTTAATATGCTGGTCAATTGGCCTTGGTCCTAGATGACATCCACCAGGAAGCCCAATTACTGCTTTTTTGAAACGACCGAGCATCGCTCCCATTAAATAATAAGAAGCACGCAGTTTTTTTACCTTTCCATTCGGAAGAGGCATGGCTACCATTTTGGAAGGATCAATTGTCATTTCTTCATCTTGATGATACGCAACAGAACCACCGATTTCTTCCAATAAGTCACCAAGTATTTTCACATCAGAAATATTAGGTACACCACCGATTGTAACTGGTGTTTCTGCTAAGATGGTCGCGGGAATAAGCGCAACAGCACTGTTTTTTGCGCCGCTTACACGAATCGAACCTTGTAAAGGCACACCGCCTTCAATCAGCAACTTGTCCATTTTGGGCCCCCTTCTTGTGAATTCATCTCCCGTTCCAGCCCCCCACTATAACGGGTAATTTCACCACTTCGGATACGTTTTTACACGTATGAGTATATCCATGCTATTCGTTTCCTCTATTTTTACACAATTACAGAAATATTTCCTTTCAAACGCCTTAACAAGTAGAACATTTTCTATCCCACAAAATGTTCACGCTTTCATTATACAACGAAACGAAACCGTCTAAAAGGCTAGACGGTTTCTAAAAACATTTTTAGAATTATGCTTGACCGTTAGAACCAAATTCACGAATTTTACCGATTACAGTCGCTTTAATTGCTTCACGACCAGGTCCGATAAATTTACGAGGATCGTAAACTTCTTGGTCTTTATTTAATACTTCACGAACCGCTTTTGTAAACTCAATTTGGTTTTCAGTGTTTACGTTAATTTTAGAAGTACCTAAAGAAATAGCTTTTTTGATGTCAGCTGTTGGGATACCAGTACCACCGTGAAGTACTAAAGGTACACCAGTTAAGTCACGAACTTCTTCCATTTCTTTGAATCCTAAGTTAGGCTCACCTTTGTAAGGACCATGTACAGAACCTAATGCTGGAGCTAGACAGTCAATACCTGTTGCAGCTACTAGTTCTTTACATTCTTGAGGATCAGCGTAGATAACACCTTCAGCTACTACGTCATCTTCTTGTCCGCCAACTGTACCAAGCTCAGCTTCTACGGATACGTTACGAGCATGTGCATATTCTACTACTTTTTTAGTAGTTTCGATATTTTCTTCAAATGGGTGGTGAGAAGCGTCGATCATTACAGATGTGAAACCTGCATCAATTGCTTCTTTACATTTTTCAAAGCTTGAACCATGGTCAAGGTGAATCGCAACAGGAACAGTGATGTTCATTTCTTCGATTAAAGCTTTAACCATAGCTACAACTGTTTTGAAACCAGTCATATGACGAGCTGCACCCTCAGATACGCCTAAAATTACAGGAGATTTTTCTTCTTCCGCAGCAGCTAAGATAGCTTGTGTCCATTCTAAGTTATTCATGTTGAATTGACCAACTGCGTATTTTCCTTCTAGCGCTTTGTTTAGCATTTCTTTCATGGAAACTAAAGGCATGGTGAATCCTCCTAAAAAACGTTTTTTGTATCCGATAAGTTCTTATCGATGGTAGTATGACCACGACAAGGAAAAATATGTATAATCACATACCGGACTTTTTTCTACACTCCATAGGATACCAACTTGTACCCAAAAACTCAACTGCATTCACCTGCTCATCAGCCCATGAAAACGCTTTTTTCTGTATTTTTTAATAAAAAATTCACGATTACGCTTGTACCGTAATTTCTTTTCGCACAGCGCTGCGAATTTCATCAATATCAAACGGCTTTGCAAAGTGCATTAATGCACCAAGGTCTTTCGCTTCTTGAATCATATCTAATTCACCATAAGCCGTCATTAAAATCACTTTGATGTCTCGATTAATTTCTTTCACATGTTTTAAAATTTCAATTCCATCCATACCTGGAATTTTCATATCTAAAATAACTAAATCAGGACAGTCATTTTTCACAATATCAAGGGCTTGAAAACCGTTTGCTGCTTGGAATGTTTGATAACCTTCCTTTTGAAACACCTCGTGTAATAAAACACGAATGCCGTATTGATCATCAACGATTAGAATTTTCCCTTCCATGTTATCCAACCTTTCTATATAAATACAAAATTTATATTTCTCATATCTCTTTCGATTATTTTCGCTACTTTTTATCAAATTCCTTCCTATTCTTTCTTATTTTACCGCCTGTTATTTACTAGCGCTAGCACCTTTATGAAAAAATAAGCTATAATGAAAGCCGTCTAACACGTTAGAAAGGAGCATCCTTATGTTTAAAATTTTTTCCACTCAGCTAGGTGGCTATTTCACAAGAATTGCTCAGAAAGAAGAGATGAATATAGAAGATAGCGCTCGTTTACTTGCACAGGCATTAGTTGGAGATGGCCACATTTATTTGCACGGTACGAAAGAGATGGAAGGTGTAATTTGTGAGGCTTTATATGGATCCGAGCCTATGCAAAATGCAAAACGTCTATTTGAAGATGGTAAACAAGCAGACGTAACTGCCTCTGACCGCATACTACTTATCAGCCGCTTTTCCACAGATGAAGATATCATTTCATTAGCAAAACAGTTGCAAGAAAACGGTCATTTCATTGTTGGTATTTCTGCAAAACAAAAAGGCGAATTGTCACTAGAGCAATTCACCGATGCACATATCGATACAAAACTTGTAAAAGCATTAATTCCAGATGACGATGGCTCTCGCTATGGCTTTCCAAGTTTAATAACAGCTTTATTTGCATATCATGGATTAAAATTTACAATCGATGACATTATGAATGAATATGAGTAACAAAAAAGGCGCCCTATATAGGACGCCTTTTTCTTATTACTTACCTTCTTTATTAATAATAGAAGCTTCTACGAAGTCACGGAACAATGGTTGCGGACGATTTGGACGAGATACAAGTTCTGGGTGGAACTGTGATGCCACGAACCAAGGATGTTCTTTTAATTCGATAATTTCTACTAAACGGCCGTCTGGGCTTGTACCGGAGAAAATGAATCCTGCATTTTCCATATCTTGACGGAATTGATTATTGAACTCATAACGATGACGATGACGCTCATAAACAACTGGCTCGTTATACGCGTTGTAAGCATTTGTTTCTGGTGTAAGCTTACATGGGTATAGACCAAGACGAAGTGTACCGCCTAAATCTTCTACATCTTTTTGTTCTGGTAATAAATCGATAATTGCGTAAGGCGTGTCAGGATTGATTTCAGAAGAGTTCGCACCTTCTAATCCTAATACGTTACGTGCAAACTCGATTGACGCAAGTTGCATACCTAAGCAAATTCCTAGGAATGGAACTTTGTTTTCACGTGCATATTGAATTGCAGCGATTTTACCTTCAACACCGCGGTCACCGAAACCACCTGGTACAAGGATACCATCTGTATCGCCAACTAATTCTTTCACGTTTTCTGCTGTTACGTGCTCAGCATTTACCCATTTCACTTCTACATCTGTATCAAATTTATAACCTGCATGACGAAGTGCTTCTACAACAGAAATGTATGCATCTTGAAGCTCTACATATTTACCAACAAGAGCGATTTTTGTTTTCTTAGACAGGTTGCGTACTTTTTCTACTAATGCATTCCACTCTGTCATGTCTGCAGTTGGATTGTCTAGTTTTAAGTGATCGCAAACGATTTGGTCCATATTTTGCTCTTGAAGAGATAATGGAACTGCATATAATGTATCTGCATCACGTGCTTCAATTACTGCTTTTGGATCAATATCGCAGAATAACGCTAGCTTATCTTTCATATCTTGAGAAACAGGAAGTTCTGTACGAACAACGATAATGTTTGGCTGAATACCTAAGCTGCGAAGTTCTTTAACGCTGTGCTGCGTTGGTTTTGTTTTCATTTCACCCGCTGCTTTTAAGTACGGGATTAATGTACAGTGGATGTACATTACGTTGTCACGGCCAATATCGCTCTTAATTTGGCGAATTGCTTCTAGGAATGGTAGAGACTCAATGTCACCAACAGTTCCGCCGATTTCTGTAATGATAACGTCCGCATTTGTTTCACGACCCGCACGGAATACGCGTTCTTTAATTTCGTTTGTAATGTGAGGAATAACTTGAACTGTTCCCCCTAAATATTCACCACGACGCTCTTTTTGAAGAACAGAAGAGTAAATTTTACCTGTTGTTACGTTGCTGTATTTATTTAAGTTAATATCGATGAAACGCTCATAGTGACCAAGGTCTAAGTCTGTTTCTGCACCATCATCTGTTACGAAAACCTCACCGTGTTGGTATGGGCTCATTGTCCCTGGGTCCACGTTAATGTATGGATCAAACTTTTGGATTGTTACGTTTAGTCCTCTGTTTTTTAAAAGTCTTCCTAAAGATGCTGCTGTAATACCTTTTCCTAAAGAAGATACTACACCGCCTGTGACAAAAATATACTTAGTCATGAAAGTACTCCCTTCTAGTTTGCTGTTATATAATCACCGCTGCAAATCGCAACGTATGTAGATAACACTTACCTTATCTTATTGTTAGACTCTTTCGTTTTTCTAAACAAAAAACAAAAAAGAAAATTGCTCCCTTTATCACTGAAAGTAATAAGTAGGGAGCAATTTTCTTTTATATTTACACGTAAAAGTTATTATCGTCTTTTTTAAAGAGCCCAAAAATGATTCTACATGGACGATAATAAAAAGTCAAGGACTACAGTTCTTCCTCTTCTTCTTCTGATGATTCGTCGTATTCTAACTCATCGTCATCGGCGAAATCATCGTCGTCTTCTAGATCTTCAAGATCGTCATCGTCTTCATCCAGAATTTCATCAAGATCATCTACATCTTCTTCTTCTTCTTCTTCTTCGTCAAAGTCTTCATCTACCTCTTCTTCGAAGTCGTCCTCTTCATCATCGATGTAGTCATCTAGCTCGTCCTCTTCTACCTTACGCTTCTTCTTAGCTTTTGGTTGAGGTAAGATTTCTTCATCAATTTGCTCATATGGATACCATCCGCGTAGTCCCCAACGATTTTCTCCGAGATTGATAAAGCGCCCATCGATATTTAAATCTGTATAAAATTGTGCGATTCTCGCAGCAACTTGCTCTTCAGACAGTCCCAGTAATTGAGCAATTTCTTGAACTAGATCGTGAAAAGTTGTTGCTTGTTTTTTTTCCTCTAACAAGCTATGTACAGCTTCGATCATGGACAATTCTTTTAGCTCTTCTGGTGAATATTGCTTTAAATTCACTTATGCGGCACTTCCTTTCTTAAAATATATCCTAATTATATAAAGGCCTGTTCTAAAAAAATCCATACTATTCATTATAAACAAAACTTCACCAAATATGCCACAAAAAAAATAGGGAATCATAAAGTGATTTCCCTACATATTGAAGATTATTTCGCCTTTTATATGAATCCATTTTGATTTTTCGACATATAGATTACTGCTATGCAGAAAAAGGGAAGCCACTACTCGCTTTCTCCTTGTGTTTGAACTTCGCATGTGGCAGAAAGAATCCCTGACCGCTTCTATGCATGGCCAGAGCCCCTTGCCCACCTAAAAAAATGCTTTTATGTCGTTTTTTAATTTGGATTTATATGGCTTGGAATCATATGAGCACCGTTTAATACATAACGAATTTGCATTTCTGTATATTCTTCCAATGTATAGAGTTTCTGCAGCGCCCAGCGCCGGAATCCCCACATTTGTCCTTGAATAAAAATATTATGAGCAAGCAGTTGAATCTCTTTTTTTGTTAAAGTAAATACCTTATTTTGAACACATTGCTGCAAAATATCTTCAAACATCCCTACCATTTGAAATTCTTTCTCTAATACGTAAGGCAGCGATTCCTTTGGTAAAAAACGAACTTCTTGATACATAATAAGAACCTCTTCTTGCAGCTCATCCATAACTTTAAAATAATTTGTAATCGCGGCTCTTAAACTATCAACGCTGCCTTTTTCTCTGCACAGCACTTGCTCTAAGCGCTCTTTTACATGTTCGTAAATGCTATCGCACACTAAATAAAGCACATCATCTTTCGTTCGAATATATTCATAGAGCGTACCAATGCTAAAGCCTGCTGCTTTCGCGATTTCTCTCGTTGTCGTACGCGGAAACCCTTTTTGTTTAAAGAGCTGTACAGCACCTTTAATCATTTGCTCACGCCGAAGTGCAATAAGTCTTTCATCCTTCACAGACGCTTGTACATTGTGCTTAACCATCTCCTTCACCCCTTTTCCTGTCATTTTGCAGGAAGAAGCGTAGGAAATTCCCTACGCTTCTTCTAGATTCTACTTCGTTAACATACGTGAGATAACAAGGCGTTGAATTTCTTGTGTTCCTTCATAAATTTGCGTAATCTTCGCATCACGCATAAAGCGCTCAACTGGATAATCTTTCGTATAACCATATCCTCCGAATACTTGCACAGCATCGGTTGTCACTTTCATCGCTGTATCTCCCGCAAACAATTTCGACATTGCCGATTCTTTGCCATACGGAAGCCCTTCCGATTCAAGCCAAGCAGCTTGATATGTTAACAAACGTGCCGCCTCTATCCCCATCGCCATATCTGCTAGTTTAAAGCCAATCCCTTGCTGCGCGGCAATCGGCTTCCCAAATTGATGACGTTCCTTCGCATAATCAGCAGCAGCATCAAGTGCGCCTTGTGCGATACCGACTGCTTGTGCGGCAATACCATTACGGCCGCCATCTAACGTTTGCATCGCAATTTTAAAGCCTTGGCCTTCCTCGCCAAGTAAGTTCTCAGCAGGAATGCGACAGTCTTCAAATATAATCTCCGTCGTTGGTGAAGAACGAATACCCAGCTTGCTCTCTTTCTTTCCAACAGAAAATCCAGGCGCATCGCTTTCAACGATAAACGCGCTCGTGCCGCGCTGCTTTGATTCTGAATCTGTCAGCGCAAACACAACATAAATATCTGCAATTCCGCCATTTGTAATGAAAATTTTCGAACCGTTTAAAATATAATGATCACCGTCACGCTTTGCTGTCGTTTTCATTCCACCAGCATCAGAGCCTGAACCTGGCTCCGTTAAGCCGTAAGCGCCAATTTTCTTTCCTTCTGCCATTGGGCGTAAATATTTCTGCTTTTGTTCCTCTGTACCAAACTTAAAAATCGGCCATCCTGCAAGCGATGTATGCGCCGATAACGTTACACCTGTGGATGCACAAACACGTGACAGCTCTTCTACCGCAATCACATAAGCTAAGTAATCGCTTCCAATTCCGCCGTACTCTTCAGGCCACGGAATACCAGTTAAGCCAAGCTCCGCCATTTGATCAAATAAAGCGCGATCAAACCGTTCTTCCTCGTCGCGCTCCGCTGCCGTTGGTGCCACTTCATTTCTCGCAAAGTCACGAACCATTTTCCGAATCATTTCGTGTTCTTCTGATAGTTTAAAATGCATCTCTATTCCCCCCCTTACAACGCTCTGCTAATAACTAAACGCTGAATCTCACTTGTTCCTTCATAAATCTCACATATCTTTGCATCGCGGAAGAAGCGCTCAGCAGGATACTCTTTTGTATAGCCATAACCGCCAAGCACCTGCACAGCTTCAATTGCAACTTCTACTGCTGTTTTGGAAGCAAATAATTTAGCAATTGACGCTTCCTTCCCGCACGGTAAGCCTTGCGCCCTTAATGATGCTGCACGGTATACGAGTAGACGTGCTGCTTCAACAGATGTTGCCATATCTGCTAGCTTAAAACCTAACCCTTGCTGCGCAGCAATCGGCTTCCCAAATTGATGACGATCTTTCGCATAATCCGTAGCACATGCAAGCGCCGCTTCAGCGATGCCAAGTGACTGCGCCCCAATACCGATGCGACCAACATCCAAATTTGCCATTGCCACTTTAAAACCTTGGCCCTCTTCGCCAAGCAAATTCTCAGCAGGAACTTTCATATCTTCAAACGTTAATTGCACTGTACGAGAACCTAATAACCCCATTTTGTGCTCATCTTTTCCAACAATTAAACCCGGTGTATCTTTCTCAACAATAAATGCCGATATCCCGCGTGTACCTGCATCCGGATTCGTAGAAGCAAAGACAATATATGTATCTGCCTCGCCGCCGTTTGTGATAAATACTTTTGAGCCATTAATTACGTACTCATCACCGCGTCTAACTGCTCTTGATTTCAAACTTCCTGCATCTGACCCGGCACCTGGCTCTGTCAATGCAAACGCTCCTAAATATTCACCAGCTGCTAACTTCGGAATATACTTTTGCTTTTGCTCCTCTGTTCCAAAATATAAAATAGGGTTCGTTCCAACAGAGGTATGTACTGCTAAAATTACACCTATTGTAGCGCTTACTTTTGAAAGCTCATTAATTGCTAAAATATATGAAATAAAGTCCATTTCCGCTCCACCGTATTTCGCTGGAATTGGAATTCCCATTAGTCCAAGCTCGCCCATTTTCTTTAAGACTTCTCTAGGAAACACCCCTTGTTCCATAGTAGGAACAAAGGGAGCAATTTCCTTTTGAGCGAAGTCTCGAACCATTTTACGCATCATTTGTTGTTCTTCTGTAAATTGAAAGTTCATATGCTCCACCTCAAATTGTTTTATATAGTAATTCAACTATTTGGTAAGACCACTAGTGCATGCAAAGAGGTGCCCTACCGAAGTATATTATTCGTAAACGTAAAAGCCGCGGCCTGTCTTGCGCCCTAACCAGCCTGCGTTCACGTATTTACGAAGTAACGGACATGGACGATATTTGCTATCTCCTAATCCTTCGTGCAGTACTTCCATAATGTATAGACACGTATCTAAGCCGATAAAATCAGCGAGTGTCAATGGTCCCATCGGATGATTCATACCAAGCTTCATAACTTCATCAATTGCTTCTTTCGTTGCCACACCTTCATATAGCGTATAAATTGCTTCGTTAATCATTGGCAATAAAATGCGGTTCGAAACAAATCCTGGGAAGTCATTTACTTCAACTGGAACTTTGCCAATTTTCTTTGTAATATCTTCAATCGTTTCATATACAACATCCTCTGTTGCTAAACCACGAATAATCTCAACAAGCTTCATAACCGGAACCGGATTCATAAAGTGCATGCCAATCACTTTTTCCGGACGATTCGTAGCAGCTGCGATTTCGGTAATTGGCAGCGATGATGTATTTGTTGCTAAAATCGTATGTTCAGGCGCTAACTCGTCTAAATTCGCAAAAATTTGTTTTTTAATGTCCATTCTCTCTACAGCTGCTTCAATGACAAGATCTGCTTCTTTCACGCAGTCAAGTGTAAGCGTTGCTATAAGACGATTTAATGTTGCCTGCTTATCCTCTTCACTCATGCGGCCTTTCTCGACTTGCCTCGATAAATTTTTCGTAATAATCCCCATGCCGCGGTCTAACTGTTCTTGTTTTAAATCTTGCATATATACGTCATAACCTGCCATCGCACATACTTGTGCAATTCCAGACCCCATTTGTCCCGAACCAATTACAACAATGTTTTGTACCGTCATGTTTATAGCCCCCTTTTTTAGTGAACCTCAATCATAATTGCGTCGCCTTGACCGCCGCCGCTGCAAATAGATGCAATCCCGATTCCGCCGCCGCGCTGCTTTAACGCATGAATAAGAGTAACGATAATGCGCGCACCGCTTGCTCCGATTGGATGTCCCATCGCAACTGCTCCGCCGTTTACATTAATCTTTTCCGGATCAATACCTGCAATATTTGCACTTGCAATCGCTACAGCCGCAAATGCTTCATTAATCTCAAATAAATCAATCTCTTCTACTTTCTTACCTGTTTTCTTTAATAGCTCGTTAATGGCATAACCTGGTGTTCTCGGGAAATCCTTCGCTTCAACCGCAATCGCTGTATGACCTAAAATTGTCGCAAGCGGCTTTCTTCCCTCTTGCTTTGCACGCTCTTCACTCATTAATACAAGCGCTGCTGCGCCATCATTTAAACCTGGTGCATTCCCTGCGGTAACCGCTGCATTCTTATCAAATACAGGTTTTAATTTTGCTAGTTTTTCAACTGTTGTATCTTCGCGCGGCGCTTCATCGTGAGCAACAACTATTGGCTCGCCTTTTCGCTGCGGCACAGATACAGGTACAATTTCTTCTTCAAATCGGCCTTCCTTACGTGATGCAACGGCGCGCATATGACTGCGGCATGCCCACTCGTCTTGCATTTCGCGGGAAATACCATCTTCTTTCGCAACATCTCCGCCGTACACACCCATATGCACGCCAGAAAATGAGCACGTTAAGCCATCAGCCACGTTTAAGTCAACAACCTCGTTATGTCCCATGCGATATCCCCAACGTGCACCGCGTAAAATATATGGACTATTACTCATCGATTCCATACCGCCTGCTACAATTAACGATTGATCTCCGACACGAATAATTTGATCTGCTAATGTTACTGCACGAAGTCCAGAAGCACATACTTTATTGACTGTTTCTGTGCGCGTCTCCCATGGAATCCCTGCTTCTCTTGCCGCCTGGCGTGATGGAATTTGTCCCTGTCCGCCTTGAATAACCGCCCCAAATACAACTTCTTCAATATCACTTGCTGCAACATTCGCACGCTCTAATGCCGCTCCAATTGCAATTCCTCCAAGCTCCGTTGCCTTTACATCCTTTAAAGCTCCCCCAAACTTTCCAACAGGTGTTCTTGCAGCACTTAAAATTACTGTTCTTGTCAAAACATATTCCCCCATTTCTTCATTTTACGGCGTTGATTGAACGCTCGTTCAGTGCAGCTGTTGTGAGAAAGAGGTGCAACCTTTGCACCCCCTTTTTTCTAAAGTTGTACGAATTCTTACATGTTACATTGCTTCTTTCTTTGACCCGATGACAGAGCGCTCTAAAATCTCTGTTATATCAAGGGTTTGTACGCGTTCTTCTACTTCTTTTGCCTTCGTACCATCGCTGATCATCGTTAAGCAATACGGGCAACCCGTACCGATAATCGTCGGTGACGTAGCAAGTGCTTGCTCTGTACGTGCAACGTTAATACGAGAACCAGCAGTCTCTTCCATCCACATCAGACCGCCGCCCGCTCCGCAACACATTCCTGTTTCACGGTTACGCTCCATTTCAATGAGGTTCACGCCTGGAATCGCTTTTAAAATATTGCGCGGCGCTTCATACACTTCGTTGTAGCGTCCTAAATAACAAGAATCGTGATACGTAATCGTTTCTTCTACGCGGTGAACTGGTTTTAAGCGACCTTCTTTCACCCACTGTGCTAACAATTCTGTATGATGATAGACTTCTGCTTGTAAGCCAAAGTCCGGATACTCATTTTTAAATGTGTTATATGCGTGCGGGTCAATTGTCACGATTTTCTTGACGCCCGCTTTCTCAAACTCTTCAATATTCTTGTTCGCCATCTCCTGGAAGACAAATTCGTTTCCAAGACGGCGCGGTGTATCCCCTGAGTTTTTCTCTTTATTTCCGAGGATAGCAAAGGAAATACCAGCTTCGTTCATCAGCTTCGCAAATGATAACGCAATTTTTTGGCTGCGGTTATCATATGATCCCATAGAGCCTACCCAGAATAAGTATTCAAACTCTTCCCCTGCTTTCGCTTTCTCTTTCACAGTTGGAATGGAAACTTCTTCTTCCATCGTGCGCCAAGTTTCACGCTCTTTACGATTCAGCCCCCAAGGATTGCCTTGACGCTCGATGTTTGTCAGAGCACGCTGCGCCTCTGGATCCATTTTTCCTTCTGTTAAAACAAGATAGCGGCGTAAATCAATAATTTTATCAACATGTTCATTCATAACTGGACATTGGTCTTCACAGTTACGGCACGTTGTACAAGCCCAAATTTCTGTTTCTGTAATGACATCGCCAATTAAGCTTGAGTTGTATGCCAATGTTGCTGCAGATTCATGTTGTCCATCTCCAGCCGCCATCATGGCTAACTGATTACCTTTTGTATTATTAAATGCAACAGTTGGAACCCATGGTGCGCGCGATGTCACCGCTGCGCCTTTATCCGTTAAATGATCACGCAATTTTAAAATCAGATCCATCGGTGATAGCATCTTACCAGTGCCTGTTGCCGGGCACATATTCGTGCAGCGGCCGCATTCTACGCATGCATATAAATCAATAAGCTGCGTTTGTTTGAAATCTTCAATTTTTCCAACACCAAATGTTTCTTGTGTTTCGTCTTCAAAATCGATTTTTTCTAATTTCCCTGGGTTTGTTAAACGGCTAAAATATACGTTTGCTGGTCCTGCAATTAAATGTGCGTGCTTCGATTGTGGGACGTAAACTAAAAACGTTAATAAAATAAGTAGATGCAGCCACCACGCAAAATAGAACACAACAGTCGCAGCTGTTTCACCAATTCCAGAGAATAAGTAAGCGATTGCAGAAGCAATTGGTTCACTCCATGATAATTCCTCGCCATGCCAAATGATGCCCATTCCATTACCAAGGAGAACAGATAACATTAAGCCGCCGATAAAAATTAAAACGAGTCCCGCTTTAAAATTGCGTTTTAAGCGCACAAGTTTTTCAATATACCTTCTATAAAAAGCCCAAAAGACTGCGATTAAAATGATAAGTGTGACGATTTCTTGGAAGAATGTAAATGCAGAGTATAGTGGTCCAAGTGGAAGATGTGATCCTGGTGCTAAGCCTTTCCATATGAAGTCAATTGCTCCAAACTGGACAAGAATAAATCCGTAAAAAAACATAACATGCATGATACCGCTCTTTTTATCTTTAAGAAGCTTCTTTTGTCCGAAGACATTCCCCTTAATAAGATCCCATCTTTCTTTGAAGCGGCGATCAAATTCTACTTTCTTTCCTAATTGTATGTAGGTAATTCGCGTTCGTATGAGATATACAAATAAATATGCTGCATACGCGATGATGGCGATTGTCGCCAACCAATTCACAATTAATAAGCTATTCATGTTTCTGCCAACCCCTCTCCGTGTAATATCCCCTTTTTCGAATCTTCAAAAATAAATAATTTTCTGAATTTATAGTCCCTATTTCCATTATATGATGAGTGAGCATTCAGTCAACAGTTTTTTGTTATACAACAATTTATTTTTTCTATACCCTTTGTTATCAGACGACGCAAATTGGGGGAGTTGCATAATAAAATATCAATATCAAAACAAATCGTCGATGAGGACAACACAATAGGGATATTGAGCTTGTCGTTGTTATGTTTCCTGTTACATGATTTAGTTTCACTACAACATATCACTATATGTTGTATGGTCATACCTAGATAAAACAGGAACTTGTTTTGTTAATTTGGCATAGACACGAAATAGCAGTTGTGCAAATGGTTCTATCTTGTTTGAAAATCTAATCATTAAGGCGCCTGTTCTTCAGAATTTACAAACAACACCTTCCGATTCTCCGTGTTCACACTCCTTTTCGTGTAATCTTCTCTCATAATTGATTTCAATATATTTTTATACTTATATACGTAAAGCTAAAAGAATTTCACCCTTAATAAAAATGTCCGTAAAGCTTAACTTTTACGGACATTTAATACAAGTAATTCCTGCATTCTATTTCTTTATATGGCAAGATGGTGTAGATGTATCTTTCGTTTCCTGTGTTTTATTGGTGTGGCCCATAAACAGGTACACACCAATTGCTATTAAAACACCAGCTGCTATATAGGATAAAATTTTCTTTTTCATATATTCCCCTTCACTCTATAAGTACTCTAAAACAGTACGCTACAATTTATTATCCTACCCATTTTTTCACAGACGGTAGTCTCTTTATTACCAACCAATCCAGTGCAAGAGCAGCAAGTAATGAAGCACCCACTAACGGGAACACAATACCTAGTACAATAATAAGAACTGCTGTACCTTTCATTAATTTGAAGTTTTTTGGTAAAGAAGGAGCACCCAGCGTACCAGATGGCTTACGTTTCCACCACATCATAACACCTGTCAAAGAAATACCAATTAAGCCAAGACAGATAATGAGATCTAACAATTGGTTTGCTAGGCCAAAGTAATGCCCTTCATGTAATGCCACTCCGATAGAAATTGCTTTGGCCAGAATTCCATAATCCTTAAAACGCAAATCTGCCAGCACTTTCCCGCTATATTGGTCAATATGCAACGTTGCTTGTCCTTCTGGTTTATCAGGAGAAACAGTTACTGTGTATACGCCTTTTTCTCCTTTTGGAAAGGTAATAGAGTATCCTTTCCCTACTTTATTTTCATCTGCTATTTTCATGATTTGTTCCACAGAAAGAGGAGCTGCATCTACTTTAGACTCTGGAACGGGCAAATTTTCTGCAGCCCAAGGAACTTTCGCTATATCTTTAGACGGAACAGTTGAATTTGGTAAATTACCGTCCCATAATCCTGTGGGATATCCTGTATGTGTAGTTGTTGCAATCCGGTTAATGAAATCTCCCCATAATCCAGACCAAGGAAGACCTGTTAGTATAAAAATAGAGACAAATAAAGAGAACCAGAAAGCAGGAACAGAATGTAGATCCCTTAACATAATACGCTTTCCTTTAAAAAATCTCGGGATGAGCGTGCCGAAGATGGATTTTCTATTGCGTGGCCACCATAAATATAATCCAGTAATAAGTAAAATCATTGCCCAACAAGCAGCCATTTCTACAATTCGATCTCCTACTGTCCCTATCATAAGTTTACCGTGCAGGCGCTCCACTTCATTCATGAATTTCTCGTCATTCTTTAAGTTTCCTAAAATTTTTCCATTATAGGGATTCACAAATACTGTCATTGCTCTGTTTTTATCAGTGATTCCGACTTCTGCTGAACGGTCTGCTGCAAAAGAAGGTTTATATCGTGTGATAGACGCATCAGGGTAAGCTTTTTTAACAGCTTCTATTTGCTTTTCGGTTGTCATCTTTTCTTGCCCTGCTTGTACATAGTAATAATCTTTGTACATTACATTCTCAATTTGTGGCTTAAACAAATAAATGATACCTGTAATTGCCAATAAAATAACAAATGGAGCAAAAATAATACCGGCATAAAAATGCCAACGCCACACAGCACGATATAAAGATTGTGCCTTTGCAACCTCTGACTTATCTGCATTCTCTGTTGCAGAGTGGTCTACTTTTTGTTCTCCTGCAAGCATACTTTGTTCTCCCCCTATTTCTTTCATGTCCTTATTTCTCTTTACACATGTCATGAAGAATTTTAAATCGATTTTTAATATATATAATAGGTGTGAGGGATTTGTGAAAATTTGTTGAATTCATTTACAATTCTTCTACGTAGTTAAAAGAACTAACGAAACATATACTAAGTAAGAGTTTTGAGAAAAAAGTTTGTATTTAAATTTAAATGTCCTGTTTCAAAAAAACACCTGCAATGGTGGATATTTCTATTAAGAATAGTAATGGTTTAGTTAGGTGTATACAGCTGATTGAGGGGATAAATTTATGTTACGAAATTTAAGAGTGATTCACCGAATTGCTGGAATAATTGGGTCTTTGTTAGTTTTAATAATAGCGATACAGCATAGAAGGAACCCTTTCTCGTGAACAACTTACCAAATTTGTGTCATTCAACATTTTTACAATTCCCTTCTCTTCTTCACCTCCAGCTCATGAAAATAAAAAGTCTTCCCAGAATAGAATCGCTTTCCATGCTTTTGCTTACAATATAAGTACTATTTCTAAAACAACATGAGCCCTACTCTTATCGCTCGCGAATGTTGAAATAAAAATGAATATAGCGGAGGGAATGAATACATGAACTTTTTATTTCTCTTCCTTGTACTTATCTTACTGTGGTTAACTTTCGACTTTATATATGGAAGAAAACTTCATTTAAAACAACTTAAACCTCGTTCATTTCCTTTGCGCCATAGTAACTTTAAACTTTATACATATGGCCAAACATTATATAAGGAGCTATTTACTGATATACAACAAGCGAAGCAGCACGTACATATTTTATTTTTTATCGTAAAAAACGATGAGATTAGCCATACATTTTTACAACTTCTAATGGAAAAAGCACAGCAAGGTATTGAAGTTCGCCTTCTCCTTGATCGGATTGGCAGCCATCATTTATCAAAACAAACGGTTCATAAATTAAAACAACATGGCATACATTTTTCATTTTGTCATAAAATCCGGCTCCCATTTCTCTTTTTTTCCGCTAATCAACGGAACCATAGAAAAATTACGATTATTGACGGAAAAATTGGCTATATCGGCGGATTTAATATCGGCGAAGAATACTTAGGGCATAATACTGCACTCGGTCCGTGGCGTGATTACCATTTACGCCTTACTGGAGAAGGCGTACAAGACTTACAAACGCAATTTCTACACGATTGGCGCGATGATACAAATGAAGACTTATTGCATAAAAATCATTACTTTCCGATACTCGAAAAAGGAGAAACTTCTCATCAATTCGTACCAACTGATGGCGCTTATTTACAGCAAACATTTCTCGATTTAATTGAAAATGCAACAAAAGAGCTGTATATCGGTACGCCCTATTTTATCCCTGGGAAAAAGTTAATGAATGCATTGCTACGCGCAAAAAAACGAGGCGTTCGTATTACCATTCTCGTACCTAAAAAAGCTGATCATCCATTTGTTCGTGAAGCGAAACTCCCGTATTGCCGGCAGCTTATTAAAGCTGGCTGCCATATTTACGAATTTCAAGATGGATTTTTTCATGCCAAAATTGTAATGATAGATGGTTGTATTTGTGATATTGGAACTGCGAATTTTGATTTGAGAAGCCTATATCTGAACCATGAAATCAATTGTATATTATATGGCTCACCATTTTTAGAAGAAGTGAAGAAAGAAATTAATCAAGATTTAGAAGCTTCCGTTTTACTTTCAATTCAAGATGTTTCTCCTCACTCTCTTTTAGGCAAGGGAAAAGAATGGATTGGAACGGTCCTTGCCTTTTTTCTATAAATACATGAAAGGCGAGATACGTATGAAAATAAGATTGGGTTATGTCTCACATGCACTTGCATTGTGGGACTGTTCTCCTGCAAAAACGATGACATTTACAAGATGGAAACAAATGAACAAACAAGAACGTGATGAAAAGTTATATGAAGTAACAAAACAAAATATTTTGCATACATTACGTATCTTACACTACAATATCGCACATGAAATTAAATTATATCGTTTATCCTCTTCTATTGTTCCATTGGCAACACACCCTGAAGTAAAATTCGATTACATCTATACGTTTAAAAACTTATGGGAAGAAATGGGGGACCTTATTAAAAAACATCATTTGCGCGTAAGTTTTCATCCAAATCAATTTACATTATTTACGAGTGATAAGCCGCATATTACAACAAATGCTGTTCACGATATGACGTATCACTACAATTTACTAGATGCAATGAACATTGCAGATTCTTCTTACATAAACATTCATGTTGGAGGAGCATACGGAAATAAGGAACAGGCTTTACTGCGTTTTCATGATAATATCAAAAAGCTTCCTGCTCATATTAAAAAGCAAATGACACTTGAAAATGATGATAAAACATATACAGCGGCTGAAACATTAACTGTTTGCAAACGAGAACAAATTCCTTTTGTCTTCGATTATCACCATCATGTGGCAAATTCATGTGAAGATTCATTAGAAGTATTACTCCCATCTATTTTTGCAACGTGGAACCATACAAATACCGTTCCAAAAGTTCATATCTCTTCGCCAAAATCAGAAAAAGAATTCCGGGCACATTCTAACTATATTGATGTTCCATTTATTCAAAGCTTTCTATCCATAGCAAAAGAACTGAATCAAGACTTCGATATTATGATTGAAAGTAAACAGAAAGATTTAGCACTTTTCAAATTAACAGAGGATCTTTCAGCTATGAGAGGAATAAAACGACGGGGCGGCGCTACACTCGAATGGTGATTTTTTATCGTATCTTCATAATCTCTCAAATAAATTATATGTTATTATTTATATATAACACTTATAGTTGAAATGGAGTTATGTCATGCGACAGCAGAAAAAATATATCACTTTTGTTTCTATGTATATTCTTATATTTCTCATATGGATTTTAATAGTTCCTTCACATACTTCTAGTAAAGAATTGGGGATCCTTTTCTTTTTTTATTTTGCTGCTATAATTTCCTTTTTGGGACTATTAAAGGCAATTTATATTAGTAAAAGGCCAACAAAAACATTTTGGATACTCATTCTATGTACAGGTATATCCGGCTTCATAATGGAAATCACCTTATTTTTAAAAACCTTATCTATTTACGAACAAGAAGTTTTTTCTTACGGTGCTGTACCCTTCTTTCTTTTGCAATATGCTTTATTATTTATCGCTTTCAGCTATGAACTTATACATAAGCAACCAATAACTACATTTTTACGATTTCTATTTGATAGTGTGTTTATTATCATAATAACCATCTACTTTATGTTTAACATTATATTAGATATCAAAACTATAGATAATTTGTCTCTAAATATGCGGATGATGACCTTTTATTTCATTGTACAATCTCTCTTTGTGTATGCCCTAATTAGCTTTTGCAAAAGCGAACCGCGATACACAGCTAGTAGAAAGATATTAATCGGGGCGTTTCTAATCGCCCTTGTATACGGATATATATGTTTATATCAAAATGTTAGAGGAGTTTATCCTTCACATGAATTAACCTACTTTGTTCATACTACTTCTCTTTTATTAATTGGATTATCTAGTCTTCTATATAAACCAAAAGATACAACACTACAAGTAAATAGCGAGAAATACGATCGTTTCAATTATGCTCGTTTATTTCTTCCTTATGTAAGCATTCTTGCAACCCTATTTCTTACGTTATCTAATAATGTGAAAGGAAAAGAGCTATTCGCAGGATTAGTTATTCCTCTTACATTATTGCTCTTTCGGCAAATGCTTATGTGGAAAGAAAATAAAAAATTGTTATACACATATCAGAGTTTAAACGAACAACTAGAAGTAAAAGTAAAAGAAGGAATTCAGGCGCTTTCCAAGAGCGAACAACAATATAAGTCGTTATTTGAAGAACATCCAGATGCTGTTTTCTCACTCGATATGGACGGGAATTTTCAACATGCGAACTGGGCTTGTACAAACTTATTCGAATCTTACTATAACGAATTTATTGGGCATTCTTTCTTACAGTTCATTGTAGATGAAGATCGTTTTGAAGCACAGACTGCCCTGCACATTGCAAAAGAGGGACTTCCCCAAACATTCGAAGTACGAACATACACAAAAAAGGGGATATATCATCATTTGCATATCACATTAATACCAACAACTGTTGAAGAAAAAATTATTGGTATGTTTGGGATTGCTCGTGATATTACTGAGCTGAAAATAAAGCAACAACAAGTCGAACACATGGCATTTCATGATGCACTAACTGGGCTTCCAAACCGTAGGAAATTTGAAAAAGAATTATTAGAAGCTTTGCAAGATGCACGTAAACGGGATACTACTGTTTCTGTCTTATTTTTAGACTTAGATCGATTTAAGAAAATTAACGATCGACTCGGTCATGACGTGGGTGATTTACTCTTAATTGAAGTAGCCAATCGACTTCAGCGCTGTTTACGACAAAAAGATGTTGTTGCTCGTCAAGGCGGAGATGAATTTACAATCTTCTTACCGGATACTTTCTCAAAACAAGAAGCTTCTCTCGTAGCAAATCGCTTATTACAGGAATTAAACAAGCCGATTTCTATTAAAGAATACGAATTCACAATAACACCAAGTATCGGTATTGCAACTTATCCGTTTGATGGAACAAATGCTACGGAATTGATGAAACATGCTGATATCGCCATGTACCGTGCAAAAGCAGCCGGAAAAAACAAATTCACTTTCTTCTCACAGGAAATGAGCACTATTGAACATAAGGCATACTTTCTTGAAAATGAACTTATGAAAGCGCTAGAGCATAATGAGTTTTACTTACAATATCAGCCACAAGTAAATACAAAATCAAAAAAAATTATTGGATTTGAAGCACTCGTTCGGTGGAAGCATCCAAAACTTGGTATCGTTTCCCCTGCAGAGTTTATTCCAATCGCTGAGGAAACTGGATTTATTATCCATCTCGGGGAATGGGTTCTGCGCACTGCTTGTAAACAAGCAAAAGAATGGCATCAAAACGGATTTTCCCATCTAAAAGTAGGTGTCAATTTATCGCCGGCTCAGTTTAATCATGAAGATTTAATCTCAACAATCTCCCAAGTTCTGAAGGAAACACAATTGCCTCCAGAAGCACTCGATTTAGAAATTACAGAAAGTATTGCGATTAATAAAGAGCAAACGGTAATTGAAAAGTTAGAACAAATGCAACAACTAGGTGTTAAAATTTCAATTGATGATTTTGGCACTGGATACAGCTCACTATCTTATTTAACAAAATATCCAATTCATACATTGAAAATCGCACGTGAATTTATTAAAGAAATTGAAAACAATCCACTTGAAGAAGCAATTATGTCTTCAATTATTATACTAGCAAAGAATTTACAATTAACTGTAATCGCTGAAGGAGTAGAGACCACCAAGCAATGGTCGTTTTTAGGTGATAAACAGTGCGACCAAATTCAAGGCTTCTTAATTAGTAAACCTGTCTATGCCGAAGAAGTATGGAGATTGTTACAAAAAGAAATACAAGTTCAAAAAATCTAATCTACTAAAAAAACAATCGTCTAACCAAGACGATTGTTTCCTTTTATTTTAATGTTCAAATGGTAAGTCAGAAGCTAGCTGTACTACTTCACCATGATTTGTTACTGCTTGATTTTGATCTACTAACGCATCTCCAAACGAAATACCCGCTAACATTGCTAATGTCAATAAACTACCAATAAGAATTTTTTTCATAATTCCATCCCCATATCTTTTTATTTTAATATAACATGAAATATTATCCATATAAAATGCAATTATGCATATTCGATACTATTCAGTTTCACCCTTTTCACATATTCACCTTTTTTAGAAGAATGTCCTTATAAGTGTGTAAATCTAAAAGTTCAAAAAAGAAAAGAGCTTTTTCATAAGCTACCCTACTTTCATTTTCCGAGTACCCTAGTTTTTCAAGGCATTCTCCTTTTTGATAGTATAGCTGACCGATAAGTGTCATGTTACTAGTGCGGCATGATGTTTCAATTGCCTTTTCAACTTGGTGAAGCGCTTTCTTATACTGTTCATCTAAATACAATGCCTTCGCATAATTATAGCCAACTTTTATAGCAAATTCCTCGTTACTATGTAACGACTCCAGCTGTTTTAAAATATGTTGATAAAGTTTAATACTTTTTTGGAAATATTTATTTTCCGCATAAATACTTGCAATTGAATTTTCTATATATAAATTTTGAAATACATCTATACCTATCAACTGCTTATGTATTAATTTTTTTAATTCCAAAATGCAGTATTCATAATTCACTTTTTTTAACACATACGCCGATAAGTGATAGTGCCAAAGAAGAAACTGTTGAAATTCTGGATGATCTTCCTCTTTCTTTAGTTCATCCCATACCTTCTTATAAATTTCTTCGTATTTCTTTTTTTTGCATAACATTTGAATTTGATCTTTAAATTGTTTTTTTCGTTCAATATCAGAATAAGCGAGTACTTCATAAAAATGAATGATAGGTACTTGTAACTTCGCTGCAATTCCCTGAAGTATGTCCATGCTTGGATATACTACCCCCGATTCAATTCTACTTACTTCCGATTGATGACATATGTTATCAGCTAACTGCTTTTGTGTTAAACCTCTCATCATTCTAATCTTTTTAATTTCGGCTCCCAGTTTTTGTGCATGCATGTTAGCTCACCATCCTGTTTTATAACAATCTATTTTTAAAATAGGTCATACCACTACAATAATGCCATTTCGACAATTTCCGGTATGAAATATTGCATAATTTATACAAAATTCGGCAAATTCCCCTTACAATTCATCTCATACAAATACTAGATTAGGAGTGTTAGAGATGAATTACAAAAAAATTACTAGTGCCCTTCTTGCTTTCGGCCTGCTCTGTCCATTATCAACTGAAGCAATTCATGCTCAAGAAATTGATAAAAATCAAGTACAAGTTGAAGTTGCTCAGCCCGGCCTAACAATCGGAAAATTAACAGAACCTCAAAACGATACGAAAGAAAATATCGCAAAAAAGTACTTAAAAGGTGAAGTACAAGGTGCCAAAGCACAGCAAGAACAAGTTACCACTGAAAAAAGTGTTGATTTCCAACTTACAAACAAAGAAACAAAAGAAAATCAAACAGAAGTACGCCTTACTCAAACATATAAAAGTTATAAAGTATATGGACAAGACCTCATTGTAAAAGTAGATAAAAATGGAGTCATTACAACTGTCAGTGGTAAAGTTGCCCAAAATTTAGAAAAACAACCTAATCTTACTATAACAAATTTTTTGTCGAAAAATGAAGTAAAATCTTCCTTACGAAGCGCTCTCCAAATTCCAAACGATGCATTAGAAAAAGAATTCGCTAGCGAAACTGTTATTTATAAAAAACAAGACGGCAGCTACACATATGCAGATGTTATTACATTTACATACGAAAATAATGATCAAATCATTAGCGGTCACGCAATTATTGATTTAATCCATGGTGAAATGTTGTTCCAAGAAAAGATGATAAAAAATAAGGAACAGCAACCTGTTAAACAAGCCGCTGCTCCACAGTTATCCCTAGCAAAAGAGCAAGGAACTGGCGTAAACGCACTACTAGAAAATGTATTATTTAATATCGCGAAAGGATCTGATGGAAAATTTTATTTAGCTGATTTAACGCGTGGTAACGGTATTTATATTTATGATGCAAACTATGCAGATTCAAAAGGCGGGGATAATCAAGCAGGCTATCCCGGCACACTAGTTTCTAGTAAAACGAATACATTTGCTGATAAAGAAGCCGCTGGTGTTATGAAAAACATGAGTGCTATTTATGATTACTTTAAAACACAGCACAATCTAAAAAGTTATGATAATAAAAATACAAAAATTGTTGCAAGTGTGCACGGATTCGATTCTACAGAGGTAAGTGACGGTGTAAAGACAGACTATGTAAATGCATTTTGGCACCCAGCCTGGAACCAAATGGTGTTTGGTGATGGCTTAAATGGAAAATTGACATCCGCTATCGATGTAACAGCACACGAATTTGGACACGCCGTATTTAGCGGAACAACAAAAAATAACGTTGTAAAATATCCAAGCGATGAAACAAACGCATTAAACGAAGGTCTTGCTGACTTCTGGGGAACGCAAATAGAGTTTTATGTAAAGAAAGACAAAGGAAATTGGATTATGGGGGACACACTAGGTGGCCTAACAATTCGTGATATTCCGAATGAAATTGGTGATGGTGGTCAAAAACTATACACAAATTTACAAGACTTTTATAAAGATGGAAATAGCCAAGAATCTCACGTAAACTCAGGTATTATTAGCCACGTTCTTTATCAATTAGCAGAAGGAAAAACATATAACGGTGTAACCGTCACAAAACAAGGTAACGATAAAATAAGCAAAATTGTTATGCGCGCATTGCAAAACTATGCAACATCAGCAGAGGATTTCGAGTCTCTTCACTCGCACATTGTACAAGCTGCAAAAGATTTATATGGTAGCACAGCTGCAAAAGAAGTTGACAAAGCATTTCTAGCTCACGGTTACAAAGCCTTACCACAAACAAATAAAGTAATTGAAGTACAAAAAGGAAACTAAAAAAAGATGTTTACCGATTCACATTGGTAAACATCTTTTTTTCATCCCGCTATTGGCGGGCAGTAAGACCTCCACTGACGGAAGTTTCACTTTATATCCATCCCTTTTCTTCAGCAATTGTAATGGCCTCAATCCGATTTTTTGCATTTAATTTCGTTAACACATCAGAAATATAGTTTCGAACTGTTCCAGATGACAAGTATAGTGTTTTTGCAATTTCATTTGCCGTTTTTCCTTCTTTCGCTAACAAGAGAACCTCTTTTTCCCTATCTGTTAACGGATTTTGTTCTTGCCAAAGCCCAAACATGAGCTCAGGGGAAATTTCTCGTTTTCCATCCATTACATTTCGAATTGCAGCTGCAAGATCTTCACTTGGACTATCTTTTAATAAATACCCATGCACATTTGCTTTCATCGCTCGCTCGAAATAACCAGGACGGGCAAATGTTGTCAAAATCATAACTCTGCACTGTGACTGTTGCTTTTGTAACGTTTCAGCCACATCTAACCCGCTCTGAATCGGCATTTCAATGTCCATAATACTAACATCTGGCTGCAATGTTTCAATCAGCTTCAAAGCTTCTTCTCCATTTTCCGCCTGCCCAACAACTTCAATATCATCTTCTAAATCAAGCAAAGCTCCTAACGCTCCGCGAAGCATACGCTGATCTTCCGCAATGATGATTCGAATCATGCCCTCACCTCATCTTTACCTGTTCTTATAACAATTGGTACATGTATTGTTAACATCGTTCCATCATGAATATCATCTAACTCAAGTACTCCATCAATAAGAGCCAGTCGTTCCCTTATCCCAAGAATGCCATTCCCATCATGATTTTTTTGTAGTCCGATTCCATTATCCTTTACTTGCACAATCAATTTCCCTTGTGCTTCAAATAAAATAATCACGCACTTTGTTGCCTTACTATGCTTAACAACATTTGTTACCGCTTCACGTAAACACATTCCGACAATGTTTTGTTCTAGCGGTGATAATACATTCGTACTTATCTCCTGCTTCACTTCTAATGATATATTGGCTGCTTGGAGAATTACCTTCACCTGTTCTAGCTCTTCCTCTACTGTAATCATACGCATATCAGAAATTAATTCCCGTAATTGTTTTAACGCATTTCTTGATGTTTGCGTAATTTCCTTCGCCTCTAGACAAGCACGTTCTGGATTTTTCACAATAAGCTTCTCAACAAGCTGACTTTTTAGCGTAATAAGCGATAACGTATGTCCTAATGTATCATGTAAATCTCTTGCAATGCGCTGGCGTTCTTCTCGCTTCACTAGATCACGAATTTGTTCATTCGCTTCACTTAACTGCGTTCTTAATATTTTCTTCTGATTAAAATTCCGCATAGCAAATGGTGTAACAATCATTAAAATAAACATCGGGATGGCAGTTATAGCAGACGTGTTTGTAAACTCGCGCATGTTCACCAACACAAAGGAACCAATCATTACGATCAAAAGGAAAAATAACAAGCGAAATTGTTTTTTTGTCGGTGCAAATCCCATTGCATTTGCTGTATAAAATCCAAAGAAAATCATATATGGGTTATAAAGCGTACTAAACAAGAATGTAATTACAAGTTGAATACAAGCCCACATCATAAATGTCTTTGGTACAAAATAAAGCTGGCGGTATGCAATAACAAAGAGTACAAGCATCCCGCCTCCTAGTATCAATTTCCAACTTGATTGCCCTATTAAGTAATAAAGGGGAAACAACAAGTAAACGAGCCATATATAAGGGAACAACCCCATATGTTTTGGAAAAATTTCAAACTGCTTCTTTTCGATCATTTTATACCGCTTCCTGTCTCTTTCTTATATATATTGATAATACAACAAAAGCGATGAAATAACCTCCTAACACTGCAGCATTTTCCCAGCCAATTGCCTTACCAGCGACAATATCCCAAGCTCCGCTTCCGAAATGATATGTCGGTGTCCATTCTCCAATACTTCTCAACGTCTTTGGAAGTATTTCAATTGGCATCCACAAGCCACCTAAAATCGCTAAACACATATTTAACATATTCGCAAGTCCCATAGCAGCATCGGTCTTCTTAATAGCACCGATAATCGTTCCAATTGCTAGAAATGGTGTAACACCAATTAATAACCATAATCCAGCACCAATCCACTGTCCAATCGTTAAGTCTACATGGTTCATTAGTATACCTGAGGTGAAAATAACTGCGATTGAAAAAGCATTTACAGCCGTTTGAGCAATAATTTTTGCCGATAAATATACCCCTTCTGGCAGCGGTGTAATTTGTAAAAGCTGTGTCCATCCTTGCCCTTTTTCTTGTGATAAACGACCGCCAAAACCAAAGAGTGCTGACCCTACAATGCTAAACGTAGCCATTGAAATTAAATAGTGCGCTTTCCAAGCCCCTCCGTCTTGTGGGCCTGACACGACATTTGTAAAAATGTAATAAAACATAATTGGCATTACTAATGAAAATAAGATAAATAGTCTATTGCGAAACGTACGTAAGATTTCTATTTTACATTGCATCCAAAACGCTCTCATGCGATTTCCTCCTTCTGATTTGCAACAAACTGTTCAAAAGCTTCATCTAGGCTGCCGCGCTCAACAGCAATATCCATGACAGGCAAGTTTTTATTAAAAATTTCCCGGAGCGTAGCATCTGTATCATCTGTTGTCAGCACTACACGTTTTTCATGCCACCGGACACTTGTAACATGAGATAAACTTCGAAGCAGACTTGTTGGCATTTCCTCTTTTGCATAAAATGAAATTGTTTTTTGAGAAATTGTTGCTTTCATCTCATCTGGTGTTCCATCAGCAATCACTTTTCCATTTGCAAATAATAAAATTCGATCTGCTAGTGCATCTGCTTCTTCTAAATAATGAGTTGTTAAAATAATTGTTTTCCCTTCACTTGCTAAATTCCGAATTGTATCCCAAAAGCTTTTTCTAGACGTAATATCCATTCCTACTGTTGGTTCATCCAAGAATAGCAAATCTGGGTTTCCAGCAAGTGCAAGTGCAAAATTTAAACGTCTTTTTTGACCGCCGGATAACTTTTCACACCTTTGCTTTCTTTCTGATTCTAAATTCGATAGCTGAAGTAGTGTTTGTTTTTTGATTGGATTCGTATAATAACTACGGAACAAATCAATTGCCTCTTCCACAGAGATACTATCAATTACACTTACTTCTTGCAGCATTGCCCCAAGGCGATTGCGAACATCTCGGTGCTTTGGGCTCTTGCCAAATATAGAAACATTTCCTTCTGAAGGATCCCTTAATCCAAGCATCATCGAAATCGTTGTCGTTTTCCCAGCTCCGTTTGGCCCAAGAAGTGCAACAATTTGCCCCTTCGTTACTGTAAATGAAACGTTATTTACTGCTTTTTTATATTTAAATGTTTTTGAAACACCATTCACTTCAATTACTTGTTCCATTTCTCCACCTCCGTCGTTACTTATATTTATATTGTATAAATTGGAAGAGATGGAAAACAGTAAAAGACGTCATGACATGAATATGACAAATGTCAGGAAATCTTAAAATGAGAGGCTTACCACGCAAGTAGCAGGACAAAAACAAACGTGATACAATCATGTGAGATGTACATTCGAGGAAGGACAGTGGTTTTCATGATTATTCGTAATGAAAAAGATTTAGAAGGCTTACGAAAAATCGGCCGCATCGTTGCGCTTGCTCGCGAGGAAATGAAGAAACAAGCGAAGCCAGGCATGACAACGAAAGAGCTTGATTTAATCGGTAAGAAAGTATTAGATGAGCACGGTGCCATTTCTGCACCTGAAAAAGAATATGATTTTCCAGGCGTAACTTGCATTAGTGTCAATGAAGAAGTTGCCCACGGTATTCCAGGAGATCGCGTCTTAAAAGAAGGCGACTTAGTAAATGTAGATGTATCTGCAGCACTTGACGGTTACTACGCAGATACAGGTATTTCGTTCGTTCTTGGACAAGACGAAGCAAAAGAAAAACTTTGCGCTGCTGCTGAAAGTGCATTTTGGGCAGCTATGAAAAAAGTAAAAGCTGGCGCAAAACAAAATCAAATTGGTCGTGCGGTTGCCAATGATGCTCGTAAAAACGGTTTTACAGTTATTCAAAACTTAACAGGGCACGGCATTGGACTTAGCTTACACGAAGCACCAAATCACATTTTAAACTATTTCGATCCAATGGATAGTGCTCTATTAAAAGACGGACTTGTCTTAGCAGTAGAACCATTCGTATCCATGGGTGCAGATCATATTATCGAACGCGGTGATGATGGCTGGACATTTGTAACACCAGATAAAAGCCTTGTTGCTCAATGTGAGCATACAGTTGTCGTTACACGCGGTGAACCAATCATTTTAACACAACTATAAGAAAAAGCAGGATGTACGGAAATATTTCCGTACATCCTGCTTTTTTATTGTCTAGCTCCAGCGGCTAGAATGCTCGGTGGCTTCGCGCCTTCCCCCTCCCATTCTGAGCGAACCGCTTCCGTTTTTCTTTATTACATCTTCTCTGGTGCAGATACTCCAACTAATGCTAATGCATTTTGAAGCGTAATGCGTACTGCACGCATTAAGTCGTAACGAGCTTTACTTAACTCTAAGTTATCTTGGTTTAGTACTTTTTCTGCATTGTAGAAGCTATGAAGCGCTGCTGCTAAGTCAAATGCATAGCTTGTAATGCGGTGTGGCAGACGTTTTTGCGCTGCTTCTGCAACTGCTGCTGGGAATTCACCCAGTTTTTTTAGTAAGTCTACTTCTTTCTCAGAAGTAACAAGTTTATAGTTAACATCGCCGCCTGCAGTTAATCCAAGCTCTTCACCTTGGCGAAGGATGCTGCATACACGTGCATGTGCATATTGTGCATAGTATACAGGGTTTTCATTTGATTTTGATACCGCTAAGTCCATATCAAAGTCTAAATGAGAGTCACCGCTGCGCATTGCAAAGAAGTAACGCATTGCGTCCACACCTACTTCTTCCATAAGCTCACGAAGTGTAACAGCTTTACCTGTACGCTTACTCATTTTTACTTTTTCACCGTTTTGGTATAGTTGTACCATTTGGATAATTTCTACTTCTAATGTATCTTTATCGTATCCAAGCGCTTGAATTGCTGCTTTCATACGTGGAATGTAACCGTGGTGGTCAGCACCCCAAATGTTAATTAATTTCTCAAAGCCACGCTCTAATTTATCACGGTGATACGCAATATCTGGTGTTAAGTATGTGTAAGAACCATCGTTTTTAATTAATACGCGGTCTTTATCATCACCGTAAGTTGTAGAACGGAACCATGTTGCGCCCTCTTCTTCAAATACTTCTTCGCGCTCTTTTAACGCTGCAAGAGCTTCGTCAATTTTTCCGTTTTTGTATAGTGATGTTTCAGAGAACCACACATCAAATTTAACGCGGAAGCTTTCTAAGTCTTTTTGAAGTTTTGCTAATTCATATTTCAAACCGTACTCACGGTAGAATTCATAGCTTTCTTTTGCGTCAGCTTTTGCATAACGATCACCAAACTCTTCTGCTAGACGCTTTCCGATACCGATAATATCTGCACCATGATAACCGTCTTCTGGCATTTCTTTATCTAACCCTAACGCTTGCATGTAACGAGCTTCAACAGAAAGCGCTAAGTTATGAATTTGGTTGCCAGCATCGTTAATGTAATATTCACGAGATACATCGTATCCTGCTTTTGCTAATACGTTACATAACGTATCACCAACTGCTGCGCCGCGCGCATGTCCTAAGTGAAGGTCACCTGTTGGGTTTGCAGATACGAACTCAACTTGTACTTTCTCACCTTTACCAGTGTTTGTTTCACCATAAGCTTCGCCAGCTGTAATAATTGTTGGAATTAAATCTGTTAAGTAGCTGTTATCCATGTAGAAGTTAATGAAGCCAGGTCCAGCAATTTCGATTTTTTCAATAGAAGCTTTTGCTTTATCGAAGTTTGCAATTAATTCCTCTGCAATCATGCGAGGTGCTTTTTTCGCTACGCGTGCAAGTTGCATCGCCATGTTTGTAGAGAAATCACCGTGTGTTTTATCTTTTGGCGTTTCTAATACAACGTTTGGGATTTGTTCTTCTGTTGCTAATTCTGCTTTTACTACAGCAGCTTTAATTTCCTCTTTAATGAGTTCTTTTACTTGTTCTAAAGAGTTCATTATTTTGCCTCCTTGAGATTAATGGTAATTGTATATCGGCCTGCTTCTTGTTCACTTAGAAGCAATGCATACGTTAAAAAGAGTTGTCCCTTTTTCTTTTCTTCCGACCATTTAAAAAGGACGTTATCTGTTTTCGTTTGCAATGCAAACGTTCCAAGTTCACTCGTATACGTTCCTGTTGTCCATTCACCTTTTTTATGAGTTTGACGCATAGAAACAGCACCTGAACGCATAATGAGAACTTGATCATCTTGAATTTTAATAATTGTCTTCACTTCGCCTTGTTCGTTCGGCTCTTGAAACGTTACATATGTACTTTGACCTTTTACATAGTATAGACCATTTGCGTCAAAAGCAATAGTTTCCTTTCGCGCCCCTTCACGAATCTCCGTTACAAAGTGAACCTGTACTGGTAAGCCTGCAAGTTGCTTCTCCACGTCTTGCACACCTTTCGAAATGTTATAGATATTAAATATAGTTTATAATAAATCACTTTTCCTATCATATCAAAAAACAGCGGTGTCTGTCTGCTGAAATATTAGGAAACCTGTTGAAAGATGTAATGCAAAAAGCAATTTATAAAAATGTTGGTATCATCCTTGTAAAACAGAAAACCCAAGTTCAGTATGAACTTGGGTTTTCATTAGTTTTTCAATTTTTCTAGCACCTTTGCTGGTACTTCATTCTCTCGCAGTTCTGCCCACCCTTTCCCTTGGCTGCCTTTTGCATAGATTTTCAAATAGACTCCTTGACGAAGTTCACGATTTATCATTTTTTTCACAACTTGCTCATTTCCGTCCCTATCATACGCAGTAAATGTATACAAATACTTATCGCCTTTTTTCTCACCTTGACTTGTTACAGTATAATATTCCTTTACTTCCTTACTTGAGAAAAAATTATCTACAAAGGCTTGCACACCCTCTGTTTTTGATTGTAAGTAAAAGGCACCTGCACCGCCTAAAATAGCAAGTACTGCTGTAACTTTTAATATCATACGCATGAATCTTTCCACCTCTAACATGTATCCTTGTATAATGCTTCATTAAGTATAAAATCTACCAAAAATAGTCTCTATCGATTTCCCTTACATTTCTCTTACATCATTGTAAGGAAAGTAAACTGGAATATTTAGTGAAAATAAAAAGGCTATTTCGATATAATTCGAAATAGCCTTTTTATTTTGCTTACTGTTCATCTAGCTCTGGTGGCTAGAGTGACCGGTAGTCTAACTTTATTTTTGCACCCATCCAAGTAACATTTCACGCACAAATTTACTTGCTGCGACTGGTGTTTGGTCGCTGTGATCATATACAGGAGCTACTTCTACTAAGTCTGCTCCCACTACATTTATATTTGAATTTGCAATTGCAACAATGGAATCTAATAGTTCTTTTGATGTGATACCGCCAGCTTCTAACGTTCCTGTACCAGGAGCATGAGCTGGGTCTAATACGTCGATATCAATTGTGACATAGACTGGACGTCCTGCAAGTGTTGGCAATACTTTCTTTAATGGTTCTAACACATCAAATTTGTATAAGTTCATGCCAACTTCTTTTGCCCACTCGAATTCTTCCTTCATACCAGAACGAATACCGAAAGAATATACGTTTTCTGGGCCAATTAAATCACACACTTTACGAATTGGTGTAGAGTGAGATAAAGGCTCACCTTCATACGATTCACGTAAATCTGTATGAGCATCCATATGGATAATTGCTAAATCTGGATATTTTTTGGCCATCGCCTTAAAAATTGGCCAAGACACTAGGTGCTCACCACCAAGACCTAGTGGAAACTTACCAGCATCTAATAGTTTTGTTACATATTCTTCGATCATGTCTAAGCTGCGCTGTGCATTACCGAAAGGAAGCGGAATATCACCTGCATCAAAATATTTAACTTCCTCTAATTCACGATCTAAATATGGGCTATATTCTTCTAGTCCAATCGATACTTCACGAATACGTGCTGGGCCGAAACGAGAACCAGGACGATAACTTACTGTCCAATCCATCGGCATCCCATAGATAACAACCTCAGCATCTTCAAAACTTGGATGACTTTTAATAAATACTTTACCTGAATAAGCTTCATCAAAACGCATATTCTTTTTCCTCCTATCTGGAACTGAAGGTATCCCAACCTTTCATTTTGTCTCAAATTTGGAGCTGTTTTGCTCCTCTTTATCGATTTACCACGCTCTTCTTACACTGCTAAGAAGATTTTTTTACTTATAACAGCGTAAGCAGCTAGCTTATTCTGTCTTTTTATACCGTACACCTTAAGCGAGCTGCTTTCGCTTTTCTTATTGTCTAGCTCCAATGCCCAGGACCTCGTGTCTAAAAACCTCCGCACGAGAAAGTAAAAAATCACTTTCTGTGCGAAAGAACTTTAGTCAGTCGGTCCTAAACGGGGCATTTCCGCTTTTCTTACTTAATTAAATCCCCAACAAATTTCGGTAATACGAATGCTGCTTTGTGAAGCTCTTTTGTGTAGTATTTCGTTTCGATTTCGTGGAAACGCTCTTCACTTACTTCTAGTGGATCATGCTTCTTAGATCCGATTGTGAATGTCCAAAGTCCGCTTGGGTACGTTGGAATGTTTGCTGTATATAGACGTGTAATTGGGAAAATTTCTTTTACGTCTTTAAACACGTTTGAAATTAATTCTGGTGTGAACCAAGGGTTATCTGTTTGCGCTACGAAAATTCCATCTTCTTTTAACGCTTTAGAGATTCCAGCATAGAATCCTTTTGTAAATAAGTTTACAGCTGGACCTACTGGCTCTGTAGAGTCAACCATAATTACGTCATAAACGTTTTCGCTTTCAGCAATGTGCATGAAACCATCGCCTACTTTTACGTCTACGCGTGGGTTTTCTAATTCGCCAGCAATTTCTGGTAAGTATTTTTTAGAGTACTCGATTACTTTTCCATCGATTTCAACAAGCGTAGCTTTTTTCACGCTTGGGTGTTTTAATACTTCACGGATAACGCCGCCATCTCCGCCGCCAACAACTAGAACGTTTTCAGGGTTTGGATGTGTGAATAATGGTACGTGCGCTACCATTTCATGATATACGAATTCATCCTTTTGCGTTGTCATAACCATGCCATCTAAAATAAGCATATTGCCGAATTCTTCAGTTTCAACCATATCTAGCTTTTGAAATTCTGTTTGCTCCGTATGTAAAGTGCGGTTAATACGCGCTGTAATTCCAAAATGCTTTGTTTGTTTCTCAGTGAACCATAGTTCCATTGTACAATCACGCCTTTCGTTGCAAATTATAATGTGGACACCATTAATGTCCCCTAACAAAAATAAAACAAAACATGTAAAATGTATAGTTAAAAATAGTAAAAAGAACGTAAATATATTTCAAACGAGTCGTTTTCGTTCGTATATTTAGTCAATTATGTATAAAACAGTAAAAAAATCCTTTCCTAGGAAAGGGTTTTGCTCTCAATTTTTTCATTTGCTCGAATCGATAGACAAATCATCACACATTCAACTAATGCAACAATTCCCCCTACTAAAAACGGGCTTTGCGGTGAAACCAGATGACCAATAATTCCAGATAAAATCGGTGCAATTACCTCGCCCATCCAACGAACAAAGTTATATACACCAGATGAGATAGATCTTTCATAAGGTGAGATACCCATTACGCTTTTGTAAATTTTTTCTACCAGCATTGTGTTTTTGATCGCTCAGTTTCATAATTGAAGCAAAGTGAAACTTCTAGCAGTCGGGATTTTTTCATCTTCCACCTATCTTCTTCGCTTCTCTCTGAATCTTGAGGTAGGAGCTTACTACCCGCGAATAGCGGGATAAAAATGAATTATAAGGAGAATTTGTTATGAAACAACCACTTATTTTTGCGCATCGCGGTGTAAGAAGTACGCACCCAGAAAATACAATGATTGCTTTTCAAGAGGCAGAGCGTGTTGGCGCACATGGCATTGAGCTTGACGTACATATATCAAAAGATGGGGAAATTGTTGTCATTCACGATGAAACGGTGGACCGAACTACAAATGGAACAGGTCTTGTATATGAACAAACTGTCCAGCAATTGCAAGCACTCGATGCCGGCAGTTACAAAGATCCTTCCTTTCATGAAGCAAAAATCCCAACGCTACGCGAAGTGCTTATTTGGCTCTCTACAACAACAATGCAATTAAATATTGAATTAAAAACGGATGTTATTCGTTATCCTCGTATAGAAGAAAAAGTCGTCGACCTTGTTCGTGAATATCATCTATCTAATCAAATTATATTCTCTTCATTTAATCATGAATCGGTTGCCCTGCTTGCAGATTTAGCATCAGAGATCCCCCGCGCGATTTTATATGATGAACCGCTCGCAGATCCAATTGCTGAAGCAAAGAAAAGACAGGCACATGGTCTTCACCCAAACTTTGAATTACTTACAAAAGAGTTTGTACAAACGGCTCAACAGCAAGGATACATATTCCGCCCTTATACAATTAATGAATACAAAGACTTACAAAAGATGATAGATTACGGTGTCGATGTAATCATTACCGACTGGCCAACACGTGCTTTTGAGCTTCTTTCTTAATAAGAAGCTCTTTTTTTGTTTAAAAACAGCCAAAACCCTCAATACTAGTAAAAGTATGCTATGAGGGGTGACAAAAAAAATGGAACTTACAACAAATGAAAAACAAGCAAAATATAGACGCTTTTTCCTCACTGCACTGTTATCATGTGTTATTTTCTTTGTTTTTACTATTTTCATTGTCTTACTTGTTGCAAAAATTGCAGGACCACCACCTGTTGCAGTTCCGCAAACCACTATCTTTTATGCAAATGACGACTCTGTTATGGGGCAAAGTCACGGAGCGCAGGAACGCTATAATGTGTCACTCGACCATATTTCATCTTACGTGAGAGAGGCAACCCTTTCTATTGAAGATCAGCGCTTTTATAAACATCATGGTTTTGATATAAAGCGCATCGGCGGGGCAGTTATTGCTGACATTAAAGCGAGGGCAAAAGTACAAGGCGCAAGTACAATTACACAGCAATACGCCCGAAATTTATATTTGGATCATGATAAAACATGGAAACGAAAACTGTTAGAAGCGATGTACACCGTTCGCCTAGAAGTTAATTACAATAAAAATGATATTTTACAAGGGTATTTAAATACAATTTACTACGGGCATGGTGCGTATGGCATTGAAGCAGCAGCCCGTCTCTACTTTAATAAAAATGCTAAAGGTTTAAATTTAGCAGAAGCAAGTATGCTAGCAGGCATTCCAAAAGGCCCAAGTTTGTATTCTCCCTACTTACATGCAAACCGGGCCAAAGAAAGACAAGCTCTTATTTTAGATGAAATGGTAGAACAGGGGTATATCACAAAGAAAGAAGCAGCAGCGGCCAAAAAAGAAAAACTCGACTTGGCACCTCTTGAAAAAGAAGAAGTAGCAGAAATGGCACCTTATTTTCAAGATGCTGTACGAGCTTCTCTCATCAATGATGCTGGTCTCGATGAACAAACGGTAGCACGCGGCGGTCTGCGTGTATACACAACGCTAGATCCAAAGCTACAAACAATTGCGGAAAGTACAGTAAACGAAACCATTCCAAGTACAACGGAGATCGAAACAGCCATTGTATCCATGAATCCAAAAACAGGAGAAGTAATGTCCCTTGTCGGTGGACGTGATTATAAGAAAAGTCAATTCAACCGAGCGACGCAAGCGTATCGGCAGCCAGGTTCAACATTTAAACCCTTTTTATATTACGCAGCTCTTGAGCAAGGCTTTACACCAGTAACACGCTTAAAAAGTGAGGATACTGTATTCACATTAGGTGATGGTGTTTCAAAATATAACCCAACGAATTATAAAGGCTATTATGCAGATGGCTTTATAACGATGATGCAAGCACTTGCTGTCTCTGATAATGTGTACGCTGTAAAAACACATCTTTTCTTAGGTGAAGAATCACTTGTAAAAACGGCGAAGCAATTTGGAATTACAAGCGCATTAAAAGATGTTCCATCACTTGCGCTCGGAACATCTCCTGTAAAACCACTTGAAATGGTGAATGCTTACAGTATGCTTGCTAACGGCGGCAAACAAGTCAAACCAACATTTATTCGGCGCGTCGTCGATCATGATGGAAACATTTTGTATGATGCTCATTTAGAAAAGAAACAAATTCTTGACGAAAATAATGCCTTTGTAATGGAAGAGATGATGACAGGCATGTTTAATAAAAAGTTAAGCAGCTACGCCTCTGTCACTGGACAAAACCTTATTCCAAAATTATCCCGCACATATGCAGGAAAATCAGGTTCAACCGAGACAGATAGCTGGATGATTGGCTTTACACCGCAGCTCGTGACAGGTGTTTGGGTCGGCTACGATAAGCAAAAAACAATCTCTAACCCCGCTGAGCAATCTTATGCGAAAAATATGTGGGCAACCATTATGGAGCAAGGATTAGAGGACAGCCCGAAAAAAGATTTTAAACAACCAGCCAATGTTGTCGCATTAAACATTAACCCTGAAAACGGCAAGATCGCAACGAAAGGTTGCCCTACTTCTGTCAAAATGTATTTTGTAAAAGGTACCGAGCCGACGGAGTATTGTATGGATCATATAGATGAGAAAGATGAATTTGAAGCAGTGCTAAAAGAGAAGAAAAAAGGAAAAGAAAGCTGGTGGAAAAAGTATTTTCCTTGGTAATGAAATCGCGCAAAGGTTGCATTGCAAAAAGGGTGCAGTGATTCTCCTGCTCCCTTTTCTTTCTTAAAAAGTGCTCCTATTCATCGTTATCATTTACAATAGCTAACACTTGATGGTCTTCCCATCTTCCATTTATCTTTACATTTTGCTTTGCAATGCCTTCTTTATGAAACCCTGATTTCTCTAAAACTTTTATTGATCCTGTATTATGCGGCATAACTCCTGCTTCTAATCGATGGAGTTTCAGCTCATTAAACGCATACGATACAACCAGGCGAACAGCCTCTGTCATATATCCTTTTCCATTATGGTTTTTATCTAGATAATATCCAATATAGCAACTTTGTAAGGGGCCGCGCAGCACCTCTGTCAGTGTAATATTCCCAATTAGTTCTTCTGTTTCGATTACATAAATACCAAATGAGTACAGCTCATCAAGATCTTTCTTTTCCTTGTTCTTCCTAATTCGATCCAGTTGACCTTCTAACGTATAAAAATCACACTCTCTTAACGGTGTATACGTTTGAAAAAAATCTCGGTTTTTCAATTCCAAATCTAACAATTTTTCTGCATCATTATCTTCCAGAATCTTTACTAAAACACGACTTCCCTTTAATTCCAAGATGCGTCCTCCCCCTTATACCCTTCATAAAAATTTTCATATAAAATATGTTTTCTGACAAAATCTTTTATTTCCTGCATATAAGGTGACATTGCCCGCAAATAGCGGGATAAAGTGAAACTTCCATCAGTGGGGGTTCTTTTCATCCCCCACTGGTGGAAAGCTCTCACCAATCGGGCTTTTACGGGCAGTTATCCCCCACCTATCTTCTGTAAAAAAGCGGAAGCGGCTCGCCCAGAATCGCAGGACGTTGGAGCACCCGACAGAGAGGCGCTTTTTGCCTCGTCCGAGGGGGCGAAACGACCGGAGATTCTAGCCGCTAGAGCTAGACAGCGCTTTTCTCTGCACCTTAATATTGGGACTTACTGCCCGTTAATGCGGGAGAAAATACCGTTACCAACATTTCACCTATTTCAGAGCAAACAAAAAATCCCTTTCAACACGAAAGGGATTTCCTATTATTCTCCTAACAATTCACTACGTAATTTCTCACTAGAAAGATTCCATAGCTCCTCATTATGCTCTTTTAAGAATGTACCAAGCACTTTTTTAGAAGATTCATCCATATGATCAACCATAATGTGACGCTTTAATGATTTATCCATTTTATTTACGTGCTCAGGTAATGATTTATAGCCGCGGCGAATTTCACGGTCTATTGTCATTTCGCATGCCGTTACGCCAGCATAATATGCACCATTTGCAGTGCGCTCAATTGTTACCCAAACGAGCCAATATGGTTTTGCATTTGGTACTTCTTCCTTATTAGTTAAAAATTTAATTCCTTTTTCAGCAGCACTGCGTGCATGCATCGCACCGATATCAACAACTGCCGTTCCTTCTGTTACATCAATAATAACAGGAGAAATATTTTCTAGACTTAATGCACCTACCCCAAAACCACCATGTCCATCTGTAGAGTCATTTTTAATAATATTAAAGCCGATTTGTTTCTTCTTCTCTGCCATAGGAAATCCTCCTCTTCTAATACAATCCAAATAATGGTCCAATTATACTATGCAGCATACCTAAAACATACGGAATAACAACTTGGAAAATTGGCTGAATCGTATATCGATCTAACGGTGTAATTACAAGAATTAATAAAAAGATTGCGCCGTATTTTTCATATTGCGTCATTTTCGCACGTACATTTGTCGGTGCTAAATCTTCCACAACACGGTAACCATCTAACGGCGGAATTGGTAACAAATTGAAAATAAATAAAACTATATTAATCCCGATAAAAATTTGAAAGAACTGAAATAGTGTTTCTCCTACTGCTATTGGGAGTGCATCAATAACTCCAAACTTCAACAAACTATACCAAGCAATAAGCCCAAGGGCTCCTAATAGTAAGTTACTAAGTGGTCCAGCAATTGATACAAGAATACCAGCAAGACGCGGTCTTTTAAAATTATAAGGATTGACCGGTACTGGACGTGCCCAACCAAATCCGATTAATAATACAGCAATAATCCCGATTATATCTAAATGCGCCATTGGAGATAATGTTAAACGGCCTTGTCTTTTTGCTGTATCATCTCCAAATTTATACGCAACATAAGCATGTGCAAATTCATGTACTGACAAAGCTATCACAACAGCCATTGCCAATAACGGTAATTGGTACAGCGGATATGCAAAAAAGTGTTCCATACTTCCTCTCCCTCTTCATTATGTTAAAAAAGAAAAAAATTTCTTTTTCTGATTGTTCTGTTCAAGAATCCGTTATAATAGTACTGTAATCTACATAAAAGGAGCGATACATATGCCATACGTAACAGTAAAAATGCTAGAAGGACGCACAGAAGAACAAAAGAAAGCCCTTGCTGAGAAAGTAACTGCAGCAGTAAGCGAAACAACTGGTGCTCCTGAAGAAAACATCGTTGTTTTCATCGAAGAAATGTCTAAAAATCATTATGCAGTTGGCGGCAAACGCTTAAGCGACCAAAAATAATATTTGATACAGGAGAAACAGCCCTGCTGCTTCTCCTACTCTTTTCCTTCTAATAGACGAATAATCTTTTCTTTTACTTTTCCTTTTCGTCCGTCTTCATACAGTAAATCATGCGGATAGAATAGCTTTTGATCTGTTCTCTTTTTACCTGTAATTGCCTCAACAATATCCGACTCACGAGATAATTCACGCAGCTCTCCATTTGGCATAAGGAGTAAAATTGGCAGACGTTCTTCCTCTTCACCTGCACGGTAAAAGTCATACGGCAAGTCTGATGTGGAATCTACTACTAAATAATACTCTGGATCAAGTCCAATCTTCTTAAATAAACTATTTAATTCTACCCAATTGTTTAGTCCGTGCTTTTCTGTGAAATCTACACATTTGAACAAGTTACGGTTCATAAACCGGCGACATAAATCACTTAAAATGGCATCCTCTTCTTCTTGCCATACTTGGAAGTAATAATACATCACATTCTCGTCTAACTTTAAATAATCCTCCACCGTTACTTCTCCTTCGAATAAAGAGTAGAAATGAACCGGATGATATTTAAATGTATAGTACTGTTCATGCAACGCTTTCGCCCGGTGCAAAATTTTCGTTAAAATTACTTCAGCACTGCGCGTTACCGGATGAAAATACACTTGCCAGTACATTTGATAACGACTCATAATATAATGCTCGACAGCATGCATCCCGCTATATTTAATCACAACTTGATTGTTAAACGGACGCATTACTCGTAATATCCGTTCCATATCAAAGTTCCCATATTTCACACCTGTGAAATACGCATCTCGTAATAAATAGTCCATGCGATCTGCGTCAATTTGACTAGAAATCATACTGATTGCTAATTTATTAGTAGAAGTTTTCGCAATGACATCCGCTACCTTTTGCGGAAACTCATGATCAACACGGCTTAATACATCATGAATTTCTGTGTCACCGACAATAATTGCTTGTGTAAATTTTTCATGGTTTAACTCAAAGACTTTTTCAAATGAATGAGAAAAAGGACCATGTCCTACATCATGCAGAAGTGCTGCACATAAGCACAACAAACGATCTTCAGCGTTCCAATCCGGCCTTCCATCAAACACATCGTCAATCATACGGCGGATAATTTCATAGACACCTAATGAATGAGTAAAGCGACTATGCTCCGCACCGTGAAATGTAAAAAATGTCGTCCCTAGCTGCTTAATGCGGCGCAGACGTTGAAACTCTTTCGTCCCGATTAAATCCCAAATCACGCGGTCACGTACATGCACATATTTATGCACTGGGTCTTTAAACACTTTCGTTTCATTTAATTTGTCACTTACATATGCCATTAAAATTCACCGCCCTCCATTATACATTCTTATCTCTATTATAAACGAAAGGCGAAACAGAAAGAAATGAAAGACGGCATATTACTTGCATAAAAAGCAAATCACCTTCAAAAAACGAAGGTGATTTGCTCTATCATCATTATTTTTCTAAAATAAAATTAGATAATTCATCTAATAACATCTCTTTACCAAGTGGGAAATATGCTTTATTGAGGTCTTCGTTTTTAATCATATACACATGATTGTTTTTCACAGCATTCATGTTTTTCCAAATTGCTTCTTCTTGGAATTCTTTTAGACGCTGTGCTCCATCACCTGTTGTAAACACAAATAAAAAGTCTGGATTATAATCAATTAATGCTTCTTTTTGCAATTGTACTAACGGCTTGTCTGTTGGTGTACCATTAACTGCTGGTAATTTTAAATCTTTAAATAGAATACTACCGTAACCGTAATCACCGTATACACGGAATGCATTCGGATATGCAGCCATTACCATGAATTTCGCATCACCAGTTTTTGCAACGATTTTATCATGTAATTGGCCTGCTTTTTCATCATATTTCTTCAGCCATGCAGCTGTTTCTTTTTCTTTACCGAAGATTTTACCTACCTCTTCAAACTTTGGACGCCACTGATCTAATGGCGTACTTAACATGACTGTTGGTGCAATTTTAGATAATTGATCATAGATTTTTTCTTGACGATTGTTCACCAAAATTACATCTGGTTTTGCAGCAGCTACTGCTTCGATATTAATTTTATCGCCCCAAGCAGAACCAACTGCTTTCACATCTTTTAATTGATTTGCAATATGTGCATCAATTTTCTCTTGCGTCGTATTTGCTGTAATAACAGGCTTCATACCAAAGATTAATAATTCTTCTGTTGATCCGCTTAAATCAGCAATTCTCTTTGGGTTTGCAGGAATTTTAATTTCTCCTTTTGCATGTTTCACAACGCGTTCTTCACCTTTTGCATCTGCTTTCTTTTCTTCTTTCTTATCAGAAGAACATGCAGCGAATAATACAGAAGTAATAGCTAACAAGAAAACTAGTAGAGTTACTTTGATTTTCTTCATGATTCCCTCTCCTTACCTTATTGTAATTCTCACTCTAAATAGACAGTGCTACGAAACTCTTCCTTACAAAAGTTATTTTGTCAAAATAAGATTCATCACCAAAAGACGAGGGTGACTATAGATAGATGTACACGTAACGAAGAGTGGACGCTTTCCGCGGGCGAGAGCGAGCCTCCTCGGCAAGCCTGCGGGGTCTCACTTTCCTCGCTATTCCCGCAAGAGTCGCCACTCTCCGTTCCGTGTATTCAAAATGATTCATTTTCAAAAAATCAACCCCAAGTTGCGATAACGAACCCAAAATAACCATTTCTATAAAGTGAAACTTCCATTAGCGGGGGTTTTCTTTATCCCCCACTGATGGTTAGTTGAACCAATCGGGCTCTTACGGGCAGTAAATCTCCCACTCTATCGTCCGCCATTTACTGCCCGCTAGAACCAACTTAAGCCTGCTTACGCACTTGTTAAATTGTAAGTAAGACAAATTGGTTTGCCATTGACAGGACACCGAACCATTTGTGCTTCAATTTCAAACACTTCGCGAAGCGTTTCAGATGTCATCACCTCATCAGGCGTTCCTTGTTTCATCAAGCTCCCATCTTTTAACGCGATCATATAATCAGAAAAACGGGAAGCGTGATTCAAATCATGAATAACCATTACAATCGTCCGTCCTTCTTCTTCATTTAACTTTTTTAATAGGTTCAGTACTTCAAGTTGATGTGCCATATCAAGATATGTTGTCGGCTCATCTAGCACAAGCAAATCTGTTCCTTGTGCTAGCGCCATCGCAATCCAAACACGTTGACGTTGTCCTCCTGAGAGTGCCTCGGCTGGCCGATTTACAAACTCTCTCATGCCAGTCACATCAAGCGCCCAGCGAATGTAACGATAGTCTTCTTCTGATAATGTACCGAACCCTTTTTGATGCGGGAAACGTCCATATGAAACAAGCTCAAATACAGTCAAACCTGTTGGCACTTCTGCCGTCTGCGGCAAGATTGCCATCTTTTTCGCAATTTCTTTCGTCGGCTGTTTCTCAATTGCTTTCCCGTCCAAATAAACAGTGCCTCGTCTTGCTTTTAAAACACGGGAAGCTGTTTTAAGAAGCGTGGATTTCCCGCACCCATTCGGACCAATAATTGTCGTAATTTTCCCTTCAGGTATTTCAACAGATAACCCATCAATAATGAAATTTTCGTGATATCCAACAGATATCGACTCAACCGATAAAGATGGCATATAGATCGTCCCCCTTATCTTGTTTTTACAAGTAAATAAATAAAATACGGTGCGCCTATCACTGAAATGACAAGACCAACTGGTATTTCTGATGTTGTAAGTAAACTGCGTGAAAGAAGATCAGAAAACAATAGCAATAATGTTCCAATTAACGCAGCAGTTGGTAACATTATTTGATGCTTTCCGCCTACTAGGCGGCGCGCAAGATGGGGGGCCATTAATCCAATAAAACTAATTCCCCCCGCTACTGCAACAGAGGCACCAGCTAAACAAACAGCAATAAATAGTAACTTGCGGCGTTCCTTCTCAACGTTCAAACCGAGACCAATTGCAGCCGCATCTCCTAAATTCATTACATTTAATACATGTGCCTTCATAAAGGCAATCGGTAAGAAAATAAGCATCCACGGCAAAACACTTAATACAAACTTCCAATCTGTCCCCCATAAACTTCCCGATAACCAAATCGTAGCAAAGCGAAAATCATTCGATGTCATTTTCATCGAGAATACTAGACTCACAGCGCCAAACCCAGCTGCTACGGCAATCCCGACAAGAATTAAACGAATCGGAGAAACCCCGTTCTTCCAAGCGAGCACATAAATAATAACCGCCGCCAATATTGCACCAACTAAAGCAAAAAACGGCAAAATAAATACAGATAAAATGGAATGCATCGTTACTTTTCCAAAGAAGAAATAAACAAAGACTACAACTGATAATCCTGCTCCGGCATTAATCCCCATAATTCCTGGGTCAGCAAGTGGGTTTCGTGATAACCCTTGCATAATTGCACCAGATACTGCTAATGCTGATCCTACTAAAAGAGCAACAATCATTCTCGGCATACGAAAATCAAATAAAATTGTTGTTTGATCTTCTGCTCCAAGCCCAACGAGTGTTTTCAATACTTCAACTGGTGACATTTTGAATGTACCTGTATGTAAACTAATAAAAAATACTGTACAAATTAAAATGCTAATACTAGATAAAATTGAAATATTTCTTTTCGTTAAAATTCCTTGATTCACATTTTCCCTCTCCCTTCTTTACGTGCTAAGTAAAGAAAGAATGGTACGCCAACCATCGCTGTTACAGCACCAATTGGCGTTTCAAATGGCGGATTTATAACGCGGGAGATCATGTCGGCACACTCAATAAGCAAACCGCCTAAGACAGCAGAGCATGGAATCACCCAACGATAATCTGAACCTACAAGAAAGCGCGTTAAGTGCGGGATAACAAGACCAACAAACCCAACAGATCCAGCCATCGAAACTGCACAACCTGTTAACACAAGTACAAGGATGGTTCCGATAAACTTAATGAGCTTCGTATTTTGCCCCAGCCCAATAGCAATGTCTTCACCAAAACTTAAAATGGTAATATACCTTGCTAGCATAATAGCAACCATAAGACAAACGAGACCGACTGGAAGTAACATGTGTAAACTTGTCCATTTTACACCAGCAACACCGCCTGCATGCCACATACTAACTTCTTGCGCTAAGTTAAAATATAATGCAATTCCAGATGAGATTGCGCCTAATAAAGCACTAATCGCCGCACCTGACAACGCTAACTTAATTGGCGTTAATCCCCCTGGAGATGCTGCACCAATTCCATACACGATACTCGCACCAAATGCAGCACCAATAAAGGAAGCAATTACGAACATGAAATATGGCGAGTTTGGAAAGAATGCAAACATAATCGCAATTCCAAATACAGCACCATCTGTAATCCCCATAAGTGACGGAGACGCAAGAGGATTTCGTGTCATCCCTTGCATAATCGCACCTGATACCGCTAAAAACGCTCCAACAACTGCTCCTCCAATCGCTCTTGGAAGCCGCAACTCTTGAATAACATTATGGTATGTAATCGATTCATCAAACTGAAACACAGCTTGCCATACTGTTTTCAAACTAATATCGGCAGCACCAAACGATATAGAAGTTGCCATACTTAAAGCTAATAAAGCAGTCCCAACAATTAAAATCATTAAGGCAATAAGGGGACGGCTTTTTATCTCTTTTACGTCTACCAATTCTTCTTCGTAAAACTTTTTCATACTCGCTTCCATCTACAACATCCTAACTTTCAATATACATAAACAGTAATGAAATTCATTCTCATTATAAGGTAAAAAAGAAAATCAAGAACAAGTCTTGATTTCGATAATGATTATCAATATCATTCTACAAATTTACACTAAAATTTGTCAACCACTAATTTCGTTATACAAAACTTTTTTACGCTCTACAAAACTTTAATGTACAAAAAAAAGATACGACATCGTATCTTTTTACTTGTTTAATTTTGCTTCAATTTTTTTAATTAACTCATCTTCATTTGGTGCTGCAACTGGACGGTTATTTACAAATGCAAATGATTTCTTACGACCAGGACCGCAATACGATTGACATCCAATTTGAACATCTGCACATTCATCTATTTTTTTTAAACGCGGTACTAACGTCTTAATATTCGTTGCCTGACAATCATCACACACACGAAATTCGTTTCCCATTTTATATAACACTTCCTCTATTATGAAACTTTTCTCAAGTACATATAACAATAAACACTAAATGGTATTTTACCTTTCTTTTCGATGTGATGCAAGTTTTCTTCCTGCCACCAAATCAATCATATACTCCCGCTTTTTCACACAGCATATATAACCTATAAGCACACTTCCGCTCAAAATCTACCATAATTTTAAAAGCTTTGTATAAAAGCGATTTATTTTGTCCATTCTAAAAATAAGATATTGATAAAAAGAAAGGGAGATGAATCTATGAAAGTAAGACAAGATGCTTGGACTGAAGAAGATGATTTACTTCTTGCTGAAACTGTTTTGCGCCACGTTCGCGAAGGAAGTACACAATTAAATGCCTTTGAAGAAGTTGGTGATAAATTAAATCGTACCTCAGCAGCTTGTGGATTTCGTTGGAATGCTGTCGTGCGCTATAGTTATGATCAAGCATTACAACTTGCGAAAAAACATCGTAAGGATAAAATGCGTGCAAATGGCGGCGAACAGGCAAAAAAACGCCTTCTATATACACCACCGATTTCACCTACTGTAACAACTGATGAAAATATAACTATTGAAATTGAACAACCTATTCAATCTATTCAACCTATTCAAACTGCACAAGTAACGTCAACAACTTCTTCCATTGCTATGCACGACGTTATCCATTTTCTACAGTCACTTGGAACTTCTAATGTAAAAGTATCCGCGCTTGAAAGAGAGAATGAGAGATTGAAGCAAGAAATTGCCGAGTATATGCGAAGAAATGCTGAATTAGAAAAGAAAGTGGAAAAACTAGAACAGCAATCAACTACAGTTCAAGAAGATTACGAGACGCTGATGAAAATTATGAACCGTGCGCGTAAACTTGCATTAATGGACGATGAAGAGCGTACGCAAACCTCGTTTCGCATGGATCGAAACGGAAATTTAGAGAAGATTGCAGAATAAAAAGGATGCCATCATAGCATCCTTTTTATTCTGGTTTTTATCCCGCATTAACGAGAAGTGAGGCCCTCTACCTCAAGATTTAAAGAGAAACGAGGAAGATAGGTGAGAGATAACTGCTGGAATATGCAGGATTGGTTCACCGTTTGAAATTCTTCCATCTTAGATTCTCTACTAAAATCGCGATAACTCTCTTTTTTCAGATTTTCTTTTAACTCTAGTTTCTTCACATCATTTTCAATCCCTTCAGGTTCTTTTTGACAACATTCCTCTCTACCCTCTCTTTTTTGCTATAATAAATATTGTCATTTTATAGATAAGGGGTTATTTACATGAGCGATTCTCGTTCGATTTTATCTCAACCAGAGTGGCGCATTGTTGACCAATCAAGCTTAGGTCCACAATTCCACGCACTGCAGTCTTTCGCAATGGATGATACGTTATGTACAACAGTTGGAAACGGTACATCCGCTGCAACAATGCGCTCTTGGGTTCATCACAATACAATTGTTCTTGGCATTCAAGATACACGATTACCTTATTTAAAACAGGGAATTGAATTTTTAAAGAGTAAAGACTTCCATGTTATTGTTCGCAATTCAGGCGGGCTTGCTGTTGTATTAGATGAGGGTGTTCTGAACGTCTCTCTTCTATTCCAAGAAACAGAAAAAGGCATTGATATCGATCTTGGCTATGATACAATGTGGCATTTAATTAAAGAAATGCTAAAAGATTACGATGTTAATATTGAAGCAAAAGAAATCGTCGGCTCTTACTGCCCTGGCAGCTATGATTTAAGCATTGACGATAAAAAGTTTGCTGGTATTTCACAGCGCCGTATTCGTGGAGGCGTTGCTGTACAAATTTATTTATGTGCCACAAATAGCGGTTCAGAACGAGCTGCACTTGTTCGTGATTTTTATAACTTAGCCATTCAAGGAGAGGAAACAAAGTTTACCTATCCTGAAATTATTCCAAGTACAATGGCTTCCCTATCAGAACTACTTGGTAAAGACATTACCGTACAAGATTTGATGATGCGCCTTTTAAAAACATTACAACACTTTACACCACAGTTAACACCGTCGCAGCTTACAATAGACGAGATACCACTATACGAGCATCACTTACAACGTATTATTGATCGAAACAATAAATCACTTGGATTAGAAAACTAAAAAGCCCCGCAAATGCGGGGCTTTTTTCATGATTATAGCGCTTGAGCTGCTGTAATTAAAGCAAGCTTGTACACTTCTTCTTCGTTACAACCACGAGATAAATCATTTACTGGCATGTTTAAGCCTTGTAAGATTGGTCCTACTGCTTCGAAGTTACCTAAACGCTGTGCAATTTTGTAACCAATATTTCCAGCTTCTAAGCTTGGGAATACGAATACATTCGCGTCACCTTTAATAACAGAACCTGGTGCTTTCTTTTCAGCTACAGATGGTACGAATGCAGCGTCAAATTGGAACTCACCGTCTAATGTTAATTCAGGAGCCATTTCTTTCGCGATGCGAGTTGCTTCTACAACTTTTTCTGTTTCTGGAGATTTCGCAGATCCTTTTGTAGAGAAGCTTAACATTGCAACGCGTGGATCAATGCCGAATAATTCAGCTGTTTTTGCACTTTCAATACCAATTTCAGCTAAATCTTGGCTGTTTGGTGCAATGTTGATTGCGCAGTCAGCGAATACGTATTTCTCTTCTTCACGTACCATGATAAATACGCCAGAAGTTTTTGTAACGCCTGGTTTTGTTTTAATAATTTGAAGTGCTGGACGAACTGTATCAGCCGTAGAATGAGCTGCACCGCTTACTAAACCGTGTGCTTTGCCCATGTATACAAGCATTGTACCGAAATAGTTTTCGTCTTTTAGGATTTCACGAGCAGCTTCTTCTGTTGCTTTACCTTTACGGCGTTCAACGAAAGATGCTACCATTGCATCCATTTCTTCATATGTAGCTGGATCGTAAATATCAACGCCTGCTAATGTTAAGTTCATGCTAGCAGCTTTCGCGCTAATTTCTTCTTTATTACCAACTAAGATTGGTTTTACTAATTCTTCTTTTGCTAAACGCTCTGCAGCGCCTAAAATTCTTTCATCAGTTCCTTCAGGAAGTACGATAGAAATGCCTTTACCTTGAACTTTTTCTTTTACTGTTGTAAATAAATCGCTCACCAATAACCCTCCTACAAATTCAAATCCATATTTAAGAATACCGCTTTTTATCTATATTTTAAACTTATTGCTTCTAAAAAATAGGTAAAATGAAAATGATTATATTTTCTTAAAATTCCGCCATGAAATGTGACAATTTTGTGCTCCCAAGATTCCGATACATGCTTTTTCATCTATATATGATATAGTTAACGTGTAAAACTTGATTATTTGAGGTGAACCTAATGAGTGAAGCAGCAAAAACGTTAGATGGTTGGTATTGTTTACACGATTTCCGTTCTATGGACTGGGCGGCTTGGAAAACATTATCTAGTGACGAGCGTCAGCAAGCAATGTTCGAATTTTTAAACATCGTTGAAAAATGGAACAAAACAGAAACTGCAAAACAAGGTAGCCATGCACTGTATACAATCGTTGGGCAAAAGGCTGATATCATGTTCATGATTTTACGTCCAACAATGGAAGAATTAAATGAAATTGAAGCAGAATTCAATAAAACAACATTAGCAGAGTATATGCTTCCTACATACTCTTACGTATCTGTTGTGGAGTTAAGTAACTATCTTCCTGCTGAAGAAGATCCGTACCAAAATCCACAAATTCTTGCGCGTCTATACCCAACATTACCAAAAGCAAATCACGTTTGCTTCTATCCGATGGACAAGCGCCGCCAAGGTGATGATAACTGGTACATGTTACCGATGGAAGAGCGCAAAAAATTAATGTATAGCCACGGCAAAATTGGTCGTCAATATGCAGGAAAAGTACGTCAAATCATTACTGGTTCTGTAGGTTTTGATGATTATGAATGGGGCGTAACATTATTCGCTGATGATGTTCTTCAATTTAAGAAACTTATATACGAAATGCGCTTTGACGAAGTAAGTGCACGTTACGGTGAATTTGGAACATTCTTCGTTGGAAACATTTTACCAAGCGAGAAGGTCGCAAAATTTTTACATGTGTAAGCTAAAAAGGAACGATTTTCGTTCCTTTTTTTATACCCTACTAACACTCTCAGCTGAATAACCTCCTAACAAAACTAAAGATTATCCCTCATCACAAAACATGGCTTAGTTGTCATATCTGCCCTCTTTTTTTCATACGTATGAATTAGTGATTGTTCTACACTTTCTTTCCTCTAGCAGAGTAATAAGAGAGGTGACACAGATGGGTGTTATTGCCTATACAGAAGAACACTTAAAACTACTCGCAAGGTTAATGCGAGCAGAAGCAGAAGGAGAAGGGCCTAAAGGAATGCTTATGGTTGGAAATGTCGGCGTCAATCGCGTAAGAGGGAATTGCTTAGACTTTAAAAAGATTCGAAACCTTCGTCAAATGGTATTTCAAAGTCCTGGTGGATTTGAGGCTACACAAAAAGGTTACTTCTATCAGCGTGCCCGTGAAAGTGATCTCGCCTTAGCAAGGCGTACAGTTCAAGGTGAACGCTTCTGGCCTGCTAATTTTTCTTTATGGTTTTTCCGGCCGGTAGGTGATTGTCCGCCAACTTGGTTTAATCAAGAAAATTCTGGTCGTTTTAAAAACCATTGCTTTTTTCAACCAACTGGTGAAGACTGTCCAAGTGTATATTAGTGAACTGAAAAGAGGAGGGATTTTGTATGGCACAGCAACAAAACCCATACTATGGGGGAGGATTTTATCAACCATCTGGCGGGTATATGCAACCGCAACCTGGGCAGCAAATGCCAACACAGCAAACACAACAAACTGCTCAAGCGCAACTTGCCGCTTCTCAAGGCATGCTTCCACTTGAGCAATCGTATATTGAAAATATCCTTCGTTTAAACAAAGGAAAACCAGCCACTTTTTTCATGACATATGAGCGCGGCAGCACACTTGGTACACAATCCTATACTGGCATCATTGAGGCCGCAGGACGCGATCATATCATTGTAAGTGAACCTAAGTCGGGAAAACGTTATTTACTGCTTATGATCTATCTTGATTATGTAGAATTCCCTGGAGAAATCACCTACTTCCCAGGACAACAACCAGCAACTTATCCTCCAAGATAATAAGAAAAAGCTGGCAAATGCCAGCTTTTGTTTTATTTTTATCCCGCTATTTGCGGGCAGTGTTCCCCCACTGATGGAGGTTTCACTTTATAAACCTTTTACAACCGCAGTTCCTAGTAAAATCCAGCCTACAATAAACGCTACGCCGCCAAGCGGAGTGATTGGTCCAAAAAATTTCATGCCAGTTGTACTTAATGCATATAGGCTTCCGGAAAACAGAATAATACCTGCCACCATACACCAGCCTGCTGCGCTTACAAGAGAAGATTGAATCTTGTCCATTAACAAAGCTACAACAAATAATCCAACTGCATGAAACATTTGATACGTAACACCTGTTTTCCAAACTTCTAACATTTTCGCAGAGATTTTCCCTTCAAGTCCGTGCGCTCCAAATGCACCAAGCGCAACAGATAATGCAGCTGCAATACAACCTAATAAGAAGAAAATTTTCATTGGAATTCCCCTTTTTATTTTTATAATAAAAAATTTTTACACACAATCCAACTATTTAACTTTTAAAAATCAAAAAGAGAGTTTCCGTTTGCATCCTCTTCTTTTATATATACAGGCTCTCCTGAAAATGTAGCAGTTGGTTGAATCGGCATTTGCGGCGATATAACATGCGTTTGTATTTTCGGCTCAACATACGCAGGAGCTTCCGTCTGTTCTTCGAGCAATAAATCGCATAATGCGCGAACGACTAGAAGATGTTCTTTCGTTTTATGTGATTCGCTTCCTTTCGCTTTTGCAATTTCGCTTGCCATTTTATTCAAAATCTTATCACTAGATATTTGCATTCTTTATCACCTCGTGTATTGTAATTCTTTCTCAAATTGCTCCAATTTCTCTACTGGACCAAATACTATTATCATATCACGTTCTGCTAATTTTTCCGCCCCTGTTGGGTTATGAATAATATGTCCATCTCGTAAAATCGCTAAAATCGTAACATCAAAACGATTCCTTATATTTTCTTCCATTAATGTTTTTCCAATTAAGGATGACCCTGCAGCTATTTCAATTTCTTCAATAGCAAAATTCTGGTCCGTTCCATATAACACCGTATCTATATAATGGACAGTGAACGGGTTCGCAATTCCTTTTGCAATATGAATTCCCGCCATACTAGAAGGATTAATGACTTTATTCGCACCAGCGCGGCGTAATTTCTCTTCTGACTCTTGTTTTTCTGCCCGAGCTATAATTTTAATATTCGGGTTTAGGCCTCTTGCGGTTAATGTAATAAACACATTTTCTGCATCACTCGCAACGATTGCCACTAAACCAGCTGCCCTCGTAATACCAGCCTTATGTAACACTTCATCATCTGTCGCATCTCCGTGTACATATAAAAGCTTTTGTTCCGTTAATACGGACTCTTCTCTATCGACAACAATAAAAGGCGTATTTTTTTCCCGTAATTCTTGCACAACTTGCAAGCCAACCCTGCCGCATCCGCACACAATAATATGATCTTTTATTTCTGCAATTTGTTTCTCCATCTGCTTCCTCCGCACCGCCTGAAATAAATTCCCTTCAACAATCATAGCTGCTACTACCCCGATCGCATACGTCACAATACCAACGCCAAGCGGAATAATTAAAAGAGCAAAAATCTTCCCTGCTTTCGTTAATGGAACGGCATCTCCATATCCAACTGTTAATACAGTAATCATTGTCATCCAAAATGCTTGAAACATACTAATCTCTTCTATTATCATAAACCCGATTGTTCCAATAATTACAACGAAACACATACATATAATTGCAATAGTCAATTGTTTACGTGCACTCATGATATTCTTTCATCTCTTTTCTCTATGTTCAATCTTTGCCACAACAAATCAAATACATATATACTAGAAACGGAATACAAGAAAGAGGTCGATAAGATGAAAACATTGCTGTCTGCCTTACAATGGGCATTATTTATTTTAGCCGGTAGTCTTATTGTCCCGATTAGTGTTGCTGCTAGTTACGGACTTGAAGGGGCAGAGGCTATCGCTTTTGTACAACGAACATTATTTGTTCTTGGCTTTGCCGGCATATTACAAGCTGTATTTGGACACCGCTTACCAATTCAAGAGGGGCCTGCTGGACTTTGGTGGGGTATATTTTCGTTATACGCAAGCCTCGGAATTGTGTTATTTGGATCAAGTGGTGAAACACTTCGTGTACTGCAATATTCCTTTTTACTAAGTGGTCTCATTTGTATCCTTCTTAGTGTATTGGGACTTATCGATAAGCTCGTACGCTATTTTACACCAACTGTCGTCGGAACATATTTATTTCTTCTCGTTGCCCAGCTAAGCGGCTCCTTTTTGAAAGGGATGTTTGGTCTTGATGGACAACATAAAGAAATACAAGGAAAAGTACTTCTTCTTTCTCTCATTATTATTTTACTATCATTCTTTATTATGAAGCTACCTGTTCTCGGACAATATTCTGTTTTATGTAGTATCGTAATCGGTTGGGTACTATTTGCTTACTTCGGGCTCTCTAATCCGATTACACCAGTAAATGATATCATCCATCTTCCTTCTATCTTTGTTTTCGGTATGCCACGCGCTGAATGGAATATGGTTATTACTGTTATTTTCGTAACACTACTATTACTTACAAACATGCTTGCAAGTATTCGTGTTGTGCAACAAGTCGTTTCAAAACATGAAGAAACCGCAATGCAAAATCGTTTTAAACAAGCAGGGATTATTACCGGCATCAACCAGATTCTAGGGGGCCTTTTTTCAGCAATTGGGCCTGTTGCTATTTCTGGATCAGCTGGTTTTATTTCAACAACAAATATTTATAAACGATTACCGTTTATTCTAGGTTCAACCTTTATTATTCTTATTAGCTTATTTCCGAAAGTTACATCTTTCTTTGCAGCAATTCCAGTAGCTGTTGGTTATGCAGCTATTTATCCTGTATTTGCAAGCATGATTGGGCTAGCTTTTCGAGAATATGAAACTGTGAAAGATAAAGAGCGCTTATTCAAAGTTTCCGGTCTCGCTCTCTTTACCGGGATTGGTGTCATGTTTATCCCATCAGGATCCTTTTCTTCACTTCCGCCGTTTCTTGCATCCTTTTTAAGCAACGGCCTTGTACTCGGTTCTGTAATGGCCATTATACTAGAAGTTTTATTTTCTCGTTCAACGGGCAAACAAGCATCATAAATCTTAACAAACACCCTTCCTGCCTAGGCTAATTAAATAAATGGACACGAAATGTAAACCAAATTGGCAAACTTCAAGCATTGCAGTCTATTTTAAGTATTGTTACGATAATAGAGACATATACGAGCAGACAAGATTCTTCCTCTCGTATATGGATTCATACGGAATCGATTCCATTTACAAAGAAGTTCGATGCCTTATAATTTATGTTAAGTTCATACAGGAAGGAACATTCAAATGTCTTATAAAATGATTGTACTAGATTTAGATGATACATTACTTCGCGATGACCATACCATTTCACCGCGTACAAAAGAAGCACTGATGAAAGCACAAGAGCGCGGCGTAAAAGTTGTACTAGCTTCTGGCCGTCCAACATTTGCGATGTGGGCGGTTGCAAAAGAACTTAATTTAGAAGAATACGGAAGTTTTATTTTATCGTTTAACGGTGCAAAAATTATTAACTGCAAAACAAATAAAGAATTATTTAGCAGTACGTTATCACCTGAAATCGTTCATAATTTATACAAAACAAGCCAAAACGAGGACGTTTGGATTCATACGTACATCGGCGATGACATTGTGACAGAGGAAAATAATGAATATACAGAAGTTGAAGCTCATATTACGGGTATGCCAATTATTGAAGTTGATAGTTTTGTAGATGCAGTGAAAGAACCTGTTGTAAAAGTATTAATGATGGAAGCACCAGAACGCCTTGTAGAAGTTGAAAAAAAATTACAACAAGAACTGGAAGACCAATTAAGTGTGATGCGCTCAAAGCCATTCTTCTTAGAATTCACAGAAGCTGGCGTAACAAAGGGCACAAGCTTAAACCAACTCATCCAAAAGCTTAGTATTAAACGTGAAGAGGTTATCGCAATGGGCGATAGCTATAATGATCTAGCAATGATTGAATTTGCTGGCCTTGGCGTTGCAATGGGCAATGCACCTGATGACATTAAAGCCATTGCTAATTATGTAACAGACACAAACATGAATGACGGTGTTGCAAAAGTCGTAGAACAATTTGTTTTAAACAGTGAAGTGCTTGTGTAGAGCTGCTTGCTTGTTAAGGATTAGTTGAACGAACCATCTATAAAATCCTGCTGAAGTCAAATATTTCAGCGGGATTTATCTTTTATTTTATCAGCTTGTGAAGATATTTTGAACTTTACACTATTTCCATAGTGTAAAGTTCATTTTGGTTTATAATGGAGCAAAATAGACTATTTTATTCATAAAAAGAATACAAATTTACCATAGACAAGCTTATATAAGGAGGTTATTTTATGTTATCAACACCGATTGGACGTTTGAGAGTTATTGGATTACTTGAAGGAATTTCTTTTCTAATCCTTCTATTCATCGCAATGCCGCTGAAATATTTCGCGAATTTTTCAAAAGCCGTTACTGTAGCAGGTATGGCACATGGTGTCTTGTTTATACTATTCATCTACGCTGTCTTTCAAGTAACCACTATTCATCATAAATCAAAGTCATGGGTATTTGGTGCACTTGTTGCATCTGTTCTTCCATTTGGTACGTTCGTACTAGATGCGAAATTAAAAAAAGAAGAAGAAAATAAATAAAAAGCAGATCACTACAAATGTAGTGATCTGCTTTTGCACGTATAGATACCTAAATGAAAGAACTCTTATTTAGATATTTGGAATTTGCCAATTAGTCTCCTGCTCTCCTTTTTCTACTAAGAAGTTGTTTATTTTCGAAAATGGTTTGCTGCCAAAGAACCCTCGGCGTGCTGATAATGGGCTTGGATGAACGGATTCGATAATATAATGATTTGGATTTGTAATGAGCTTTTTCTTTGCCTGAGCAGGTCGTCCCCATAACACAAAGATAACTGGCTTTTCCCGTTCATTTAACAACTCAATAATCCGATCCGTGAAAATTTCCCATCCCTTTCCTTTGTGAGAATTGGCTTCTCCTTGACGTACAGTTAATACAGTATTTAGTAAAAGCACACCTTGTTCTGCCCATTTTACTAAATAGCCGTTATTCGGTATTGGGTAACCTAGATCATCCTGTAGCTCTTTGTACATATTTTGCAGTGACGGCGGCGTGCGTACGCCAGGTTGCACTGAAAAACTTAAACCGTGTGCTTGATTTGGCCCATGATATGGATCTTGTCCTAAAATAAGTACCTTCGTATCTTGATAGCTTGTATAATGCAAAGCATTAAAAATATCTTCCTGCTTCGGATACACAACATGTGTATGATATTCTTCTTTTAAAAATGATTGTAATTGTTGATAGTATGGTTTCTCAAATTCAGGTGCCAGTAAGGGTGCCCAATCATTCTTCAGCATTTGTTCCATTCTTTCACTTCCTATCGATTAATTGACCATATCTTGTTTTGTAAATACCGCAAAAGCAATAATAAGCGATACAACTGCCCATATTGTTAGATTAAGTAATGAAAAACTCATTGATAATCCCTGCAACGCGGGGAGCTGTCCTGATAAATAATCTGTTAATGATAAATTAACACTAAAAATATATTTTGCACCTTCCCAAGATGTTGCAAAATTATTTAAGATACCTCCAGCAATTAACGCTGCCAGCATAACCCCCATGCCAGCTGGTGTATTGCGAATCAGTACGGAAACCATAAATGAGATTGTGCCGACGACAACCGCAACAAACCAAGCAAGCCCGTAAGCCATAATAATATATTGCCACTGCGGAATAAGATGAACAAAGTTTGTGTTTAACGTATCCTTTTCAGTTACAAACCCTGTCAGCATTGGTAGGTTCCACCCCGAATAACCAAATACAATTCCTGATATTACGTAAGAAAGAATACCAACAAGCAATAAAATGAGCGAAATAAACAGCACCATCGTTACGTATTTACTTAAAAGAATTTTCCAGCGCCGAATTGGCCGAGTAAGGAGCATTTTCATCGTTCCGTCACTTCGCTCTCCCGATACGATATCAATTGCTATAATCATGACGAGAAGCGGAATAAATAATGTAATTCCTTGTTCAATAAACGCGCGTACAAATGTCGGTGCTCCTGGCGAGCTTGGATTAATATTATGCTCCAAATAATATTGCTGCTGTTCCACTCTTACCTTTAACCACGCTTTCCATTCTTCGGGAAGACGCGAATTATTTAAACGATTTTGTGAATCAACAATTTGCTGTTGCAATGATACTTTCCAATCACTTGTACCAAGACGTTTTATGGTCGTCTGTACTTCCCGATACTGTGCATAAACAAAAATTGGAATTAAAATTGCCAAAATGAGCATGACTACTACAATACGTTTCTTTCGATATATTTTCTCCGCCTCATTATAGACGAGGTTCGCAAATTCACGCATGCTGCTCCCCCTTTGTCAGTTCCATAAATAAATCTTCCAATGTAAATACAATTTCTTTTACACTATGAACGTCTACATCATGTTCTACTAATTTTTTATTATAAAAGCTTACACGTTCTTGATTCATACGGCATAATAATCGCCCTTCTTCTACTACAAGTTCTGTCACTTCATCAGATTCTTCAAGCAATGCCTTGGCTTTTTCAAGCGGTGTCACAACCCATTCCATGCGGCCACTCGCTTGCTTCACTAATTCTTCAACCCTTGCTACCGTAATCACTTTTCCTTTATTAATAATCGCAACGCGGTCACAAATCATTTGCACTTCACTTAACAAATGGCTAGAGATAAATACACTAATGTTTTCCTCTTTCACAAGCGTATGCACAAATTCACGAAGTTCTCGAATACCAGCCGGATCAAGTCCGTTTGTCGGTTCATCTAATATAAGTAGTTTCGGGTTCCCAAGAAGGGCCTGCGCAATCCCAAGGCGTTGCTTCATTCCAAGTGAATATGTTTTCACCTTATCATGAATGCGTTCATCAAGATGTACCATTTTTGCAATTTCTATAATACGCCCATCAGAAATCCCGCCTAGCATGCGAGCAAATTGCTTTAAATTTTCAAAGCCAGTCAAATATGTATACAGTTCTGGATTTTCAACAATACTTCCAATTTGCCTCATTGCTCCGCGAAAATTTTCTTTTATATCATAACCACCGATTGAAATTGTTCCCTCTGTTGCTTGAATAAGACCGACAAGCATACGAATCGTTGTTGTTTTCCCCGCTCCGTTCGGTCCCAAAAAACCAAATACTTCTCCTTGCTGTATATCAAACGACACATTTTCAACAAGCGTTTTTTTCTTGATTACTTTTTTTAAATTTCGTACAGACAACACTATCGTCATTTCTCTTCACCCCCAGCAAGCTTTAATTGACTCACAACATTTTGTAATAAACGATCTGCTATGAATGTATAGCCTGTTTCATTCGGGTGAAAGTGATCAGAATATAATAAATCCTTACCGCGATTTTGGAACATATCAAATGTCGGGACAACATATACGTTTTGATAATTGAGTGCAATTTTTTCTAATGACGCATTCCAATCAACAACAATCGAAGACGAGCCTTTTAAATCTTCCACATCTTCAAATGGATTATACAAACCAATCCAGAAAATTGGGCTGTTTGGATTTAACTGTCGCAGCTTGGATAAAATTTGCTTAGCATTATTTTGAAATGTTACTGTATCAGGATGATATGTAGTTAAATCAAGATTCCCAAGCGATTCCCATCCCGGAAATAAGTCGTTTCCTCCAATTGTCAGAACAAGCACATCAGCTTGCTTAATTGCATACTCGGCACCACCGCTTTCCATTTGTTTCAGTAAATCAGGCATTTTCGCTCCACTCACCGCTAAGTTTGTAAGCGCCACCTTTTGTTTGTATTTTGTTTGCAATTCATTCTTCATACGTCCAATATATCCAATACCTTCTTTATCTCCAACACCGCGCGTTAAAGAATCCCCTAAACTAACAATTTGTAACGTTCCTTTTTGTTGTTTCCCTTTTGCTTCTTTTTGCACGGCCGGAGTTAACTTAGAAGCTTTCGGATTTAGAACATCATTTGCACCGACAATAAAGCCGTAAGCAAATAAACAAAAAGATGCAAGTGTAACGAATAAAATAGCTTTCACAAATTTCTGTCTCATGCTAAAACCCCTTATCCCCTTATAGATTGACCATATTATACCAAACGAAAATTCGAAAAGCGATTTTCATCAGCCTACGAAAAAAGCACAATCACTTTAATGAAGATTGTGCTTTACTCCTTATGTTGTCAGTCTTTCCGTTAATTTCGCAAATAACTCAATTCTTTTTCCTTCTTTTTCTCTACTCGCAATTTGGTCATGCAAAATTGTAAATGCACCTGCACCAACCTCCACACTCGAATGAGCAATTGTTGTAATATCTAGTATCTCTGCAACTTGCTGATCATCACAACCAATAATCGTGATATCACCTGGAATAGAAAGGCCGCTTTTTTTGGCGGCTGTTACAATACCCGCTGCAATATGATTACAAGATACGAGAAGGGCTGTTGGACGCTCTTTCATATGAAGCAGTGATTGAACAACACGTGTCCCGTCCTCTATTGTAAAGCAGTCTACAAACTCCCACTCTTCTTTCGGCCTAACATGAACAGAGGATAAAGCGTCCCGGTACGCCTGTTTTCGATTTTGACTGTTGAAGCTATTACTTCGTCCAACGCAATAACCAATTCGTGTATGTCCCTTTTCTATTAAATATTCCATTCCTAGTGCAAACGTTTTGTAATGATCAATATGAATACTAGAAATTGTGCTTGATGCTGTATCTTCACACGTCACAATTGGACCAAATTTTGTGTACTTTTCAATCTCCTGACAGGCATTGATTTTCGAACATATAATGACTCCGTCTAATTTTTTCATCTTTAACATATTCAAAATCTCTATTTCTTTATCCGCGCTATAACCCGTTTGGCAGAGCATCATATTGTAATTATGTTTTGCAGCCTCTCTTGAAATACCTTCTATAATTGCACTGTAATATTGATTATTTACAAATGGAAGAAGCACACCAATAACATTCGTTTTTCCTCGTACTAAATGAATCGCATTCGAATTTTGCGTATAATTTAACTTTTCGATAATTGCTAATATCTCTTTTCGTTTTTGTTCATTTACATACGGATGATTATTTAAAACACGAGAAACAGTAGAAATCGAGACCCCCGCCATTTCTGCGATTTTTTTTATATTTGGCATCATACTCTCTCCCTTCCCACTACATATTAACGCATACAAAAAATTTTATAAATGGCTCCTTGACCTGGTAAGCTTTCCACATTATACCCTGTGATAGCAGACTAAATAAGAAAGGATTTATATTTTATTATGATTTTAAAATTAGAGCACATATTTTTCATAGGTGGATTACTATTACTTTCTCTAGGTATCAATATGATGACAACGATTACTTCATTTGGTCTTAGTCCGTATGATTCCCTTTTCATTGCCTTATATCAAAATTTTGGTTTAAGCATCGGCTCTTGGATGTTTATTATTAATTTCATCTTTACCCTTATCGTACTGTCTATGAACCGAAAGCGCATTACAATTGGTACAATCGTGACGATGGTGCTAATCTCCGTTTTTGTTGATATGATTGGCTCAGTTGCATTTATAATGGATGGCATTCGAGCTCTTCCGAAGTATATAACACTTATATGTGGAAATTTATTTGTTGGATCAGGTATCGGTATCTATGTTTCATCACAGCTTGGCACTGCGCCGCAAGAAGCATTTGTTTTAACAATCTCTGAAAAAACAAAGTGGTCCTTTCGAAAAACAGAAATTTCTCTAGCTTGTCTATTTTTAGTTGGTAGTTTCATGCTACATGGACCCATTTATTTCGGTACCATTATTCTATCTTTTACAACAGGCTGGATCATTCAAGCATTTATTCAAATCGGCTCAAAGGTATTACAAAGTTATCGTACGCAAGAAGCCCATTGAAAGTTATATACTTTCAATGGGCTTTTGTTGTTCATGTATAATATGAACCCCTTCGTTGACAACTTGAAGCGTTTCTACCACGCAATGACTAAAAATAGATTGCAGCCATACCTTCACTTCATCAGCACTTCCTTTTTTTACATAACAAAGCACAGTTGGCCCGGCACCGCTTAAAGAAACACCATATACATTCTCATGCTCTAATTCATGAAGTTTTTGTAATTCAGGAACGAGCTGCTTACGGTGAGGTTCATGAAACACATCCCGTTTCATCATTTCCCCAGCAAGCACCCAATCCTCTTTACATAAAGCAGCTACAAGCACATTGGCAACACCGCTGCCGCGAATACCGTCCATATATAACAACCTACTCGGAAGCACATCTCTTGCATGAACTGTTTTTAGTTCATATGAAGGAATAACTGCAACAAGTTCTATGTCATGAATGGGTTGTGAAACAAATGAAATATCTTTTCCATCATATGTTCCTACTATAAGTCCACCATATAATGCCGCTCCAACATTATCGATATGTCCTTCTATTTCCGTTGCAATTAATAACTTTTCTCTTCTAGATAAATGCAATTCACAGAGCTGATCGGCAAGTTCAATTCCGGCAATAATTGCCGAGGCACTGCTTCCAAGTCCCCTTGCTAATGGAATATCACTATCGAGATAGAGACTACAATATGGAAGCTCCTTATTATAACGAGCGGCTATTCCCCTAGCAGTCTCAATCAGTAAATTATTCTCATCTTCTGGAACACCTTGAAGAAGTGGTGTTTTCGCCTTGCACTCCCATCTGTAATGCGAAAATACATCTACCGTTAAATACTTACTTACCGCAAGACCAATTGAATCAAAGCCTGGTCCAAGATTTGCTGTACTGGCAGGCACACGAATTGTAAACAGGGGAGCCGCCTTCATCGCAGGACAGCTCCTTGAATGTGTTCAAATACAACTTTTTCATCATTTGGCAAAACAAGCGGCTGAATTTTTTTTGTATCAATTGCAATGTTAGGATCTTTTAAACCATTTCCTGTTAAAACAGCGACGATTTTACTTCCTTTTGTTATTTCTCCTGTTTGTACTTGCTTATAAATACCAGCAAGCGACGCACAAGAAGCAGGCTCTGCAAAAATTCCTTCATACTTGGCAAGCCATTCATAAGCCTGAAGAATTTCTGCATCTGTTACCTCATCAATTTTTCCATTTGAATCATGGGCAGCAGTAACGGCTTTATCCCAGCTTGCAGGGTTACCGATGCGTATTGCAGTGGCAACTGTCTCAGGATCTTCAATTTTATATCCGCGTACAATCGCCGCTGCTCCTTCCGCTTCAAAACCGCGCATTTCCGGTAAACCTGTACCATGCTTTTCGTTATACTCCGTAAACCCTTTCCAGTATGCTGTAATATTGCCCGCATTCCCAACTGGAATGGCTAAAATATCAGGCGCTTTTCCGAGTGCATCACAAATTTCAAATGCTGCTGTTTTTTGCCCTTCAATACGATACGGATTCACTGAATTTACAAGTGTAATGGGCGATGAATCACTTAACTTCCGCACCATTTGCAAAGCATGATCAAAATTCCCGTCAATACTAATAATCTCAGCTCCGTACATGACTGCCTGAGCTAACTTACCATATGCAATTTTTCCGTTCGGAATCATAACAATGCAAGATAAACCTGCGCGCGCTGCATAAGCAGCCGCAGACGCAGATGTATTTCCTGTTGAAGCGCAAATAACTGTTTTGCTGCCAGCTTCTTTTGCCTTTGCTACCGCCATAACCATCCCGCGGTCTTTAAAGGAGCCTGTCGGGTTTGCTCCTTCTACTTTCGCATAAACAGAAACACCCCATTTTTCTGAAAGGTTTTCTAATAAAATAAGTGGTGTATTTCCTTCTGATAACGAAAGCGCCGGCGTCTGATCAGTAATCGGTAAATATTCTTTATAAGCAGCAAGTAGTCCGTTCCACATTAGCGAGCATCTCCTTCAATACGGTAATTCGCTTTTACGCAATCCACTTCTTCGTACGTTTCTAACGTTTCTAAAATATACGCATAGTCTGCAAGGGATGCGCGATGGGTAACGATGACAATCTCAGCTGCCCCTTTCTCTTGTAATGGCATTTGAATAATCTTTTCGAAGCTTACACCGCGTTCAGAGAACAGAGATGTAATTTTGGCAAACACACCTACCTCATCTTTTACATGAAGGCGTAGAAACTTCTTCACATAAATTTCATCTTCCTCTTTTAACACTTTCTCATATTGCGGAGTTACAGCACTATTTCCCGTTACACCAAGACGTACATTTTTCATAACCGCAACTAAGTCAGATACAACAGCTGTTGCTGTTGGTAAACTTCCTGCACCTGGTCCGTAAAACATTGTTTCTCCTACCGCTTCGCCATATACATATACCGCATTGTATTCATTTTGAACAGCCGCAAGCGGGTGCGCATTTGGCAGCAGTGTTGGTTCTACTGTCACCTCTAACTTTTCGCCATCACGCTTCGCTACGCCGATTAATTTAATTGTATAACCTAAGCTCTTACTATATGTAATATCCTCTTCCGTAATGGATGTAATCCCTTTTACAGTCACATCATGAAGTTCTACATTTGTAGAAAAGCCCAGTGTTGCTAAGATCGTCATCTTTCGTGCCGCATCTAACCCTTCAACGTCTGATGTTGGATCTGCCTCTGCAAATCCAAGTTGCTGCGCTTCATTTAACACGTCTTCGTATGCTCTCCCTTCTTCAGACATTTTTGTCAAAATAAAATTCGTTGTCCCGTTCACAATTCCCATCATTTTCGTAATTCGATCAGAAGAAAGACCTTCCACAATGCTTCGCAAAATCGGAATACCGCCTGCTACACTTGCTTCATAAAACAAATCAGCTTGATTTTCTTTTGCCACAGTAAGAAGTTCTGCACCGTGAAGTGCCATTAAATCTTTATTTGCTGTTACAACGTGCTTTCCGTTTTGCAGCGATTGTAAAATATATGCTTTCGTATCTTCTATACCGCCCATCACCTCAATCACAACGTCAACATCTGGATTATTTATAATATCATCTGGATTTTTCGTTAATAATGTAGGGGTTACTTGGACCTCACGTTCTTTTTCTATGTTTTGTACTAACACTTTTGTTACTTTGACAGGACAACCAATTTGATGCGCTAAACGATCTTGATGATCTTCAATAATGCGCACCACACCGCTTCCTACAGTTCCAAGACCTAATAAGCCAACTCGAATTTCGTTCATAATACTGTCCACCCCTCTAAAAATTGTATTTAGGTGCCATTATATAAGGTAAAATTCAAAAAAACAATATATTTGGAACATTCCGAATAATAAAGGTTGCTCCTTACGAAGAAAACGCTACCAAGTGTTATATGGCTTCTTTACAAAATATAAGGGGTTTCTTGATACACATAGTAATTCAACCAATTTGAAAATAGTAAGTTCCCATGGCTACGCCACTTTACCACCGGTTTTTCCAATGGATTGTCATCTTTAAAATAGTTTTTTGGAATAGCAATATCGAGCCCTTTTTGTTGATCTCGCTCATATTCTTGCTTTAACGTCTCGCAGCTGTATTCGCTATGACCAAGAACAAAAATATGCTTTCCATCTTTATTCATAACAAGATGAACACCAGCTTCTTCAGATATCGCTAACATATCGAGTTCCTGTACTTTTTGGATATCAGATGCACGGACTTCCGTATGACGAGAATGCGGCGCAAAAAAGCTTTCATCAAAACCGCGTAACAGTTTCACATTCTCCTGCTGCACTTCATGCTCAAACACACCAAACATCTTTTGCTGAAGCGGATATTTTGGAACACCGTAGTGATAATACAACCCTGCTTGTGCTCCCCAACAAATGTGAAGCGTCGATGTAACATGCTTCTCCGAATAGTCCATAATTCGATTCAATTCTTCCCAATAATCCACCTCTTCAAAAGGAAGTGTTTCAACCGGAGCACCAGTAATGATTAACCCGTCAAATTTTTCCCCTTCAATATCTCGAAATGTTTTATAGAAACTTGTTAAATGCTCCTGTGCCACATTTCTTGATGTATGAGATTCCATATGAAGTAAATGTACATCGAGCTGAAGCGGCGTATTTCCAATTAAACGAAGCAACTGCGTTTCAGTTTCTTGCTTTGTTGGCATCAAATTTAAAATAGCAATCTTCAAAGCACGGATATCTTGTGTTTCTGCTCGTTCTTTCGTCATTACGAAAATATTTTCATTTTGTAATACTTTACGAGCGGGTAAATCTTTAGCAATGATGATCGGCATACTGTTTTCCTCCAGAAAGGGCTTCTGCTAAATCAACAATAATATCCGCCGCATCTTCAATACCAACAGATAACCGAATTAAATCAGGCGTTACACCTGCCAGACGCTGCTGCTCTTCACTAAGCTGACGATGCGTTGTACTTGCAGGATGAATCACACAAGTTCTTGCATCTGCAACATGCGTCACCAATGCTGCGAGCTTCACATTTGCAATAAATTGCTTAGCAGATTCAATACCTCCCTTTACTCCAAACGTTAAAACACCGCTCGCGCCTTTCGGTAAATATTTTTGTGCTAATGCATAATTTTCATTATCTTTAAGTCCTGGGTAATTGACCCACTCAACGCGTTCATGCTGCGATAACCACTGTGCAACAGCTAGTGCATTTTGACTATGACGCTCCATACGAAGATGCAACGTTTCTAAGCCAATATTACTTACATACGCATTGAATGGACTCATACAATTTCCATAATCTCTTAATAACTGTACACGAGCTTTCACAATGTATGCCGCTTGCCCGAACCTTTCCACATAACTCACACCATGATAACTTGGATCTGGTTCAACAAATTCAGGAAATTTACTCCAATCGAAATTACCGCCATCAATGACAATACCGCCAAGTGAGCTTGCATGACCATCAATATATTTCGTTGTAGAATGAACGACAATGTTTGCACCATGTTCAAAAGCATGACATAAATACGGCGTCGCTAACGTATTGTCGACGATAAATGGCACCTCAAGCTCTTTTGCCGCATCAGAAAACTCTTTAAAATTAAGAACATTCATCGCTGGATTTCCAAGCGATTCTGCATACACAAGCTTTGTTTTCTCATTTGCGAGGGCAACAATTTCATCAGCAGTTAAGTTTGGATTAAAGAAAGTAACCTCAATGCCAAGTTTCCGCAGACTAACTGCAAATAAGTTAAACGTACCGCCGTATACTGTTGATGAGCAAAGCAGGTGATCGCCGCTGCCGCAAATATTTAATATCGCTAACATAATTGCTGCTTGCCCTGATGCAGTTGCAACCGCACCGACGCCGCCTTCTAACTCTGTCAGTTTCTGCTCAAATGCTGCAAGCGTTGGGTTACCAATACGAGTATAAATATAACCTTCTGCCTCTAAATTAAAGAGAGCTGCTAAATCATCAGATGTATCATATTTATACGTCGTGCTTTGATAAAGTGGTAAAACACGCGGTTCACCATTTTTCGGCGTATAGCCGCCTTGAACACAAATTGTTCCTTTTCCCCTTGTATCGCTCATCTCTCAATCCCCTTTCTTAACATAAAAAAACTGCTTCTTTCCTAAATAAGAAAGAAGCAGTTTAGATAAACGCTCGACATGTAGCCTTTCTTATCGTTCAGGAAATACCTGCAGGATTTGGCACAATTCCGCTTTACGGCTGTTGCCAAGGTTTCATAGGGCCCGGTCCCTCCACCTATTCTTGATAAGACTTATGCAATTACCGTTGATTTTATAGCAAATATTTCCTAGTGTCAATCCATTTTTCTGAATCTTCACGAAAAATATAAATGAATTTAATTATTTATTACCAATATTCAAATTATATAAAAATAACATTAATGTTTCAAAAATAGACAAAAATACATTTTAAAAACTCCACTTACTATGTAAAATTAAAGAGTTACATTGCATTTTAGTAGCCATCGAAGCACATACAAAAAAGCAATTACACTTACAAATGTTTTACAGGTTCATAAAATAATAATGCTAATTTTTATAATGTATCTTGAACAAGTAGTTCCCTTAAAAAAATAATACGCATATTGAATTGGTTATCCAACTATTTCCGTATTAGAATCTCTTACTTTTTCATAATAGAATATAACATAAAGGAGGCATAAAGAATGACTATTAGGAGAAACATGCACTATTTACTCATCATGTACGGTATGTTTCTAGGTGCTATAGTTGGTGCTGTAGTCTGGTTATTTTTAGTTGTCACAAATGCTGGAATTCAGCTTGTTTGGGGATATTTACCTAAAGAATTGGGATTACCTCCTTATTACACAATTTGTGTAACAGTAATTGGCGGTATTTTTGTCGGCCTGTCACAGAAATACTTCGGTACATACCCTCGTTTAATGCCAGAGACCATGGCTGAATATAAGAAAACAGGCAGAATTGAGTACCAATTTGTGCATAAAGCTACGTTAACAGCTGTTATTGTTTTAGTATTTGGCGCAAGCTTAGGACCAGAAGCAGCACTTGTTGGGATTATAGGTGGCCTTTGTACGTGGGTTGGTGATCGCTTTAAGTTTACTTTAAAAGGAATGCATGAACTAACAGAAATTGGGATTGGCGCTGCTTTAAGTGTTATTTTTAATGCACCGCTATTCGGTTATTTAGCTCCAAACGAACATGAGGATACACAAATCACTGAAGCTTTTAAAGGGAAAAAGACTATTGTATATCTTGCTACTACTTTCGCTGGTTTTTCTGTTTATTTATTGCTTAGTCAGTTCGATAATCGAGGATCTTTTATTGTTAAGTTTGGAGAAGGATCTTTTGCTCTCCATGAATGGATTGCCTTTCTGCCTCTTATTTGCATAGGCGCTGGTGTAGGCTATTTTTATTTCAAAGTGGAACATATATTAGAAAAAATAGTACGGCCTTTTCAAGAATATAAGCTAACATTAGCAATTATAGGTGGTATTCTTTTAGGGATTGCAGGAACTATACTTCCGTATACACTATTTTCAGGAGAACACCAATTAAAAGAATTAGTAAATGAATGGACAGAATTATCATTTGGGATACTGCTTCTTTCAGGGATTTTAAAGTTATGTATAACGGCAGTTTGTTTAACTACAGGTTGGCGTGGCGGACATATTTTCCCAATTGTATTTGCTGGTGCAAGTATTGGATATGCTGTGGCTACTGTCATACCGTCGTTAGATCCAGTTGCTTCTGTAGCTATTGTAACGACAGCCATTTCAAGCTATGCAGTACGAAAACCAATCGCTATTACATTATTATTACTTATGTTCTTCCCAATTAATTTATTGTTACCAATGATTGGAGCTGCAATGATTGGTAATGCATTTCCACTTCCTAATCATAATGAACAAGAGGAACTAGTACAAAAATAAAATAGTAAAATAAAGTGAAACTCCCATCAATGGGGGTTTTTCTTTATTCCCTCCTGATGAAAGGCTCTCACCAATCGGGCTTTTACGGGCAGTTCAAGTAACTTTTTCGCTTTGTACTTATTCATAACATTGATATAATGGATAAAAATGTAGTTTTCATTATATTACTTGAGGGGGCTTTCGCAATGACATTAAACAAAGCACTTACAATCGCTGGTTCTGACACAAGCGGCGGTGCTGGTATGCAAGCCGATTTAAAAACGTTCCAAGAGCTTGGTGTATACGGCATGACAGCTCTTACAACAATCGTGACAATGGATCCACATAACGGATGGGCACATAATGTATTCCCAATTCCAGCGTCTACATTAAAACCACAATTAGAAACGACAATTGAAGGCGTTGGCGTTGATGCATTAAAAACAGGTATGCTTGGATCTGTTGAAATTATTGAGCTTGTCGCTGAAACAATTGAAAAACATAATCTACAAAACGTAGTAGTAGACCCTGTTATGGTATGTAAAGGGGCAGATGAAGCGCTTCATCCAGAAACAAACGAATGCTTACGCGATACGCTCGTTCCAAAAGCATTGATTGTAACACCAAACCTATTTGAAGCGTATCAACTAAGCGGCGTAAAAATTAACTCACTTGAAGATATGAAGCAAGCTGCTGAAAAAATCCATGCTCTAGGTACAAAATACGTACTTATTAAAGGTGGCAGCAAGCTAGGTTCAGAAAAAGCAATTGATTTATTATACGATGGAGAAACATTTGAAATTTTAGAATCTGAAAAAATTGAAACAACATATACACACGGCGCAGGTTGTACATATGCTGCTGCAATTACAGCAGAGCTAGCAAAAGGAAAATCTGTAAAAGAAGCAGTACAAGTAGCAAAAGAATTTATTACTGCTGCAATTTGCCACTCATTCAAATTGAACGAATATGTGGGACCAACCCATCACGGTGCATACCGTAAATTTGGAGCTGGAAAAGAGCTTGTATAAAGCGAAACTTCCATCAGTAGGGGGTCTTACTGCCCAAAAGTAGCGGGATAAGAACAAAAAATAAAGTCGTCCATAGTGACGACTTTATTTTTCATGAAACAGCATTCACTTGATTTCTTCCATTTCGTTTGGAAGAGTATAATGCATCATCTGCAAGTTGAATAAATTGCTGTGGTGAGTCTACATAGATTGAAGCACCTACTGAAATCGTGATATGTAAACAAATATCATTTGGTAATCGAAACACATGCTTCTCTACAGCTGCTCGAATTCTTTCTCCTATATCCACAGCATATTGTAATGTTGATTTTGGTAATAATAAAGCGAATTCCTCTCCGCCTTTTCGAAATACTAAGTGTGGGAATGGAGAACTATTCTTTAAAATTGCCCCTAATTGCTGTAAAACTTCATCACCGGCAGGGTGTCCATACTTGTCATTCACATCCTTGAAATAATCAATATCTACCAGCAATAAACAAAGTGGATTGTTATTTTTTTTCTTATCCTCAATATTTCTATTCAATTCCGTATCAAATTTACGAACATTTCCTAATCCAGTTAAAGGATCCATTGTTGCATACTGTTTCATCTTACGAAACAATTCGTTTGACTGCAAAGCATAATGTGCACTTAAAAAAGTCATATATCCTGTCATAATGCTAACAACTAAATATAAACCTAGGACAAGAACATCTTTAAAAACAATATAAATTCCAATCGATGAAACTGTTAAGCAATAAACATGTAACCAAATCCACTTTTTGAAAACAGAAATACGAAACATTGAAATAATCGTACAACCTATACCTGTTAACAAAACTACATACACACCTATTTGTGCTCCTACTGAATAACCCGTTAACAATAAACGTACAATTAAAATAATGATGGAAGCTAGTAAACTTGCAATAGGTCCTCCAATAATTGCAGCTAATATAATAGAAAGATATCGTAAATCTAGCATCACATCCTCAATATGAACACCAAACTTCATAAGCAGGGCACCTAAAGCTCCCATTACAATACCAACAAAACATTTTACTTCAAATGATAGCGGCTCTTTTAATGAAATATTTTTAAAAAGTTGAGCACCAACGAAAATAAAAGAAAGAATAATAGTTGTATTAATAAATAGATCATTTAGCATAAAAATATACCCGGCCTTTCTACAACTTGACAGTTCACATAAAACTTTCATCTCTATCCATTTTGAGTACCCTTTTCCTATTTACTATTGTATATTATATTCCTATAATTCCCAAACTTTTCTTTATATGTTTCACGTGAAACTTTGGAATAAAAAAAAGAGCGAGATATCGCTCCTTTTTATACTATATTCTCTTTAACAGCATCTCGAAACTTTACCGCCCTTCGCATTAAATCTTGCTTCTTGCGCTTCAGCAAAAAATTGTTTTCGAGATAATACAATTTCATTGGGATGTTGTTGTTTCATATGAGCAACATACTTCTCATAGCTTGGTACACCAACAAGCAAACTAATAAACTGTTTTCGGTATCTCCACATGCTTATTATCGTTTTAAGCATAATGCTGTACCTCACTTTCATCGCGTGGAACATACGCCGCTTCTTTTAATGGAGTTGCTTTATTGTTCAATACTTGTATCCATATTCTAATAGCCGATATCAGTACCGCGATTACAACAAGCATAAAAATTCCACAAAGCGCCGCATCAATATAATCATTAAGAATAATTTGTTTCATTTGTGCTACGTTTTTCGCCGGTGCTAATAGTTTCCCTTTATCCAGTGCACTTTGGAACAATTTTGCATGAGAGAGGAAGCCAATTTTCGGATTCTCATGAAATAACTTTTGATAGCCAGCTGTCATTGTAACAATCAATAGCCACGTTGTCGGAATGAGCGTCACCCAAACATATGCCTTTTTTCCCATTTTAAACAAAATAGTCGTTCCAAGTAATAATGCAATCCCAGCTAACATTTGATTTGCGATTCCAAAGAGCGGCCATAGCGTATTGATACCACCAAGCGGATCAATTACCCCTTGATATAAGAAATATCCCCATCCTAGCACACACAGCGTTGTTGCAACAATATTGGAAAGCATAGAATCTGTTTTTGCAAATGGTTTATAAACGTGCCCTAAAATGTCTTGAATCATAAACCGGCCAACACGTGTTCCTGCATCAATAGTTGTTAAGATGAAGAGCGCTTCAAATAAAATTGCAAAGTGATACCAAAATGCCATTAATGCTTTTCCGCCGATTACTTGAGAGAAAATATGAGCCATCCCAATCGCGAACGTCGGTGCCCCGCCTGTACGAGATAATATCGTTTGTTCTCCAACGTTTACAGCTAGTTCTTTCAGCTCATTTGGCGTCACAGTGAACCCCCAAGAACTAATTACTTGTGCTGCCTGTGTTACATCCGTTCCAATGACTGCCGGAGGGCTATTAATTGCAAAGTATGTACCTGGCGTTAGTACACAAGCTGCAATCATTGCCATCGCTGCAACAAATGATTCCATAAGCATAGCACCGTAACCAATTGGCTGTGCATGTCCTTCCCTTTCTATCATTTTCGGGGTCGTACCAGAAGAAACAAGTGCATGGAAGCCAGATACAGCTCCGCAAGCAATAGTAATAAATAAGAAAGGGAATAAATTTCCTGCAAATACTGGGCCCGTTCCATCAATAAATTTTGAAACTGCCGGCATTTGTAAATCTGGTGCAACAATCACAATCCCAAGCGCTAAGCCAACAATTGTTCCAATCTTTAAAAACGTACTTAAATAATCACGCGGTGCAAGTAATAACCAAACAGGCAATGCAGAAGCAATAAATCCATAAATAATAAGCATAATTGCAATTGTTTCACCTTTAAATGTAAACATAGTAGCAAGCGTTGGATTTTCTGCTACATACTGACCCGCTACAAGCGATAAAAGAAGTAAAATAATACCGATAACTGAACCTTCTCCAACACGACCTGGACGAATGTAACGCATATATACACCCATTAAAATTGCAATTGGAATTGTTGCGGCAATCGTAAACATTCCCCATGGGCTTCCTACAAGAGCTTTCACCACAACAAGAGCTAATACCGCTAATAAAATAATCATAATTCCCAAAATACCGATCATCGCGATAAAACCTGTTACTGGACCAATCTCTTCTTTAATCATTTCACCAAGCGACTTCCCGTTGCGACGCATAGACGCAAATAAAATCACGAAATCTTGTACAGCTCCAGCTAACACAACTCCAACAATAATCCAAAGCGTTCCTGGTAAATATCCCATTTGTGCAGCTAAGATTGGACCAACTAACGGCCCGGCTCCAGCAATTGCAGCAAAGTGGTGCCCAAATAAAACCCATTTATTTGTCGGAACATAATCTTTCCCATCATTCAAAAGCTCTGCTGGCGTTTTTCGATTGTCGTCCAATTCAAAAACTTTTCTGGAGATAAATCTACTATAAAAGCGATATGCGACAGCATATACGGAAACAGCGGCAACAAGCAACCAAACTGCATTAATTGTTTCACCGCGAGATAACGCTAAAACAGCAAATCCAGCTGCTCCTAAAGCCGTAATCACACCCCAAAGTAAAATAGATTTCCATGCTTTCACCAAAAATCCCCCCTAATGTTATGCCTTAGAGGGAATTGTACTAAATTTTCAGAATAGTTAAATATAATATTCCTTATGATGAAGGTTTTTTATTTTAACATGTCCAAATTCTTCCATGAACTGTTACAACTCAATTTTATTTCGAAGTCGTTTTACATAATTTCGACTAACAGGTATCGGCTGGTTATCATACCTTTCCAAATATAAGTTATACGTTCCGTTATAATAAGGCTTCAATTCACACACATATATAACGTTAATGAGATAACTTTTATGGACACGTAAAAAATCGTATACCGCTAACTTGCCTTCTAATTCTTGCAATGTATACGTTGAGATATATTGATTATCAGTTGTGTAAATTGAAACTGTTTTATTTTCTTTATTCTTACTTATGTATACAATATCGTCTGGAAGAATATATGCAATTCCTTCATGACATTCAATCGGAAGCTTTTGCAATCGATTCTTCTCTCGTGTTACTTTTTCTTGTTCAATACTATGCAATAAAAACTGCAAGTCCTCCTGCTCAAATGGTTGCAATAAGTAGTAAAAAGCGTGAAAACGAAATGATTTAATTGCATCTTTCATATCGTTTCCTGTAAATATAAATTTTGTATGTAATGTTAATTGACGCAGCAATCCTGCGACTTCAAAACCAGTTGCATCTGGTAATTGTGTATCTAAAAAAATAAAATCTGGCGTATACTTTTTCGCTATCTGTAGTGATTCCATTCCTGTTTTCGCTTCAAAGCATTCCAAATTGTTTACATGTTCTTTGAAAAAATGTATTAATTGTCCTCTGTTTTCTTCTTGTTCATTTACGATTAAAATTTTCATGTCTGCCCAACCACCTAATCCTTTTGTCCATACGCCTTGTTGTATACATTCGCTTTTTTCGAAATAATCCCTTTTTATAAACCATTTTTCTATCAAATATAGCATGTTTTTGTCAGAAAACAACGAAAAGGAAGCTTTACACAGCTTCCTTTTCATTATATTAATTCTTGTTGTTTTGTTTCCTTTCCAAGCACAAGCACAGCAAGAGCACCAATTACAATAGCTGCACAAAAGATCGTAAAGACAAAAGAAAGAGAAGCATGCATGGCTACGAGATAACCAACTAATAACGGCCCTAAAATACCACCGATGCGGCCAAATGCCGCTGCCATACCAGCTCCTGTACCACGAATAACTGTCGGATACTGCTCTGGTGTATACGCATATAATGCTCCCCAAGCTCCTAAATTAAAGAAAGATAGCAACATACCTGTAATCATTAATGTGAGAAGTGAGTCTGCTGCCCCGAAGAAATATGCGCTGCACGCTGTTCCAAGTAAGTATGTGATTAACACAAACTTTCGGCCAAAACGTTCAATAAACCAAGCAGCTGTAAAATAGCCCGGAAGCTGTGCAAGTGTCATAATTAATACGTATTCAAAGCTTTTAATCAAGCTAAATCCTTTTAATACTAGTACACTTGGAAGCCAAAGAAACATTCCATAATAAGAAAACACAACACAAAACCATAAAATCCAGAGCATAGCAGTCGCTCTTCTGTGCTCCTGAGACCAAACAGCCTTTATGTTTGCAAATACAGATTGTTTTTGTTGTACTTTTTGAAATTGTGGTGAATCTGGCAAACCCCAGCGTAAATATAATGCATAAAAAGCTGGAATTGCACTTAAAACCATCGCTATTCGCCAACCGTATGTCGGAATAACAAAATATGAAATAAGCGCAGCAATTAACCATCCACCAGCCCAAAAGCTTTCTAATAAAACAACAATTTTACCACGTTCATGCGCTGCAACACTTTCAGATACAAGTGTTGATGCAACAGGTAACTCTCCTCCGAGTCCCATTCCAATGAGAAAACGAAATACAAGAAATACAGTTAATGTTGTTGATAAAGCCGTTAAACCACTACCAACAGAAAATAATAATAATGTAATAATAAAAACAGATTTACGACCAATTTTATCTGCTAATATTCCAAATATAAGTGCTCCAACTGCCATTCCAATGGAGTTAATACTCCCTATCCATCCCATTTGCTGTGCACTAAGCTGCCATTCTTTTTGTAAAGCAGCAATAATAAACGAAAGAATCCCAACATCCATTGCATCAAATAGCCAACCAAGCCCAGCAATTCCGAGAAGCTTTCGATTCGAGATTTCTGTAACTTTCCCCACTAGAGGTCCTCCTTACAAAGCTGTCTTTACACATCATTTTACATATGTATATTACATAAGTAAAATACTTTTTTCATTACATACTAAAGAAGACAAACTATCTACATAAACCTTATCTTTCCCATGAAAAAACACTTCATACATAGGCGTTTTTTCATGGGAAAGATGCATCACGCATACAGACTTGTATAGAAAAAAGGCAGCAAAATATCGCTACCTTTTCGAACGAACCACTTCTTTTAAAAATTCAACTAATACAAGCTGACGACGCCAGCGTGTTGGATTGCTGCATAAACGATAAAACCATTCTAAATGAATAGCTTGAATCCATTTCGGGGCACGCTTTACTTCTCCTGCCCAAACATCAAAACTTCCCCCAACACCAACAGCTACTTTTGTATTTAAACAATGTTTATTATGCTGAATAAAATTTTCTTGTCTTGGGAATCCAAGTGCAACAAGCAAAATATCTGGTTTTGCTTCTTGAATACGCGCAATAATTTCTTCTTCTTGCTCTTGTTTAAAATATCCATCTTGTGTACCGACAATAGATACTGCTGTATATCTTTCTGTTAAAGTTTGAGCGGCTTTTTCTACAACGTGCGGCTTTGCTCCAAGTAAAAAGACAGATATCGATTTCTTCTCTTGTGATAATGTTTTAAATAAATCACTCATCAAATCAAAACCTGCTACACGCTCTTTTAACGGTGTACCTAGCATGCCGCTTGCTTTTACAACGCCAATGCCATCTGGTGTAATAATATCTGCCTGAAGAAGCGTTTCATGGAATTTAGCATCTTTTTTTGCACACATCACAATTTCAGGGTTTGCCGTTACAACTTGAAATGTATTCTCGTGTTCCTTTTCTAGTTGCTGCATCATATATCGAATTGTTTCTTCCATGGTCATCGTTGAGAAGGGCACGCCTAAAATATCAATTGTTTGCACTGCCATACTTAAAATCCTTTCTATTTCAAATATCTTTTCTATTTCTATAAGGTTCAAACGAGCAATTCAGCTTCTCTGATTTAGCTAAATGTGTTACTGCCTGTTTGAGCGGGGTAAAGTGAAACTTCCATCAGTGAATGCTCCTCTCACTGATGGTTAGTTGAACCAATCGGACTCTTACAGGCAGTTCAACTTCCCTGATTTAGCTAAATATGTTACTGCCTGTTTGAGCGGGGTACCATCAGTGAACATTTTCACTAATGATTAGCCCTGCTAATCCCTAGAATTTCACATGATCATTTAGAAGCCTTTCATACGCTTTATGTGTATCTTCATACACCTTTCGTAAAGAAAAATGAGAAGACGCATGCATATACAAACGCTCACCCATCTCCGCCAATTCACCATTCTTCCATTTTTCATACGCTTCCTCTAACGCATGAGCAAGAGCTGAAGCATCGCCAGTTGGAATGATCCAGCCATATGTCTCATCAACAATGAGCTGTGACATATCACCAACATCTGTAGCAATAGAGGTTAAACGTTGGTTTGCAGCTTCTAATAAAACGAGCGAGAAACTTTCACTATGAGATGTGAGTAAATTAATATGTGCCGATGCATATAATTCTTTCACATCTTGACGATGTCCTAAAAATAGTACTTTATCTTCTATTCCTTTTTGTTTCACCATTTCTTTTAATTCATTCTCAATCGGTCCATCACCAAGTAACAATACTTTTATATTTGGAATCGTTATGTTTTGCAATGCCTCAAATAATATTTCATGTCCTTTAACTGGATGAAGGCGCGCAACTTGAATTGCTGTAAATACGTCTGCTTGTATACCGAATTGTTCCTCTAAATTATAAGGATTTGCTGGTGTAGGATCATATTCAATTCCATTATAGATTGTACAAATTTTCTCCTCTGGTACACCTAGTGTTACCGTATTTCTCTTAAAACGTTCTGTAATTGCAAAAAACAAATCAATCTTCTTAAACGAACGTAAATTTAACTTTGTAAAAATCCAGCCTTTTAAACCACGTTGCATAAAATCCAGCGTTGGATCGCTGTGAACTGTTGTAACCCACTTGGCATTGATCTTTCTTCTTAATAGGGAAAGATAAAAATTTGCTCTTGCTCCGTGTGTATGGACGATATCAAAACGTCCTTCATTAATAAAAGAACGTATTTTTGAAAGAATAGATATATCATAACGAGATGATTGTAAAAAAACGTGTACTTTTATCCCTAACGCTCTCGCTTCGTTTGCAATTGCCCCTTCTTCAAATACTGCTAATTCTACTTCATCTTTCGGAAATTGCGACAAAAGTGAAATAATATGCGTTTTTCCGCCGCCTGTTTCTGCTCCAGCATTCATATGTAACACTTTCATCTTTTTCTTCCTCCATCAATATATTTTCTCCTTGTTTTACTATAACAAAAAATAAAAGCTAACATAATGCTAGCTTTTATTTTTCCATCATTCTATTTCTAAATCAACGATTAAATATGCTAATAATACAGCAAAATAAATACTTACTCCTGGTGCTGTTAACACATGGCCTGCTGTAAAAGCGATTCCTAACGCTAACGCAAGACCAGCAGCTAACAATGCATACTTGACCGTAAACACGTCACGAAATCTAGTTATTAACACCATTACTATTCTCAAACCATAGTATACAAACGGAATCATAAGAAAAATGAAACCAATGATTCCAAATGCATAGAACCAATCATGGAAGTCCATTTCAATTAATTTTGGATATTCTTTAAAGTTTCCGCCATATCCCATACCGAGTAACTTTTGAGACATAGGTGCTTGTTTATAAAAATCTACATACATCTGTGCAAATAGTTCACGTCCGCTAAAAATAAGAGCTTGTGTTTCAGCTTTCTTCTCTTCTTCTTTTTCTTTTTTAATCTCTTCTTTTGTCACATGCCCTTTTTTATGTTCTTTCACTTGTTCTTGTTCTTTTTGAGCTGCTTGCTTTTGTTCAAAAATTTGAACGTGAAGTCCCATATTTTTATATATTGGGGAGAATGGCATATATCCTAATACCCCCGCAAATACAACTGTTGCAATAAAACCATTTAACAAATATGGCTTTTTCTTACGATCTTTACGTTGTAAAAATGCTTGCACAAAGCACATAAAGATAGCGATAGCAAATGTACCTAAAATAGATCCAAGTCCCACTTTTGTACCGACCGCAAATAGTGAAAATATCATTAAAAGAGACGGAATCCAAAAATAACTCTTTGCTAGACTCGTTGTTTTTTCGATAGAGTATAAAATTACTATCGGGCAGATGATTGCTAAAATAGATCCAAGTTCATTCCCTGCATAAAACCAACCACGGGAGCCTTCTTTTACAAATTCATAACTATTGTAATCCGTTCCGCTTGCGATAGACACGACCATAATCACATTCATAATTAAAGCTGCATATGCAATATAATTTCTCATCTTTGTATGAATTGTTTCTTTCATCTTTAATGACTTAAATACAAGAATATAACAGCTTATCATAACAAATGGGTATAGCGCCTTTGCAATAAATTTAATATCCTCCATTTGTAACATCGGATGTTTGACCATTTTATTATTTATAAAGCCTAATCCAAGAACAATTCCTAATCCGAGTAAATATATAACATATTTTCTATTTTCCCTAACACGCGCTTGCATGAGAAGATAAATACCGCCAAGAGCCATAACGAATAAGCGCGATATAATTCCAATCGTCGCATCAATTTTGAGCACTAAAATGCAAAGTGATGTCAGCAAGTCTATAATTGGCTGCAATATAATAAAAATCAATAGAAAGTGCTCAAATTTATAGCTTAAACTATTGTTATTTAACATCTTTAACCCCCATAAATATTGTTACTGTAATCTAAATAATAAGTATTTGTAAATATCCTAACTCGTCCCAAATATTTATTATAGCATAATTTATCAATGGACTAAGTAGTATTTTCTTATCATTTTAGTCAAATGACGAAATATTCTATAATACTATTTTTATTTATCCTGCTATTCACGGGCGGTAAGACCCCCGCTTATAGAAGTTTCACTTTATGCCCCTCCCTTATTGTTAAATGGCATTTTCAAACGCTTTCTTTCCGTATTTCTTTACTTTTTTTACATGTAGCGAAACAGGAATTGTTATTTTCATAACTTTAGTGTATATTCTTTGCTTGGAACATCATTAGAAAGAAGGGATCGGAGCGATGTTTTTAATTGACGTATTTACATTTCTCGGCATTATCGCAGCTGCCATTTCTGGTACATTAGTAGGTTTAAAAAAAGAACTTGATTTATTTGGTGTCCTTTGTTTATCTGTAGCAACTGCACTTGGCGGCGGGATAATTCGCGATGTTATGATTGGAAACTTACCTCCAGTTGCATTTGTTCAACCCATTTACTTTTTCATTAGTATCTTAGCAGCATTATTTACTTGTATGTTTTTTGAACGGATTCATAAATTACAAGTTGTTATTATGCTCTCAGACGCTGTTGGTTTAGGCGTATTTACTGCAATCGGGGCAAATGCAGCCATTACCCATCATATGAATGCTTCTTTCTTAGTTGTTTCTATGGGAGTCATTACAGGCATTGGCGGTGGCATTTTGCGCGATATTTGCGCTCAAGATATCCCATATGTCTTTCGTAAAGAAATTTATGCAATTGCCTCCATTCTAGGTGCAATTAGCTTTCTTATTACGTATGAAATGGGATCACACGTATTAGCTTTCTATGTTTGTTTATTTGTAACATTTACTATACGTGTTGTAACTTTTATCTATAATGTACATTTTCCAGTCTTTTTTAAGACGCATGCAAAAATTCATAAAGGGAATTGATATATTTTCATAGAAAAGGGGATTCATGGTAGAGTTCTCTTTTTTTATGCTATTAACATCTCTTAAATTTTATATAACAATATAGAGAAAAATAAAAAAAATAGCTATAATAAATGAAATACCAACATTGCAAGCGCTTTATAGGGGAAACTTCTATCAGCAAGGGCTTCCATATTTATATTTTGAGATGGAATCTTACTGCTCCGGGATAATAGGATAAATATATACAGGGGGAACAATTATGCTAAGTCTTTTTAAAAAGGAAAGTAGTCAAACAAAAGAAAAGAGTATAAAAGAGAAAAGTAAAGGTCAAACAGTAACATTTCTTGTACCCACAGATTCTGATTTAGCAGTACAGATGGAAATGCTGCATGTAGCAAAAGAGGATTTGCAGATTATAAAAGTACTACAACCTTTTATTTATGAACAACTTGATTGGATTACAAAGAAATTCTATGAGAATATTACAAAACAACCACACCTCATACATATTATTGAAAAATATAGTTCCGTTCAAAAATTACAAGCAACATTAAAAAAACATATTGAACAATTATTTAGTGGCAATATTGACGAAGAATTTATTCAACGTCGGGTTCAAATCGCGCGGAGACATGTAAAAATTGGTTTACATAGAAAATGGTATACATCTGCATATCAAGAATTATTCCGTTCCATTATTAAAATTCTAGAAGAAAAATTCACAAAAATTGAAGATTTCAGCTGTGCTGTTCACGTACTAAACAAACTCTTTACACTCGAACAGGAGATTGTTTTAACAGCATACGAACAAGAATATGAAGCAATTCGAAAAAAACATGAACAAGAAAAAGAAGCTGCCCAAATGACAATTAGTCATATTGCTCAAGAACTTGCTGCTGTATCAGAAGAAACAGGCGCTTCTATTCAGCAATTAACAACACAATCAGAAAACATTATTGATATTGCAAAAACAGGTACATCATTAGCAATACAATCAGAACAAAAAGCAACTCAAGGAAAACAACAGCTTCATATTCAAAATCAACGAATGGAAAGCATGCAAGGCAATATGCAAACAATTATTCAAGATACACAAGAACTACTAGTTATTTCGAAAAAGATTAACGAAATTATTGATATTGTAAAATCGATTGCGGATCAGACAAATTTACTTGCTTTAAATGCAGCGATTGAATCTGCACGTGCAGGTGAATTTGGAAAAGGATTTGCCGTTGTAGCAGGAGAAATCCGCAAGTTATCTGAGCAAACAAAAGAATCCATTTCAAATGTAACGAAGCTTGTTGAAAAAACAAATGAACAAATTACACACGTTTCATCTTCTGTTGAACAAATTAATAACCTTGTCTCTGAGGGAACAAATAGTATGAATGAAACGGATAATTATTTTGAAGAAATTGTAAACGATATGTTTAACTCAAAAGAACAAAATCAAAAAATTGAAAGTGAACTTGAATTAATTACACATGTGATAAAGACAATTGAAGATGCATCTGCAAAAATGGCCTTAACAGCTGACAATCTAATGTCCGAATTAAACCGATAAGTGCAACTCCCAAAAGATTTACAATATACAATAATAAAAAAAGAATCCTACTTAGAGGATTCTTTTATTTTTTAAAAAATAGCTTTTGACAATATTGATATACTATATATACTCCATAGCTTTGCAATATCAATAAACTAGGGACTAGTATGCTATCATATACAATACGCGTATTCATAAATCTTGCAAATAAATAACCTACTATAATGAACAGAAACAACATATAGCTTCCATTTCCCGATTTTTGAAATAGAAGATGTAACATAGCAATTGCTACAAATATTGTAATCATTATATATATAAGGTATCCACCCTTTATAAGAGTGCTTTTTATTTCTTGTTTCTGTAATTTCCCTAAACTCTTTTGAATAGAGGCAAACCGATCCATCTCTATTTCTTTCAACTTTTTATTTATAAGATCCACCGTATACTCTTTTTTCTCCCGTTCTGTTGTTTTTTCATTTCCTCCTACTAATACAGATTGAACATACCAGTCATTTGTAAATGTATATTGTAAACTACTTGACTTTGCCAACGCGTAACTTACTCCGTACTGGACACCATAAAATATAACGCATACGCCTACTATTTTAAGAAGCATTTTTTTTCTTTCTGCACTTTGTAAAACTTCCACCACTACAAGGTACATAACAAGGGCTATAATCAAAAATAAACCTAACGGACGAATCATATTACTAAAAGCAAATAAAGAAGCGGCCACTCCCCACATATACGAGTGACTTAAACCTTTATGTATAAGTAAGTAACATGCAAAATAAAATAAACATGTTGCTAAATATTCATTTGTTAACACGGAACAAAGTACAATATTAGGAATATACACAGCATACAACATAGCTGCAATTCGGCCGCATTCTTCATGAAATAGCGTAGAAGCAAGCTTGTAAATAAAAAAAGCTGTAGCCCCGCAATATAAGATATTACATATCTTTAATACAAACATTGCATCTCCAAAAAGACGAATAAAAAGGGATTCGTACATAATAAATGGTGATTGTACAAAAGCTTCTAGTCTACTAAGGCTAGTATTTCCTTGCCCAATTTGCTTAGCAGCCTCATACATCACCTTCGCGTCACCTTCAGGCGGGGCTCCCATCGACACAATTGCTAGAAAGCGAAGTACCACAGTACAGGAAATAAGAAAAAGAATAAATTGTTTACTTGTAAATCGATATTGTAAAATAGATGTAGCCAGCAAAATTAAAATGATACAAACACCTAATACAATTACTAAACTGGAAGAGTTTATATCAAAAATATTGCCTACCTCTTCAAAAGAATACCAAAATGAATATAAAAAAAAGAGGAACATGAGTCCAACTACTATCTTGTTAAAAAAAGAATGAAAGCCTATCTGTATGTTACTCATAATCCTATTGTATAGCACCTCTTTTTCCCTTTGTTAAAGGGTATATATTCCCTTTAACTTTATATTTTTAACAAAACGATTTTATCACGAATAAAAGGCGTGCTGGTAGCCTATTTCTATGACAAAGCTAGTAACATCACATATTCCCCCTTGCAATGTAAGCGAAATCTCTTTTACACTACAATCTATATAGAGTGAAACTTCTGTTCACTAATTATTATAAATAATGAACAGAGCAAATCGAGTTCTTATGGATATCATTAGAACAAAACAAACAGGAGTAGATAATATGGAAAAGAAATTTATGAGAGAATCCAGAGCGATAAAAACAACACGTGTTTTTCCAAATGACTTAAACAACCATCAGACATTATTTGGCGGAAAATTATTAGCAGAAATTGACAGTATTGCTTCTATCGCAGCTGCACGCCATAGCCGTAAGCACTGTGTGACAGCTTCTATCGATTCTGTTGACTTCTTAACACCAATTCATCAAACTGATTCTGTTTGCTATGAAGCATTCGTTTGTTATGCAGGAAGATCTTCTATGGAAGTATTCGTAAAAGTCGTAGCAGAGGATTTATTAGCCGGCGACCGTCGCATTGCTGCCACTTGCTTCATTACTTTCGTAGCATTACAAGACGGAAAACCATCCTCTGTACCAGGTGTAATTGCTGAAACAGAAGAAGAGCACTGGCTATATAATACAGGTGCCGAACGTGCCGAAAAACGAAAAATGAACCGATCAAAAAGTAAAGAAATGGCAGAAGTGCTAACTATTCAAAAACCGTGGAATGTATAAAGTTAATTTTTTCAAAAATATAATCTCTTTTGGTGAATATGCCCTAATCATATTCACCATTTTTTTGTTCCAAATAGTAGAAGTACACTTTTCGTGCTTTAAAAAATCACATAGCTTGTTCTTTATTTTGTTATACTTTTAATGATATATTAAATAAAGTGTGTTTAAATCAAGCTATTTATTACTAGAATTATTTTATATAAAGGATGGTGCAATGATGTCTATTGAGGTACCAATTTCTATACCCAAAACGTTAATTATTATTCCTGCCTATAACGAGGAAGAAGCCATTGGGGACACATTACAACGACTATTGGAGCTAAAAAAGCATTTCATCCAATTAGATATTTGTGTTATTAATGATGGCTCACGTGACCGAACATCAGAAATTGTAACAAATTTTTCCGTTAACATTGTAAATTTACCCTATAATTTAGGTATTGGCTCCGCGGTACAAACTGGATATAAATATGCCGATACGCATGGTTATGACATTGCAATTCAATTTGATGCTGATGGCCAACATAATCCTGAGGACTTATACAAAATTATTCAACCTATTGCTGAAAATAAATGCGACATGGTACTGGGTTCCCGATTCACCGAGAAAACAGCTTATAAAGGCAGCATCTCTCGTAGAATTGGGATTTTTTACTTCACGGCATTATTAAAATTGTTAACAAAACAAACTTTTATGGATCCAACATCTGGTTATCGCGCTATAAACCGGAAAGTAATTGAAATTTTTTCTTGTAATTATCCAAAAGATTATCCCGAACCAGAAGTTTTAATTCATTTAAAGAAAAAAGGGTTACGTATTAATGAAATCTCTGTCAATATGCAAGAAAGACAAGGAGGAGAATCTTCTATTACCCCTTTAAAATCTATATATTATATGATTAAAGTAAGCTTAGCTATACTTATGCAAAAAATTGTAAAGGGTTGATCATACATGCCGATAATTACCTTTTCGTTCATTTTTATTGTTTTATTATTTTTTCTTATTATTAGCTCCATTCGTCGAGGAATGTTAGAAACAAAATATTCTATTTTATGGATTTTTGTTTGTATATCCATGGCCATTTTAAGTTCTACCACTAAAATAATAAACTGGGTTGGAAAACTACTTAAAGTAGAATATCCACCTTCCATTTTATTCTTATTTGGACTACTATTTTGCTTTATTTTAATTTTTGATTTAACGCGAAAATTATCTAAACAACATCATCAACTCGTAACGTTGACACAAGATTATGCGTTATTAAAACAAAAGTTAGAAAAAGAGAAGGAGCAAGCAGAATAGAATGTACTATCTCATTTTACTTTTAAATGTATGTTTACTAGTTAGCGGCCAAATTTTATGGAAACTATCTCTTCAAGGTGTTACAGAGTGGAACTTGAATACTGTTTTCAAAGTAGTCTTCTCCCCTTATTTTATAGGAGGAGGAATTCTTTATGTATTAGCAACCGCTGTTTGGATTTTTATTCTTTCAAAAATTCCTTTTAGTATTGCTTATCCTCTACAAAGTATGAGTTATATTGTAGGAATGTTAGCTGCATACTTTGTATTTAAAGAGCAAATCGAATTTAATCAATGGTTCGGAGTTGGCCTTATTATTTTAGGGGCTTATTTTATCGCAAAATAAGACACAAGATTTTTAAGAAAGGAACATCATAATAATGAAAATAAATAATTTACATAAAATATATAAAAGTCCCTTATTATACATTTTAATTTTCGCCTTAGCGATCCATATGTATTTTTTAATAAAGAATCCTGGATCAGTATTCCATGAACCTGAAATTTATGGAAAAGAAGTTGCTACTTATGGCTCTCTTGATGCGTCTAAATATGCAAAAATGGCTTGGCAATTGCTACATGATGGCATATATGGTTATGCAGAAACAAAACCAAATGCTTTTGTTACACCAGGACAACCATTTTATTTAGCTGCTATATTTCAAATTTCTGAGTGGATACATGTCGATCACTTATTACTTGCAAAATTGACGAACATGTTTCTTAATTTAGGAATAATAGCAATTCTTTACGCGATTTCCAAAGTGTTATTTAAAAATACATATATAGCGATTATTTCTAGCCTTTTATATACAACTTATTTTTCATCGTATCACTTTTTCAGAACAACGTTAACTGAAATACCATCTATGTTTTTCTTTATGCTCTCTATACTGATATTCCTATTAGTATTACAAAAAGATTCATTTCGATTACATATCATATTTGGAATCGTTGCTGCTATTACACTAATGTTTCGCCCAACGCCAGCTCCATTACTCCTTATTGCATGGGGCATTGTTATATACAATCATGGATTAAAGAAAGCTATTAAAATCGGGTTCATTTGGTGCATCGGCCCACTATTAATTATGGGTCCTTGGATTATTCGTAACTTTATTGTATTTGGACATGCCTATCTCTTTTCATCTCATGCAGGAGATCCCTTACTGTCTGGGGCAAATCCGTTTAATTTTTATAATGAGGACAATATGATACAAGATATGTTAAACGCAGGCTACTCCTTATCATCGGAAGATAAAGCAGCTTATGCAAAACACTTAATTAAAGAAGGATTTAATAATGATTTTGCTCTGTGGTTCTCATGGTTTACTGTCGGGAAGACAATTACTTTATTTAACAATCCCGATGGAACTTATCTATATTGGAGTTATTTCAAGCCCTGGGTGATAGACGCTTTTAAAAATCAACATTTATTTGTTGTTCTAACTGGCTTATTAGGTTCAATCACATTAAGAAAAAACAAGAAGGTCCTTCTTTTCTCAAGTATAATATGGGGATATATTGCGCTCTCAAATATCTTTTTAGTTATACTTAGATACGGTTTCTTTATCATTCCATGTATATGTATAATAAGCGGATGTTTTCTAGTTTACTCTTTTAGTACAATCTATAGAAAATTAACTACGCTAAAAAAAGCGTAACATTCCCCCCCTCTTCTTACGAACATATGCTAGGAAGGGGGGATAATTGATTTTAAAAATCCACATGCGTTACACTTATATTTGTGCCCCTCCCCCTAATTATCTTACATAAGAGACACATACATGTTAATCTTCTACATATTTTCATAAAAAATTTGCTCATAACATGAAATAAATCGTATAATTACAAAATGTGTAATGGATAAAACACAAATCATATACTCAATAAAATTATGTATAGAAGGGTCTAGTTATGCAAAAATCACTATTTAAAAACATTTTGTATAAGATTACACTGAATGTCTTTAACGTTATTCTCCCCCTACTCGTTGGACCATACGCTTATCGGGCACTTGGAGCCGATTCAATGGGGACTGTAAACTCGGCTGATACAATTTTCAATTACTTTTTTATTTTTGCCGTATTTGGTATTTATCAATATGGATTAAGAGAAATTAGCTTAATAAAAAATGATAAAAAGAAAGTAAGTCAGCTTTTTACAAACCTTTACCTTATTAACTTAACAACAAGCTTGCTTGCTCTAGCAGCCTTCTTATTATTTAGTTACATCGGTTATGGAAATGAGAAAATATTCCCTGTTTTAGTTATTTTCGGATTTAACTTCATTGCAAATATGTTCTATGTAGAATGGGTAAATGAGGCTCATGAAAATTATGATTTTATTGCAATAAAAACGATCTGTGTCAGATTAACTTACGTTGTGCTATTATTTATAATCGTTCATAATGCGAATGACTATAAACAATTTGCAGCATTATTAGCTCTTTCAACATTTTTAAATCATTTTTCCAGCTTTGTATACATTAAGCGGAGAATAAAATTTGATTTCTCTAATATTAGAATCGTTCCGCACTTAAAACCATTACTATTAGTTGTTATTTTTTCAAACGCAAATATCTTGTATACACAATTAGATCGCTTTTTACTTTTCCAACATTTGGGTGCGAAATATGTCGCTTATTACGTAATGGCTTTTCAAATGATGACGATTATTAATACGCTCATGGTTAGTGTTATTCAAGTTACGATCCCTAGATTATCTTATTTATCTGGAAATGCCGATGAAAAAGAATATGAAACATTATTAAATAAAATTTCAAAAGTATATTTTATTACACTCTTCCCATCTGCAATTGGTCTTTTTCTAATTGCCCATGCAGCTGTCGTTATTTACGGTGGAGCGGAATTTGCATCTGCTGGGAATACATTATCTATTTTCGCTCTATATATGGTTTCCTTAGGCATCGAGTCGATTCTATCGAACCAAATTATTTATGTGAAAAAGAAAGAACATATTTTAGTTCGCTTTTTATTCATATGCGGTTTCACAAACCTTGTATTAGATATCTCATTAATTATCTTTCATGTCTTCACACCAGCAACTGCTATTTTCACAACAACGATGGCAAACTGCTTATTAATTGTTTTAGAATATATATATGTGAAGAAGAAATTAAAAGTAAATTACAAATTGTTTGATATGGGTAAATTAAAATATTTATTCTACTCACTAACATTTATTCCGTTAACATTTCTTGTAAAGATGTATTTCAAAAATACACTATCATTTGCTGTTATCACAATTGCGATAAATATATTTGCTTATGCCCTTATCCTATTGATAACAAAAGATGAAATTCTCTTTATGTTTTTAAATAAAATAAAATTAAAATTTAAAAAAGCGTAATAAAGTGAAACTTCCATCAGTGGGGGGTTCTTCATCCCCCACTGATGGAAAGCTCTCACCAATCGAGCTTTTACGGGCAGTTATCCCCCACCTATCTTCTTCGATTCTCTCAACCTTGAGGTGGAGGGCTTACTGCCCGTTAATGCGGGATAAATTATGAGGAAAGGATACTGTATCTTTTCCTCAATTCTCATGCAAACGAAACTTCTTAAAGGAGCTGTTACGATTGAAATTCTCTTTAATCATGGCCACTTGCGGCAGACGTGATGATATTATAGATTTACTAAAATCGTTAGAAAAGCAAACTTACAAAAACTTTGAACTCATTGTAGTCGATCAAAATGATACACCAATCTCTGATTTATTTGAGGACTATAAAGAAAAATTTCCAATCAACTATATATACACACCGATCAAAGGACTATCTCGTGCACGTAACACAGGATTAAAAGTAGCTGATGGCGATATTATTGCTTTTCCAGACGATGATTGTATTTACGAAATAAATGTATTAGAAAGCATCCAAGAAGCGTTTGAAAAAAATAAAGACATTCACTTTATCTCTACTAATACAACAAATGTAGAAGGGACAGGCTCTTTAATACACGCACCAGAAACGGATATCATTTTAAATAACAAATATGGCTTCATAGGACCTTCCTTTACATTATTCTTCACGAAACAATTTATACAAGATGTAGGCACATTTGATGAAGACTTAGGAGTTGGATCAGGAACGATTTATGGAGCTGGTGAAGAAACGGACTTTGTACTTCGCGGTATGAAGAGTGGATATACAGGTGTATTTAAGAAAGACCTTTTCGTATATCACCCAGTAAAAGAAGAAGTCATTAATGAGCAATCATTAAAAAGAGCAATTTCCTATGCTGGAGGTTTCGGCAGAGTCATCCGCTTGCATTATGGATTCCCTTATTTTTTACGTGCCATTGCTGCTGCTACATTCCGTACAGTACAAAACATCTCTAACGATAAACGAAAATTCCATGCAAATCGCTTAAAAGGAATTATGAGAGGGTACTTTAAATAAAGTTCAACTTCCTTTCATGGATTCTTTTCCCATGAAAGGTTAGTTGAACCAATCGGGCTCAAACAGGCAGTCTAACTTCTCTGTTTTAGCTAAACATATTACTGCCTGTTTGACCGGGATAAAGTGAAACTTCCATCGTTGGGGGGCTTACTACCCGCGAATAGCGGGATAAAAGAAAAAGCAACTGGTCCTGCGTTGGACAGTTGCTTTTTCTTTATAGGGTTTCAACTTACAAAAAACAAGGGGATTTTTTATAATCTCCAAACAATTGATGAATAACATAATGATTATCATCTTGGTATAAAGCACGTATTATCGTATTTATCATTATATTTATCCATCTATACACTGTTTATATGACCTTGTTAACGAAAGTGTATAATATATAAAAGGGATCAACTATCGATTTATCTTACAATAAAATTACATTATTGTAAGGTACATCGATAGTTACAACAATTCATATTTTTCCTTAGTACAACATAAAGTGAAACTTCCATCAGTAGGGGGTTTCTTCATCCCCCACTGATGGAAAACTCTCACCAATCGGGGTCTTACTGCCCACGAGTAGCGAAATAATTTTTCCCATAAAGTTACATCTCCTATTCATACGGAATACGTGATAATTTAAAGTTAAAAGATAGCTTTATATTTAAGAATTTAGTATCATGATTCAAGATACTATTTCAAACAGGGCGGAGGACACTATGAGCTTATTAACAGTTGAAAGCCTAGGTCATACCTTTGGCGATCGTACATTATTTAAAGATGTATCAATGCGTTTATTAGCAGGAGAGCATGTTGGCTTAGTCGGCGCAAACGGCGTTGGTAAATCAACATTTATGAATATTATTACAGGGCAACTTATTCATGATCAAGGACGTGTAGAATGGACACCAGGTACGCATTACGGATATTTAGATCAGCACACAATTTTAACGCCTGGAAGAACTATTCGTGACGTATTAACAGATGCGTTCTTACCGTTATTTGAGAAAGAAAAAGAGTTAAATACAATTACTGAAAAAATGGCAACAGCATCACCAGAAGAATTAGAAGTACTACTTGAACAGATGGCAGAAGCGCAAGATGCACTTGAAGCAGGCGGTTTCTATTTATTAGATATTAAAATTGAAGAAGCAGCACGCGGTCTTGGAATTGATGCAATTGGTTTAGATCGTGATGTTTCGGCATTAAGTGGTGGACAACGCACAAAAGTATTGCTTGCTAAACTATTACTTGAGCAGCCAGAAGTACTATTACTCGATGAGCCGACCAACTATTTAGACGTTGAACACATTCAATGGTTAACAAACTATTTAAAGGAATATCCACATGCGTTCCTTTTAATTTCCCATGATACAGAATTTATGAACAAATGTGTCAATGTTATTTTCCATCTGGAATTCTCAAAAATGACACGCTACACAGCAACATATGAAAAGTTCTTAGAACTAGCAGAAATCAACAAAAATCAACATTTACAAGCATATCAAAAACAACAAGAATTCATTAAACAGCAAGAAGATTTTATCGCACGAAATAAAGCGCGTTACTCAACGACAGGACGTGCAAAAAGCCGTCAAAAGCAGTTGGAGCGTATGGAGCGTATTGATCGTCCAGAAACTGCTATGAAACCTGAGTTTTCTTTTAAAGAGTGCCGTGCAAGCAGCCGCTTTGTCTTCGAAGGCGAAGATGTAGAAATTGGCTACACACATCCTCTATTACCAAAATTAACAATGACAATTGAACGTGGTGAGAAAATTGCCATTGTCGGATGTAATGGGGTCGGAAAATCAACATTACTCAAAACGATTCTTGGAAAAATTAAACCGCTAAACGGAAAAACAAGTCTTGGTGATTTCTTAGAGCCAGCTTATTTTGAACAAGAAGTAAAAGCAGAAAATATTACACCAATTGATGATGTATGGAATGCGTTCCCACACTTAGACCAACATCAAGTACGCGCAATGCTTGCGAAATGCGGTTTAAAAAATGAGCATATTTCTCGTCCATTGAGCCAACTAAGTGGTGGTGAGCAAGCAAAAGTTCGTTTATGCAAATTAATGGCAACAGAAAGTAACTGGCTATTATTTGATGAGCCAACAAATCATCTTGACGTAACAGCAAAAGAAGAATTACAACGTGCTATGAAGGCATATAAAGGCACAATCGTTCTTGTTTGCCACGAACCAGACTTTTATGAAGGTTGGATTACAAAGGTTTGGAACGTAGAAGAATGGGCAGAAAAAGCTGCACAAAAATAAAGTGAAACTTCCATCAGTGGGAGTATTGCTGTCCGCGAATAGCGGGATAAAGTGAAACTTTAATCAGTGGGGGTTTTCTTCATCCCCCACTGATTATTAGTTGAACCAATCAGGCTTTTACGGACAGTTTATCTCCCACCTAACTTCTTTGCTTTCACTGAATTTTGAGGTGAGAGTATTACTGCCCGTTAATGCGGGATAAAAAAATGCCTCTTGTATTAGGAAAATTATCCTATACAAGAGGCATTTTTTATATTCAATTAAGATGAGGCTTATTCAGAATACTGCCAAACTCCTTTATTATTGAAATAATTCCATTTACCATCAATAGGCCACCAACTTGTTACCATGTAATAGTAGTCTGGGTGTAAGTAATACCATACCCCACCATCTTTTAACCAGCCAGTATGTCCTGTTCCATTTGCATTGAAATACATCCAGCCAGCTCCGTCATGTACCCAGCCTGTTTTCATTGCTCCGCTTTTCGTATCTAAATAATATAAATTATATCCATCATGCACTTCACCTGTGTGCATAAAACCTAGTTCTTGATCTAAATAGTACCAACTTCCGCCATTAAAGAGCCAGCCCCTTTTTAGTACTCCACTTGGTTCAAAATAATACCATGAATATCCATCAAAGAACCAGCCTGTTTTCATTGCCCCGCTTGTTCCATCTAAATAATATGTATTGTAACCATCTTCAAGCCAACCTGTTTGCATATACCCTGTTGACTTATCCATGTAATACCATTGCCCGCCATCTTTAATCCAACCAGTTTTTTTCATACCATTTTCATAATAAAACCACAATCCATAATCTTTTACCCAGCCGCTTTGATTTTGCGCAACTTGTTGCACTGTTCCTGCTTTACTTATGCCTTCAGCTTGTACATTTTCTCCATATAAAGCAGTCAGCATGAATAGACTAGCAAATAAATAGATTGAAAATATTTTTTTCTTCATCTGACAATCCCCTAACAAAATGATTATTATTTCTTCTTATTTTATCAATATTCACTTGGCAATTCTATCTTTTTCACGAAATGAGACTATTTTATGCTACATTTATACTTAATGAATAATCGCTATTTTAAAGATAAAATTTATTTGGAGGAGTAAAGTTATGAAACGAGTTGTATATCTGGATTGGTTACGCATTATTGCCACAATCGCTGTTATCACAATCCATGTTTCTGCCTCAGTTGTAACAATGAATTTATATGATCATGACCAGTCATTCTGGCTAGTAGGAAATCTATTTGAAAGCCTCTCGCGCTTCACTGTTCCTATGTTTGTTATGATTAGCGGTGCATTATTATTAAGCGGTTCGAAGGACATTGAATACAAGCAATTTCTTTGGAAACGTGTAAATAAAGTATTTATTCCTTTAATTGGATGGAGTATTATTTACTTCATATACTGGTGGTATTTCCGCGGTGCTTTTGATTTTTCTATTAAAACTTTCATAAAAGCATTCCTAAAGAATGGTATTAGCTACCATCTATGGTTCCTTTATATGATAATAGGTTTATATTTGATTACACCATTAGTGAAAATTTTTGTGAAGCATGCTTCTCGAAAAGATATTCAATATTTTCTACTTCTTTGGCTCTATGCATCTATTATTGTAAAATGGATGAATCATTCCTTTGGTTATAGCTTTAACGTTGAATTATATTATGTATCAAATTATGTAGGTTATTTTATCCTAGGATACTATTTAGCAAATTACGAAATCACACCAAGATGGAGAAAATTAGCTTATATAGGGGGGCTACTAGGGATATTTGCTACATTTGCATTAACGTATTACTATACAAGAAAAGCCGGTGGGCAACTGGATGAATACTGGTATGAATATTTCTCACCTAACGTATTACTCGTGTCAATAGGACTGTTCATCTTTGGAAAATACAACATATCACGCAGAAAAGAGCGTCTATCTCCTATCGGAAATATCATCAATGAAACAAGCTTTGGTATTTATCTTGTTCACATGCTTATACTTGTTGTTTTTGAACATAATCTGTTCCAAACTATTGGAAATACAATGCACCCAATCTTCTCTATCCCTTGTAAGGTGATCATTACATTAGTCATAAGTACCATGATTGCATGGGTTTTGAAAAAGACCCCAGTTCTAAACAAACTTGTTCCATAAGTACACAAATAATCGTAAATGAAATTTACTATATGCGTAGGCTGTTGGGAGTTTTTTCTTAACAGCCTATTTTCACATTTGTACCGCTAATACCCTCTCAACGATAGACGTTATATAAAACAGAACTGTAAGTAAAAGACTATGTGACTTCAAGCCCTTTTTTGAAAAACATTTTTCCTGACTATAAAAAAACAGTATCCTTATATATGTATACTTTTTTACACATACCGCTAAGAATGTAAGTAATTGATTTACCTTAGAAACTCACGGTGATAAGGAGTGTCAAAAAATCTATGTTAAATATACGATGGAGCCGATTAAGCCATTTGTTAGGAAAATTCTTAATTGTATTGTGTCTTATCATTTTTGCCTTTGCTATATGGAACTCTTATTGGGCTATAAAAGAGGTTTTACAAGTTAGAACCCTTATAAGTGGACCCATTATTATATCCATTATGGCTCTACTCATCTTACTAAGTTACCTCGCTAATAAATTTCTCTCTCGGGTTACTTTTATTCTTTTATTAATAGTTTGCGCTTTTACGATTCGATTTATTTGGATTATTAAGATCCCTACACCTCTTGAATCTGACTTTGCAGTCATGTATGAGAGTGCTGTACAAGCTGCTAAAGGCGATTTTAGTTTTACAACTTCCTCCTACTACACCACATGGGTGTATCAACTAGGATTTACAATGTATGAAGCTTTTGTTGTAAAATTATTTGGTGACAGTACGTTCATCTTAAAGCTTTTAAATATCTTGTATTGCACAGGAACTACACTATTTGTATACGGCATTACATCAAAAGTTTTTAATGAGTGGTCTGGGCGTATTGCTGGGATCTTATATGCCTTCTATATTCCGAGCATTGTCATGAGTTCTATATTAACCAATCAACATCTTGCCACATTTCTATTTTATTTAGGCTTCTACTTATTAGTAACAAAAGGATTAAGTAGTAAGTATATGTGGACTTTCATAGGAGCTATTCTATCATTTGGCGATGTAATGCGTCCTCTAGGTATGCTCATTTTATTAGCAGTAGCAATTTACCTCTTCCTTGATGGCTTTCTTGGAAAAGATAAACAAACAATGTTCAACACAACAAAGAAATTTGTTGGTATCATCATTGTCTTCTATACTGTTCATTATCTTATAAGTGCATCTTTTATGGCAGCAGGAATTACAAAGTATCCTTTATCAAATCGTGATCCTCTTTGGAAGTTTGTATTGGGCTTTAATTACGAAACAAAAGGAACATACTCAACTGAAGATGCAAATCGTGTTATGAGCCTAGAGATAGGTGAAGAACGGACAGTAGAAGAAAAGAAGATCATTAAAGAACGACTTGCAGATAAGGAAAAAGTGTTAGAGCTCTTTGGAGATAAATTCGCCTATATGTGGGGAGATATTGATGCTTCTGGTTACTGGAGCTTAGGTCAGCTAAATAAAGAGAATTTAAAAGATAAATCTATGGAATATGAGAAATACATATACGTTGCCACTATGCTATTTGGCCTGGTTGGATTACTATCTTTGCTTGTACAAAAAGAAAAAAATCTTCAATATACCTTATTCTTACTTCTTATTATTGGGTATGTATGCGTTCATTTCCTAATTGAAGTGCAAACAAGATACCGTTATTTCATCATCCCGAGTTTTTTCATTATTCAAAGCTATGGTATATACATTACTCATCAATTGATACAAAAGATGTTCATATCAAAAAAATAATATGACTCTAAAACAATACGAAACACCCATTTTCTTACTAATATTAAGAAAGTGGGTGTTTTCATTTCCCGTTAAATTAGTACCTCCCGTCCATCATTTAACCAACCTGTCTTTAATACACCATTTGGAAGTACATAATTTCAATATTTACCTCTTAAAAACCAATCCGTTTGCATTGCACCGTTACTACTAAAATAATAATTATAGTTACCGATGTTAACTTTACCTTTTTCCATTAATTATGGGTTTTATACAGAAATTAAACAAAAAAAATAACCTCAAAATGAGATTATTTTTTATTTCCAAATAAAATTAGAAAATCCCCGTATCCTTCTTTTTCTAAATCCTCTTTAGGAATAAAGCGCAGTGCAGCAGAGTTAATACAATAGCGTAAACCATTTGGTCCTGGGCCATCCGGGAATACATGTCCTAAATGAGAATCCGCATCTTTGCTGCGCACTTCCGTTCTCGTCATATTATGGCTTACATCCATTTTCTCTTTTATACTTGCTGATAACATCGGTTTTGTAAAACTGGGCCATCCACAACCACTATCAAATTTATCTAATGAACTAAATAAAGGTTCTCCTGAAACAATATCAACGTAAATACCTTCTTCTTTATGGTTCCAATATTCATTTTGAAAAGGCGGTTCTGTACCATTTTCTTGCGTAACATAAAATTGCATCTCTGTTAAGCTTTCTTTTAAATGAGAATTATCCTTGGGCCAATGTTGTTTTATAAATGCATCACGCCCAGATCCTTGACGATATAATGCATATCGAAACGAATTTTTTTTATGATAACCTTGATGATATTCTTCAGCAAGATAGAATGTTGTAGCCGGTAAAATTTTCGTGACAATTGGCTTTGAAAATCGCCCACTTTGTTCTAAATCAAGTTTAGATGCTTCGGCCTTTTCACGCTGTTCTTCACTATGATAAAAAATGACTGTTTCATATGATTGTCCGCGATCATGAAATTGGCCCCCAGCATCGGTTGGATCAATTTGTTGCCAATATAAGTGCAGTAATTGTTCATATGGCATACGATTCGGATCAAAAGTAATTTGTACGGCTTCATAATGTCCCGTTGTCTCTGAACAAACTTCTTTATACGTTGGATTTTCCTTATGACCACCTGTATACCCAGACACAACCTCTATAATGCCATTCATCTCTTCAAATGGCGATACCATACACCAAAAACATCCTCCAGCAAATGTTGCAAGTTCATATTTCTCGTTTACAGCCATTTCTTCACCCCTCTATCTTTTTCTTACAGTATGGCATATTGAAGTATAAATTATAAAGTGGAACTTCCATCAGTGAGAGCTTTTTTCCTCCCCTGCTGATAGAAAACTCTCGCTAACCGAGCGAGCGCATGCCAGCAGTTATCCCACACCTACCTTCCTTATTTTCTCGAGGCCTTGGAGTAGCCCGGCTAATAGCGGGATAAACAAAAAAGCATCGGAAACGGATGCCTTTTGTTTAACAGTTATTTATTTCCCATTTACAGGCTCTTCTTTCTCATCACTCGTTACTTCAAGCACATCTAGTAAAAACATAAAGATTGGGATCCCTATAATTAATCCCCAAACCCCTAAGAAATGTTCAGAGAAAATTAAAATCATGAATGTATAAAAAATAGGTAAATTTGTTTTCTCTGACATAAACTTTGGATTTAAGAAATAACTTTCAATTGCATGAATGACTGCCACCATAATTAAAATGTATAAGACATATACCATGCCACCGATATTGTAAGCAATTATACAAAGAGGGAATAGTGAAATAATTACACCCGCAACAGGAATTAAACCCAATAAGAAAATCATTAAAGCTAATCCGAGCAACTGCGGAAAACCTAAAATCCAAAGCGCGATAACAGACAACACACAATTTACAATAGCAATGAGGAATTGTGCTTCAATCACTTTTCCAAATGAGCGAGCAAATTTCCTTCCAAAATATTCAATTTCATTGTAAAAAACAGCCACTTTACTGCCTTTAAACTTTGATGTAAACGCAACAATTCTTGATTTTTCTAGCAAGAAAAATAAGCTTAAAATGAGTGAAAGTAAAACTTGCAAGCTTACTTTCCCAATGTTTGCTAACGAACTATAAATGATGTTCACGCCTTGATTGACATACTTTGATAATTCTATATGATCAATTGCAGAAACTAAATATCTAATTATTTCATTATCAGGTGGATTTCGTACAAATACATTAAACTGATACACGAGCTGTGTAATTTGTATCATTAGAACTGGTACATATTTGTATAATGTGATAACAATCCCACTAACTAATGTTATGTATAGAAATGCAATAATTATTTTTCTATTAATCGGTAAAAAATGTTCCAGCTTGCGAGAGATAAATTTTTGAAACCGGTCCATTAAATACGTAAAAATAAATGTAATTAAGATTAAATTAAACATACTTTTCAACCCATATAACACAAGCACAAGTAACCCTAATATAACTAACCTCTGAAATCCTTTACTTTGAAACAGGTTTTTCATTTGCATAATCGAAGCTTAATCTCTCCTGTCCTTATAATTCATACTAATTTCATTTTACAATATAAAAGGTACTTTCAGAACGAATTCTTGTAAACTGAACAAAAAGTTTTACTGGTAAATTCCAATTAAAAATATGTTATCTAAATCAATGTAACATAAAAAAGCAAACTATTAATAAAAATCTGTTTCTATTAATAGTTTGCTATCTTTATAAAAAGCTCATTCATATAAGGTGAAACTTCCATCTTTTATCCACCCCGTTTGCATTACACCTGTTTCAGGGTGTAAATAAAACTTACTTCCATTCAAATCAGCTTTTTACAAGTACATTATTTTCGTAATAGTACCTTTTACTTTACTCTTCAATCCATCTCTGTTTTTGTGCCGTTCCATTATTAGGACTGATTGTTTTAGCAGATTTTCCCCCGATTGTATCTGCTAATGTATGTAATGGAAATAGTATTACAATACATGCGAAAAATAAATTGAGAATACACTTCTTCAAATATACTCAACCTCTCTTTTCTCAAAATCAATTTGTAATTCAACCTATTGTTTCTATTTTACCATATTATTACATAAGGAAATGAAATGCTTTTTATTTCATTTCCTTATGCAAGCCATGCTTAATCCTATATATCCTTTGTGAGCTAGGAATCTTACCATCTTTAATTTGAAATAAAAAAAGAAAAGAATGTTATTCATTCTTTTCTCCCTTACATAATATATTCTAAACTATTAAGATACTTTTTATGGACGCCATACACCTGTATAATCAAAGTAATAGTATTTTCCGTTTATTTCCAGCCAACCTATTTGCATTGCGCCACTACCAGCTAAATAGTACCAACTGTTTCCGCTTTGCAGCCAGCCTGTTTTCATCGCCCCATCTTTATCTAAGTAGTACCACGTATTTCCGCTTTGTAGCCAACCTGTTTTCATCGCTCCGTCTTTATCTAAGTAGTACCACGTATTCCCACTTTGTAACCAGCCTGTTTTTACTGCTCCATTACTGTCTAAGTAATACCATGTACCTTCAATCCGTAACCAACCTGCTTTCACTAATCCGCTGCTATCTAAGTAATATTTCGTATTACCATCTTGGATCCAACCCGTTTGCATCATTCCATTACTGTCTAGGTAGTATCTCATGTTCCCTTCTTTTACCCAGCCTGTTTGCATAACCCCATTTTTGTCTAAATAATACTTAGAACTTCCATATGAAAGTACACCCGTTTGCATAGCTCCGTTCCCTGCAAAATAGTACCATTTTCCATTCAAGTTAAGCCAACCTGTTTGCATCATACCTGTATCCGTAGCATAATACCATTTCCCATCAGATTGAATCCAACCTGTTTTCATCGCTCCATCTTGTCCTAAATAATACCACTTCCAAGTTTGCTCAACCCAGCCTGTTTGCATAACTCCATCTTTATCTAAGTAGTACCATTTTCCATCAGATTGAACCCAACCTGTTTTCTTTTCACCAGTGGCTTCATCTAAGTAATACCATTTTCCATCCCTTTGGATCCAGCCTGCTTGTTTTGTTGCCGTACCTTGAATAGTTAAAGAATTACTAGATTCATTGCCCCATGCATCTACTGCTACAATTTCAAATTGATAATTCGTATTAGGCTTTATATTTGGAATGGTTGCCGAAACCCTGTTATTTTTTGCGTTTTTATCCCAAAACTTCACATATGTAGTTTGTATCTTTTTACCGTCTTGTTTAATGTAGTATTTATCAATTTGCGTATTATCAATTGCAGGATCCCACGAAATCGTCATTTCATCTCCGACTATATTTTCAACTTTTATATTCGCATGATCCTGAAAGACAGGTTTTTCTGTATCATCAATGGTCTTCTCGTAAGGTACTTTTATTGTATATGAATTAACCCATGTATGATTACTAAACTCTCTTGCTTTTATTTCTACTTTATCATCATAAACATTAACAAGTAGTCCTTGTGAAGATTTATCTGGACCATACCCACCTTCATACAAAGTATTGGCAATTGAACTTGTATTCACCATCGTGAATCCATCTTGATATGCCGTTTTTGCATGATCAGCCATATAATGTAAATGACCAGAGAATAAAATTACTTGCGGGTATTTTTTTAATAAATTAGCTAATCTACCATCTCTTAGGCCACCGCCCCACTCATCACTACCATATACTGTATCATCAATAGGTTGATGTAAAAAAACAAATATTGGCTTTTTCGGGTCAGCTTGAACTGATAATGTTTTTTCTAACCATTTGTACTGTGCATCAGAAATGATCGCATAATCATTCTCGTTCATTTCTTCTCCGCCAAGTGAAATAAAATGATACCCTTCTATCCATTTATCATAATAAACACCCGACATGCCTGTTTTATTAACAAATCGATCTGTTAATGTTTTATTCGTAATCCAAGGCTTAGGCCAAAATCTCATTTCAAATAACTCATGATTCCCAATTGAAAGCACTTTTTCCGCATTTGGGTTCATATTCGTATTTAAAATTCTATTAAATTCATCATACTGCGAATCAAGTCCCTGATCTGTTAGATCACCAACAACAGCCAAAGCTTTATAGTTAGGAGCTAATTCCTTATACTCCTGTAATGCCTTAGCAAAATTATCAGCTTGATTTGCACCAGAAATATGTGTGTCACTCATTACTGGTATTTGTAATTTAGGAACTTCATTTTTTTCCGCTGCAAAAGCAGGGGTTTGTGAAAACCCAATTACACACGCTGCAGTTACTAAACAGCGAGAAATTATCTTTTTCATTCTATCCATCCCTCGTCCCATAATTTTAAATATTGGTAAATATAACCTCCCTTATTGTAAATCTTTTCTTTTTATATAGTAAAGATAATGTGTAATAATTAAATTTTTCTGAATTGTAACAAGGTTAAAAAGAGGACAAAAAAATCCCTCTCATGAATTAACTTTTCATTTCACACTCATTAATTCATAAGAAGGTTATAAGGCGCCCACTTAAAGCTATTGATTAATAGCTCGTGTGCGTATCTATATTTTTATGAACAGCATTTACATTTCCCTTCACCTTAAACGTACAAACACAGAAATATATAATCGAAAGAATCGATATACATATCCATAAGTTATATACATAAGAATTTCCCCATACACCTACCAAGGAAAGAAGAGCAGGACAAGTTAGTGTAACCCATGACTGTACAAAAGCTATTTTTCCAATATAATGATTGATATTCTTTTTCTGTACATTAGAGATAAAGAATAAAAACCATAGAAACGCCCACATCAGCCAAGTTAACGCATTAACGATATCATGAAAATGTATAATAGCCACAATCATGTAAAATAATGCAATAATCGCTACCCAAAGAGAAAACCAGCCTAATCCATCACCTTTTAACCCTACAATGAAGGTAACTCCTACATATAAATAAGTTAAACCAAATAAAAAAGTAGCTGCATATAAATACACTGTCCAATTACTTTGATCGGATACTACAATTAAATAAAAAGGAATAATAATTTGCAGTATACCTACAAATAAATTAAAAACACCAATACTCTTTTCTTCCGCTTTTCCTAGCATTACAAGGCTGTTTAAAAAGAGCGTTGCACCGGAAAGTAATAATCCAACATCACCCATATATATTCTTGTGAAAAACAAAGCCGTTTTTCACAACGATACCTCCTTACATTATACATTCGTTTTTTGATAGTTTTAACAATAAAAAGCAGTTCCTCTTCTCCAACAACATGTAGCAGAGGAACTGCTTGTATTTTAAAAATTTTACAACGGATAATACATTTTCACTTAAGCGCTTCCAAAATGAAAAGTATGCATTAATTTATGAAAACGATATCAATATAATAACAGCATTCGTTATAAAAATAAATGCTAAAAAAAATAGTATATAACCCACAAAATACCTTTATTTATAAAATCATTACAATCAGAGGGCATTTCTATCAGTGAAGGGAGTAATCCTCCACAAATAGCGGGATAAAAATACGACTCTTTTTAACGAAAAAACTCCTATCTTTTTTCCTTAGATAGGAGTTTTTTATGTGTAATTTGAAATGTTCCCCATATATACAAAAATTCATTAAGCTGTAAAGTTTCTTATCGAACATTAATTTTTATTTATATTCAAATACTAAATTACGTAGAAGTAAACACATAAAAAGTGAGCAAGGCTACCTAGTAACACAAAAATATGAAAAATTTCATGATGACCCATATATTTAAATTCCAACCATTTCGGTTTTGCACCATAAATAAATCCGCCAATCGTATAAAATACCCCTCCTAGTATCAATAGCACGAGACCATTTGTACTGAGATTTTCTGATAATGGAGCAAAAAAGAATATAATTAGCCATCCCATTAAAAGATAAATAGATGTCGATAACCACCTAGGACAACTAAACCAAAACATTTTAAAAATAATTCCGCACACAGCGGTTGCATACACCAATATGAACAATAGCAAACCTTTTTCGGCTTGTAACGTAATTAAACAAAAAGGTGCATATGTACCTGCAATTAAAACAAAAATCATGGAATGATCTAGTTTTCTAAAAAAGTAAATGACACGATTGCTTGCAACAACCATGTGGTATACAGTGGATGCAGCGTAGAGAATCATCATCCCCAACCCAAACAAAATGACTGCTGAAATTGTAGTGACAGACGGCATTTCTATAGAAACTTTGACTAACATAGCAAGAAGTGCGACGAATGATAAAATTGCACCTCCAAAATGCGTAAATGCATTAACCGGTTCTCTCACATAAGAATTCACATTAACAACCCCCTATATAATCACACATAGTTTTAATAACTACATGTAATTATATAACTATCATTTATAAAGGTCAACATTTACAAGTAATATGTTTCATAATACTATAATTAAATATACAGGAATAACCACAGAAAGTTATAATCACTAATAAAGTGAAGCTTCCATCAGTGAGCATTTTTTATCACCCACTGATAATTAGTTAAACCAACCGAGCATATGCCCTCACCTTGTTTCCCATAACATTGAGGTGGGCACAACAGCATAAAAATTTACATCATTCCTATAAAAGTGAGGGTTTCATATGGAAAATATAAAAGATTTACTAGAAACATTACATTTAGAAAAAAAAATTACACTTGAAGATATCCCTAATGTAGATTTATATGTAGATCAAGTCGTTCAGCTATTTGAAAATAGCTACAACATGACAACTAGAAATGAAGATGAAAAAGTACTAACGAAAACCATGATTAACAACTATGCAAAAGGAAAACTGTTTTTTCCTATTAAAAATAAAAAATACTCTAAAGAGCATATAATCTTAATTAGTTTAATTTATCAGTTAAAAGGGGCACTTTCTATTAACGACATAAAAAGTTCATTAGTTGAAATTAATGAAAAATTAGTACACGAGGACGATTTTGAACTAGATGCTCTGTATAAAGGTTACCTCCATCTAACAGAAACAAATATCAAAAACTTTAAAAATGATGTAAACAATCGAGTAGATGAAGTGAAAGCAGAAACTGCTATCTTCGAAAATGAAAATTTTGAGAAGTTTTTATTGCTTACATCTTTCGTAACCATGAGTAATATGTATCGACGTTTAGCAGAAAAAATAGTGGATGAAATAAAATCATAACTTCTTGTATCCAAAAATGAAAAGCAGGCCGTTTCCATACTTCTTTTGAAACTACCTGCTTTTTAATATTTTATAAACTCATTTCCATTTTAATTAAGCTTTATTAGCTCTTCTATCTTATCCATGCACCATTCGAACCTAATTTATAACCATCTATCCTCGTATTATACGCCATTTCTCCACTGCCATAGAAGTAATACCACGTATTATCTAGACTTAACCATCCTGTTACCATGGCGCCACTTTCATTTAAGTAATACCATGTATTACCTGATTTCAGCCAGTCACTTCTTTACCTGTAATAGGAGAATAATAATACCATTTTTCGTTAATTTGTTGCCAACCTGTTGGTACCCCTTCTGTTTGAAACTCCATTTCAATATCATTTGGTAACTGCATTCCTAAATAGCCTGATACAGCTTCCTTTTTTATTGTAAGTGTGTATGTTGTATCTCCTTTAAAAAGTTCCGGTTTAATCGTTAATACACCATCAACTACCTCATTGTGTATCTCTAGAAAACCATCAGGGCCTTTTACACTGATTTTCGCAGCATCTTTAAGAGTAATTGGTTGATTAAAAGCCAGCTTAAATACACTTTCTATCGGTACATTCTTAACGCTATGATAAAAATCATTATATAAATTTATTGTTACTTTAATAAATTCTCAACACTGAGGGATATTCCTTAATACCCTCTTAACAATTCAATGATTTAATAAAATTATCAAAAGTTTAGGGGGAATCAAATTATTATGAAAAAAATAGTTTCAGCTGGTCTTTCTATGGCTATAATGGCTTCTGCTGCCGTTCCGACTTTCGCATCCGATTTTGATCATGATTCTAAGTCTCAAAAACACAATCAAATAGAGCGCGTAGAATTTACTTCTATGAAAGCCCCAACTACTATTGAAAACATGGTCAAAACTTATTCAGAAGCTAAGGTGAAAGTCACCTATAAAGACGGCAGTGTAAAAGAAACTCCTCTTGATTACAAATCTCTTTTTTTATCCAAAGATAAAATTGTAAAAAATAAAGGCGAAATGATCCCCGCTGGCACTCCTATTGACGCAAAAGGGAATCCGATTGTCGATAAAAGTATTCCGTACAAACCTTCTTATTTTATTTCTGATGCACCTGACTCCAATAGTTTAATTACGATTTCTGGAAAATCTTACATTATCTCTCATTATGAATATGATTCAATAGATAATGCAGGAAACTCAATTTCTGGCCTCCCGGCATCCATGACTCTTACACAAGTTGATCAAAATAAAAAAACTGGCGAACTAACTGTTAATAACGCCAAAAAAATTGATTTTTCAAACGTAAATGGTCTCTGGACTCCATGTAATGGGACTACAACAGATTGGAACACTCATCTTGGCTCAGAAGAATATGAACCTGACGCACGCTCATTTGAAGATCCTACATCCAGTTCTTATAAAGCTGTTACAAACTTTGCTAACTACTACTTTGGTGATAAATCTAAAGCAAATCCTTATTTTTATGGCTGGATTCCTGAAATCTCCGTCAATGCACAAGGAGAACCTTCCGTTGTCAAACATTATAGTACAGGAAGATTTTCTCATGAACTAATGCAAGTTTTACCCGATGATAAAACAGCAATATTTGGTGATGATGGCGTAAATACAATGATGTTTATGTATGTGGCAGATAAAAAGAAAGATTTCTCTGCAGGAACGTTATACGCAGCTAAATTTAAACAAACAAGTACTGAAAATGGCGGTGCAGGAAATTTAGAATGGATTAAGCTGGGGCATTCAACTGATAAGGAAATAAAAGCTATTATTGATAAAGGCGTTAAGTTCAGTGATATTTTTGATACAGCAACTCAACCTACTGCTGGCTATACGGCGATCAAAACATCAGCAAATAAAAATGTCGAGTACCTTAGAGTAAAACCTGGGATGGAAAAAGCAGCTGCATTCCTAGAATCTCGCAGATATGGTGCTATATTAGGTGCAACATCTGAATTTAATAAAATGGAAGGAATCGCTGTCAATGAGAAAGATAAAAAAGCGTATATCGCTATGTCCTATCAAAATGGCAGCATGCAAAAACAAGAAGGTAGCATTCAAGACGATATTCAGCTACCCGCTATTAATTCTGGCGTAACTTGGCAAATAGACTTAAACGAAGAGCAAAAAGATAACAGCGGCCGTCACATCGAGAGCGAATTCGTACCCGCTAGTATGAAAGGACTTATTATTGGAGAAGATTTGAAAGCTCCAGATGCCTACGGAAATACAGCTGCACCAGACAAAGTAGCAAATCCTGATAACTTAACCTTCTCAAATGATTTAAACACGTTATTCATTGGAGAAGACAGCTCCATGCACACAAATAACTTTGTATGGGCTTATAACGTTAAAACTAAGCAACTATCAAGAATCCTTTCAGTTACTGCTGGTGCAGAAGCAACAGGATTAAGAGCAGTTGATGATGCTAACGGCTTCCGTTATGTCTTAAGTAACTATCAGCATCCAGGTGAAGACCTGGAAGGCAAGCAAATTACAGCCGTCGACAAAGCTAAATTAGAAGAAGCGATGAAACAAGGCATAGGCATTCAGGAGACCGGAGGAGTTGGCTACATATCTGGACTACCTTTTGGAAACAAAAAATAAGAAATCTGATAAAATTAAACTCCCCTCAGTGGGAGTTTTTCTTCATCCCCCACCTATTTTCTTCGTCTAAGTTACTTATTGAATCCAGAACTGTTTAAATATCTTACACCTATTTAATTCTAATACCTTAGTTAATGTCTTCTTTTCATATGGTATATAAATAATAAGAGAGAATGAATATAGAAATATTGGAAATAACTTGATACAATTATGCCTAATATCCATAATCTACGATATTTAAACCATGGATACCTCACATAAAACGTTTATTCAAATAAAATCGATAGAGGAGAAAATAAAATGGATCCAGTGACAAATCAGGAAACTCTACAAAATATGAAACCTAAAGAAACAAAAAATTTATATATCCCAATTAAAAGTAAGTTTTATATCAGTCATATTGTAGCGTTCATATGGATGTGTTTATCTATTTGGTTTTCTATACCGTGGGTAAAAGACTTGGGCTTCTTCATAACTGTCCCATTTGCTATTCTTATTATTGCAGGAATTGCCTATATACCTGGTTATATGAACGCATTTATGGTGTCTAGTTTATTACTTGATAGACAGCCCCCATTAAAAGATCCTAATCCAATCCCCCCCCTTACTATACTTATAGCATGTTGGAACGAAGAAAAAGGAATTCTGGATACGATTCGCTATATTGCAAATCAGGATTATCAAGGAAAGGTAAATATTATTGTAATTGATAATAACTCTACAGATAAAACCGCAGAAATGGCTAAGGTTGCAGGGAAGAAATTTAATTTAGATGTAACAATTGTTCATGAATCTACTCCTGGCAAAAACCATGCCTTGAATACGGGTTTCTCATATGTAAAGACAGACCTTGTAATTACATTAGATGCAGATACGTTACTACATAAATCAGCCATTCGATATATTGTTGCCCGAATGATGTCGGCCCCACAAGATGTATGCGCAGTTGCTGGCAGTGTACTTGTTCGTAATAGCCGTGGTGGTTTTTTAGCTAAGATTCAAGAATGGGACTATTTTTTGGGAATTGCCAGCGTTAAACGACTACAAGGGCTATTTCAAGGCACTCTAGTAGCACAAGGAGCTTTTTCACTTTATAAAACAGATTCCGTTCGTGCAGTAGGAGGGTGGCCAGACGCTATTGGGGAAGATATTGTATTAACATGGAAGTTTTTATCCAATAATTGGAGAGTTTATTTTGAGCCGCTTGCTGTCGCTTTTACTGATGTACCAGAATCATTGGAGCATTTTTGCAGACAAAGAAGCAGATGGGCAAGAGGGATGATAGAGGGCTTAAAATTAGTAAAACCATGGGAACATCCTATTTCTTACGTACGCTATCTCACAGGATGTAATATTATTATGCCGTATTTGGATACAGTGTATACTTTCTGTTGGTTGCCAGGTCTTATTCTTTCATTTTTTGGACACTATTGGATTGTTGGTCCTACAACCTTATTTGTCTTACCTTTAACTATTTTACAAAATTATTTTATGTATCGATATCAAAAACGCATTTTTAAAAATCTTGACTTAAAAATAAGAAAAAATAATTTAGGGTTTCTAGCTTATGTTCTAATTTACCAGATGATAATGAGCCCAGTTTCAGTGTGGGGTTATATTCAAGAAGGATTAAATCTAAAAAGGGTTTGGAAATAGTTCCAAACTCTTTATTTTTTTACAACCCAATCCTTTTCCGTTCATTTCCTATTAGAAATTCGTCTATACCCACTTCAATTAAATTCATATTATATATAACAAACAATATTTGATTCTTTAAAAAGGAGGCAGTTAATTGTCTTTAAAAAAATTTGTAGATGCATTACCAATTCCTCCTGTCTTAAAACCAGAAGGTACCCATGATGGAATCCCATTCTATGAGGTAGCGATGAAGCAAGTCAAACAAAAATTACATCGTGATTTGCCGCCGACTACCGTCTGGGGTTACAACGGTATGTACCCTGGACCAACATTTGAAGTAGAAAGAAATCACCCTATTTTTGTAAAATGGAAAAATAAATTACCTTTTGAACACCTGCTGCCCGTCGATCAAACCGTTCATGGTGCGCAACCAGACAAACCTCCTGTTAGGACGGTTGTCCATTTACATGGAGCTCGGGTTCGTCCAGAAAGTGATGGATATCCTGAGGCATGGTTCACAAGAGATTTTCAAAACGTTGGACCGACATTTGTGAATAAAGTCTACTACTACCCAAACTGTCAACGTCCTACAACACTTTGGTATCATGATCACGCCATTGGAATCACTCGTTTGAACGTTTATGCAGGCCTTGCGGGCTTCTATCTTCTCAGGGATGAAGAAGAGAAAAAATTGTGTCTTCCTAGTGGAAAATTTGAAATTCCACTAGTCATCCAAGATCGTTCGTTCTACGCCAATGGTGAGCTATTCTATCCATCCCAACCAGGAAATATGGCGCCCCCAGCCCCGCAGCCGCCGCCACCAATCGATCCTACATTACCAAATCCATCAGTCGTCCCTGAATTTTTCGGTAACACAATTTTAGTCAACGGAAAAGTATGGCCTTATCTTGAAGTTGAGCCACGAAAATACCGGTTCCGCATTCTAAATGGCTCCAATTCTCGTTTTTATCGTATGCAGCTAAGCTCTGGGCAAAATTTTATCCAAATTGGTACGGATGGAGGACTTTTGGAAAAACCAGTCCCAGTGTCCGAAATCATCCTTGCACCTGCGGAACGCGCCGATGTCATTGTAGATTTTTCAAACCATAACGGTCAGAGTATTATTTTAACAAATGACGCACCAACCCCATTCCCTGATGGTGAAAGTCCTTCTGAAGATCTAAGGCAGATTATGCAATTTCGCGTCAAACAAACATGCTGCAGACCTGACAAAAGCAAAATTCCACAAAAATTGAGTTGCTTGGAGCACCTAAATCCCCAGGATGCTGTAATTACACGAAAAAACACTTTACTTGAAGCTACTGATAATTTTGGACGCCCTATGCCATTATTAAATAACATGGAGTGGGATCAGCCCATTACAGAAACCCCGTATAATGGAACGATAGAGATTTGGGAGCTGTACAATACGACACCAGACACTCACCCGATTCACTTGCACCTCGTCAATTTTCAAATTTTGAATCGTGCTGTATTTACTGGTGATCCAAATGGTTCTAACCTAAAAGTAGGGCCGCCAATACCACCCGATTTAAATGAGAGAGGATGGAAAGATACTGTTCGTGCCAATCCCGGAGAAGTTACCCGAATTATTGCACGTTTTGGTCCATTTACAGGAACCTATCCTTGGCACTGCCACATTCTTGAGCACGAAGATTACGACATGATGAGACCCTACGAGGTTCTAACTAATCCTACCTTTAATCCATGTGAACGAGTTTCAGAACAATGCAGTGATAACTCCTTTTCTCAATGCTTTGACTGTCATAAACACCGTAAAAACAAATGACAGTAAACAAAACCGATGCGATGATGATTGAATTCAATATTCAAATTTAGTTACACATTTTTTAGCAACGACCTAAAAGGGTTCCATTTTTTATTCTTTTTAAGTCTTAAAACAAAAAAGAAGAGAAATCATTATTCCTTGATTTCTCTTCCCTCTTTCATTCAGTTGATACCCTTGAATAAAGAACTTCATTTACTTATGATACGGTTCATTACGATTAATTCGAAACGCTCTATACACCTGCTCTACCAGTACCAAACGCATCAACTGATGAGGCAGCGTCATTTTTGAAAACGACAATGACTCATTAGAGCGCTTCATTACTTCTTGGCTTAGCCCAAGCGATCCTCCAATAACAAATGCCACTTTACTTTTTCCATATGTAGCAAGGCGATCTAAGTTTGCAGCAAACTCTTCTGATGATTTTTGCTTTCCCTCAATTGCTAATGCAATTACATGCGTATCATCAGAAATTCTATCTAAGATACGAATTCCCTCTTTTTCTTTTACCATTTGCATTTCTGCTTCACTTAAATTCTCCGGTGCTTTTTCATCTGGTAACTCAACAATCTCCACTTTTGCATAGGCCGATAATCGTTTTAAGTACTCTTCAATGCCTTGTTTTAAATATTTTTCTTTTAATTTTCCGATTGAGATAATTAAGATATTCACATATATTCCCCACCTTACAAACACATTATCCACAGAAGTTATCCACATATCCACATTTATCATCCACATATTGTGTGGGAATCTGTGTTCGATACAACATATGTCGCCTTATTTTGACAAAATTCACACGTTTTTTGCTCATTATCTTTATTATCCACAGTGTGGATAAATGGTGGCACTTCACATTCATCCACAATAATATCTAACGCTAATTCCACATGTTCTAAACAACAAGGTAATTTCATAATTTCACCTCACTTATCCACAACAGAAAACAGGAGGGGCTGCCTCCTGTTTTAATACTGCTGACTGCCTAATTTTATAGTTGTTGTTTCTCGTTTTGCACCACGATAATATGTGACTGTCATTTTATCATTAATTTTCTTATTGTATAAGATTTTTCGGAATGCAATAATATCTTGAACTGCTTTTCCATCCACTGCTACAATGACGTCATATTCGTGTAAACCTGCATCCACACCAGGAGATGGGCTTTTCACATCTAAAATACATACACCTTCTGTTATATTAGATGGAAGATGTAATGTTTTATCCCAATAATAATTTGGAATTTCATTTAAAGACCTTAATTCAACTCCAACGTAAGGTCTTCTTACTTTCCCATACTTTTCAAGCTCATTCATAACTGGAACAGCTCTTGTGATAGGAATTGCAAGTCCAATTCCCTCTACCTCTTTTGCAGCAATTTTCATGGAGTTGATTCCAATAAGCTGCCCTGCTTCATTTACAAGAGCCCCGCCACTATTACCTGGATTAATGGCTGCATCTGTTTGCAATACTTCCACTTGCCAATCATAATGCCCATCTTGATCTAAATCAACCGGTACAATGCGTTCATTTGCTGAAATAATCCCTTGCGTTACAGTACCTGAAAATTCTAAACCAAGAGGGTTCCCAATTGCAAGCGCAGCTTCACCACGTTTTACTTTCGTAGAATCACCAAGTTCAATGACCTTTTTCGCATATTTTTCATCAATTTGTAAGACAGCTAAATCAGTTACAACATCAGTTCCTAAAATCTTTCCAGGAACCTTTTTTCCATCACTCAAACTTACTTCAATGCGATTTGCTCCCGCTACAACATGATTGTTCGTTACAATATATGCGTTTCCTTTTTCCTTCTTATAAATTACACCAGATCCTGTTCCTGCTTCGGAATCTGCTTCTGAAAAATTATCACGCTGAATATTAATAACACCCACAACCGCTTCTGAAGCACGATCAACAGCTTTAACAAAGCCATCTCCTGTATTCACAACCTGAGGAGCAGACTGTGCTATATACTGTTTCTCTTCACTTGCTTCAGTTTCTCTTGTTGTAGTCCAACCTAGTTTTGAAAACGTTGGAATCGCAAAAGCAAATAATGTAGCACCAATGATAGTTCCCGCTACACCAGAAATAAAAATATGTTTATGCTTTTGCTTTCTTTTTCGTTTCATCTGAACATCTTCTTCATCAATAAAGGACATTTATGCTCACCTAGCCTTCCGAAAGCATTTATATTCTCCTTTATTGTTTACCAAAATGAAGAATTATACGTATTGAATTTTAGTTGGCGTTTTGGGATCTGTATCGTGCAGCTGAAATGCTTCTCCTACAGCAAGTCCTTTTTCTTCAAGCACTTGCTCAACAGACATACGGGCAAGTTCTTTCATATTATTGTCTAAACTAAGGTGAGCCAAATAAATATGCTTCGTTTCATCCGTAATCACATCAGTCATCGCAAGAGCTGCATCTTCATTAGAAACATGTCCTACATCACTCAAAATTCTTCGTTTAATGCTCCATGGATAACGCCCCATTCGTAGCATTTCAACGTCATGATTACTTTCAAACACAAAAGCATTAGCTCCCTTAATAATTCCTTTCATTCGGTCGCTAACGTATCCCGTATCTGTAATAAGCGCTAACTTCCTTCCATTATGATGAAACGCATAAAACATTGGTTCAGCAGCGTCATGTGAAACACCAAATGATTCCACTTCAATATCTCCAAATGTTTTAATTTCTCCAATTGAGAAAATAAATTTTTGCTCCGTTGGAATATTACCGATTAAATGTTCCATCGCGTTCCATGTTTTCTCATTTGCATAAACAGGCAAATGATACTTACGTGCTAGCACACCTAGTCCTTTAATATGATCGCTATGTTCGTGTGTGACAAGAATGCCAGATATGTTATTTATATCTATTTCAGCTTGTTGAAACAAGGCTTCTGTTGCTTTTCCGCTTAGCCCTGCATCTACTAATAATTTTTGGCGTTCTGTCCCTACATACAGCGCATTTCCCGTACTGCCACTTGCAAGTACACTAAAATGCAAACTCATTTATCTTCACTCCATTGTTCATTTTCCTTGCCTAATTTAATAATTTGTCCTTCTATTGCATTTACAAAGTAATCTAACTTATCTGTGTACAAATTCCATGTTGGAACGAGAACTTGTATATTTGAAGAAGAAGGAGCTACCACTGTTGCATATCCTAATTTTGCCCCTTTTATATGACTCCCTTGCTTCAATTCAATTTTCGTATACAACGTTTCTAATGCATTTCGAGCAGAAATAATATCTAACTCTTTATTTTGGTCTCCCATCTCTTTAAATTCATATAGCATTGTTTGTGTATACGATATAATTTCTTTCTTTTCATTTAGTTCGGCAACAATCATACCATGTTGATTATAAAATAGCGGCTTGTCCTTATATTTTTGAAAAAAATACACTTTTGATCCTTCCGCTTTTCCTGCAGCACTGTATTTTTGTCCATCAATTACATAAGAACGCAGAAATTCACTATAATTATCACTTGTTGTTGCTTTTGCATTCCAAAATGGCTCTTTAAGCTTACTTACAATGGTATTAGAATCTTGTAAAAACACCGTTTGATTTTTTAAAGAATGTATATCTTCATTAGAGAAACTCTTATTTTTTGCCATAATATACGTATCTTTCGTCGGTTCTTTCGGCAAATCCTCAGATGTAATTTTATCTGCTTTCAATTGTTCTTCAATATTCGTTTCCGTCATATAATCAAGTTGATCACTATCTTGTTTTTGAACGAACTGAAAAACAAGGAAGAGATCTAAAATGAAAAAGGTAACAATAAAAATTGTTTTAATCCTATTCCAATCCAATGAGCTCTCCCCCTTTCTCCACACTCCATTCTAAAACTTTATCATCTTCACCATATACCACATACCAAATAGGTTTTAAATTTACTGCAGCAATGTTTTTTCCGTTCGGCCCTGCTCCTGGCTCTGGTGTAAGCTTATATCCTAAACGAATATCTTGAATTAATTTCATATCCACCTTTTTATTTTTCTCTAAAGATTGTATCAACGTCTTACCATCTGGAAGAGAAATTGTTTGATCATCGCCATACTTTACTTTCGATAACTTAAACAATGGACGCTTATACGAAATTAATTCATCTACACCCCACACTTGTTCCAATGTTGCCATACCACTTTCATTAAATACAGGTAAGCTATCAACATATAAACGATACGTTGTTTTTCCTTTTGTGGAATTCATATAATCAAAACGATAAGCACCTGTTAAACCACCATGACTATTAATAAAATCAAAGCTGCGTTGAACAAGCGTACTTCCATATATATGTGATTGGTCTGATATAGCTGAATTTGTGTACTGCAACATTTGCTTTTTCTTTAATACTTGCATAAGACGAATTCCATCTGTATACGTGTCTTCTTGATCATCGGACATTTTTTTTACATAACGAGGATCTGTAAATAATGAATTTATAAATATATCCTCAGGTATATTACTTATTAAATACACGATACTCTGCTTGTCCGTTTTCGTATCTGGCAAAAATATCTCTCTCGTATCACTTAATTCGTATTGAGAGTAGTCCCTTGCTTTAGCTGCAAATTGATCACGCGCTGTGTCAAGCTCTTTAACCGAAATCCCTTTTAATACCATATGATATACTTTGCGATTTTCATACGAAACGAAATATACAGGAATATTACCGTCCCGGCTTCCTTGAAGATCAATCAGTATACGATCAAAGCTATATGAATCTGGAACCTTTTCTTTAATTGTAAAAACGTCTTTCATAGAATCTAAAGGTATATGGGTAGGAAAAATCATTTCAATCTTATTTTTACCACGAACAAAGGAGAGGAATTGATGTTTTGGGATATCATTTGATATATCCCTAAAATCATACAATTCTCCTCTCTCAAGTAATTTATACAATGGATTAATACTGTCTATATCCTCACTTCCAAGATGCGTATTCTCTTTATGAAAAAGAACTACGGAAGGAAAAATTACATTCGTAAGACTCTTCTGTTCCATCTCTGCATTATCTTGTAAATATTTTGCATTTTGCAACTTGCTAGAATCGGGTACATAGGTCCATAAATTAAAAGTAAGAAATACACTAATAACAACCAAATTAATTAGCAAGATTGATTTTAAATTCTCAATATTCATCCCCAGTCATCCTCTTCTTCCTTTTCCATTGGAAGCGTGAAATAAATGGTTGTCCCTTTTCCTTCTTCACTTTTCGCCCAAATTGATCCGCCGTGGGCTTGAATCATTTCCTTGGCAATTGCTAGACCTAATCCCGTTCCACCCAATTTACGCGAACGAGCCTTATCAACACGATAGAAACGTTCAAAAACCTTATCAACATTCTCTTTTGGAATTCCCATTCCTTGGTCACTAATGCTTACTTCTAACATATCTTCTCTTTCTCGTAACCGATATGTCACTGTTCCACCTTCTGGAGAATACTTTAATGCATTTGAAATGATATTATAAAGAACTTGTGTAATTTTATCTTCATCGATTTCAATAAAACGTGATTTCTTAGAAAATGAACGATTAAAAGATACGTTTTGTTCTTTTGACATCTCAAAACGGTCAATGATATTACTAAAGAATTGTGTAAAGTCCACCCATTCTTTCATTAAACGATATTCTGTACTATCTAGTTTTGAAAGCTGTAATAATGCATTGACCAGTCGAATCATTCGCTCCGTTTCTTCTTGTGTTACCTGTAAGAATTGCGGTGCAATATTCGGATCTTGCCATGCCCCCTCACTCAATGCCTCTAAATAGCTTCGCATCGTTGTTAATGGTGTACGAAGTTCATGCGAAACGTTTGCTACAAACTCACGGCGTTCCCCATCAATTCGCTCTTGTTCCGTCACATCATATAACACTGCAATGAAACCGTTCACTTTTCCATTCTCTTTTTGAATAACAGAAAAGCTAGCTCTTAGAATATACGGCTCATCTCTTGTACTAAAATCTAAAATAACAGAATCTGGTTCTTCATATAAATTATCTAATGTGTATTCTTCTTGAATGCCTAATATTTCTAAAATAGATTGATCTAACGCTGTTTCACGTGAAACATTTAGCATTTTTTCTGCTGGATCGTTTAATAAGATAATATCCCCTTTTCGATCTGTTGCAATTACCCCATCTGTCATATGAGATAATACAGACGAAAGTTTTCTTCTCTCACTCTCCATAGAAGAACGAGCTTGCTGCAATTTCTTAGATAAGTTATTAAATGCTAATGCTAACTGACCGATTTCATCATTGCCATTTACTTTTACTTTACGAGAGTAATTTCCCTTTGCCATTTCAATGGCTTGCTTTCTCATATCTGAAATTGGTCTTGTAATGGTTTGCGCCAATAAGATACCTAGTACAGCCGTTACCAACAATGCAATAACCGTTCCCGTTGCAAAGATTTGATTAATAAGCTTCATTTGTTTATAAACATCTTCCATAGAAGCAACAATATAGATTACAAAAGGTTTCTTATTATTTCCTTGAACAGGAGTAGCAACAACTTGCACACGATTTCCTGTACTGCGGTCTATTTCCATTTTTTCAACAGTTTTTTCTTGCACTAAGGCTCGCTTTACCAGTAAATCTGTTGTTTTTTTTCCGACAATACCTTGATTATATTGATGTGATGTCGCTAATACACGACTACTCTCATCAATTACCCGAACTTCTTGAATATCAGCTTTTCGATCAGAAGAAAAATCTTCTATACTCGTTTTAATCGCGTCTTCAAGAGTGGGATCTTTTGTTTTATCTCTTTCTTTCGCAAATTCCTGCTTTAAATTGTAAGCGAGTAAGTTCGTTCGTTGTGTTAATGATTCCTTAAAACTCTTCACAAGATTCTTTTCTAACTCACGAACGAAATAGACACCAATAATTTGCATTGCCATTAAAATTAATAACATGTAAATTAATACGAATTTTAAATGAATAGACTGAAAAAAACCAACTTTCTTCATATATTACTCCTGCTCTGGATCACGTAAGTAATATCCAACACCGCGTCTTGTCACAATTAAAGTCGGATGACTTGGATTATCCTCAATTTTCTCACGTAAGCGACGAACAGTTACATCTACTGTACGTACATCACCAAAATAATCATAACCCCAAACGGTTTGTAATAAATGCTCACGTGTCATAACTTGTCCTAAATGCTTCGCTAAGTAATGAAGTAATTCAAATTCACGATGTGTTAGCTCAATGCTTTCCTCACGTTTTGTTACACTATATGCGTTTGGATTAATCACAATTGGGCCAATAATCATCTCTGTATTTTCTTCTTTTTCAGCTGTTCCACCTTGTTGATGACGACGTAAATTCGCCTTTACGCGCGCTAATAGCTCACGCGTACTAAATGGTTTTGTCACATAGTCATCTGCACCCAGTTCCAGTCCAAGAACCTTATCAATTTCAGAGTCTTTTGCTGTTAACATAATAATCGGCATTTCATGATTTTTTCGTATTTCTCGACAAACCTCTAAACCATCTTTTCCCGGTAACATAATATCTAATAAAACCATATCCGGTTGTTCTTCATTTGCTTTTTCAATTGCTTCATCGCCATCGTGTGCCATCACAATTTCAAAACCTTCTTTTTCCAAGTTAAACTTTAAAATATCTGCAATTGGCTTCTCATCATCAACGACTAAAATTTTCTTTCCCATCATTTTAGTTTCCTCCTGCATATTTAATGCCTTCCTTACAGAAAAGCCCCTAGCTTCAACTGCTAGAGGCTTCCTCATTCTATTGTAAAAGAACTACTCTCATTTGTAAAATTGAACAATATAAAAAGGATATTAAGTGGGCCCACCTAATATCCTGAGAGTGGCTCGGGACGGAATCGAACCGCCGACACGAGGATTTTCAGTCCTCTGCTCTACCGACTGAGCTACCGAGCCAAAACATATATATAAAACCACTAATTGTGGTATTAAACAAAAGTGGCGGTCCCGACCGGGGTCGAACCGGCGATCTCCTGCGTGACAGGCAGGCATGTTAACCACTACACCACGGGACCAAAATAATATATAAAGAAGTGACCCGTACGGGATTCGAACCCGTGTTACCGCCGTGAAAGGGCGGTGTCTTAACCACTTGACCAACGGGCCACGAAAATAAAATGGTGAGCCATGAAGGACTCGAACCTTCGACCCTCTGATTAAAAGTCAGATGCTCTACCAACTGAGCTAATGGCTCATACTCACCAATGTCATGTTTCGTGACGACAAGAATTATAATATCATAAGGTGTTTTATTTTTGCAATACTTTTTTTCATTTTTTTATAAAAACATGAAAAAAGAACTCATTTGAATATGAGTTCTTTTTTCAATATACCGTACTTTTAAGAAAAAAACAAGATTATAGGCCGTATACGTTACGAACAATGTTTGTTTGATTACGGTCTGGACCAACAGAGAACATAGATAATGGGATACCTGTTAATTGAGACACACGCTCTACATAATGTCTTGCATTTTCAGGAAGATCAGCTAATGTTCTTACACCTGTAATATCTTCTGTCCAGCCTGGAAGCTCTTCATATACTGGCTCGCATTTTGCTAAAATGTTTAAGTTTGCTGGAACTTCATCAAGAATTTCTCCGTTATATTTATATCCAATACAGATTTTCAAAGTTGGAATACCTGTTAATACGTCGATAGAGTTTAAAGATAAGTCTGTAAGACCACTAACGCGACGAGCATGTCTTACAACAACGCTATCGAACCAACCAACGCGGCGTGGACGACCTGTTGTTGTACCATATTCACGACCAACTTCACGAATTTGATTGCCGATTTCATCATGTAACTCAGTTGGGAATGGGCCATCCCCTACACGGCTTGTATATGCTTTACATACACCTACAACGCGGTGAATTTTAGAAGGACCAACACCAGAACCAATTGTTACACCACCAGCCACTGGGTTAGAAGATGTAACGAATGGGTACGTACCTTGGTCGATATCAAGCATAACGCCTTGTGCACCTTCAAATAATACGCGGCGACCTTCATCTAATGCATCATTTAAAACAACAGATGTATCACATACGTATTGCGCAATTCGTTGTCCATACTCATAATATTCTTCAAAAATCTCGTCAGCATTGAAGCCTTCTGCATCGTACATTTTTTCAAATAAACGATTTTTTTCTGCAAGGTTGCGCTCTAGCTTTTCTTTAAATGCTTCACGATCTAAAAGGTCTGCCATACGAATACCAACACGAGCTGCTTTATCCATGTATGCAGGGCCGATACCTTTTTTCGTTGTACCAATTTTATTATCACCTTTACGCTCTTCTTCTAACTCATCTTGTTTTAAATGATAAGGTAAAATAACGTGCGCACGGTTACTGATACGTAAATTATCAGTGCTTACACCACGATCATGTAAATATTTTAATTCCTCAAGTAATGCTTTCGGATCTACTACCATACCGTTTCCGATAACACAAATTTTTTCTTTATAAAAAATACCAGATGGAATTAAGTGCAATTTATACTTAACACCGCCGAAAACGATTGTATGTCCTGCGTTATTTCCACCTTGATATCTTGCAACTACTTCCGCATGTTCAGAAAGAAAATCAGTAATTTTACCTTTTCCTTCATCGCCCCATTGTGTTCCTACAACTACTACTGAAGACATTATTCAAGCACCTCCGCAATTTTCAAACGAACTTTTCAAACAATATAATTGTACCAAAATGCAAAGAGAAGTCAATTTAAAAACGAACATTTTTTTCACTTTTATCCCTTTTGTTCGTAAGAAATATTTTTCACAAACAAAAAAGAAGCACATTTTATTATAAGAAATGTGCTTCTTTTTTATACCTTCACTAAGCTGGCGGTGCATGGCCCTCATCAAAACGTCGTTCTAAGTTTACGAATTTGTTAAATTCCTTCACAAACGCCAGTTCAACCGAACCTACTGGACCATTACGCTGCTTAGCAATAATAATTTCAATTGTATTTTTATTTTCTGTTTCCCGGTCATAGTAGTCTTCACGATATAAAAAGGCTACTATATCGGCATCCTGCTCAATACTCCCTGATTCACGAATATCAGACATCATCGGACGCTTATCTTGACGAGACTCAACACCACGAGAGAGCTGAGATAAGGCAATCACTGGAACTTCTAGTTCACGAGCGAGCCCTTTTAGTGTACGAGAAATTTCTGATACTTCTTGCTGACGGTTTTCACCCGATTTCCCACTACCCTGAATAAGTTGTAAATAATCGATTAAAATCATTCCGAGACCGTGTTCTTGTTTCAAGCGTCGGCATTTTGCCCGAATTTCACTAACGCGAATCCCCGGTGTATCATCAATAAAAATACCTGCATTTGAGAGACTCCCCATCGCCATCGTCAATTTCGCCCAGTCATCTGAAGTTAAAGATCCTGTACGAAGACGCTGCGCATCAATATTTCCTTCTGCACAAAGCATACGCATAACGAGCTGATCGGCTCCCATCTCCAAACTAAAAATCGCAACATTTTCATCCGTTTTCGTAGCAACATTTTGAGCAATGTTTAAAGAAAATGCTGTTTTCCCTACAGATGGACGCGCTGCTACAATAATTAAATCATTACGCTGGAAACCCGCTGTCATACGATCTAACTCTGTGAAACCAGTTGGAATTCCTGTAATTTCACCTTTTTGATTATGCAGTAATTCAATTTTATCGTAAGCTGCCACAAGAACATCTTTAATATTTTGAAATCCCTTTGTGTTCGTACGCTGAGATACTTCTAATATTTTTTTCTCTGCTTCATTTAACAGGCTCTCTACATCATCTTCTCGTTCATAACCATCCGACACAATATGCGTTGCTGTTCGAATAAGCCGGCGCAAAATCGATTTTTCTGCGATAATGCGCGCATAATATCCAACATTGGCAGCTGTCGGCACAGCTTCCGCTAGTTCAGCTAAATAGGAAACACCGCCGATTTCTTCTAACAAATTTTGATCAGCAAGAGCTGCTGTTGCAGTAACTAAATCAATTGGCTCTCCTTTATCAGAAAGATCAAGCATCATTTGATAAATTTTTTGATGTGCCGTTCGATAGAAGTCTTCTGGCATTAGCATTTCCGAAGCTGATGTTAATGCTTCTTGATCAAGAAAAATAGCCCCTAAAACGGCTTGTTCAGCCTCAATATTATGCGGAGGGGTACGATCAGCAAATACGTCACTCATACGCAAACCTCCTCTTTAATCTTTTGTTTATTGTTCAGTAACATGTACTTTTACTGTCGCCGTCACTTGTGGGTGTAATTTCACAGTAACATTCGTATATCCTAACGCACGAATTGCGTCATCCATCTCAAATTTGCGTTTATCAAGTTTAATGTTATGAGCTTTTTGTAAGCCATCTACAATTTGTTTACTTGTTATAGAACCAAATAAACGGCCACCTTCACCTGATTTCGCTTTTAACTCTACTGTTAATTTTTCTAGAGTTTCTTTTAATTCCTTGCATTTTTCAAGCTCTAATTCTGCATCTTTTTCTTCCTTGCGTTTCTTCGCATCTAATGTTTTCACATTTGCGTTTGTTGCTTCAACTGCAAGACCTTGTTTTAGTAAAAAGTTATTCGCATAACCGTCTGGTACGTTTTTTACTTCCCCTTTTTTACCTTTACCTTTTACGTCTTTTAGAAAAATTACTTTCATGATTGTGTTCCTCCCTCTAAATACTCATTTATAACAGATTGTAGTTTTGCTTCTGCTTCATCAATCGATATGTCTTGCATTTGCGTTGCGGCGTTTGTTAAATGACCGCCCCCACCTAAATGCTCCATAATAAGCTGTACATTTACCTCTCCTAAAGAACGTCCACTAATACCAATAACAGTTTCACTACGCTGTGCAATTACGAAAGAAGCGACTATTCCCGTCATTGTCAGCAATGTATCAGCTGATTGTGCAATTAAGACTTGATCATAAAACCCATCGCCATCTACCTTTGCAATCGCAATTCCATTTTTATAAATGTACGCATTTCGAATTGTTTTTGCAATCTGTAAATAATGCTCCATATCTTCTTTTAATAACTTTTGTACCAATACAGTATCTGCACCATGTGAACGAAGATACGAGGCTGCATCAAATGTGCGTGCTCCAGTGCGGAATGTAAAACTCTTGGTATCCACAATAATGCCCGCAAGTAAAGCCGTCGCCTCTAGCATATTCATTTTTAAGCGCTTAGGCTGATATTCCAACAGCTCTGTTACAAGTTCTGCCGTAGAAGATGCATATGGTTCCATATAAACAAGCAACGGGTCCTCAATAAAGTCCTCACCGCGGCGATGATGGTCAATTACAACTACATTTTCAATCTTATCAAGCAACTTTTTTTCCATGACCATGGACGGCTTATGTGTATCCACTACAACAAGAAGCGAATCATCATTTGCAAATTCAAGCGCCTGCTGCGGTGTAATAAAGCGCGACCATAATTCCTCGTGCTGCTTAACTTCGTCCATTAAACGCTTAATTCCTTTATCAGAATCATTTTCATCTAATACGATATATCCTTGGCGTTCATTCAGCTGTGCTACTTTTAAAATCCCAATTGCAGCTCCGATTGCATCCATATCCGGTGCCCGGTGCCCCATAATAATGATATTGCTGCTTTCTAACACAAGATCTTTTAGAGCATGCGAAATAACGCGTGCACGTACACGAGTGCGTTTTTCCACCGGATTCGTTTTCCCACCATAAAACTTTACTTTTCCTGTAGCTTGTTTAATTGTCACTTGATCTCCACCTCGTCCAAGTGCCAAATCAAGACCTGATTGCGCCATAGCCCCAAGCTCTGCTAGCGATAAATCACCAGAACCAACACCAATGCTCAATGTAAGAGGAATATTTCGTTTAGACGTTTCTTCACGTACTTGGTCTAAAATATCAAATTTCCCTTTCTCCATTTGCGCTAAAATACTTTCATTTAACACAACGAAAAAACGCTCAGATGAAGCACGTTTCAAATAAGCTCCATGTTTCACAGCCCATTCATTCAACAAAGATGTAACATGGCTTGTAATGTTTGTACGCAATTGATCATCTAGTCCTTGCGTAACTTCATCATAGTTATCTAAATAGATGACAGCGAGTACCGTTCTTTGGTCTTCATACATTTTCTCAATCTCTGTTTGCTCTGTCACATCAAAGAAATAAATTAACTTTTCTTCTTTCCTGGCAAACACACGAAATTTCCGATTGTTCAAAGATACAATATCATTAGCTGTTTCACCTTTTGTAAATAGAAGTAGGGTCTCTGATAGATCATACAGGTGCCATCCAGCTAACGAATGCTGCCCTAAACAGGAAGATAAATATGGGTTTGCCCAGTCGATTCCATAATCCTTATTATATAGTAAAATTCCAATTGGCATTTGATTGAAAGCCTCATTACTTACCTTTTTAACTCTTGTAATCGTATCATTCGTATATTTTTCAAAACGTTTTTGAAATGCAAGCTCAAATTTAATAGTAAAAAATAAAACAATACAAAAGACAACGAAGGAAATCATCCCCGTCAACCAATGAAAATAAACGAGAATTGTAATGAGTACAAACGCTAGAAATGCCAACACATAAACAGGATACAAAAACCGCTGTTTCTTATAAAATTCAGGCATATATACAACTCCTATAAAGTGAAACTTCTACCAGTCAGGTCTTCATTCCTCTACTGATATTTAGTCAAATCCACCAGACTTATCCCCATTTACAGAGTCTTACAGTCCCATTACGTGCAGGATAAAGGTTTATACTTTTATGTTTCGTTACAAAAAAATGCTTATAAAAAGCACTTTTTTCAACTACTTATTTTACCTGTACTTTCGACCGTAACGAAAAGCCTAAATCAATTATACCTAAGATTGTCACAAGAGGGAACAAAACTGGTACAAACAAACCTACAACAAAAACTAAGATTAGAATAGCCTTATTATATCCTTTTGCATTTGTAAAAAAAGCAAGGAATGAAAAACCTTGAAACAGCAGTAACAAGGAGAAAATTGCCGATAAATTTAAAAACGCCATTTCTAAATATGATCCCGCTTCTATTTTTGTAAAAGAGGAAAGTAAAACAACAACGACGTATAACCAAACAATATTCTTAGGAATTTGTATATCACGAAATTTCGGCCAAGATTCCGTCGTGTACTTTAATCGTTTTAAGACACGATTAGAAATTAAAATTGTAATCCAAGAATAAAAAAGTGATCCCATAGCAAGTAAAGTTGGTGCAAGCAAACGAATTGTATTACCCACTTTTTTCAATTCAGCTAGTTGCTCTTCATTTACAGGTGTACCTGCCATTTTCATAAATTTCTCGCTTTGTTCCATGGATTGCTTAAACATGTCTTCCATTTGTTTAATAAAATCGATATTAAAAAACTTCACGCTGACAACATACAGCAATACAAAACTTACAAGATATACAAGTGTCCCTACTAATAAAATTTCAATAATACTCTTTTTCTTTTTATACATATGTCCTAATACAATACCTGTTATTCCGAACATAATTGTATTCACAATACTAAGAGGCGAACTAACAATAAGTGTTACAAGCATCGCTGCTCCTAATAATATAAAAGCACTACTTAATGGATATCTTATCGTAAAAATAAGAAATGGTAACGGCAATGCAAATATACATATAATCCCTAAAATAGGCATATACAGAGAAGCAAGAAGCAAGACAGCATATAAAGCAAGTAAAACCGCTCCTTCTGTAATGAGTCGTGTGCGCTTCATTATTCACACCTTCTTTCTTATAAAGTGAAACTTCCACCATGTTTTTTACCCCCTGCCGATGGCCCCCAATCGGGCACATGCCAGCAGTGTTTCTCTTTAAATCTTGAAGTGTGGGCCTTACTATCCATTAATATGGGATAAAAAAGAAAAGAATAGCAAAATGCACAGTAGAGTGTCACTCTACTGTGCATTTCATGCGTTATTATTCACCAACATATGGTAAAAGTGCCATTTGACGAGCACGTTTGATTGCAACTGTTAATTTGCGTTGGTATTTTGCGCTAGTACCTGTTACACGACGTGGTAAAATTTTACCGCGCTCAGATACAAAGCGTTTTAATAAATCTACATCTTTGTAATCGATATTAGTGATACCGTTAGATGTAAAGAAACATACTTTACGACGTTTCGCACGTCCACCTTTGCGTCCACCTGCCATGTTCATTTCCCTCCATTCTGTTTTAAAATATTCGTTCTATACCATTAAAATGGTAAGTCATCATCCGAAATATCGATTGGTTGACCTACATTTGCAAATGGATCGTCATTTCTAGTAAAACCAGCATTATTGCCATTGTTACCAGATTGACCAAATGGGTTTTGAGAGCCTTGATTTCCGAATCCTGCTCCCGATGGTTGCTGATTGAATGAACCGCGTTGCTCACCACCGCTATTACGCGGTTCTAAAAATTGTACGTTCTCCGCTAGAACTTCTGTTACATATACACGCTTACCATCTTGTCCATCGTAATTACGAGTTTGAAGACGTCCATCTACGCCTGCTAAGCTACCTTTTTTCAAAAAATTTGCCACGTTCTCTGCTTGTTTACGCCATATTACACAGTTAATAAAGTCAGCTTCACGCTCACCTTGCTGATTCGTAAATGCGCGATTCACAGCTAACGTGAAAGTAGCTACTGCAACACCGTTTGGCGTGTAACGTAAGTCAGGGTCCTTAGTTAAACGACCAACGAGTATAACACGATTCATCAATCGAACCACTCTCCCTATATATCTTTAATGATTATTCTTCGTTTTTAACAACGATGTGACGAATGATATCTTCGCTGATCTTAGCTAAACGATCGAATTCATTAATCGCTTCTGGATTAGAATTTACGTTTAAGATCATGTAGAAACCGTCACGTAAGTCGTTGATTTCGTAAGCTAAACGACGCTTACCCCAATCTTTTGTGTTAATGATTTCTGCACCATTTTCAGTTAAAACGCCTGCAAAACGTTCAACTAAAGCTTTTTGAGCTTCTTCTTCCATGTTTGGACGAATGATGTACATGATTTCGTACTTTTTCATTACACTTTCACCTCCTTTTGGTCTAAACGGCCCATACTGGGCAAGGAGCAATTAATTTATAGTAATTACTCACGAGTTTAGATTATATCATAGTAAGTTAGAGGAAGCAACTCACGGAAACATAAAAAACTTGGCAAACCTAATGAATTTGCCAAGTTAAATACTTTATCCCGCTACTCGTGGGCAGTAGAATCCCCACCTCAAGATTCAGAGAAAGCGAAGAAGCTAGGTGGGGGATAACTGCCCGTAAGAGCCCGATTGGTGAGAGCTTTCCATCAGTTGGGGATGAAGCCCCCCACTAATGGAAGTTTCACTTTATTTTTTTCCTAGGAAATAAAAAAATTATACATTAAAGCGGAAGTGCACAACATCTCCGTCTTTCATAACGTATTCTTTTCCTTCTAATCGTACTTTTCCAGCTTCTTTGGCAGCTGTCATAGAACCATTTTCCATTAAGTCATCATAAGATACTGTTTCTGCACGAATAAATCCACGTTCAAAATCTGTATGAATGATTCCAGCACATTGCGGTGCTTTCATTCCTGTTTTAAATGTCCAAGCACGTACTTCTTGTACACCCGCTGTGAAATAAGTAGCCAACCCTAATAAATCATACGCTGCACGAATTAATTGATCTAGACCAGATTCTGCAATGCCTAGTTCTTCAAGGAAGACTCTCTTTTCTTCTTCATCTAACTCAGCAATTTCTGATTCAATTTTTGCGCAAACAACAATTACTTGAGAGTTTTCTTTTGCAGCAAATTCTTTTACAATTTGTACATATTCGTTTGCAGATGGATCCATTACATCATCTTCACCAACATTTGCTACATATAACATTTCTTTTACTGTTAATAGGTGAAGACCTTTTACTACTTTCATTTGCTCTTCTGTAAATTCAACTGTACGAGCTGGTTTTCCTTCTTCAAATGCTTCTTTTAAACGAACTAAAATTTCGTGTTCGAATGCAGCATCTTTATCTTTTTGCTTCGCTAATTTTGCCACGCGATCAATGCGTTTATCAACAGATTCTAAATCCGCTAAAATAAGCTCTAAGTTGATTGTTTCAATATCTGAAATCGGATCTACCTTACCCGCTACGTGTGTAATATTTTCATCTTCAAAACAACGAACTACTTGGCAAATTGCATCTACCTGACGAATATGGGATAAGAATTTATTTCCTAATCCTTCACCTTTACTCGCGCCTTTTACAATACCTGCAATATCCGTAAATTCAAATACAGTTGGCACTGTTTTCTTTGGTTCAACAAGTTCTGTTAATTTATTTAAACGATGGTCTGGAACTTCTACAATTCCAACGTTTGGATCTATTGTACAGAATGGATAGTTTGCAGATTCCGCACCTGCTTGTGTAATTGCATTAAATAATGTTGACTTACCTACGTTCGGTAATCCAACGATACCAGCCGTTAATCCCATATTCTTCACTCCTATGTCTCAATCTTCCATCATTATAGATAGTAACGAATAAAATGACAAGCTTCATACAGTTTCATAAAATGAAACTGTATCAAGTAGAGAAGGCACTTTATCCCGCACTGATTATTAGTTAAATCAATCGAGTTTTTTCAAATATTACTAGCGAAAAAAAATAAACAGCTGCATCAGCCACTGTTTATTTTTTCATCTATTCTTCATGCTTTATAAGTATTTTCTTCACCTTACGATCAAATTCTCTCCGAGGAATCAGTACCGAATGGTCACACCCCTCGCACTTAATACGAATATCCATTCCCATGCGAATAATCTTCCAACGATTTTCACCGCATGGATGGGCTTTTTTCATTTCTACTACATCGTGCAAGTTATATTGCTTTTGCTCCATGCTCTAAACTCCTCTCACTGCTAATTTGCCTTTTCACTCATCAGCTCTTCACGGTTATATAGAACCATACGTGGATATGGAATTTCAATACCATGTAAATCAAGACGATTCTTAATTTCTTTACGAAGCGCTCTCGCTACTACAAAATGTTGCATCGGTTCTACTTCAGCTGTAACCCTTAAAACAACTTCTGATGCCGCCAAACTCTGTACACCTAATAATTGCGGACGAGCAACCATTTGCTCATACCTTGTTGGTAATTCATCCAATAACTTTTCAAGAACTTTTTCTGCATGTTCAATATCACTTTCATATGAAATAGATACATCTACAAAGGCAACACTATTAGTAACAGAGAAATTTGTTACTTCCTTAATATTTCCATTTGGAATAATATGAATTTCACCTGTCCATTTCTTCATTTTTGTTGTACGCAATCCAATCTCTTGAATAACTCCTTCAAATTGCCCTAAGCGTACATAGTCTCCTACTGAAAATTGATCCTCTAATAAAATGAAGAATCCCGTGATAACGTCTTTGACTAAGTTTTGTGCACCAAAACCAACCGCTAAACCAACAACTCCTGCACCGGCTAATAGTCCTTTTGTATCAATTCCAAATACCCCTAAAATAGCGATTATTACAACGAAAAAGATAACATACGTAAAAATATTTTCTAATAATTTTGCTAACGTCATCGTTCTTCTTTCAGAAATTTGAATTGGTGATTTTGTCTTTATTTTGAAAGCATTACTGATAATTGCCCTGCCAATTCGAATAACTATACTTGAAATAAGAAAAATAAGTGTAATTTGCAGTAAACCAAGACCAATATTTTCCCACAATCCCATATCTAACAACCAGTTTGTAAGTTTTGTATATAAGTCGTGAAGTCCTTTCATCGCGACCTACCTTTCTACCTCATATTCATTATTTATTGTAACAGAATTTCTCCTATATTTTACGAAAAAAGTTCTTTCATACGCTTTTATTTTCACACTCTATAAGGTATAAAATAACAACTTTTTTTATATACTAGTACTAGTATTCTTTAGGCTACATGACATACTTCACAAGCATTCATATTTTATAAGGTATCTAGATACAAAAATATACATTTCTTTCTACTCATAATTCACCTTTTTACAACAGAATGCCATCTCCACCAATAGGTAAAATTAGGAATATTTCTCAATTTCTTCTTAACATAATAATGAAGTTCCCCTAACAATAAAGGCAATATAAGTCATACATTCAAAAGAATGTATGACATGCAATCGTTTTTAGGAAAATCAAATTCATATGAATTCGATAAATTCTATTAAAGGATGGATGCTTCGTGAATATCGGAAGTTTTCGCTTACCTTTTTTTGAAAAAGATTCGCAGCAGGTTATGCATCATGATGCAAATTGCAATCAAACAATTAGCAGTTTTCTGCTCTCTCATCTCCCAATCGAAACAAACCCTCTACTTATTATACTTTGTATTGGGACAGACCGATCAACAGGTGATGCATTAGGCCCCCTTGTTGGTTCAAAACTACAAGATTATAACATTCAAAATTTTCATTTATACGGAACATTAGAATCACCAGTCCATGCTTTAAACTTAGAAGAAACGATTACAGAAATACACAAAACATTTATGAATCCCTTTATTATCGCAATTGATGCATGTCTAGGAAAATCTCAAAATATTGGTTCCATTACAATTGGAAAAGGACCTAGTAAACCTGGAGCCGCTATGAATAAAAAACTCCCTGCAATTGGTGATATGCATATCCATGGCATTGTAAATTTAAATGGATTTATGGAATTTTTTGTACTGCAAAACACAAGATTAAACCTTGTTATGAACATGGCTACCAGCATTGCGGAAAGTATTATTGAAACAGATAAAAAACTTGCTGTAATGAAAAAAATAAACCATCTATAAGTAGAGATGGTTTATTTTTATTGTTCTCCTGCTAAAAGTTCTAAAATACGTTGTAAATCACCCTTATTGAAAAATTGAATTTCAATTTTTCCTTTTTCTTGCTTCGTTTCTTTAATTTTCACAGCAGTTCCAAATCGCTCTCGTAACACCGTTTCTTGCTCCTCGAAAAAGATATTTCTCTCTGGTTTTTGTTTCTTTGTTTCACGTGAAACATATTCATTCATCTGCTGAATAATTTGTTCTAACTGCCGGACATTTAATCCTTCTTTTTCAATTCGTTGTAATAAACTATTGATTTGTGTTTTATCTTTTAAAGCAAGCAATGTTCGTCCATGTCCCATAGAAATCGTTCCATTTGAAATCATCTCTTGTACAAAAGGTGGGAGGGATAGTAAACGAATGTGGTTGGCAATATGTGGCCTACTTTTCCCAAGCCGCTTTGCTAACTGTTCTTGCGTTACCTTAAGTTGTTCCATGAGCATTTGATACGCTAACGCCTCCTCAATAGGCGTTAAATCTTCACGTTGCAAATTCTCTAATAGCGCAAGTTCCATCATTTGTTGCTCATTTAAATCTCGAACAACAACAGGAACCGTTTCGAGATTTGCTTCTTTAGCGGCACGAAATCTTCGTTCTCCTGCAACAATTTCATATCCTTTAATACTTTTTCGAACAATAAGCGGTTGTAAAATTCCATGTTCTTTAATGGATGATGCTAGCTCTTGAATTGCTTCCTTGTGAAAATATTTACGCGGCTGATATGGGTTAGGACGTAATTCGTTTACTTGCAATTCTTGAATTGTTTCTTCCTCTTTCACATCCAAATCTGGAAAAAACGCATTAATCCCTCTTCCTAGTCCTTTAGCCACCTGCAATCACTTCCTTTGCTAAATCTAAATACACTTCCGCCCCCCTCGACTTAGCATCATACATCATAATTGGTTTACCATGACTCGGCGCTTCACTTAAACGCACATTACGCGGAATAATCGAACTATATACTTTATCTCGGAAATATTTCTTCACTTCATCAATTACTTGTAACCCTAAGTTTGTACGAGCATCCAACATTGTTAGTAAAACACCTTGAATTGCTAAATTTTTATTTAAATGCTTTTGTACAAGGCGAACTGTATTCAACAATTGACTTAACCCCTCTAAGGCGTAATACTCACATTGAACAGGAATAATAACAGAATCTGCAGCAGTTAATGCGTTAATGGTTAATAAACCTAAAGATGGGGGACAATCAATAATAATATAATCATACTCATCACGAATTGGCTGCAGCGCACGCTGCAGGCGAACTTCCCGGGAAATTGTCGGTACAAGTTCTATTTCAGCTCCTGCTAGCTGAATAGTAGCGGGAAGCACATCTAGATTTTCAGTTGCTGTTCTCTTTATAACCTCACGAACATCTGTATCTTCTACAAGCACATTATAAATACATTCATTTAAATCTGATTTTTCAATTCCGACTCCTGTCGTTGCATTCCCTTGTGCATCAATATCAACAAGAAGTACTTTTTTTCCTACTTGTGCCAATCCAGCTCCTAAATTTACCGATGTTGTTGTTTTTCCAACACCACCTTTTTGATTAGCAATGGCAATGATTTTCCCCATGATGTCACCTACTTTCAACCTTTCTGTCTTATTCTACAAATGATTGTTTTTATTTTAACATGAAACAATCCTGTTTCTTTTGTTTCTGTATATTAAACTTCAAAATTTATTTACAAACTCCTTCTTAATTTTAAAAGAAAATATAGTACTTATAAAGTGAAACTTCCATCAGAGAGGTCTTACATTAATACGTGACAAAACAAAAAGACCTCTTCCAACGTTGAGGTCTTTTTTCTATGTTTCTATCTTTCTTACTTCTTTTTTGGAATTTTAATTGTAATTTGATAGTATTCATCAAATTCTTCTTCTTCCGAATTCACATTCAAGCCGCTATTCGCAACCATTTGTAAAGATTGACGAATTGTATTCATTGCAATACGCATATCGCGACTTACTGCTTTTTGCTTTGCTTTTCGTTTCGGCTTCGTTTCTTCTAACAATTTAGCAATTCGATCTTCTGTTTGCTTCACATTAAATTGCTTTTCAATAATTTCTTGTAAAACTTTTAATTGAAGCTCTTCATTTTTAAGCGGAATAAGGGCACGAGCATGACGTTCTGTAATACTCTTCTCTAATAACGCTTGTTTAACATCTTCTGGCAACTTTAATAATCTTAGTTTGTTTGCAATTGTAGATTGCCCTTTACCTAGTCGCTGCGCTAGTGCTTCTTGCGTTAAATTATGTAATTCAATTAACTTTTGATAAGCAACAGCCTCTTCGATTGCCGTAAGTTCTTCTCGTTGCAAATTTTCAATCAGGGCAACAGAAGCGGTCTCAGTATCATTCAAATTTTTAACAATAGCCGGGACAGTTTCCCATCCTAATTTTGTTGCAGCCCGAAAACGTCTTTCACCAGCAATAATCTCATATTTCTCTTCTTCATACTGACGAACAACAATCGGTTGAATTAATCCATGCGTATGAATTGTAAGAGCGAGCTCTTCAATACGGGCATCATCAAAAATTGTACGTGGCTGATAGCGATTTGGAACAATTTTTGATAACGAAATTTGCTTTATCTCTTCATGGCTTTCTTCTTGTAGTGCTAATTCAGCCTCTTTCTCTCCAAAGCCAAATAAACGAGAAAACGTGTTTCTCATACATATTCCACCACCTTTGAATCCTATTGAATACTCTATACAAAAATGTTTCATGTGAAACATTTACGTCTTTATTCCGCTCTAACGGGCAGTAAGTCCCCGCCTCAATATTATGAGGATCCAAAAAAAGGTGGTGGATAACTGCCTGTAAAAAGCCCGAATCGTTCAACTAACCATCAGTGATGATAAACAAACTTACTGATAGAAGTTTCACTTTATATAACTTAATCTTACGTCTAATAAGATTTATTTTTCAATAGGTAATTTATTCGGTGTCCCTGGCTTACGCGGATATTTATTTGGTGTTTTTCTCTTTTTCTCAATCAATAAGATGTTACGTTCGCTTTCCTCAAATGGTAATTGGAACGTAGCAATTCCTTTCAATTCACCACCAAGCACTTGCAGAGCATACTTGCCATTCTCAATTTCTTCGTTTGCGGCCGAACCTTTCATTGCAATAAATGTTCCCCCTACTTTCACAAGCGGTAAACACAATTCACTTAAGACAGAGAGACGGGCAACAGCGCGTGCCATTACAATATCAAAGGATTCACGTACACCTTCTTTTTTTCCAAATGTTTCAGCACGATCATGACAAAACGCTACGTCAGTTAATTCTAATTTTGTTGCTAAATGATTTAAAAATGTAATACGTTTTTGCAAGGAATCGACAATTGTGACTTTTAAATTTGGAAAACAGATTTTTAAAGGGATGCTAGGAAAACCCGCTCCTGCACCAACATCACAAACAGAAAATGGCCTTGAAAAATCATGATAGAAAGCAGCTGTAATAGAATCAAAAAAGTGCTTTAAATATACTTCTTCCTTCTCTGTAATTGCTGTTAAGTTCATTTTTTCATTCCACTCAACTAACGTCTCAAAATAGATTTCAAATTGCTCTAACTGCCTAGCAGAAAGAGTAATACCTCTTTCTACTAGCATAGATTGAAATTGTTCTATATTCATCTCGCTATATCCCCTAACTATTTATTTGTTCGATACTCGTGCAATTTTTCCTTGTTCTATATACACAAGTAAAATGGAAATATCAGCTGGATTTACCCCGGAAATACGAGATGCTTGGCCCATCGATAGCGGACGGACATCCTTTAATTTTTGACGTGCTTCAGAAGCTATTCCAGAAATTGCATCGTAATCAATATCAACCGGAATTTTTTTACTTTCCATACGCTTCATACGATCTACTTGTTGTAAAGATTTTTCAATATACCCTTCATACTTAAGCTGAATCTCAACTTGCTCTGCCACTTCATCGTTAACCTTTTCTTCACTTGGAGCAAGAAGATGAATATGCTCATACGTCATTTCTGGACGGCGTAATAAATCACTCGCACGTATACCATCCTTTAGTTCACTTCCGCCAGCTCCACGAATTAACTCTTGTACTTCAGGACGCGGCTTAATAATAATACTCGATAAACGTTCTTTTTCTTTTTCAATTTGCTCTTTTTTTACTGTAAAACGTTCATAACGCTCTTCTGGGATTAAACCAATTTCATGTCCAATTTCTGTTAAACGAAGGTCTGCATTGTCATGACGTAATAATAAGCGGTATTCTGCACGAGATGTTAATAGGCGATATGGTTCATTTGTACCTTTTGTTACTAAATCATCAATTAAAACGCCAATATACGCATCTGAACGATTTAAAATCACTTCTTTTTTACCTAATGAACGACAAGCCGCATTAATACCCGCCATTAAACCTTGACCTGCTGCTTCTTCATAACCAGATGTTCCATTAATTTGTCCTGCTGTATATAAATTTTCTATTTTCTTTGTTTCAAGCGTTGGCCATAGCTGCGTTGGTACAATTGCATCATACTCAATTGCATATCCCGTACGCATCATTTCTACGTTTTCTAAGCCAGGAATGGTCTTTAACATCTCACGTTGTACATCTTCCGGCAGACTTGTCGATAGACCTTGTACATATACTTCTTGTGTATTTCGTCCTTCTGGCTCTAAGAAGATTTGATGACGTGGTTTATCGTGGAAACGGACAACCTTATCTTCAATTGAAGGACAATATCTCGGACCTGTTCCTTTAATCATGCCAGAATACATAGCAGAACGATGTAAATTTCCATCGATTAAACGGTGTGTTTCCTCACTTGTATATGTTAACCAACACGGAATTTGATCCATGATGAACTTCGTTGTCTCGAAAGAAAATGCACGTGGTGTATCATCACCTGGTTGAATTTCTGTTTTGCTATAATCAATTGTATTACTATTTACACGTGGAGGCGTACCCGTTTTAAAACGCACAAGCTCAAATCCAAGTTCTTCTAGGTGCTCCGATAATCTCACTGATGGTTGTTGGTTATTTGGCCCACTTGAATATTTTAAATCTCCAACGATAATTTCACCGCGTAAAAACGTACCTGTTGTAATAACAACTGTTTTCGCTGTGTATTCCGCTCCCGTTTGTGTAACAACACCTTTACATACGCCGTCTTCTACAATTAAGCGTTCAACCATAGCTTGACGCAATGTTAAATTTGGTGTTTCTTCAATTGTTTTTTTCAATTCATGTTGATACGCAAATTTATCTGCTTGAGCACGAAGCGCACGTACTGCCGGACCTTTTCCTGTGTTTAACATACGCATTTGAATATGCGTTTTATCAATGTTTCTTCCCATCTCACCGCCAAGCGCATCTATTTCACGAACAACAATTCCCTTTGCAGGTCCACCAACCGAAGGGTTACACGGCATAAACGCAACCATATCTAAGTTAATTGTTAACATTAATGTTTTTGCTCCCATACGAGCTGCTGCTAAACCAGCTTCACACCCCGCATGACCTGCACCGATTACAATAACATCATAAGAACCAGCGTTGTATCCCATTTTCCATTCCTCCTTACGATTACTTTCCTAAACAAAATTGGGAGAATAACTGATCAATTAAACTTTCGTGTACAGTATCTCCCGTAATTTCACCAAGGATTTCCCACGTTCTTGTTAAATCAATTTGCACCATATCAATTGGTACGCCGCTATGAATAGCCTCGATTGCATCGCCAATCGTCTTTTCTGCTTGTGTTAATAAACCAATGTGACGCGCATTCGATACATATGTCATATCTGCCGCTTCAATTGCTCCTTCAAAGAAGAGATCAGCAATTGCCTGCTCTAGCTCATCTACACCTTTTTCTTCGATTAAAGTCGTTGTAATAACACGAGCTGAACCAGCCAATTGTACAACGCGCTCCATATCAATTTGCTGCGGCAAATCTGTTTTATTTACAATGACAATAAAGTCTTTTCCTTGCACTGCTCGGAATAATTCTTCATCTTCGTTTGTTAACACTTCGCTATAGTTTACAACTAGAAGAACTAAATCTGCTTTATTCATCATCTCTTTTGAACGCTCTACACCTATTTGTTCTACGATATCCTCTGTTTCACGAATTCCAGCTGTATCAATCAATTTAAGCGGTACACCGCGCACGTTCACGTATTCTTCAATAACATCTCGAGTCGTTCCCGCTATATCCGTTACAATCGCTTTCTTTTCTTGTACAAGACTATTTAATAAAGATGACTTTCCAACATTCGGTCTTCCAATAATAGCCGTTGCAATTCCTTCACGCAAAATTTTTCCTTGCTTTGAAGTTTGCAGTAACTTCCCAATTTCTGATCGAACGTATTCCGCCTTCTCAATTAAAACCCCGTGCGTCATTTCTTCTACATCATCGTATTCCGGGTAGTCAATATTCACTTCTACATGAGCTAATGTTTCCAAAATTTCTTGACGCAGACGACCAATTAATTTTGATAAACGACCTTCCATTTGGTTAATCGCAACATTCATTGCACGATCCGTTTTCGCACGAATTAAATCCATAACCGCTTCTGCTTGCGATAAGTCAATACGTCCATTTAAAAAAGCACGCTTTGTAAACTCCCCTGGCTCTGCCAACCGAACACCTTGCGATAAAATAAGTTGTAATACTTTATTTACAGAAACAAGGCCACCATGACAATTTACCTCAACGATATCTTCACGCGTAAATGTCTTTGGTGCCCGCATAATTGAAACCATAACTTCTTCAATAACCTTATTTGTATCTAAATCCACAATATGCCCATACTGAATTGTATGAGATGGCACTGTCGTTAAATCTTTCCCTTTAAAAATGCGATTTACCTTCTCTACCGCATCATCTCCACTTACTCGAACAATGGCAATTGCACCTTCCCCAAGAGCTGTGGAAATTGCAGCAATTGTATCAAATTCCATGTCCTTTCACCTCACTTGCTTATTTCTCTCTATATTCAATACGATTTTTTCTTTCACTAAATTATTAGGATACCATAACGAAACTGTGTAAAAAAGAATAATAACTTATTTTATTATGTCCTCTCATAAATCGCACTAAACTTATACACAGTGGATAAGTTTAGTGCGATTTATTTATCCACAGACAAATTCCTGTCTTCACATTTTATCCCGCTATTCGCAGGCAGTAAGCCCCCCGAGTGAAGCGAGGAAAATAGTTCCCGTAAAAGCCCGATTGGTGAGAGTCTTCCATCAGTGGGGAATGAAAAAAAAACCACTGATGGAAGTTTCACTTTATCCAGTAAAAAACCGGCACTCAAATGAGTTACCGGTTTATCCCGCTCTAAAGGACGGTCTCCCACCTCGATTTTCTAAGAAATTCAAAGCAGATAGGCTGCCCATAAGAGCCTGATTCGTTTAACTAGCCAACCGTTTAGGTTACATCTCTCAGGCTGGAAGTTTCACTTTATTTCGGAGATACGACAACATGTCGATATGGTTCTTTCCCTTCAGATGTTGTGATCACATATGGATGATTCGCAAGTGCTTGATGGATAACTTTTCTTTCAAAAGAAGGCATTGGTTCTAACACGATTCTTTTTCTCGTATTACTAGCTTGCTTTGCTAATCGAAGTGCAAGTGACTCTAACGTATCTTTTCGTTTATCACGATAATTTTCAGCGTCAATTGTTACACCAATATATTGTTTCGTGCTACGATTCGCAACAAGCTTTGTTACATATTGTAAAGAATTCAGTATGTGCCCTCTTTTTCCAATTAATATACCGACCTCACTACCAGAAAGTGTAAAATGAACGTCGCGTCCTTTTACCTCTTTTCCAACAGTTACATCAACATCCATTTCTTTTATGATACTTTTCAAGTAAAGTTCCGCTTCTTCTACAGGATCTTTTTTTACAAAGACCTCTACAATAGCAGGACGCCCTCCAATGAAACCGAGAAAAGCTTTTTTCCCCTCATCAATAATGTGTATCTCCACTTTATCTTTTGATACTTGTAATTGTTCTAATGCGGATTGCACTGCCTGTTCGACTGTTTGTCCTTTAGCAGTAATCATACTCACTTACTTGATCCTCCTGCCTTACTAGCCTTAATATCCGGCCCTTTGATCAAATATGTTTGTAAAATACCGAAGATGTTACCTACTACCCAGTAAAGAGATAGTGCAGCCGGGAAATTAATTGCGAAAACTAAAATCATGATAGGCATAAGCCAGATCATCATTGCCATTTGCGGATTTTGTCCAGCAGTACCAGCCATTGCAAGCTTTTGTTGAATAAACGTCGTAATCGCTGCAATAATTGGAAGAATATAATATGGATCAGCATGACCTAAATCAAACCATAAAAAAGTATGTTGTTTAATTTCTGCTGTTCTCATAATTGCATGGTAAAATGCAAATAAAATTGGCATTTGAATAAAAATTGGTAGACACCCAGCCAACGGATTTACACCATGTTTTTGATACAATTGCATCATTTCTTGTTGTAATTTTTGCTGAGTCGCTTGATCTTTAGAGCTGTATTTCTCTTTTAGCTTTGCCATTTCAGGTTGCAATGCTTGCATTGCTTTCGTACTCTTCGTTTGCTTAATCATTAATGGTAATAACGCAAAACGAATAATAAGAGTCGTGACAACAATCGATAAACCATAGTTATTGCCAAATAATTTTGCAAAATACGTGATTAGCTGAGAAAGTGGGTATACAAAATATTCATTCCAAATTCCCGTACTTTGCGGTGTAATCGGCTGATTTGTTTGATTACAGCCAGCAGAAATTGCCATTACAGCAATAAGCATGACCAGTAAACTTATCTTTTTTTTCACAGCCTGCTCCTCCTTGTTTAGGTATGTATATAGTGTAATTCATTTTCCTCTTATTTCGCTACTTTTTGCCAGTTTTACTCCCGAGCGGTGCAGAGCGTGAATTAAGCTTTTCTTTAATTGTTCATAGTCCATTTCTGAACAAGGCTTCCTTGCTATTATAACAAAATCTTTTCCAGAATCTATCTCATCTTTTAACTCCGTAAAAGCTTGACGAATCATTCGTTTAATTCGATTACGCATGACCGCATTCCCTAACTTTTTACTAACAGAAAGACCAATTCGAAAATATGGTTGATCAGGCTTCTCTAATTGGTATACAACAAATTGACGATTAGCATTTGATGTCCCCTTTTGAAAAACAGCTTGAAATTCCTCATTCTTCTTTACACGATTCTTTTTCTTCATATCAATTGAACACTCCTGTATTTCGCCAGCGGAAAATTCATAATTACTAGAAAAAAGACCACTGAACGATCAGTGGCCTACGCAGATAATACTTTTCTACCTTTACGACGACGAGCTGCTAGAACTTTACGTCCGTTCGCTGTGCTCATACGGCTACGGAAACCATGTACTTTGCTGCGCTTACGTTTATTTGGTTGATAAGTTCTTTTCATTATATGACACCTCCCTGAGGAATAACTGTTAAAGACAGTCCTATAAATTATAGTTAATTTGGTAGGAGAATGTCAATGCTTCTCAAAATTTTAATAAAATATTCATTTTCTACCTATTCACAACGTTGTTCACAATACATTCTATCGGTTGTGGATAATTTTTTTCGCCACTTTTTTATATCCACAATTCATTTTTTGTTTTTACACAGTATATCGTATTGTGGACAAGTTTATTCCACAAGGTATTGATTTTGTGGATAACTTTTTGAAATACATTGCTATTGCTATCTTTTTTTGATATTATAGTTGTGTTTTCACCTTGGACAAGTTTTCCACAATTATCATTTATCCACAATTTGTGAATAACTTGTGGACATGTATAAACACATGTGTACAAGAAGTTTTCCACAATGTGTTTTTTTGTCGAAAACTCTATCTCGTATTTAAACCGATTTTTCACTTTTAAAAAGTGTTACGTATAAATATACAGTGTTGTTTTGTTAGGTTATACAAACATTAAACACTTGGTTTGCTGATCATCTTTTGTAAAGGAGGGACAACTTTGGAAAACATTTCAGATTTATGGAATAACACCTTAAAAGAACTAGAGAAAAAAGTAAGTAAGCCTAGCTACGAAACATGGCTTAAATCTACAAAAGCTTATTCTTTAAAAAAGGACGTTTTAACTATTACAGCTCCAAATGAATTTGCGCGTGATTGGTTAGAATCTCACTATTCAGAACTTATTTCGGAAACAATCATTCATTTAATGGGCGCGGAACTTGAGATTCGCTTCATCATTCCACAAAGTCAAACAGAAGAGGAATTTGACTATCCTCCTGTTAAAAAAGATAAAACAATGCATGATGAACCTAATCATTTCCCGCAAAGCATGCTTAATCCAAAATATATATTTGATACCTTTGTAATCGGTTCTGGCAATCGCTTTGCCCATGCAGCTTCGTTAGCCGTAGCTGAGGCGCCTGCTAAAGCGTACAATCCCTTATTTATTTACGGGGGAGTTGGGCTCGGGAAAACGCATTTAATGCATGCAATCGGTCATTATGTCATCGAGCATAATCCAAACGCAAAAGTTGTTTATCTGTCATCTGAAAAATTTACAAATGAATTTATTAATTCTATTCGTGATAATAAGGCCGTTGATTTTCGTAATAAATATCGGAACGTTGATGTTTTACTTATAGATGATATTCAATTTCTTGCTGGAAAAGAACAAACACAGGAAGAGTTTTTCCATACATTTAACGCGTTGCACGAAGAAAGTAAGCAAATTGTAATTTCAAGTGATCGTCCGCCAAAAGAAATTCCTACACTAGAAGATCGCTTACGTTCGCGCTTTGAATGGGGACTCATTACAGACATTACTCCTCCAGATTTAGAAACAAGAATTGCGATTTTACGCAAGAAAGCAAAAGCTGAAGGTCTGGATATTCCGAATGAAGTTATGCTCTATATCGCAAATCAAATTGACTCTAACATCCGTGAATTAGAAGGTGCTCTAATTCGTGTTGTAGCGTATTCGTCTTTAATTAATAAAGATATTAATGCAGATTTAGCTGCTGAAGCACTAAAGCATATTATTCCAAATTCCAAACCGAAAATTATTTCAATTTATGACATCCAAAAAGCTGTAGGGGATGTTTATCAAGTGAAATTAGAAGACTTTAAAGCAAAAAAGCGTACAAAATCGGTCGCTTTCCCTCGACAAATTGCAATGTATCTGTCTCGTGAACTAACAGATTCATCTTTACCAAAAATCGGTGAAGAGTTTGGAGGTCGTGATCATACTACAGTCATTCATGCACACGAAAAAATTTCCAAACTGTTAAAAACGGATGCACAATTACAGAGGCAACTTGAAGAGATTCACGATATTTTAAAGTAATATGATGTGAATAACGTGAATAACTTTCCTTATTTTACACACAGTCTATCCACATGTAGATAGACTGTTTTTCCGTATTCTAAACGAGTTATCCACATATCCACAAGACCTATTACTATTACTACTAATTTTTATTATTATTAAATAAAATCAATTTTATATTTGCCGGAGGTTTTCGTTATGCATTTTTCAATTCAAAAAGATTACCTTGTCAGAAGTGTACAAGATGTAATGAAAGCTGTTTCCTCTCGTACAACAATTCCGATTCTTACAGGGATTAAAATCGTAGCAAATGAAGAAGGTGTTACATTAACGGGTAGCGATGCTAATATATCGATCGAATCCTTTATTCCAATTGAAGAGGATGGAAAAGAAATTGTAGAAGTCCTACAATCAGGAAGTATTGTTTTACAAGCAAAATATTTTAGTGAAATTGTAAAAAAATTACCGAAAGATACAGTTGAAATTTCTGTCGAAAGTCATTTTATGACGAAAATAAAATCTGGAAAGTCCGAGTTTAACTTAAATGGTTTAGACTCAGCTGAGTATCCATTGTTACCACAGATTGAAGAACATCATGTATTTCAAATTCCAACAGATCTGTTAAAACATATGATTCGTCAAACTGTTTTTGCTGTATCTACATCAGAAACACGTCCAATCTTGACAGGTGTAAACTGGAAGGTGTATAACAGCGAATTGATTTGTATTGCAACAGATAGTCATCGTTTGGCGCTGCGCAAAGCGAAAATTGCAGGACAAACTATTTCGAATGAATTTCAAGCAAATGTTGTTATTCCAGGAAAAAGTTTAAATGAGTTAAGTAAAATTCTTGATGAATCAGAGGAAATGGTAGATATTGTTATAACGGAGTATCAAGTGTTATTCCGGACGAAACATTTATTATTCTTCTCTAGACTGTTAGAGGGTAACTATCCGGATACAACAAGACTAATCCCACCAGATAGTAAAACGGATATTTTTGTAAATACAAAAGAATTTTTACAAGCAATTGATCGAGCTTCTTTATTAGCAAGAGATGGACGTAATAATGTTGTGAAATTATCAACTTTAGAAGATCAAATGTTAGAAATTTCATCGAACTCTCCAGAAATCGGGAAAGTAGTAGAAGAAGTTCAATGCGAGAAAATTGAAGGTGAAGAGTTAAAAATCTCCTTTAGTGCAAAATATATGATGGATGCATTAAAAGCATTAGATAGTACAGAGATTAAAATTAGCTTTACTGGTGCAATGAGACCATTTTTAATTCGTACAGTGAACGATGATTCCATTACTCAATTAATTTTACCAGTACGTACGTACTAAAAAGATAGGGTTACTAGTGTAGATGTACTGGTAACCCTTTTGATTTTTCCCTATTACTTTCCTAATGCTTGTTTATTTAGTACAATGAAAGAATGAACACTTTTAGAAAGTGAGCGATTTGTATGAAACATATTCAAATTTCGACAGAATATATTACATTAGGACAATTTTTAAAACTGGCTGACGTGATTGATACAGGCGGAGCGGTAAAATGGTTTTTACAAGAGTATGAAGTGTATGTGAATAAAGAGCCTGAAAATAGACGAGGCCGAAAATTATATACAAATGATATTGTTGAAATTCCGGGGATCGGAACATTTCAAGTTCAAGGATAAAGGGGGATCCCTTTGTATATTACAGAATTACATTTACAAAACTATCGCAATTATGAGCAATTAGATCTTTCCTTCGAAGATAAAGTAAACGTAATTATTGGTGAAAATGCGCAAGGAAAAACAAATTTGATGGAAGCGATTTATGTATTAGCGATGGCTAAATCTCATCGAACTTCTAATGATCGTGAACTTATCAGATGGGATGAAGATTGTGGTAGAATAAAAGGGAGACTGCAAAAACGAAATAACTCTTTGTCCTTAGAACTAAACATTTCCAAAAAAGGAAAAAAAGCAAAGTTAAATCAACTTGAGCAACAAAAATTGAGTCAATATATTGGCGTAATGAATGTTGTTATGTTTGCTCCTGAAGATTTAAACCTTGTAAAGGGAAGTCCTCAAGTACGAAGACGTTTTTTAGATATGGAGCTTGGGCAAATAGCTCCTGTATATTTGTACGAATTAAGTCAATACCAAAAAGTTCTTACACAGCGTAATCATTTGCTCAAAAAAATGCAAGGCAATAGTCCAAATGATGAAGCTATGTTAGATGTGTTTACACTTCAACTCGTTGAACATGGTGTAAAAGTATTAAAAAAACGTTTTGAATTTTTACGTTTATTACAAGAATGGGCAGCTCCAATCCATCGAGGAATTAGCAGAGGACTTGAGGAGCTAGAAATAGTCTATAAACCAAGTGTTGATGTATCAGAATCCATGGATTTGTCGAAAATAAAAGAAGTATACTATGAAAGTTTCCAATCTGTGAAACAACGTGAACTCTTCCGTGGCACAACCTTAATTGGGCCTCATCGTGACGATTTACAATTCTTCGTTAATGGTAAAAATGTTCAAGTCTTTGGTTCGCAAGGGCAACAACGAACGACCGCACTTTCCCTAAAGTTAGCTGAAATCGAATTGATTTATTCAGAAGTTAACGAATATCCAATCCTTTTATTAGATGATGTGTTATCGGAACTAGACGATTATAGGCAATCACATCTGCTTAATACGATTCAAGGAAAGGTGCAAACGTTTGTGACAACGACAAGTGTTGATGGAATTGAGCATGATACATTAAAACAAGCAAAAACAATTCATGTAACGAACGGCACAGTGGATTGTGGAGAAGAAGACAAATAGCTTCTGTCTAAATGGAAAAGTAGGTGATCTTTGTGTCAATGGAACAAAAACAAATACAAGAGAATGCATATGATGAAAGCCAAATACAGGTCTTAGAAGGACTAGAAGCAGTTCGGAAACGTCCGGGAATGTACATTGGTTCAACAAGTGGAAAAGGTCTTCATCACCTTGTATGGGAAATTGTTGATAACAGTATTGATGAGGCATTGGCAGGGTATTGTGATGAAATTAATGTCTCTATTGAAGAAGATAACAGTATTGTAGTAAAAGATAATGGTCGTGGTATTCCAGTTGGGATGCATGAGAAAATGGGTCGTCCAGCTGTAGAGGTTATTATGACGGTTCTTCATGCAGGTGGTAAATTCGGCGGCGGCGGTTATAAAGTTTCTGGGGGCTTACATGGTGTAGGTGCTTCTGTCGTGAACGCATTATCAACGGAATTAGAAGTATTTGTTCATCGTGACGAGCAAATCCATTATCAAAAGTATGAACGTGGTATACCAGTTGCGGATTTAAAAGTAATTGGAGATACAGATCATACAGGAACAATAACGCGCTTCAAGCCAGATGCAGAAATTTTTACTGAAACAACTGTATATGAGTTTGATACATTAGCAACTCGTTTAAGAGAGCTAGCATTTTTAAATCGTGATATTAAATTAACAATTGAAGATAAACGTGAGCATAAACAAAAGAAAGAATTCCATTATGAAGGCGGAATTAAGTCTTATGTTGAGCATTTAAATCGCTCTAAAGAACCAATACATGAAGAACCAGTATATGTAGAAGGTTCAAAAGATGGAATTCAAGTTGAGGTTGCTCTTCAATATAACGAAGGATATACAACTAACATTTATTCATTTACAAATAATATTCATACGTATGAAGGTGGTACGCATGAAGTAGGATTTAAAACAGCATTAACACGTGTGATTAATGATTACGGTCGGAAAAATAATATTTTAAAAGATGCTGATAGTAATTTAACAGGTGAAGATGTTCGTGAAGGTTTAACGGCTATTGTGTCCATTAAACATCCAAATCCGCAATTTGAAGGGCAAACGAAAACAAAACTTGGAAATAGCGAAGCGAGAACAATTACGGAATCAGTTTTCTCTGAAGCATTTGAAAAGTTTTTACTTGAAAACCCAAATGTTGCTCGAAAAATTGTAGATAAGGGAACGATGGCAGCACGTGCACGTGTAGCAGCGAAAAAGGCTCGTGAATTAACACGCAGAAAAAGTGCGCTAGAAGTATCAAGCTTACCAGGAAAACTTGCAGATTGTTCTTCTAAAGATCCTTCTATTAGTGAAATTTATATCGTAGAGGGTGATTCAGCGGGTGGTTCAGCAAAACAAGGCCGAGATCGTCATTTCCAAGCAATTTTACCGCTTAAAGGGAAAATTATTAACGTCGAAAAAGCTCGTTTAGATAAAATTTTATCAAACGATGAGGTACGTACAATTATTACTGCGCTTGGTACAGGTATTGGCGGAGACTTTGATATTGAAAAGGCGCGTTATCATAAAGTTATTATTATGACTGATGCTGATGTCGACGGTGCTCATATTCGTACCCTATTATTAACATTCTTCTATCGTTATATGCGTCAAATTCTTGAGCACGGTTATGTATATATTGCACAACCGCCATTATATAAAGTGCAACAAGGTAAGCGAGTTGAGTATGCTTACAATGATAGAGAACTTGAAAATATATTAGCGGAGCTTCCGAAACAGCCGAAACCAGGTATTCAACGCTATAAAGGTCTTGGAGAAATGAATCCAGCGCAGCTATGGGAAACAACAATGGATCCAGAAGTACGTTCACTTCTTCAAGTTTCGCTTCAAGATGCAATCGAAGCAGATGAAACGTTTGAAATTTTAATGGGTGATAAAGTTGAACCACGTCGTAACTTTATCCAAGAAAATGCAAAATATGTGAAAAACCTTGATATTTAATGAATGATGACAGGAATCGGAGTATTCCTGTCTTCTACGTATAAATGAACATGATATATCGATCGGAAATGTAATGAGGAGGTGCTGGTTGATGTCAGACAACCAACAACAAGGCCGAATTCGAGAAATTAATATTAGCCAGGAAATGCGTACCTCGTTTTTAGATTATGCGATGAGCGTTATCGTATCTCGTGCACTGCCAGATGTTCGAGATGGGCTAAAACCTGTACACCGCAGGGTTTTATATGCAATGAATGACTTAGGGATTACTGCTGATAAGGCGTATAAGAAATCAGCCCGTATTGTCGGTGAAGTAATTGGTAAGTATCATCCGCATGGTGACTCAGCGGTATACGAGACAATGGTACGAATGGCGCAAGACTTTAGCCAACGATATATGTTAGTAGACGGCCATGGGAACTTTGGTTCTATCGATGGAGATTCAGCAGCGGCAATGCGTTATACAGAGGCAAGAATGTCCAAAATTTCTATGGAGCTATTGCGTGATATTACGAAAAATACAATTGATTATCAAGATAACTACGATGGTTCTGAACGAGAACCGATTGTATTACCAGCTCGTTTTCCTAACTTATTAGTAAATGGTACAACTGGTATTGCGGTTGGGATGGCAACAAATATTCCTCCGCATCAGCTTGGGGAAGTAATTGATGGAGTATTAGCGTTAAGTCGTAATCCAGAGATTACAATTGGTGAATTAATGGAGTATATTCCGGGACCAGATTTTCCTACATTTGGTCAAATCCTTGGTCGAAGCGGCATTCGAAGAGCTTATGAAACGGGACGCGGCACAATTATGCTTCGTGCGAAAGTCGAGATTGAAGAGAAGGCAAACGGAAAGCAATCTATTATTGTAACTGAGCTTCCGTATCAAGTAAACAAAGCGAAGTTAATTGAGAAAATTGCGGAGCTTGTTCGTGATA
>NZ_JBFLUP010000005.1:0-11901 GCF_050473785.1 Bacillus sp. S14(2024) | reverse complement strand
ACAGATACATCTTTACCAAAAATCGGTGAAGAGTTTGGAGGTCGTGATCATACTACAGTCATTCATGCACACGAAAAAATTTCCAAACTGTTAAAAACGGATGCACAATTACAGAGGCAACTTGAAGAGATTCACGATATTTTAAAGTAATATGATGTGAATAACGTGAATAACTTTCCTTATTTTACACACAGTCTATCCACATGTAGATAGACTGTTTTTCCGTATTCTAAACGAGTTATCCACATATCCACAAGACCTATTACTATTACTACTAATTTTTATTATTATTAAATAAAATCAATTTTATATTTGCCGGAGGTTTTCGTTATGCATTTTTCAATTCAAAAAGATTACCTTGTCAGAAGTGTACAAGATGTAATGAAAGCTGTTTCCTCTCGTACAACAATTCCGATTCTTACAGGGATTAAAATCGTAGCAAATGAAGAAGGTGTTACATTAACGGGTAGCGATGCTAATATATCGATCGAATCCTTTATTCCAATTGAAGAGGATGGAAAAGAAATTGTAGAAGTCCTACAATCAGGAAGTATTGTTTTACAAGCAAAATATTTTAGTGAAATTGTAAAAAAATTACCGAAAGATACAGTTGAAATTTCTGTCGAAAGTCATTTTATGACGAAAATAAAATCTGGAAAGTCCGAGTTTAACTTAAATGGTTTAGACTCAGCTGAGTATCCATTGTTACCACAGATTGAAGAACATCATGTATTTCAAATTCCAACAGATCTGTTAAAACATATGATTCGTCAAACTGTTTTTGCTGTATCTACATCAGAAACACGTCCAATCTTGACAGGTGTAAACTGGAAGGTGTATAACAGCGAATTGATTTGTATTGCAACAGATAGTCATCGTTTGGCGCTGCGCAAAGCGAAAATTGCAGGACAAACTATTTCGAATGAATTTCAAGCAAATGTTGTTATTCCAGGAAAAAGTTTAAATGAGTTAAGTAAAATTCTTGATGAATCAGAGGAAATGGTAGATATTGTTATAACGGAGTATCAAGTGTTATTCCGGACGAAACATTTATTATTCTTCTCTAGACTGTTAGAGGGTAACTATCCGGATACAACAAGACTAATCCCACCAGATAGTAAAACGGATATTTTTGTAAATACAAAAGAATTTTTACAAGCAATTGATCGAGCTTCTTTATTAGCAAGAGATGGACGTAATAATGTTGTGAAATTATCAACTTTAGAAGATCAAATGTTAGAAATTTCATCGAACTCTCCAGAAATCGGGAAAGTAGTAGAAGAAGTTCAATGCGAGAAAATTGAAGGTGAAGAGTTAAAAATCTCCTTTAGTGCAAAATATATGATGGATGCATTAAAAGCATTAGATAGTACAGAGATTAAAATTAGCTTTACTGGTGCAATGAGACCATTTTTAATTCGTACAGTGAACGATGATTCCATTACTCAATTAATTTTACCAGTACGTACGTACTAAAAAGATAGGGTTACTAGTGTAGATGTACTGGTAACCCTTTTGATTTTTCCCTATTACTTTCCTAATGCTTGTTTATTTAGTACAATGAAAGAATGAACACTTTTAGAAAGTGAGCGATTTGTATGAAACATATTCAAATTTCGACAGAATATATTACATTAGGACAATTTTTAAAACTGGCTGACGTGATTGATACAGGCGGAGCGGTAAAATGGTTTTTACAAGAGTATGAAGTGTATGTGAATAAAGAGCCTGAAAATAGACGAGGCCGAAAATTATATACAAATGATATTGTTGAAATTCCGGGGATCGGAACATTTCAAGTTCAAGGATAAAGGGGGATCCCTTTGTATATTACAGAATTACATTTACAAAACTATCGCAATTATGAGCAATTAGATCTTTCCTTCGAAGATAAAGTAAACGTAATTATTGGTGAAAATGCGCAAGGAAAAACAAATTTGATGGAAGCGATTTATGTATTAGCGATGGCTAAATCTCATCGAACTTCTAATGATCGTGAACTTATCAGATGGGATGAAGATTGTGGTAGAATAAAAGGGAGACTGCAAAAACGAAATAACTCTTTGTCCTTAGAACTAAACATTTCCAAAAAAGGAAAAAAAGCAAAGTTAAATCAACTTGAGCAACAAAAATTGAGTCAATATATTGGCGTAATGAATGTTGTTATGTTTGCTCCTGAAGATTTAAACCTTGTAAAGGGAAGTCCTCAAGTACGAAGACGTTTTTTAGATATGGAGCTTGGGCAAATAGCTCCTGTATATTTGTACGAATTAAGTCAATACCAAAAAGTTCTTACACAGCGTAATCATTTGCTCAAAAAAATGCAAGGCAATAGTCCAAATGATGAAGCTATGTTAGATGTGTTTACACTTCAACTCGTTGAACATGGTGTAAAAGTATTAAAAAAACGTTTGAATTTTTACGTTTATTACAAGAATGGGCAGCTCCAATCCATCGAGGAATTAGCAGAGGACTTGAGGAGCTAGAAATAGTCTATAAACCAAGTGTTGATGTATCAGAATCCATGGATTTGTCGAAAATAAAAGAAGTATACTATGAAAGTTTCCAATCTGTGAAACAACGTGAACTCTTCCGTGGCACAACCTTAATTGGGCCTCATCGTGACGATTTACAATTCTTCGTTAATGGTAAAAATGTTCAAGTCTTTGGTTCGCAAGGGCAACAACGAACGACCGCACTTTCCCTAAAGTTAGCTGAAATCGAATTGATTTATTCAGAAGTTAACGAATATCCAATCCTTTTATTAGATGATGTGTTATCGGAACTAGACGATTATAGGCAATCACATCTGCTTAATACGATTCAAGGAAAGGTGCAAACGTTTGTGACAACGACAAGTGTTGATGGAATTGAGCATGATACATTAAAACAAGCAAAAACAATTCATGTAACGAACGGCACAGTGGATTGTGGAGAAGAAGACAAATAGCTTCTGTCTAAATGGAAAAGTAGGTGATCTTTGTGTCAATGGAACAAAAACAAATACAAGAGAATGCATATGATGAAAGCCAAATACAGGTCTTAGAAGGACTAGAAGCAGTTCGGAAACGTCCGGGAATGTACATTGGTTCAACAAGTGGAAAAGGTCTTCATCACCTTGTATGGGAAATTGTTGATAACAGTATTGATGAGGCATTGGCAGGGTATTGTGATGAAATTAATGTCTCTATTGAAGAAGATAACAGTATTGTAGTAAAAGATAATGGTCGTGGTATTCCAGTTGGGATGCATGAGAAAATGGGTCGTCCAGCTGTAGAGGTTATTATGACGGTTCTTCATGCAGGTGGTAAATTCGGCGGCGGCGGTTATAAAGTTTCTGGGGGCTTACATGGTGTAGGTGCTTCTGTCGTGAACGCATTATCAACGGAATTAGAAGTATTTGTTCATCGTGACGAGCAAATCCATTATCAAAAGTATGAACGTGGTATACCAGTTGCGGATTTAAAAGTAATTGGAGATACAGATCATACAGGAACAATAACGCGCTTCAAGCCAGATGCAGAAATTTTTACTGAAACAACTGTATATGAGTTTGATACATTAGCAACTCGTTTAAGAGAGCTAGCATTTTTAAATCGTGATATTAAATTAACAATTGAAGATAAACGTGAGCATAAACAAAAGAAAGAATTCCATTATGAAGGCGGAATTAAGTCTTATGTTGAGCATTTAAATCGCTCTAAAGAACCAATACATGAAGAACCAGTATATGTAGAAGGTTCAAAAGATGGAATTCAAGTTGAGGTTGCTCTTCAATATAACGAAGGATATACAACTAACATTTATTCATTTACAAATAATATTCATACGTATGAAGGTGGTACGCATGAAGTAGGATTTAAAACAGCATTAACACGTGTGATTAATGATTACGGTCGGAAAAATAATATTTTAAAAGATGCTGATAGTAATTTAACAGGTGAAGATGTTCGTGAAGGTTTAACGGCTATTGTGTCCATTAAACATCCAAATCCGCAATTTGAAGGGCAAACGAAAACAAAACTTGGAAATAGCGAAGCGAGAACAATTACGGAATCAGTTTTCTCTGAAGCATTTGAAAAGTTTTTACTTGAAAACCCAAATGTTGCTCGAAAAATTGTAGATAAGGGAACGATGGCAGCACGTGCACGTGTAGCAGCGAAAAAGGCTCGTGAATTAACACGCAGAAAAAGTGCGCTAGAAGTATCAAGCTTACCAGGAAAACTTGCAGATTGTTCTTCTAAAGATCCTTCTATTAGTGAAATTTATATCGTAGAGGGTGATTCAGCGGGTGGTTCAGCAAAACAAGGCCGAGATCGTCATTTCCAAGCAATTTTACCGCTTAAAGGGAAAATTATTAACGTCGAAAAAGCTCGTTTAGATAAAATTTTATCAAACGATGAGGTACGTACAATTATTACTGCGCTTGGTACAGGTATTGGCGGAGACTTTGATATTGAAAAGGCGCGTTATCATAAAGTTATTATTATGACTGATGCTGATGTCGACGGTGCTCATATTCGTACCCTATTATTAACATTCTTCTATCGTTATATGCGTCAAATTCTTGAGCACGGTTATGTATATATTGCACAACCGCCATTATATAAAGTGCAACAAGGTAAGCGAGTTGAGTATGCTTACAATGATAGAGAACTTGAAAATATATTAGCGGAGCTTCCGAAACAGCCGAAACCAGGTATTCAACGCTATAAAGGTCTTGGAGAAATGAATCCAGCGCAGCTATGGGAAACAACAATGGATCCAGAAGTACGTTCACTTCTTCAAGTTTCGCTTCAAGATGCAATCGAAGCAGATGAAACGTTTGAAATTTTAATGGGTGATAAAGTTGAACCACGTCGTAACTTTATCCAAGAAAATGCAAAATATGTGAAAAACCTTGATATTTAATGAATGATGACAGGAATCGGAGTATTCCTGTCTTCTACGTATAAATGAACATGATATATCGATCGGAAATGTAATGAGGAGGTGCTGGTTGATGTCAGACAACCAACAACAAGGCCGAATTCGAGAAATTAATATTAGCCAGGAAATGCGTACCTCGTTTTTAGATTATGCGATGAGCGTTATCGTATCTCGTGCACTGCCAGATGTTCGAGATGGGCTAAAACCTGTACACCGCAGGGTTTTATATGCAATGAATGACTTAGGGATTACTGCTGATAAGGCGTATAAGAAATCAGCCCGTATTGTCGGTGAAGTAATTGGTAAGTATCATCCGCATGGTGACTCAGCGGTATACGAGACAATGGTACGAATGGCGCAAGACTTTAGCCAACGATATATGTTAGTAGACGGCCATGGGAACTTTGGTTCTATCGATGGAGATTCAGCAGCGGCAATGCGTTATACAGAGGCAAGAATGTCCAAAATTTCTATGGAGCTATTGCGTGATATTACGAAAAATACAATTGATTATCAAGATAACTACGATGGTTCTGAACGAGAACCGATTGTATTACCAGCTCGTTTTCCTAACTTATTAGTAAATGGTACAACTGGTATTGCGGTTGGGATGGCAACAAATATTCCTCCGCATCAGCTTGGGGAAGTAATTGATGGAGTATTAGCGTTAAGTCGTAATCCAGAGATTACAATTGGTGAATTAATGGAGTATATTCCGGGACCAGATTTTCCTACATTTGGTCAAATCCTTGGTCGAAGCGGCATTCGAAGAGCTTATGAAACGGGACGCGGCACAATTATGCTTCGTGCGAAAGTCGAGATTGAAGAGAAGGCAAACGGAAAGCAATCTATTATTGTAACTGAGCTTCCGTATCAAGTAAACAAAGCGAAGTTAATTGAGAAAATTGCGGAGCTTGTTCGTGATAAAAAGATTGATGGTATTACAGATTTACGCGATGAATCAGATCGAAATGGGATGCGTATCGTCATGGAAGTGCGCCGTGATGCAAACGCCAATGTGTTACTAAATAACTTATACAAGCATACAGCACTTCAAACAAGCTTTGGTATTAATATGCTATCTCTTGTAAATGGAGAGCCAAAAGTATTAAATTTAAAAGAATGTTTATATTATTATCTTGAGCATCAAAAGGTTGTTATTCGTAGACGTACTGCATATGAATTAGAGAAAGCAGAAGCTCGTGCTCACATTTTAGAAGGGTTACGTGTTGCGCTAGATCATCTTGATGAAGTTATTAATCTAATTCGCAGCTCGAAAACAGCAGAAATTGCGAAACAAGGATTAATGGAGCGTTTTGGTTTAAGCGAGAAGCAAGCGCAAGCGATTTTAGATATGCGTTTGCAACGTTTAACTGGATTAGAACGTGAGAAGATCGAACAAGAATATCAAGAGTTACTTGCATTGATTGCAGAGTTAAAAGCAATCCTAGCAGATGAAGAGAAGGTTCTTGAGATTATCCGTGAAGAATTAGAAGAGATTAAAGAACGTTTTAATGATACAAGAAGAACGGAAATTACAATTGGCGGCATGGAAGCCATTGAAGATGAAGACTTGATTCCGGAACAAAACATTATAATAACTCTAACTCATAATGGTTATATTAAACGATTGCCAGCTTCTACGTACAAAACGCAAAATCGTGGTGGACGTGGAGTTCAGGGTATGGGGACAAACGATGATGATTTTGTAGAACAGCTATTAACAACATCTACACATGATCACATTTTATTCTTCACAAATAAGGGGAAAGTATACCGTACGAAAGGATATGAAATTCCTGAATATAGCCGGACAGCAAAAGGTATACCGATTATTAACTTATTAGAAGTGGATAAAGGTGAATGGGTAAATGCGATTATCCCAATTCGAGAATTTAATGATGATCAATTTTTATTCTTTACAACAAAATACGGTATTGCAAAAAGAACGCCGCTTTCCTCATTTGCTAATATTCGTAATAACGGTCTAATTGCTATCTCTCTTCGTGAAGAAGATGAATTAATCTCCGTTCGCTTAACAACAGGTGAAAAAGATATGATTGTTGGCACGAGTAATGGGATGTTAATTCGTTTCCATGAAGAAGATGTCCGTTCAATGGGACGTAATGCAGCGGGTGTTAAAGCTATTACACTTGGCGAGGAAGATCAAGTTGTCGGTATGGAAATTGTAGAAGAAAATATGGATGTTTTAATTGTTACGAAGAATGGTTATGGTAAGCGTACTCCAGTTGAGGAATATCGTTTACAAAGTCGCGGTGGTAAAGGTCTTAAAACATGTAATATTACAGATAAAAATGGTAAGTTAATTGCTCTTAAGTCTGTACATGGCGAAGAAGATATTATGCTGATTACAGCAGCAGGTGTATTAATTCGTATGCCAGTTGACCAAATTTCTCAAATGGGACGTAATACGCAAGGTGTTCGTTTAATTCGTTTAGAGGACGATCAGGAAGTAGCGACAGTAGCAAAAGCACAAAAAGAAGATGAAGAAGAGAATCAAGGAAGTGAAGAAGAATAAGGGAGAATGTCTCCCTTATTTTTTTTGTAAATAGGACTTGCATATAGTATAGAAAATCTATATAATAAGCAGAGTCAGCAATTCAAGGAAACAAAATATTAAAAGATATTGTTGACGAAAACAAAGTGTTATGTTATATTATAAAGGTCGCTAAAACGCGACGTTGAACTTTGAAAACTAAACGAAACAAACAACGTGAAACGTCAATTTTTATTTATGATGCTAGACAAACTTTATTGGAGAGTTTGATCCTGGCTCAGGATGAACGCTGGCGGCGTGCCTAATACATGCAAGTCGAGCGAACCGATTAAGAGCTTGCTCTTAAGAAGTTAGCGGCGGACGGGTGAGTAACACGTAGGTAACCTGCCTATAAGACTGGGATAACTCCGGGAAACCGGGGCTAATACCGGATAACATTTTGCACCGCATGGTGCGAAATTGAAAGGCGGCTTCGGCTGTCACTTATAGATGGACCTGCGGCGCATTAGCTAGTTGGTGAGGTAACGGCTCACCAAGGCGACGATGCGTAGCCGACCTGAGAGGGTGATCGGCCACACTGGGACTGAGACACGGCCCAGACTCCTACGGGAGGCAGCAGTAGGGAATCTTCCGCAATGGACGAAAGTCTGACGGAGCAACGCCGCGTGAGCGATGAAGGCCTTCGGGTCGTAAAGCTCTGTTGTTAGGGAAGAACAAGTGCTAGTTGAATAAGCTGGCACCTTGACGGTACCTAACCAGAAAGCCACGGCTAACTACGTGCCAGCAGCCGCGGTAATACGTAGGTGGCAAGCGTTATCCGGAATTATTGGGCGTAAAGCGCGCGCAGGTGGTTTCTTAAGTCTGATGTGAAAGCCCACGGCTCAACCGTGGAGGGTCATTGGAAACTGGGAGACTTGAGTGCAGAAGAGGAAAGTGGAATTCCATGTGTAGCGGTGAAATGCGTAGAGATATGGAGGAACACCAGTGGCGAAGGCGACTTTCTGGTCTGCAACTGACACTGAGGCGCGAAAGCGTGGGGAGCAAACAGGATTAGATACCCTGGTAGTCCACGCCGTAAACGATGAGTGCTAAGTGTTAGAGGGTTTCCGCCCTTTAGTGCTGAAGTTAACGCATTAAGCACTCCGCCTGGGGAGTACGGCCGCAAGGCTGAAACTCAAAGGAATTGACGGGGGCCCGCACAAGCGGTGGAGCATGTGGTTTAATTCGAAGCAACGCGAAGAACCTTACCAGGTCTTGACATCCTCTGACAACCCTAGAGATAGGGCTTCCCCTTCGGGGGCAGAGTGACAGGTGGTGCATGGTTGTCGTCAGCTCGTGTCGTGAGATGTTGGGTTAAGTCCCGCAACGAGCGCAACCCTTGATCTTAGTTGCCATCATTAAGTTGGGCACTCTAAGGTGACTGCCGGTGACAAACCGGAGGAAGGTGGGGATGACGTCAAATCATCATGCCCCTTATGACCTGGGCTACACACGTGCTACAATGGACGGTACAAAGAGTCGCAAGACCGCGAGGTGGAGCTAATCTCATAAAACCGTTCTCAGTTCGGATTGTAGGCTGCAACTCGCCTACATGAAGCTGGAATCGCTAGTAATCGCGGATCAGCATGCCGCGGTGAATACGTTCCCGGGCCTTGTACACACCGCCCGTCACACCACGAGAGTTTGTAACACCCGAAGTCGGTGGGGTAACCTTTTGGAGCCAGCCGCCTAAGGTGGGACAGATGATTGGGGTGAAGTCGTAACAAGGTAGCCGTATCGGAAGGTGCGGCTGGATCACCTCCTTTCTATGGAGAATTGATGAACGCTGTTCATCAATAAAGTTTCCGTGTTTTGTTTTCGTTTAGTTTTGAGAGTTCAAAAAAGTATTGACTCTTAAAAGAGAATATGATATAAATTATTCTTGTGTTTTGTATGGGCCTATAGCTCAGCTGGTTAGAGCGCACGCCTGATAAGCGTGAGGTCGATGGTTCGAGTCCATTTAGGCCCACCATACAAATTACGGGGCCTTAGCTCAGCTGGGAGAGCGCCTGCCTTGCACGCAGGAGGTCAGCGGTTCGATCCCGCTAGGCTCCACCATAAAGCTATTTTATATAGCGAATATGTTCTTTGAAAACTAGATAACAGTGTAGCTCATATTTTTTAATTTTTGGTTAAGTTAGAAAGGGCGCACGGTGGATGCCTTGACACTAGGAGTCGATGAAGGACGGGACTAACACCGATATGCTTCGGGGAGCTGTAAGTAAGCTTTGATCCGGAGATTTCCGAATGGGGAAACCCACCATACGTAATGGTATGGTATCTTTATCTGAATACATAGGGTAAAGAAGACAGACCCAGGGAACTGAAACATCTAAGTACCTGGAGGAAGAGAAAGCAAATGCGATTTCCTGAGTAGCGGCGAGCGAAACGGAATCTAGCCCAAACCAAGAGGCTTGCCTCTTGGGGTTGTAGGACATTCTATACGGAGTTACAAAGGAACGAGGTAGACGAAGCAGCCTGGAAAGGCTCGTCATAGAAGGTAACAACCCTGTAGTTGAAACTTCGTTCCCTCTTGAATGTATCCTGAGTACGGCGGAACACGTGAAATTCCGTCGGAATCCGGGAGGACCATCTCCCAAGGCTAAATACTACCTAGTGATCGATAGTGAACCAGTACCGTGAGGGAAAGGTGAAAAGCACCCCGGAAGGGGAGTGAAAGAGATCCTGAAACCGTGTGCCTACAAATAGTCAGAGCCCGTTAACGGGTGATGGCGTGCCTTTTGTAGAATGAACCGGCGAGTTACGATCCCGTGCGAGGTTAAGCTGAAGAGGCGGAGCCGTAGCGAAAGCGAGTCTGAATAGGGCGTTTAGTACGTGGTCGTAGACCCGAAACCAGGTGATCTACCCATGTCCAGGGTGAAGTTCAGGTAACACTGAATGGAGGCCCGAACCCACGCACGTTGAAAAGTGCGGGGATGAGGTGTGGGTAGCGGAGAAATTCCAATCGAACCTGGAGATAGCTGGTTCTCCCCGAAATAGCTTTAGGGCTAGCCTCAAGTGTGAGAGTCTTGGAGGTAGAGCACTGATTGGACTAGGGGTCCCCATCGGATTACCGAATTCAGTCAAACTCCGAATGCCAATGACTTATCCTTGGGAGTCAGACTGCGAGTGATAAGATCCGTAGTCAAAAGGGAAACAGCCCAGACCGCCAGCTAAGGTCCCAAAGTGTGTATTAAGTGGAAAAGGATGTGGAGTTGCTTAGACAACTAGGATGTTGGCTTAGAAGCAGCCACCATTTAAAGAGTGCGTAATAGCTCACTAGTCGAGTGACTCTGCGCCGAAAATGTACCGGGGCTAAATACACCACCGAAGCTGCGGATTGATACCTATGGTATCAGTGGTAGGGGAGCGTTCTAAGTGCTGTGAAGTCAGATCGTAAGGACTGGTGGAGCGCTTAGAAGTGAGAATGCCGGTATGAGTAGCGAAAGACGGGTGAGAATCCCGTCCACCGAATGCCTAAGGTTTCCTGAGGAAGGCTCGTCCGCTCAGGGTTAGTCAGGACCTAAGCCGAGGCCGACAGGCGTAGGCGATGGACAACAGGTTGATATTCCTGTACCACCTCTTTATCGTTTGAGCAATGGAGGGACGCAGAAGGATAGAAGAAGCGTGCGATTGGTTGTGCACGTCCAAGCAGTTAGGCTGGTAAGTAGGCAAATCCGCTTACCGTGAAGGCTGAGCTGTGATGGGGAAGCTCCTTATGGAGCGAAGTCTTTGATTCCCCGCTGCCAAGAAAAGCTTCTAGCGAGATAAAAGGTGCCTGTACCGCAAACCGACACAGGTAGGCGAGGAGAGAATCCTAAGGTGAGCGAGAGAACTCTGGTTAAGGAACTCGGCAAAATGACCCCGTAACTTCGGGAGAAGGGGTGCTTTCTTAACGGAAAGCCGCAGTGAATAGGCCCAAGCGACTGTTTAGCAAAAACACAGGTCTCTGCGAAGCCGTAAGGCGAAGTATAGGGGCTGACACCTGCCCGGTGCTGGAAGGTTAAGGAGAGGGGTTAGCGCAAGCGAAGCTCTGAACTGAAGCCCCAGTAAACGGCGGCCGTAACTATAACGGTCCTAAGGTAGCGAAATTCCTTGTCGGGTAAGTTCCGACCCGCACGAAAGGTGTAACGATTTGGGCACTGTCTCAACCAGAGACTCGGTGAAATTATAGTACCTGTGAAGATGCAGGTTACCCGCGACAGGACGGAAAGACCCCGTGGAGCTTTACTGTAGCCTGATATTGAATTTTGGTACAGCTTGTACAGGATAGGCGGGAGCCTTTGAAGCCGGAGCGCTAGCTTCGGTGGAGGCGCTGGTGGGATACCGCCCTGGCTGTATTGAAATTCTAACCTACGGGTCTTATCGACCCGGGAGACAGTGTCAGGTGGGCAGTTTGACTGGGGCGGTCGCCT
>NZ_JBFLUP010000004.1:0-14253 GCF_050473785.1 Bacillus sp. S14(2024) | reverse complement strand
TGAGTCGTATACTGTAAACTCGCCAGTAAATGGACCCCGCTATTCGCGGACAGCAAGACCCCGCCTCAAAATCCAGATAGAATCGTTGTCCAGTTCCAGTGGCTAGAATGTTCGGTGGCTTCGCTTCTTCCTGCGAGGCAAAACACGCCTCTCTGTCAGGAGCTCCATCCCCCTCACATTCTGGATGAGCTGCTTCCGCTTTTCGTTGTTGTCCAGCCCTAACGGCTAGAATCTCTGGTCGTTTCGCCCCCTCGAACGAGGCCGAAAGCGCCTCTCTGCCTTGGGTGTGGGCGTCCTGCGCCGCTTCCGCTTTTCTACAGAAGATAGGTGGGAGGGTTTTCATGAGGACGCGTTTGGCCGATTGTTGTCATAGATATAAAACAAGTGTTACAATTGTCAGTAGGTTTACACTTTTTTAAGTAAAAGAACCCTATTTTTTAGTAAAGTAATGAGATTGAGTATTATAGCGACCAATCAGTGAAAAGAGCAGTAACGAATAACACTGATGGAAGTTTTATTTTGATAAAAGAGGAGCGTATTCCCATGATCGGTATTTTAAAAAAGGTGTTTGATGGAAATGAACGTCACGTAAAACGTATGCAAAAAACCGTGGATCAAATCGAAGCATTAGCACCTCAAATGTCACCACTGACAGATGAACAATTAAAAGGAAAAACAGTCGAGTTTAAAGAGCGATTAACAAAAGGCGAAACAGTAGACGATTTACTGCCAGAAGCTTTTGCAGTTGTACGTGAAGCGGCAACACGTGTACTTGGCATGCGTCCATATCCTGTTCAGTTAATGGGTGGTATTGCCCTGCATGAAGGGAATATCTCTGAGATGAAGACAGGGGAAGGTAAAACGTTAACTTCTACATTACCAGTATATTTAAATGCTCTTGCAGGAAAAGGTGTTCACGTTGTTACAGTGAATGAATACTTAGCGCAACGTGATGCAAATGAGATGGGGCAATTACATGAGTTTCTTGGTTTAACAGTTGGTATCAATTTAAATCATATGTCACGAGAAGAGAAGCAAGCCGCGTATGCTGCTGATATTACGTACAGTACGAATAATGAACTTGGCTTTGACTATTTACGTGATAATATGGTGCTTTATAAAGAACAACGCGTACAGCGTCCACTTCACTTTGCTATTATCGATGAAGTAGATTCAATTTTAATTGATGAAGCACGTACGCCGCTTATTATTTCTGGACAAGCGCAAAAGTCTACGGAATTATATTTATTTGCGAATGCATTTGTTCGTACATTAACGAATGAAAAAGAATATACATTTGATGTGAAAACGAAAAATGTTATGTTGACAGAAGAAGGGATCAACAAAGCAGAAAAATCATTCCACATTGAAAATTTATTTGATTTAAAACATGTAGCGCTTCTTCACCATATTAACCAAGCGTTACGTGCTCATGTTGTGATGCAGCGTGATACAGATTATGTTGTGCAAGAAGGCGAAATCGTAATTGTTGACCAATTTACAGGTCGTCTTATGAAAGGTCGCCGTTACAGTGAAGGATTGCACCAAGCAATTGAGGCGAAAGAGGGCGTAGAAATTCAAAATGAAAGTATGACGCTTGCGACAATTACATTCCAAAACTACTTCCGTATGTATGCGAAGCTTTCTGGGATGACAGGAACAGCGAAAACAGAGGAAGAGGAATTCCGTAACATCTATAATATGCAAGTTATCGTTATTCCAACGAATAAACCGGTTGTTCGTGATGACCGTGCAGATTTAATTTTCAAAACGATGGAAGGGAAATTTAATGCGGTTGTAAATGATATTGTTGATCGTCATAAAAAAGGGCAGCCAGTTCTTGTTGGTACAGTAGCAATTGAAACATCCGAGTTAATTTCTAAGATGTTAACGAGAAAAGGTGTGCGCCATAATGTCTTAAATGCGAAAAACCATGCACGCGAAGCGGAAATTATCGCTGAAGCAGGTCATCCAGGTGCAGTGACAATTGCAACGAACATGGCTGGACGTGGTACGGATATTAAACTTGCAGAAGGCGTACGTGAAAACGGTGGTTTATCTGTTATTGGTACAGAGCGTCATGAAAGTCGACGCATTGATAATCAGCTGCGCGGTCGTTCGGGACGTCAAGGAGATCCTGGTGTGACGCAATTCTACTTATCAATGGAAGATGAACTGATGCGCCGCTTCGGTTCTGATAATATGAAAGCGATGATGGATCGTCTCGGTATGGATGATTCACAGCCAATCGAAAGTAAAATGGTATCTCGCGCTGTTGAATCTGCACAAAAACGAGTAGAAGGTAATAACTACGATGCTCGTAAGCAGCTTCTTCAATACGACGATGTACTTCGTCAGCAGCGTGAAGTTATTTATAAGCAGCGTCAAGATGTAATGGAATCAGATAATCTGCGCGGCATTATTGAAGGAATGATGCATTCTACAGTAGAACGTGTTGTAGCTCTTCATACGCAAGAGGAATTAGAAGAAGAATGGAACATTGCTGGTCTTGTTGAATACTTAAATACAAGTCTTCTGCAAGAAGGTGATGTGAAAGAAGAAGAATTACGCCGCTTAGCGCCAGAAGAAATGATCGATAGCATTTTTGCGAAAGTGAAAGCGCGCTACGACGAGAAGGAAGCACAAATGCCGGAAGAACAAATACGTGAATTTGAAAAAGTAGTTGTATTCCGCGTTGTAGACTCGAAATGGATGGATCATATTGACGCGATGGATCACTTACGTGAAGGTATTCATTTACGTGCATATGGTCAAATCGATCCGCTTCGTGAATATCAAATGGAAGGCTTTGCGATGTTTGAAGCGATGATTGCTTCTATTGAAGAAGAGATTTCTCGTTATATTATGAAAGCAGAAATCGAACAAAACTTAGAACGTCAAGAAGTAGCACAAGGAGAAGCGATTCATCCAAAAGATGGAGATGAAGCTGCGAAAAGAAACCAGTCGTAAAAGGCGAACAAACAGGCCGTAACGACTTATGCAAATGTGGCAGCGGGAAAAAATACAAAAACTGCTGTGGAATCGGGAAATAAAGAAAAGCGGAGCCGACTGTTAAGCCCTGTTGGCTAAGGTTTTTTTCACACAGAAGGTGCTTTTTACCTTCTCGTGTGGAAGGTTCTTAGACATGAAGGGCTAGGAGGCAGAGCTGGACAAAAAAGAAAAGCGGAAGCGGCTCTATCAGAATGTGAGGAGGAAGGCGCGAAGCCACCGAACATTCTAGCCGCTAAAGCTAGAGAATAAAGAAAAGCAGAAGTAGCCTGTTTAGAATGTTTTACCTCATAGATGGAAAATTTTCATAATCATTCATATAATAACAAGAGATGAACTCTCTCTCGCAAAAGCAGAGAGAGTTTGCCTTGTTGTTCGTATAAAATGAAGTGGGGTCTTACTGCCCGCAAGCAGCAAGGTAATTGAGAAAAGTAATAGTAATTGCATAGAGGTGACCAAAATGGAATTAGTAGAAATCAGACAAGAACTAGAGAAAATGGCTAAGAGATTAGCGGCTTTTAGGGGGTCTCTTTGACCTCGCTGGAAAAGAAAAGCGAATTGCAGAACTAGAAGAAATTATGATGGGTGCAGGCTTTTGGGATGATCAAAAAAGTGCACAAACAGTCATCAATGAAGCAAACGCTTTAAAAGATATGGTTGGTAAGTTTAATACGCTTAATGAAACGTTTGAAAATCTAGAAGTAACGCATGAACTTGTGAAAGAAGAGTACGATGAAGAATTGCATGCGGAGCTTGAAGAAGAAGTAAAAACTTTATCTGCAGATATGAATGAATACGAACTTCAACTATTACTAAGTGAAGAATATGATAAGAATAATGCTATTTTAGAGTTACATCCAGGTGCGGGTGGAACAGAATCACAAGATTGGGGTTCTATGTTGCTTCGTATGTATACACGCTGGGCAGAAAAACGCGGCTTTAAAGTAGAAACGTTAGATTATCTTCCTGGTGATGAAGCAGGAATTAAAAGTGTTACGTTATTAATTAAAGGACATAATGCTTACGGTTATTTAAAAGCAGAAAAAGGCGTGCATCGTCTTGTGCGTATTTCGCCATTCGATTCATCAGGCCGTCGTCATACATCGTTCGTATCTTGTGAAGTTGTACCAGAGTTTAACGATGATATTGAAATTGAAGTGCGTACAGAAGATTTAAAAATAGATACGTACCGTGCGAGCGGTGCAGGTGGACAGCATATTAATACGACTGACTCAGCTGTACGTATCACACATATTCCAACAAACGTCGTGGTAACATGTCAATCTGAGCGTTCACAAATTAAAAACCGTGAACATGCAATGAAAATGTTGAAAGCGAAATTGTACCAACAAAAGTTAGAAGAACAACAAGCAGAACTTGATGAAATTCGCGGTGAGCAAAAAGAAATCGGATGGGGAAGCCAAATTCGTTCATATGTATTCCATCCATATTCCCTTGTAAAAGATCACCGTACAAATACAGAGATTGGGAATGTTCAAGCGGTTATGGACGGAGAAATTGACCCGTTTATTGATGCATATTTACGTTCTCGTATTTAATAAAGTGAAACTTCCATCAGTGGGAGGGTTTATCCCCGCAGATGGTTAGTTGAACCAATCGGGCTCTTATGGGCAGTTAACTCCCGCCTCTCTTCTTTGATTTCTCAGAATTATGAGGTGGGAGTTTTACTGCGCGTTAGTGCGGGATAAAGTGAAACTTCCATCAGTACGAAAAAAATGCCAACAGGTCGTTGGCACATACGTGAGGAAATGAGAAGTATGCCTTCTTTCTAGAGGGAGAGAAAGAGGAGAGAAGTTGCGAGGCAACTTCTCTTTTTGGTGGGTATAGTTGTAGCATACAAGCTTGTATATTGTTTTGTAAAAAGTAGAAAATAACAAAATGTTAGAAGTAATTGATTAAAAAAATAGGATGATTTTCATATCTTGTGTACGATGAAAACTCGTTATTTTGCATCATATCATTTGTTCACGAAATTGAAACAATTACTGAAAAGCATTATGCCTGTAAGCGTTTCTTCTCGTTCAGGGTAATATTGGTTATGCAGGGAAGTTTTGAAATTGCAGGGAAATCATTATAATGCTATTGAGGGGTTAATTAACAGCGAGGAGCGATATAGATGAAAAAGAAATTGTTGATGACTGTATTAGGTGCATCAGTAGCTCTTACATTAGGCGCATGCGGGACAAAGGAAGAAAGTAAACCTTCTAGTCCTAGTCAAGAAGCAAGCACAGATAGCGCTGAAAAAATATTCCAAAAAAGCTGTGCAGGATGCCATGGTAATGATCTAAAAGGATTATCTGGACCATCGCTAGAAAAAGTGGGCGGAAAATATTCAGAACAAGATATTGAAAAAATTATCGCTAAAGGCCGCGGTATTATGCCAGCTGGTGTAATCCAAGGTGAAGACGCGAAAAAAGTAGCAACATGGCTATCTGAGAAGAAATAAGAACGAAAAGCGGAGCCGACTGTTCAGCCCTGTTGGCTAAGGTTCTTGCACACAGAAGGTGTTTTTTACCTTCTCGTGTGCAAGGTTCTTAGACATGAGGGGCTAGGAGGCAGAGCTGGACAGAAAAGAAGGGCCATTCTTATGCGGCAGCCTTCAGCCATCGCTGTATGAAATTCAAACAAATAAGACCTTTTTGCTTGGTAATAGAAGGTCTTATTTGTTTGTGTCATGTCATATATTCTATGCTATGTAACACAACTGTAACAAACTTGTATCCGAATTGGAAACCGAATAATGGTACAATGTAGGGCGTAGTGTCTTTTGTAGAATTTTGAAGAAAAATTTTTACATACATAAGAAGCAGAAATAGCGATTATTTAGAGACGCAGCAAGAGCTTGAATACTGCGATTGCTATAGCTAAACAACCAAGAGTATAAAGTGTCGAAAAAAATCATTAATATTGGGTGATAAATAATGATAACAATGACGAATGTTTATAAGGAGTATCCAAATGGCATGAAAGCCGTTAATGGACTCACAGTTAAAATTAAGCAAGGTGAATTTGTATATGTAGTAGGACCGAGTGGAGCCGGGAAATCTACATTTATTAAAATGATGTATCGTGAAGAGAAACCAACTACAGGTTCTATTAATGTAAATGGTTTAGTAATTGAATCGTTAGCAGAGCGCGATGTACCGTATTTCCGTCGCCAGCTAGGCGTGATTTTCCAAGATTTTAAATTGCTTCCGAAGTTAACTGTATATGAAAATGTTGCGTTTGCTTTAGAAGTAATTGAAGAAGAGCGAGACGTGATTCGTGAGCGTGTTATGGAAGTGTTAGGTCTTGTAGGTCTTGAGGATCGTGCTGAGGCATTGCCAAGTGAGCTTTCTGGTGTGTGAACAACAACGTATTGCAATTGCTAGAGCGATTGTAAATCGTCCGAAGGTTGTAATTGCCGATGAACCAACAGGTAACCTTGATATGGATACAGCGATGGATATTATGAATATTTTCAAACGCATTAATGATCGTGGTACAACAATTATTATGGCAACGCACAATGCGGATATTGTAAATACAATTCGCCATCGTGTAATTGCGATAGAAGATGGAAAGATTGTTCGAGACGAGATTGAGGGAGGATACGGATATGAAGACTAAAACCCTTAGTCGACATTTACGAGAAGGTGTCAAAAATTTATCCCGTAATGGATGGATGACATTTGCTTCTGTAAGTGCAGTAACAGTTACATTACTGCTTGTAGGTGTCTTTTTAACAGCAATTATGAATATGAACCATTTTGCAACGAACGTAGAGCAAGATGTAGAGATTCGTGTACACATTGATCCAGCGGCTACGAAAGAAGATCAAAAGAAATTAAAAGAAGGCATTTCAAAGATTTCGAAAGTCGATACTATTACATTTTCTTCTAAAGATGAAGAATTAAAAAGATTGATTAAAAGTTTAGGAGATAGCGGGAAATCATTTGAGCTATTTGAGCAAGATAATCCGTTAAAAGACGTATATGTTGTAAAAGCAAAAGAACAACTGATACAGCAAGTATTGCAAAGCAAATTGGAAAAATGCAATTTGTAAATAAAGTACAATACGGACAAGGTGAAGTAGAAAAATTATTTGATACAGTAAAAGCTGGTCGTAATATTGGTATTGTATTAATTGCTGGTCTTTTATTTACAGCAATGTTCTTAATCTCTAATACAATTAAAATTACAATTTATGCACGAAGCACAGAAATTGAAATCATGAAACTTGTTGGAGCGACAAACTGGTTTATTCGTTGGCCATTCTTCATTAGAAGGGTTATTCTTAGGTGTAACTAGGGTCGATCATTCAATTATTGTGATTTTAAGTTCATATAATTCACTTCAAGTTATGTTTAATGAGAAATTTAACGGAACAATTTTTGAGTTGCTTTCATATAGCCCGTTTGTTTTCGAGCTATCTGCATTATTAATGCTGATCGGTGCATTAATCGGTATGTGGGGAAGCGTTATGTCAATCCGTCGTTTCTTAAAAATATAAGCGTAAAAAGTTGCAAACATATTTCGTACAAGCTTATCATATAGTAGAAATAGATAAAGGCATCGCACAATGTGTGATGCCTTTTCATACACCATTGTGTGTTCGGAAAGGGGGAATTCCGCATTGAAACGTAGAGTTGCGATTATTGGAATGATTGTTGCGTTTTTATTTGGCGCCGGCGGAATGTTTGCAGGTATGTATTGGCTTGGAAATGGCTCTTACACAGTGCAATCAATTACAGGGAAAGATGCCAATGTAAAACAAGCGGATTTGGATAAAATTCGCGAAGCGTATGCACTAATTGATTCACGTTATGTTGAAGATGTGAAAGATGACAAGCTTGTTGAAGGGGCTATTCAAGGGATGCTTGCAACGCTGAAAGATCCATACTCTACATACATGGATAAGAAAACAGCAACGCAATTTGAGCAATCGCTTGATCCAGAGTTAGAAGGAATTGGTGCTGAAGTAAACAAAACGGATGATAAGTTAATGATTGTTTCACCGATTAAGGACTCTCCAGCAGAAAAGGCTGGTCTTAAACCGAATGATCAAATTTTATCAGTCGATGGAAACAGTGTGAAAGATTTATCCCGCGAAGAAGCAGTTATGAAAATTCGCGGAAAGCAAGGAACAACGGTTACGCTTGAGGTAAAACGTTCCGGAGTTAGTGATCCGTTAACATTTAAAATTAAGCGTGATAAAATTCCGATTTTCACTGTATTTAGCTCTGTGAAGAAAGAGAATGGGAAAGACATTGGGTATATGCAAATCACATCATTCTCTGAAAAAACAGCAAAAGAGTTTAAAGATCAATTGAAAGATCTTGAAAAGAAAAATATACAAGGGCTTGTTATTGATGTACGTGAAATCCAGGTGGTTATTTAACGAGTGTCGAAGATATTTTAAAAGTGTTGATGACAGACAAAAAGCCAATGCTTCAAATAGAACAACGTAATGGCGAAAAACAAAAGTTCTACACATCATTAAAAGAGAAGAAACCATATCCTATTTCTGTATTAGTCGATAAAGGCAGCGCATCTGCTTCTGAAATTTTAGCAGGAGCTTTAAGTGAAGGAGGAGGTTATCCTCTTATTGGTGAGAAAACATTTGGTAAGGGAACTGTTCAGCAAGCTGTACCGTTTACAGATGCAGTAACATTAAACTAACGATGTTTAAATGGTTAACACCGGACGGAAATTGGATTCATAAAAAAGGAATTAAACCGACGGTTGAAGTGAAGCAGCCTGATTACTATTATGCAACGCCAATTCAAATTGAAAAAACGTTGTCCTACAATGATAACGATGACCAAGTGAAGCATGCACAAGAGATGTTAAAGAGTCTTGGATATGAACCAGGGCGTGAAGATGGCTATTTTAGTAAAGAAACAGAAGCGGCTGTGACAAGCATTCCAACATGCAAGCGATATGGATGCAACGGGCCAGCTTGATAAAAAAACAGCAGAAACAATCCAAAACAAAATTGTTGAAAAAATTCGTTCTGGTGAAAACGATCTGCAGTTACAACAGCTTTTAAAATTAATGGCGAAATAAGGTGAAACTTCCATTTGGAGATGCTTTTTCTCCAAATGGTTAGTTGAACCAATCGGGCATTTACGGACAGTTGTCTATCTATTTTTTTAAGAGAGTCTTACTGGCCGTTAATGCGGGGTAAAGTTCAACTTAACCATCAGTGGGAGATGAAAAAACTCCACTGATGGAAGTTTCATTTTATTTCACTGATGAAAAGGTAAAAAAGTATACAGGCTTACGCAGCCTGTATATTTTTTTTTGTGTTAAACAAACGTTTGATTAATTGTGATAAGATAAAATAAAACCTTCCATTTTTGGGGGGCATATCCTACATAATGGCAATTAAATTCTTGTAGGCAGGAAATCTCATTGCTCATTAAATGCAGGAAGAAATGAATTATACTATAAATGGTGGTGAATCGTTTCGTGGAGGCTTGGTCGTTAGAAGTTGTGAAGGCAATTGTGCGTTTTTTTGCACATCCTGCTTTGTATATTTTCTTTATAAGTAGCTTTTTAGTTGGATATTTACGAGTATTACGAGAACGAAAAGATTTTTCTTTTAAAGTGTATGATGTTTTGTATGAAATACGTACATCTGCATTCGCAGGAATTGGCTTTGGACTCATTCTATCATTGATTACAGTTGGAATGGGGCTTGTTATCTCAGAAGCAAATATATTTATGATCGCAATTTGGACGGTATTATTTGCTCTTATTGCTCAATATAGATACTTATCTCCTGCATACACATTTGGCATTGCAATTGCAGCGACGTTATTATCTTCAAAACTGCCATTCTCCTTCTTGCAGCTTCGCCAAGGAGAAGAGAGCAGTGTCGTGTCATTAGCGATTTTACTTGGACTTATGTTAGTTGTGGAAGGGTTTGCTTATTTCTAAGAACGCAGCGAACTATTCGACGCCGAAATTACGAAAAGGAAAACGTGGTTTAAATATTGGACTGCATGAATCCAAAAGATTATGGTTAGTACCGCTATTTGTTCTTGTACCAGGTGACGCCATAACGCAATTTGTGTCTTGGTGGCCAGTTGTGGTCTGTAGGGGTCGCAAAAGTTTTCTTTATTCTTACTTCCATTTTTTAATTGGATTTACGAGAACGATTAAAAGTTTTGAGCCAAAAGGAGCGTTGCTATTTACAGGTCGTCGTGTATTTGGACTAGCTGCAGTTGTTCTTCTATTAGGAATAGCAAGTTATTGGTGGCACACACTAGCAATTGTGGCCATGGGAGCAGCAATGCTTGGACGTTTGACGATTACTGTACAAGAACGTTTACAAGATGAAAAGCGTCCTGCATATTTTTCCTCTCGTGATCAGGCTTAGTCGTATTAGACACAATTCCAGGTACAGCTGGAGCAACGATGGACTTGATACCTGGGGAAATGATTGTGAAAGTGAATGGAATCATTCCGACCAATGTAGACGAGTTTTACAATGCTCTGCAATCAAAAACAACAGGTGCTTTTTGTAAAATGGAAGTTGTTGATATGAATGGTGAACTTCGTCTTGTACAACATGCGATTTATGCAGGAGAGCATCATGAACTGGGTCTTATTTTTGTAGAACAAGAACATAAGTGGGATACGGAAGTTGTGTGATGCTGTGAGTTTTCATAATTAACCGGAATTGTTTCAAAACTAACCGAACCTTTTTCGCAATTGATTGATAAGGATGGAAATTATTGTGTAAGGGTTCTGGTGTGAACAATATAGAGATTAAAAATATAAGTGTAGATTACTAACGTGATCTCATACTATGCGGTGAAATTGAATAGTATGAAATCAGTGTATGTGTTTTTGGACAGACTTCTCATTTTGAAAGGTCTGTCCTTTTTTATTCTTTTTATCGCTTCCAGCCAGCATTCATTTCGGTGTTTAATTTAATAGATTTTTTACAAGGGTCTTGCGATTTTGCATCAGAACTAATATAGAGGTAGGGTATCGAAAATTATTGTTAGATTCATAATGTATCAATTTTTTCATCATTTCCGTTTCATTGTACGTTAAAGTTCATGTTTCAATCTAGTAATGAAGTTCTTACAGATTTGAGAATAATGTTTTCCCTCTGAACGCACCCATGCAAAATAGACATCTTGCTGTTTAGGAATTTCAAGTTCAATCATTACAATGTCTTTTTTTAGTAAAGTAGATTCACTAGCAAAAGAATAATCGGGACCAACAGTGATAGCTAATCCGTCTTTAATCGCTTTTTGGATGGCATCTGTATTGTTAGTGGTAAAAAGAATATCAGCAGGGCCATATGCGGCTGCAAATTGGCTCATAAACCATTCAACGTAATCATCTTTGTATAAAACTAGAGAATGGGTTAACAGTTCTTCGGGAGTAATGGATTTGTTAAATGCTAAGGGTGAATTACTGTTGACTCCAATAACCATTTTCCCTTTTAACAATGGTTCAAACAATAATCCATTATTTTTATGGATAATGTCTTCAAATAGAATAATTAGACCTATGTCAATCTTATGTTGACGAATATCATCTAGTATTTCCTGTGAACCTTTTTCAAATATCTCTATTTTTACATTTGGATAATCCTTTTTAAAATTTGTTACTGTATGAACCAATAAGGACATAGGACCTGGAATTGTTGCAATTCTTAGTTCACCACGTACAGTATTTGCGAACCCGTGAGCCTCATCTTTTAACTCTTGAAGTTTCTCTAGTGTTTCAGCGGCCTTTTTAATAATAATTTTTTCCTTCAGCGGTAGGGATTGTACCTAATCGAGAACGTGTAAACAATGATATCCCTAGTTCTGCTTCCAATGCTGAGATAGATTGACTGATAGCAGATAATGTGACATGCATATTTTGTGCTGCAATGGTTAAAGAACCTGTATTTGTGACCTCAACAATATACTCTAATTGCTCAATGTTCATATAAACACGACCTCTTTTATTAAGTCTTACTTAAGTAATGGTAAGTATGTTTTTAATAATATTTAATGTATAGAAGTGTTACAATTATTGCAACAAATCTTATAGTGTATAGGAGGGAAAGTTACGATGACAAGAAGAGTTGCTGTAATTACAGGTGGAGGAAGTGGAATTGGTCGACACACATGTATCAAATTTGCAAGAAAAGGGGATCAAGTGGTAGTCGCTGATGTGAATGAAGCAGGCGGAAAAGAAACTGTAGAAATCATTAAAGCTGAAGGTGGAACAGCTATTTTTGTTAAGACGGATGTTTCACAATACGAGGAAGTAGAAAATCTAGTTCATATTGCAGTAGAAACGTATGGCCGAATTGATATTATGTGTAACAATGCTGAATTGGCGGGGCAGGTCCAGTGCTTAATCAAAATATGGATCGCTATGAGAAAGTAATTGGGGTTAATCAACATGGTGTTGCCTATGGAATTATAGCAGCAGGAAAGAAAATGAAAGAATTAAATATAAAAAGGTGTCATTATAAATACAGCTTCTGTTTTTGGATTCTTAGCTTCTCCAGGTACATTTGCATATCACGCAACAAAAGGTGCTGTTATTATGATGACAAAATCTGCAGCTCTTGAATTAGCTGAATACGGAATTCGTGTAGTAGCGGTAGCACCAGGGGTTGTTGATACACCTATTCTTCATGGATATAACGATAGTATGATTGAATCTATGAAAACGAAGGTTATGGGCAATGAGTTAACGAATCCAGAAGCACTTGCTGATGTAGTCTACCTTCTTTCATTGGAAGAAGCAGATGCTATTAATGGGAGTGTAGTAATGGCTGACCATGGATATGCTTCATTTAAATAATGAACATAAATGTGATTTTTCTAGTTTTTAAATATAAATACATGTAATATTTTTTGAATATTACGTTAAATCATTTTGTTTATGATCGAAATGTCCACGATAGAACGTATAAATTTTCGGGCTTTCATCAATGGACATAAAAAATTTCCACTGATGAAAGTTTCACTTTATTAAGGAAAGGATTTTTTTACATGAAAGGGACTAGCAATATTCCGCAGCCTAAAACTTTCGGGCCACTGGCAATTTACCGTTGTTAAAGGGAGAGGAACCTATACAATCAATTTAAAGCTTTCGTATGAGTATGGACCAATTTTTCAACTTGAATTGCCTGGAAGGACTCGTACCATAGTTTCTAACCATGAATTAGCGGCAGAAGTATGTGATGAATCTCGCTTTGAAAAGAGCGTTGGAACTGCTTTACAAAATGTCCGTGCATTTACTGGCGACGGGTTATTTACGAGCTGGACAAACGAACCAAACTGGCATAAGGCACATAATATTCTCCTTCCTAGTTTTAGTCAACAAGCTATGAAGGGATATCACTCTATGATGGTTGATCTTGCTGTGCAATTAGTTCAAAAGTGGGAGCGTCTCAATCCTAATGAAAGTATTGATGTACCAGAAGACATGACACGTCTTACGCTAGATACGATTGGGTTATGTGGATTTAATTACCGTTTTAATAGCTTTTATCGTGATACTCCGCATCCTTTTATTACTAGCATGGTTCGTTCGCTTGAAGAGGCCATGAATCAATCTCAACGTTTAGGTATACAAGATAAATTAATGGTTATGAAGAAACGTCAATTTAAGCAAGATATTCAATCTATGTTGATTTGGTAGATAATATTATTGCAGAGCGTAAAGAAAGTGATAATCGAGATGGGGATGACTTACTAGCTCATATGCTGAATGGGAAAGATCCGCAAACAGGTGAAATGTTGGATGATGAAAATATTCGTTTTCAAATCATTACTTTTTTAATAGCCGGACATGAGACGACTAGTGGTTTATTGTCATTTGCACTATATTTCCTTTTGAAAAATCCGGATAAGCTTAAGAAGGCATATGAAGAAGTAGATAGAGTTTTAACGGAGCCGATTCCTGCATATGGTCAGGTTCAAAACTGAAATACATTCGTATGATTCTCAATGAGACATTGCGTTTATGGCCAACAGCGCCAGCCATTTCACTTTGTGCAAAAGAAGATACACTTCTTGGTGGAAAGTACCATATAGAAAAGGGAAGAGAGGTTACAGTTCTCATACCAAAGCTTCACCGTGATACGAGTGTATGGGGGGATGATGTTGAAGATTTCCGACCTGAGAGATTTGAGAATATTGAACAAATCGCTCCGCATGCATATAAGCCATTTGGGAATGGACAAAGAGCTTGTATTGGACAGCAATTTGC
>NZ_JBFLUP010000003.1:0-12196 GCF_050473785.1 Bacillus sp. S14(2024) | reverse complement strand
GAGAAGTTGCAAAAGGTTTTTTTGAATAATTAGAAAAAAAACCCACAAATTTCTTATAATGGAATTTGTGGGTTTTTATTTATTAGATAGGGGGATCGGGATGGATATTGTTTTTACAGAGGATGGGAAACGTTTTAATTATCGAGTAGCAGCTGTGTGTATTGAAAATGGAAAGGTTCTTCTTCATCGTGGGAAGGGAGATAACTTTTGGTGTCTACCTGGCGGACGAGTTCAAATGCTTGAAAGTAGTGAGTCTGCTCTTAAAAGAGAGCTGAAAGAAGAATTAGAAGTGGATGCAAATGTAAAACGATTAATGTGGATTGTTGAGAAGTTTTTTACTTATGATAATCATGAGTTTCATGAAATAGGCTTTTATTATGAAACACATTTAACAGGTTGTTCTATTCCAAAAACGGGTTCTTTTATAAGAGAAGATGGCGGACGAGAATTTGAGTTCAATGGGTTCCACTAGAGGAAATCAATCGTTTTAATATGCAGCCTGCCTTTTTAAAAACAAAGCTAGATCATTTACCGCAGTGTGTAGAACATATTGTGACAAGCTAAAAGAAAGATGGCTCAGTACGGTTAAGGTTACGTATAATTTCAAACAAAAAGAGACTGCCCCAAAAGGTACATATGTGCCTTTTGGGGCAGTCTCTTTTTGTGAAATCCTATCTTTTAAAAATTGGATATAGGTCAGAGGAGAATAAGAAGAGTGTATTATTGTTTTGTCTAGCATAAAAGACATCCGATTCTAAACTGTACATGCGGAAATATAGTTGAATGATAATTCTGGTGAGCAGAGGGAATAGTAAATATAATTTTGAGCAGGAGAGAGGATAACTGCTCATTTAAAAGAGGATAAAAACAAAATTATTGCTTTTCAAATAAAACTCAAGTATATTATTTGATGTATCAACTATTGATGCATCAAATTTTTAGGCAGCCTAAAAAGGGGTGGTAATTTGAGCGATTCATGTTCAAAGGAAGCGGTTATTTTATATAAATTACATTTCCTCATAAGGACATTAGTTCGAAATTCGAAGGTTGTACGGGGATTAGCCAGTCTAGATTGGAACTTTACATCAACTTTATCTAGTAGATGAAATAAGTCAAAAGGCACTTCAAAAAGAAATCAATATTGACAATGCAGCAATTACCCGACATTTAAAGCAACTTGAAGCGAACGAAATGATTACAAGACGTAAAAATCCGAATGATAATCGAATAACCCTTGTTAGTTTAACGGATGCTGGTCGGAATAAAATTCATTCCTTTCAAGAGGAAAAAGAGCGATTTGCCACTTCTGTGTTAAAGGATTTTAACGAAGAAGAACGGGATAACCTTCTAAATATGTTAAATCGCATTCAAAAAATATAAAAGAATTCTAATATCATTATTAGACAGAAAAAGGGAGCATTCAACTATGATTAACACACAAAAAACAAATAATTTTACAGAAATTATAACAGGTCGACGTTCTATTCGAAATTACGATCCTACTGTGAAAATTAGTAAAGAAGAAATGACAGAGATCCTTACAGAAGCAACTCTTGCACCATCTTCTGTAAATATGCAACCATGGCGCTTCTTAGTAATTGATAGTGCTGAAGGAAAAGCAAAGCTTGCTCCGCTTGCTAAATTTAATCAACGTCAAGTGGAAACTTCAGCAGCAATGATTGCTGTTTTTGGTGATTGAATAATTTTGAAAATGGTGAAGAAATTTACAGTAAATCAGTTGAACTTGGATATATGCCTTTAGACGTAAAAGAAAGTCAAATGGAGAAGCTTAAAGGTTATTTCTCAACAATTTCTCGAGAAGATATGAAAGACGTAGTTTTAATTGATGGGGGTCTTGCAGCGATGCAACTTATGCTTTCAGCTCGTGCTCACGGATACGATACATGTCCAATCGGTGGATATGAAAAAGACAAAGTTGCAGAGGTATTTGGCTTAGATAAGGATCGTTATGTACCAGTTATGTTAATATCAATTGGAAAAGCAGCTAACAGTGGTTACCCATCAGTTCGCCTTCCAATTGATAAAATTGCTCAGTGGAAGTAATTGATAGAAGAGCACAAGGTTTCATCATTTGCGTGATTGACTTTTTTATATATAAATACAAGTAGAAAAGTGAGAGGAGACAGTACTATGATTATAATTCATGCTAAATTTCATGTGGATCCAGCAAAACAAGAAGCGTTTTTAGATGAGATTCAGCCGCTAATTAGTGGGTCAAGAAAAGAAAGTGGAAATATGTCTTATGATTTGTATAAGGATACCGAAAAAGAAAATGTCTATACAATGGTAGAGGTATGGGAAAATGCAGAAGTAGTTGCTAATCACAATAAGAGTGAGCATTTCACTTCGTTTGTTGGCAAAGCAAATCAATTTTTAGTTGCACCATTAGATATAAAAGCTTTTGATGGAAAACCATTATAAGGGTAATAACAAGGAGAGCGTATAAATTGACGCACTAGTTTGTGAAAAATTATGATACGGTTATAGACAATTTCTATCTTTTAATGAAATGTAAGCGAAATTTTTAATTAAGGGGGAAGAAAGATGACAAATTCAAATAATAAAATAGCCAGTATCTATGAAGGCACGAATATAACCAATTGGGGATCATTTCAAAACGTGGAAGAAACAAAGTTATTTGATCCGATTCAAATTGGAGCTTGGTCTCTTCGTAATCGTGTGGCAATGGCACCGATGACGCGTTGTTTTGCTAATGATGAGACAGGGGTAGTTGGAGCTGATGTAGCCGAGTATTACCGGAAACGTGCGGCAGATGGTGTTGGTCTAATTATTACAGAAGGAATAGTAATTAGCCCAAGAGCGAAGGGGAATCCAGGTGTCCCAGGTATTTATACCGAGGAGCAAATTGATTCTTGGAAGTCAGTAACAGATGCAGTACATGAAGAAGGTGGAACAATTATTGCGCAAATATGGCATGTAGGACGTATGAGCCATCATGAACTAACAGGTGGATTCTTACCACAAGCACCTTCAGCTATTGCGGCACAAGGAAATGTCCCACGTTTTCGGAAGCCTTTTGATACGCCAGAAGCGATGACAGTAGAAGAAATTCAAGAGACTATCGAACAGTATGCACAAGCTGCTAGGAATGCGATAGAAGCAGGCTTCGATGGGGTAGAAATTCATGGGGCACATGGGTATTTAATTGATCAATTTGCTTATGAATTTGCGAATCATCGAAATGATCAATATGGCGGAGATTTAAAACAAAGGTTAACATTTATGAAAGAAGTATTGCAAGCCGTTATAAGTGCGATTGGTGCAGATAAAACGCTTATTCGTTTTTCGGCATTTAAAGGTGATAACCCTAGCTACATGTGGGAAAATCCTGAAGCAGCAATTCAAACTTTCGTAGAGATGTTCTATGAAGTAGGATTAACGATGATTCATCCTTCAACAATGAATTATACGCAAGTTATAGCTGACGGAAAAAACTTACATCAATTAGTTCGTAAATATTGGGATGGTATAATTGTAGGAGTTGGGAATTTAAATCCAAAAGAGGCAGAAGAAGCACTACAAGAAGGTACAATTGATGTAGCGGCATTTGGTAGACCATTGATTTCTAATCCGGATTTTGTTCATCGTGTTAAACATGGGGAAAGTTTAGAGGAATACGATGCAAAGCAGCATCTTGCTACATTAATATGAATAATAATAAAAGAAGAGCACATAAGGTGCTCTTCTTTTATTATGTAAGCAAAAAATATAAGAGAAAATAGCATGATAGGGGGAACCGAATTTATATTACCCTTATCATACTACTAAAAACCTCGATGACTCCAGTAGGAGAAGTCGAGGTTTTTAGTAGTATTGAGATTCAAGCTTATTTTTTTCTTTCACTCATTTTCGATATTTGTATAATGTATGAACTTCTCTTTTAAATTTCTGGAGAAGTTCAGTATCATCACGATTTGCATACCTTGTAGCGTTATATGCATCGATAATCACATCAAATTGAATGGAGACCTCTTCGTCTCTATAAAGTCTTTTCATCCATTGTTCAACTGTTTCACCGCGTAGCCGATTTAATGGTGGTTTTAGTTTCTTTTCCAAATTAAAAATTTCTTTGCGAATTGCATTGTTTGGTGGTCGTAACTTTCGGTCTCGCTTTTGTATTCTCCCTTGTTCTGATGTAACAATGATAGGTTCGTAGGAAGTTATACGCCCAAAGTTTATTTCATGTCGTTTCTTAAATATTTTCCACATTACATATATAGCGATAATTATGATAATAAAAACTGTGATAGATTGTAAATTTAATGGATTATATTTTTCTGGAAGTGGGGGAGGTGGTGCGTCACCTTTATTTAATTTGCTATTTAAAGAATCGGCTTTATGACTAAGTTCAGCTGATAGAAAGAGCGGATTTAACATATAACCAGCCCCTAAAGCAATCCATTGCATCACATAAGCAATAATTATCCGTACATAAGCGATTATAGGTATAAATAAAAAACTAACAATCGCAATGGCTGTAATTGATAATAATCGCATCATTTGTTGATTTTGATTGAAACTTGTAATCCTATGTTAATGAGCTACTTACAATTTGCTGTTGTATGATTGAACAAAGTTGTTTTCTTATATTTTGATCGTATATTTTTTCAAAACGTACCCAATCATCGTTGTAGTAAATAGACATATGAGAGCTGAAGAAATAAGGATGTTCTTTTACTTCTCCAATACGTTCATATAAGTATTCTTCATATCTTTGAGAATTAAATTTGTTTTTCTCCTTATATACAAATAATATTCTTTTATTTGTTGCCAGTATTACTCCTGGCATGGATGGCCCTCTATGCAGAAATAAAGAAAGAGAACATTGTGTGTAAAAAAGGATCGTCTCATTTTCATGGAGTAAGTTTTTTACTGTATCTAGTAATGTTGGCATTGCGATCACCTCTTTCTGTATATGAGGATTATATCATTTAAATAAAGTCACGGTGTTTATAAAGAAGATACGATGTTTTGCCCCTTTGGATCTGTTTATCTAAAGGGGCGTTTTTATAGTGAAAAATGAAAAGAAGATCTGAACTGAAAGGCGGATTAAGGAGCTGTTGAGTAGCAACAAATGGCTATCAAGACCTAAATCGTAAAAAGTTATCAAAAATAAAGGATGTCACATATTACATATAACTAATATGTGACTGTGAAATGACAATAAAGTCATTTGAAAAATAATAAAGTTGTTTAAAAAATACCAATCATTGTATTCAACAATCGGGCCATATAGTTGAATAAATAAATCCCAATTTCTCAATTATGACACTGAGAGATTGGGATTTTGAATGCTGGAATATTCTTACCGCTGTAAATTCGTGTTTTGCTGGAGGTACCCCGTTAACAGTTTTGCAAAGTTTTGAGCGGTTTTTGATAGATAATGATTCTTCAGCCATATTAAGCCCATAGATGCAGATAGCTCTGTATCTGTAATTTTGAAAACCTGGATATTGTAGTTTTTGTATTGTTTAATGACGGTTTCCGGAACAATAGCTTCTCCAAAATTACAAGCGACTAAATCTAATAAAAGGGAGATGTCAGAGCACTCGGCAATAATGTTCGGATGTAGTTGAGCTTTCGAAAATGCTTCCAAGATCATATAATGAATTCCCAATCCTTCTGTACTCGGTAATATCAGGGGGTGGTTTTGAATGTCAGCAAGCATAACCTGATGATTAAAAGGATGCTTTTTATTTGAAGTAATAAAGTAAAAAGGTTCTGTATAAAGATGGATAGTTGAAAAATCATCTAACTCGAGCGGTAATCGTATAATCGCCAGCTCTACAATCCTGTCTCTCACTAATTGACAAAGATGAGATGATTCATTTTGATGAACTTTATATGTAACCTTAGGATATTTTTTGTGAAATTGGTGAAGTAACTCAGGTAATCCGGCTACCGAAAAAGTATTGATACCTACCGTCAGTCTTCCACTTACCCCGTTTCCGACTTCCTTTACCTCCATTCTGGCTTCTTCCATTAACTGAGTCATTTGTAGCGCATACTTATATAAGGCTTTTCCTGCTTCCGTCACTTCTAAAAATTTCCCACTTCTCTCTATTAATTTCGTTCCTAATTCATCTTCCATTGTTTTCAGGTGCTGGCTTAGCGGAGGCTGGGAGATATGAAGTCTTTCAGCGGCAGCAGAAATTTTTCTTTCTTCTACAATTGCTATGAAATATCGCAGTTGTCTAATATTCATAGATGGAAAAAACCCCCTTCTTATATGAAAAACTTAAGTAAAATCAATTTATTTTATATTTTTCATATACCATATTCTAAGATATCATAATTTTAGATGAAAAGAAATTTCCCGCAACGGCTTTAAACCGCGATGCATTTTTAAGCAAAAAAATTTTGCAGATGTTAGCTAGAACATCGAGATAGGTTAATAAAAGATTTTCTTGCGGGAAATCTTTATTTTTAAGCTAATTAGAACTAATTTCTATTGGTACTTGAAAAAAATAAATATTTTAACATGAAGGTGAAACGATATGGAGAAACAACGTTTTTACGGCGCTTTAAGCATATTTCAATGGTTCTTTTTCCTGCTGGCCACTTCTGTTGCATTACCAATCGTAATCGGGGGAGTATTTCATTTATCGACCGAGGAAATATCCGATTTGATGCAACGAACTTTTTTTGTGGTGGGCATTAGCTCTTTTATACAAGGATGGCTTGGACATCGCTATCCGATCGCTGACGGACCTGCAGGTTCATGGGTCAGTGTATTTGTCATTTTAGCGGGTATGGCGATTCAACAGGGGGAAAGTACGAAAGAAACATTACAACTTTTAGAAGGTGGTTTGCTGGTTACAGGATTTTTACTAGTTATTCTTGGCATAACCGGCCTGGTTAACCGGCTGCTGTTTTTGTTCACTCCTTTAGTTACTGGTTCTTTTCTTTTGATTCTGAGTCTTCAACTTAGTGGTGTTTTTTTAGAGGGAATGTTCGGAATACAAGGACAGTCCAACCTAGATTATCAAATTGCAGCGATTTCATTTGGCGTATTTGTTCTAGTGATAGTGCTATCAATTAAAGGAAAAGGATGGATGAAAAGTTACTCTGTACTGTTAGGGATTTTATTTGGGTGGTTACTATATTTCTTATTAGGAAAAACCCCCAATACGATTTCCGCACCGGCTTCCTTCATTAAATTACCAGACATTTTTGCATGGGGGACTCCGAATTTAAATGCTGGAATGGTTATAACCTCAATTATATTTACGTTTATTTTAGTCTCTAATATGATAGCGGCCGTTACGGCTGTTAAACAAGTGGTTCCAGAATCAGGAGAATCCGAAAAACAAACCATTAACCGCGCCAGTTGGGCAGGCGGTATTACACATGTTATATCAGCTCTTTTTTCGACAATTGGAATTGTGCCATTGCCAGTATCGGCGGGTTTTATCCGAATAACCGAGCAAAAACGAATAATGCCTTTCCTAATAGCAAGTTTAGCCTTAGCAGGTATAGCCTTTGTTCCGGCAATCGTCAACTTCTTAGCTATGCTTCCCGGCCCTATTGCTTGTGCCGTAAGTTTAGCATCCTTTGTCCAAATGATTGGGATCTCGTTTCAATCCCTTTTGAAAGACGAATTAGATCAACGTCGGCTAACTATATTAGGAATCACATTACTAATCGGTATTGGATTAATGTTTCTTCCTAAGGGAATATTTCATGGTCTGCCTACTATTCTCCAATATATTTTAAGCAATGGTCTCATTGTTGGTACGATCATCGTAATTGTGCTAGAACAACTATGGAAAACAAAAAAACATGAGTGAAAAAAATCATATTTAATATTTAATTTTTAAAGGAGTGTTTTTAAATGAGTCACGAAGAATTTATGAAATTGGCAATCGAGTTAGCTTACGACAATACTAAAAACAAAAAAGGAAAACCATTTGGTGCGGTGATTGTTAAAGATGGTGAGATTGTTGCAAAGGGAGTAAATGATGTTCTTAAAACACACGATCCCACTGCGCATGCTGAACTTCTAGCTATCCGTCAGGCTTGTCGCACTCTTGGTACATCTGATCTTTCCGACTGTATACTATACGCAAGCGGGGAGCCTTGCCCGATGTGTTTAAGTGCCATTTACTGGGCGAACCTTAAACATGTTTATTATTCCTATACTGCACAAGAGGAAGAAGAAATTGGATTAGGAACAAAATACGTTTATCAGCAAATATCTCTTCCAAAAGAACAACGAGACATTAAATTATTAAAGCTCGATAAAAATCATCATGAAAAGAATCCTTTTGCTCTTTGGAAAGAAAAGAATAAATAAATTATATAGTTAACGAAACGTGTTTTCCGAGAGAAAAAGCCGCGGTGATTATGGCTACTTCGATGTTGTACACGGGAATAAGATAAGAGCCCATGTTTCAATTGGAAATAATAAGTATGGCGCCGCCCTTGAACTTACCGAACTTAATAATAATAAATTTACGTATAAAAGAACTGGTAAAGACAAAGATGGCAAGGGCATAACTGTATTCGTTGAACATGAACCTTATAAAGGTGATCTTAAACCAAAATTCACTAGATAGGGCTTGGTATGCAGACAAGAAGGGAATAGAACAAAAGAGTGTGAAGCTTTCTGCTTAAACTAACTAGCTAATAGAAGCTTCAGTGATCTTCAACAAACGGGCGCGATTGTTGAACAACATAGGTAGAAATGATCAAACTTTTTTATAAAAACTAAACCTAAATCTGTAAGAGAAGAATCCATTTTGATCAATCTTTTTTCAAAATGGATTCTTTTATTTATCGTAAAATGCTGGTTTATGAGGTATTTTTGAACAAACTTTATTTTAAAGCAACAATTATTTCAATCAAATTTTATTTCAAAGCTACATTAAGACTTAAAAAATACTAATTTCCTGTAAGTGTTTTAAAAGATAAAAAACAACTGTTTACGGTATAAAAATAGTACTATTATTAAGAGGGAATTTTTACTTTCCCTTAGGATAGCGCTACACTACATTAAAAAAGCTTAGCTTATTATTGGATAAGAGGGTGAAGTGAATTTAAATTTGTAGCATTCTTTATCTCAAAGTTGTATGAATGGTACCGAAAACCATACCGCTGGTTAAAGAAAATACATATGCTGTGGATCTTTTAGGATAGATATAGTTATGCCAAAATGATAGCAAGGGGGTCAAGGGAGTGTTTAATGATTTTAAACTTGTGGATGATCGTCCGTTTTATATTCAATTAAAGGATTATTTGAAAAAAATGATTATGAAAGGACATCTGCTGGAACACCAGAAGCTTCCATCTACCCGAGAACTTAGTAAATTTTTATCGGTCAGCAGAAATACTGTTCTCACTGCTTACGCAGATTTAGAACAAGAAGGTTTAATCTATGCAATAAAGGGAAAAGGAAATTTTATAGGAAAAGTTAAAACATCCAAAACTCCATCCATCGAACTAAACTGGAAAGAAAAGGTCAATGAAGTTACCTTGTTAGCTGATGAATTAGATTTAATGAAGCACGGTGTTCGCTGGGAAAAAGGCATGATTTCATTTAATAGCATTGCTCCAGACGAAAAGCTTTTTGATGTTGAAAATTTTAAAAGAGCTTTTCTGAATCGAATGTCCATTGAAGGGGATATCGTTTTGAACTACGGATACGCAAAAGGCTATAAACCTCTCATTGATTACCTTCTTCACTATATGGAAATGAAAGGGGTAAATATTTCCAATAAGGATATTTTGATTACGAATGGTTTCACCGAAGGGCTGGATATTTTATTGTCTTCTTTAGCGAAGAAATCCGGTCGTATTATATGTGAAAACCCGACCCATCATGCTGCCTTAAAACTGTTTCGATTACATGGACTTGATGTGCATGGGATTGAAATGAAGGATGATGGTATTGATATTGATAAAGTTGAGAAAAGTTTATCCGAAATGGATTTTGACTTCGCATATCTAATCCCGTCTTATCATAATCCGACTGGAATTGTCACATCCTCAGAAAAAAGGACTGAAATCATGAATCTTTTTTCGAAATATGGGATCCCTATCGTGGAGGATGGATTTAATGAGGAATTGCGTTATTCGGGTTCTCATCTAGCACCCCTATTAACATTCGCTGGGTCCGGCAACAATGTTATCTATATCAGCAGTTTTTCAAAAATTCTTTTTCCAGGATTACGTGTTGGATGGATTTTAGCAGATAAAGAATTAATTCATTGCTTGGAAAGTGTGAAAAGGGCAAGAACAATTCATACATCTACACTGGATCAGGCAGTGCTTTATCAATATTTACATGATGGTTATTTTGAAAAATATTTAAAAAAGGCCAAGTCAGTTTATAAGAAAAAATATGAACTAGCTGTTCATGCTTGTCATCAATATATTCCTTTTCAAAGAATGACTGGGGATGGGGGACTTCATCTTTTTCTAGAGTTAGAAAAAGGAATGAATTCACGTACACTTTTGAAAAAATGCTATGAAAAGGGAGTCGTTTTTTCTCCTGGGGACGTCTTTTACACGGATGAAAAGGGAAGTAATACGTTTCGATTAGGATTCTCTCGGTTAAAAGAAGCGGATATTCTTAAGGGAATTAAGATAATTGGAGATACATTGAAAAATGAAAATGGGAGTTGAAAAAAGTGAGAGTTGGCGTAATTATGGGAGGCGTGTCTTCCGAAAAACAAGTATCCCTTATGACTGGGGAAGAAATGATTGCACATTTGGATAAAAGTAAGTACGAAATTGTGCCTATTCAACTAAATAACAAAAAAGAGCTTATTGAAAAGGTAAGGGATATCGATATTGCCTTGTTGGCGCTTCACGGAGAATATGGGGAGGATGGTACAATTCAAGGTACACTGGAATCGCTCGGTGTTCCATATACAGGAAGTGTCATGTTATCAAGCGGTATTTGTATGGATAAAAATATGTCGAAAAAATTGATTCGTTATGAAGGAATTCAAACCCCGGATTGGATTCATCTTTCGAATATGGAAGAACTTCAGCTTGATGAAGTCGAAAAAATGGGGTATCCGTTAGTGGTAAAACCTAATTCGGGTGGTTCCAGCGTAGGGGTAAAGATCGTATACGATAAGGAGTCTTTACTATCCTCGCTTGAGGATGTATTGAAATGGGATTCTGAAATCGTAATTGAAAAATATATAAAGGGCGAAGAAATTACATGTTCCATTTTGGCTGGAAAACTTTTGCCAATTATTTCGATTCAACATACGGCCGAGTTCTTTGACTATCATGCGAAATATGATGATGCGGCTACGATTGAAGAGATTGTAGAACTTCCGGTCACAACGCAAAAGCGTGTCGCTGAGGCTGCAATGGCGTGTTATAGAGCATTAAAATGTAGTGTTTATGCTAGAGTTGATATGATTATAAAAGATGGAATCCCATATGTAATGGAAGTGAATACATTGCCGGGGATGACAAAAAATAGCTTACTACCAAAAAGTGCTCATGCGGTGGGGATCACCTATAGTAAGCTATTGGATATGATTATTGAAACCTCCTTACGGGTTAGGAGAAACGAAGGCTTTTAATAGAAACATAATTAACTGTAGTGTTAAAATTAATTGTTGATTCAGGAGCTTTGGATCTATTGGGAGCACAACTGTTCTATTCTTTCTGGTATTTTAATAGTATTGGAAAATATGATTCTTGGAAAGAATACTATGTCTTATATTCTCCCCAAGAATTATTCATTTGTTTCAAGTGACTTCGAATTCATCCAGGTCCACATTTATCAATAATATAGAGGGATTCATTTTGACTAATCTTTTTTCAAAATGGATTCCTTTTTGTTTATTGTAAAAAACCTCGTTCCATTAGTATGTTTGATCAAACTTTATAGGGAGGGATTGCCCACGAAATAGCGGGATAAATCGAACTTCATCGAAAGTGAAAAAAGTTGCTTATTTTACAAGCAACTTTTTTATTTAAAAGACTAAAATGATTGGTTTTGCGCCGGTTTAATGAATTGTTCTGGGTTTTCAATTAAGCCGCATGCAGCACATTGTACGCGATATGTAGGACCTTGGTAGGCCATATGAAATGCACTCATATTTTCGTTTGTATACTCTTCCTCGATTTGACCAGTTTGTGGGTTTAATTTTACTGGTTTTGCTGTTTGTTCAATGATATTAAATCT
>NZ_JBFLUP010000002.1:0-9879 GCF_050473785.1 Bacillus sp. S14(2024) | reverse complement strand
TTTGAGAGCGGCCAATTTTCAAAAGGTCCGCTTGATGCCGCTTCATGGCCAGGAACCAAATGCACTTTCCAACCATATATGTAGCCATCCCATTCAACTTTAAGATTTCAGCTAAAGTGGCAGCATTATCTGAATTTTCCCTCGTTTATTAGGGTATTGGGGTCCAAAATCTAGTTCAGTTATGAATCCACCCCCACAGAATGGCAGTTACGGCCTGTTAAAAGCAAGCACGAGTAGGAGAACATAACGGAGTTACATTAAAATTATTGTAACGCAGACCATTTTTAGCTAATGAATCAATATTAGGTGTTTCAATTTCTGAACCAAAACATCCTAAAGCGGAATAACCCACATCATCTAAAACAATATATATTACATTGAGCGCAGATTTTTTATCGGAACTTCCAAGCCCTGTCTTCAATCCATCACCATCTTTCCTTTCACACTGACAAAGTCTGTAAACAATGGATCATATATATTAAGTAATTTATTAAGGGAATAATTTTATAATGAGTGCTCTAGTAAAAAAAGAAGCTTAAAAAAATGATTAGTTATATCATGTACTTGCTGTTCTTCTAAAAATAAAATTGCCCTACACTTTGCCAAAAAGGGAATTGTGTAGGGCAATTTAACTTGCGCTTCTTATTATGAAATAAAACCTTTGATTTTAAATTAACATCTCTAACAAATGTACTTAAAAGCTACTATTTCCTGCTTAATTCTTAGATACTGCTTTCCAAAACTCACCCGCTACCACATTATATCCCGCTAAACTTAAATGAGCATCAGATTGATTTGGAATATACTCTGCATAATTCGCTTCAATTGCCTTCTCAGTAGGTACGAATGTATCACCATGTGAATTAGCCTGTAATTCCATTTGAGTATTTAAATCATGTAATAATGGTAATAGCGTCGCTTGTTGTTCTTGTGATTGATATGGAAAGGATTATAGTATCCCATTACATAAACATGAACGTGATTATTAAGATTATCTATAGTACTCAAAATCGTTCTAAATTCGCACTTACATTTTGAATTGCTTCTTGGGCTTGATTTGAATTTGTTTGAATTACAGGAGCCAGATCATTCAAACCAATATCGATCGTAATATGACTTGCTTCTTTTATTTCTTTTTGAACTTTTTCATTGTATAAAACATCGTTTTTCAATTGAACAGATGTATATCCCGCCGTACCAAAATTATTAAAATCAACTACATGATAAGATTTTTGAAAGCGTTCTTTAATAAAATTAGGATAACCTGCATCCATTTTTCCATATGGAGTTTGCCCAGCTGCTAAAGAATCTCCTAAAGCAAGATATTCAACTTTAACCAAGACGCCATCCTTATCTAATTTATATCCATCGATTATAGTACTTGCGGCCCTTGATCCATTATCATAGAAATAATACCAGTCATCATCGACTTTTACCCAACCAGTTTTCATGACACCAGATCCATCTAGATAATACCATTTTCCTCCGTCTGATATCCAACCGGTTTTCATGACACCAGATCCATCTAGGTAATACCATTTTCCTCCGTCTAATAACCAACCAGTTTTCATAACACCAGATTTATCAAGATAGTACCATTTCCCTCCGTCTAATAACCAACCAGTTTTCATGACACCAGATTTATCAAGATAGTACCATTTCCCTCCGTCTAGTAACCAGCCAGTTTTCATGACACCAGATCCATCTAGGTAATACCATTTTCCTCCGTCTGATATCCAACCGTTTTCATGACGCCAGACCATCTAGGTAATACCATTTCCCTCCGTCTGATAACCAGCCGGTTTTCATGACACCAGATCCATCTAGGTAATACCATTTCCCTCCGTCTAATGTCCAGCCGGTTTTCATCGCTCCATTACCATCTAGGTAATACCATCTTCCTCCATCTAATAACCAACCAGTTTTCATCACTCCGTTGCCATCATAGAAATACCATTTACCATTTGTTTGTTTCCACCGGAAACAACATAATAGCCATTGGAAGCAGCAATCGTATCGAATGTATCATTTGTATTTGTTATGATTACTGGTGTGTACAGCTGTACTTGATCAAAAAGCCAACGAATTTCATCGTTGTGCATTCGTATACACCCTGAACTTACATAAGATCCAATTGAATTTTCGTTATTATTTCCGTGTATAGCATAAGTTGTACCATATGTACCTCTAGCATCTAATCCATCCAACGGTTACCTAGAGGATTACGAGGATCACCACCAGGGATATTGCCTGTATAATATGGCCGGTTTACAATCTTAGTTACAATTTAAAATTCCCTTCTGGCGTTAAAGAGTCATCTCTTCCTGTAGCTACTCTAAATGTTTAACTAAAGTACCTCCATTATAATAGGCCAGTTGATTTATTTTTTGTTAATGATAAGTAACTGGGAACCACTATCTGCTTTTGTCTGATCGGTATAAAAAAACATACTAAACAATAAAACAAGCATAATCGTAAATTTTTTCATATTTTCCCCCGAATATATATATATTTTAAAAATAACAATATCATATTATGTGAGAAAATTCTGTCAATTTTGATGAAAACGGGTGATATTTTAGCATTTTTTATCCCCCATTAACGTGGAAAGGCCCTTGTTCTTTATCAATCTAGCATAGATTCTAATACGCTAATCGATATATCAAAAACCTCTCATTCGAATTTCGTTCATACAATCCTGGCAATATAACCTCCTCTTTCAATTCAAAAGAAGTTTGATTATCTAAAAAATAAATATAATCTTCCGATGGATAATATAAAACTAGCTCTACTTCCCTTTCTACTTTTTCTACCGAAAGCAATACATTGTTTATCACATTCATAAACACTTGCACCGAAAATGGATTAAAAAAGTAAAATTTATTATCCAGTGGATCAATCTCGTACTCTTGTGCCAAGCAACACTGAAAATGAATTTTATCTTTACTTTTTTAGAATTATTCAAATAACGATCTCGATTTTCCATTGCTTCTTGATAGAAGGTCTCGTTCATTTCTATTCCTACTACAGATGCATGATAAAAATGATGGATATAGAAATTTAATCGTCCTTTTCCGCATCCAAAATCAACAACTCGATCACTACTTTTCAGTTCATACGTATTAAACAACTGTTCTAATGCAAGATATGGCGTCGGTTCATAACGATGATAATGCAGAGACTCGTAGAACCCCTTTTGCTCTCCTACTGTTTTTATGTTTAGTACTGCATCATAATACTGTTCGTTCATGGATTCACTCCTAATTAAGAAACTATACATTCTATTATAAAGGATTCACACCTGTACCATATGAAAAAGCTACCCTAAAAGGACAACCATTTTTGACCTTTTCAGGATAGCTTTCATATCTAAATTTAAGGACTAAAAACCTCAAATTCCAAATAGAAATAATCTTATTTCAGAACTTCCAATACCGTTTGCTTCAATATTTGCACGCCATCTACTATACAAGCGTGATCAAACGTCATGTGAGGATGATGTAACCCTGGCTTTAGATTCGCACCTAATCCTAGCATGGCAGCTTTTAAGTGCGGCTTTTTGACCGTATAATAATGAAAATCATCACTTCCTGCTGTAGGAAGCGGTGCAGTGCAGCCTTCTTCGCCATATATTTGGAGAATTCCCTTACGAAGGAACTGCTCCGCCTCAGCTGATACTTGTGCTCCAGGTGCGAAATCAACCCATTCATAAGAAATCTTCACACCCATCGCTTCAGCTGCTTGAATAACTTTTTCTATCTTTTCCTTTAACTCTTCTAACAATGGATTGCTTTCTGCTCTTACATCTAAAGCGAAATGCCCGTTCCCTGGAATGATGTTTAAACTTTCACCACCCGCTTGGCATCTCGTCATTTTAACGGAGTATGAATGTTGTGGTGACAGCCATATATTTTTCAATCCAATATTAATCATTGAAATCACATCGATTGCGTTTACACCTTGATGCGGCCGCGCACCATGAGCGTCAGTTCCATATATATGAGCTTCTAAAAAATCAGCCGCTCCATGGCGAATGGATGGTGCCGCTTGCTTCAATGATAATTCCTCTATTGGTCGTAAGTGAACACCAAATAGGAAATCAACATCATCCACAACACCTTTCTCAACCATCTTCAGAGCTCCGCCTCCTTTTTCTTCTGCGGGCTGAAAAATAAAGCGGACCGTTCCCGTTTGCCACTCCTCATTTTTCAACTGTAAAATAAGCCCCATCACAATTGTCATATGACCATCATGACCACATGAATGATTTGCTTTGAACTCCCCATCTACCTCTTGCCATAATGCATCCATATCAGCTCGAATAGCGACAACTGGTTTCCCACTTCCCATTTCTGCAATTACTCCAGGACAATCATCAAATGTTTTATAAGAAATTCCTTCTGCCTCTAAAAATTTTGTAATATAGGTAGTCGTATTATGTTCATGCCAACTCACTTCAGGATGCTCATGTAAATATTGAAAAATTTTATTTAAACGATTCTGCAAATCTTCTCTCTTCAACTTGATGCTCTCCCTTCTATACGCAAAACAATTCTCTTAAGGCTGTTTTGAAATGACATTCACTCCACACTAAACAGTCTTTTGTTTTTCAAAAACATATTGAATATTCGTTTAAATGTCAAGTAATCCTTCTCTCAGTATGATGAATGAACTTTCCCTTTTCGCCATATGCCGGACTGAATTTCACTGTATCCACCCTCTTCATTCTTTATGCTTTAAACCCTTTCAGTATCACTAAACTTTCCAAGACAGAAAGAATGGCAATAAGAAACTACATTAGAGACATAGCATGAAAAGAATAAATGGGAAGCTTTAGCTCATAAAGGGCGCGGGGACGCCCTTGCTGATAAGGCATCTCCTCACCACAAATATTTGCATATCCTTGATCAACCAACTTCTTTAAAATACGTTCTGTCGTACGTCTTGTTACTTGTAAATACTCCGAAAGGTCAGCTGCCGTAAATTGAAGTGATGAACGTGATTGACTAAATTGAATGATTTTCGATAAATTTGCTGGGCTTAATTTTGTTGCCTTCGCTATCTTTAGTAGTTCTTGGTCATCATTTTTAAGACTCTGCACTTTCTTTTCTTTTGGAAAAGGATCCGAACAGTTCTTTTTCATCCGTTAATATATAACAACAGCTTTCCATTTGATTGCTTGTTGCGAAACTTTGAGCAATCTTAGCGTTTTGTTCCGCTTCTTTTACTGTTCTTCCGTAGCCAAAGCCAAGTGCTATAGGATCTTTTGAATTGCCCAAAAAGTTTTGAAGAGAACTTGTTTTTATAAGTTCCTCAATATCACCACGCGTCGTATACAAAATGTATGAAGTTTCATCTACTTGGCGAAATGAACCGTGAATTTCACGAGCAAATGTATCAAGATGCTCCATTGAAATATGGTTTGATGCCGGGAATGCTACCACACAAGCTGCAACAGTCGCTGAGTGACTCTTTGCTAACTGTGCTTTTGCTTTTGCATCTTTTAATCCTTGTATAAGAGCTTTTGTCGGATCAAGCATTCGCTGCGTGGGCACACCAAGTTCAATAAGTTTGTCATAGACAGCATGAACACTCGTTAGTGCTAAATCAACCAATCCTAACTGGTACCGAGAGTAATGAAAATCCACAATCTCTTTTATTTCAAACATATTCGGTAACATATCTTGATAATCCATAACGTGAGGAACCCCTGTAATCCCGATATCATTGAAAACATTTGTAACGAAGGAAGAATTCACTAAATCAATTGAAATTCGCTCCGGTTGAATGTTTTTATGATGTAAAATGAAAAGCAAAGAAGACGCAAGTGCCATTTCGTTTTGCTGCAAATAAATACTTGGAATTCGTAATTGTTCTCGCATTTCTTTTGAAATATAATAAGGTATAACACCGGAGAAAAAGATCACATCACACGGCTTTACATGCCGAATAACTTCTGAAGATTCCTTCGGATGAGAATAAACATAAGGTTCAATCTCTATATCTTCGACTTGGTGGGCAACAGACACAAGGCGCTGAATAGACTCTTGTGTACCAATAACCGCAATCTTTATCATCATTTGTTCAAACTCCTTATAGCTATTTAACGACTATTTAACGACAACTATATCAAATGCACAAGAGCATTGTAAACAGAAAGGGGTCTTTTCAATGAAAATCACAGCAATTCATCTTTATGCAATTCGTTTACCGCTTCAGAGTCCATTTATCGTAAGCTATGGCATTTATCCTGATATGCCTTCCATTATTGTAAAACTCGAAACTGATGAAGGCATCGTCGGTTTCGGGGAAGGCGTAGCTGACGAACATGTTACATGTGAAACATGGGAAAGCACTTTTCATATTTTAAAACATACAGTAGCTCCTGCGCTGATAGGTAAAAATCCAATGAATATCGAGAAAATACATGAAATCATGAATCAAACTATTTACGGGGTGCCTACTGCCAAAGCTGCAATTGATATTGCTTGCTTTGATGTAGCGGGGAAAAAACTTGGACAGCCTGTGTATCAATTGATCGGCGGACGCTATCATGAAGAATTCCCAATTACCCATGTTTTAAGCATCGATTCCCCAGAAAACATGGCGGAAGAAGCTGCTTCCATGCTACATAAAGGGTACCAATCCTTTAAAATGAAAGTCGGAACAGATGTCAAAAAAGATGTTGAGAGAATTGAAGCTGTACGTGAACGAGTCGGAAATGATGTCGCAATTCGCGTTGATGTGAACCAAGGCTGGAAAAACAGTGCGACGACGCTAACTGCATTACGTTCACTTAAGCATCTAGACATTGATTGGATTGAACAGCCTGTTATAGCCGACGATATCGACGCAATGGCTTACATTCGCTCAAAAACAGACCTTTCTCTTATGATTGACGAAGGATTAAAAGGACCGCGTGAAATGCGCCAAATTATTCAAAAACAAGCAGCTGATAAAGTAAACATTAAATTAATGAAATGCGGCGGAATCTATCCAGCTGTCAAACTAGCTCATCAAGCAGAAATGGCTGGCATCGAATGTCAAATTGGTTCAATGGTCGAATCATCCGTTGCCTCTTCCGCAGGATTCCATGTCGCTTTTTCTAAAAAAATTATTACTAGTGTTGAACTAACAGGGCCATTGAAATTCACGAAAGATATCGGGAACCTTTCCTATGATGTACCTTTTATTCGCCTAACAGAAAAGCCAGGACTCGGCATTGATGTCAATGAAGATATACTCAATGAGTTAACTGCTTTTCAACATATTGTTCGCTAAAGGAGGCAAAAGCATGAACATTCTTTACGAAGGAACGTTAAAACAAAACGAGCAACCATTCAAAGTCGCACCATTATCTTTGCATCACATCGAGCAAATTTTATCGGTACAAGACGATGTAATTGAAGCACTAGAAAACAAAGAAAGCTTACAGCCTCTTACATTAGAAGAATTTCAAAATATATTAACAGGAAATGGCTTCATGATCGGTGCATTCATAGACGAACAACTCATTGCATTTCGTGCGCTCTTAGTTCCCCCCATCGATGAAGAACATTTAGGATTGGATATTGGCTTACAAGGTGAGGAATTAGAACGGGTCATCTATCAAGAAGTCTCAAACGTTCATCCAACCTACCGCGGAAATGGAATGCAGAAAATATTAGCGAAGGTCATTATGGATCAATTACAACAAACCGATAGCAAATACGATTACGTTTGTTGTACAGTTGCGCCATTTAATATCCCTAGTTTAAAAGACAAGTTCGCCCAAGGGATGGAAGTTGCTGCGCTGAAAGAAAAATATAGTGATCGGTTGCGGTATGTGTTTGTGAAAGAGCTGAAGAGTGAGAGACAAAGAGAATGGGTGAACGTAGAAGAACTTCTAATGAGTGATATTGCTGGGCAGAAAAAGTTGCTGGCGGAAGGGTATCGTGGGTATGAGATGGAGTTCTGTGACGGGGAGTATTTAGTTAGTTTTGGAAAATAAGATAGTATTTTCATAATCTAATATTCGAACTTTATTTATTTTGAATAAAAGAAAGATGAGATCTTACTAATACTTGAATCTCATCTTTCCCTAAATAAAAATACCTCTTAATGCTTAACACCAAATTACTACTTATCCCTAAAAACTCCAACATAAATCAGGGCTCTATTTGTCATTCCTTTCAAACTAGGCCGGCACCTCGCATGTCTAGAATATATGCGATAACAAGAGAGTAGAAAATAATTTTTTAGATTGTATTAATAATTATTTAAACTAGACAAAAAAGAACCTAATTCACTATCCGATTGAAATTTAAAAGAATATCCATAATGTATCGGAGTTTCCCTTTGTTTTTTCTTTTAGGAAATTGCCTTAACGCTGTACTATGATATTTACCAATACTTTTGCTTATTAAGCTACTGTTGTTTTCTACGGTATTAGGATTTAAAACAATACTAATTTCTATATTATGTAATAAATAAATCACTTCTTTACTCTGAATATTTTCATATTCTACAGCCTTACTTGTTTCTTTTGTTAATTTATAATTATTTTCATTAAAAACTACATTTAATTCTTTCATCCAATAATTCCCCCCATTTCATTTTGTATATCCTTATTGTCATATATGCTTAAACACACGTCTATCATTTTCCAGCTTTATCTTTCAAAATTTTATGCACAAATGATTCCACTTCAAATAAAAAAGGCAACTATCCCTTAGGGATTAGTTGCCTCCTTTAAATAAATTTTGTGTTTCTTTTTCGAACACCCGAATAATTGGAATTTCCCGCTTTTTTTCTTTCAAAGCATGCACAATACTCATGTAATACCATGATTGGTCACGCTTTCCACGATTAAAACGCGACCATACTTGATCGCCTTCTCTTTCTATGTCCTCTTGAATGGATCGTAAGTTATGTAATTTATCTGCGACAATCAAAGTAATCTCTTCATTCGAACGGTGTGGAAGAGATAGAATGGTATGTTTTTTTCTTTCTTCCCATGACAACGATTTATCTGGTTCTGAAGCCGCCTGAACCAATCTCAGCACTTCTTCGCCAAAATGCTCACACAACTCAGCCTCGGTTGTATTCGTGTCTTCTAAAGTATCATGCAATAATCCTGCGGCAATCACTTCATCACGCTGCTTTGCTTTCTGTAAAATGAGTGCTACTCCAAATGGATGTATAATGTACGGAATGTTAGTACCCTTGCGCATTTGACCTTCATGCTTAATAGCAGCAAACTGCGTCGCTTTCTCAATTAATCTGCTCATGTACCTCATCTCCTTTGCCTTCATTATATATTCATAACATAAACACCGCTCAGAATAAAATCTTCCGAGCGGTGTTTACTCCTCCAACTTACTAAAACCATTCGATTTTACAAGATCCTTCTTTTACAGTTAATGTTTCTTAAATTGAACAAGCTGATTCAAAAGATACATTCATGGAAATTTTCAATTCAAAAGACTGTATCCCTGAAAATTTAGATTCGGATAATGAATCACCGGAATCTGATGAATTTTCAGATGAAGAGAAAAGAATATATGAGTTTATACAATGTTATTTAGTATCATAAAACGTGTACGTCTAACACGTAAATCCAGCTACCCTCATTATTTTTCATCTACACTTCTCCTTTTTTGTAGATTAATTATATAACTGCTGAAAATTGATTCTTCTCTTTTTAATCTACATATGCATATGATAATTACATGTGTTTTTTTGTATACAAATAAAAACACGGAAAACAGGTAGAAAGTAATAGATAAATAATCAACGTTTTCATGAATATATTGAATTTCTATCCACTGAAGGGGGAGATCGAGTCCTAATGATGCAAATGAAAAATTTCTTTCAAAGTAAAGGATTTCAAAGGTTGCT
>NZ_JBFLUP010000001.1:0-16107 GCF_050473785.1 Bacillus sp. S14(2024) | reverse complement strand
TGAATCATACAATAAAGTTAGCTAATCTATCATCCTGAACTAAAACAATCTTTAATCCACTATCACCGATAAGATAATTAATTCTATTTGGCGGATAATCTGGATCTATTGGTAAATATGCATAACCGGCTTTTAAAATAGCTACCATTGAAACCACTGTATATATATTTCTTTCAACAACCAATCCAATATAATCATTACCTTTTTCTGAATCATTTAGTAGCTTGCTGGCTAACCGATTGGCTAATTGCTCTAGTTCTAAATATGTCATTTCATTATTATCATCACTTAATGCAATTTTATAAGGCGCTATTCTAACTTGTTGTTCAAATAATTCAAGAATAGTATGTTGAACGTTAGAAATTTCATTACATTTACTAAACGAGTCTATAATTTGTTTGATTTCATCTTTGGATGAAATTTGAATATTTGATACTGGAATAGATGGATCTTGAAGTACTTGTTCTACAATGTTTAATAATTGAGAGAGTAATTTTTTTGATATATTTTCATCATAACAATTAGCATTAGTCATTAGTTTTAATTGTAATTGTTCACTCTGATAACCTACTAAAGTCATATCATAATTAGTTTGCTCTCTATTATCTTTTAATTCAAATTTCAATTTATTATCTTTATCCTGCTCCGTTTTATAATAATTTTCGAAAACAACTGCAGATTTAACTAAATCTTTCCCTAAGTTCGTACATTCTGTTTGAATTTCAGCTAATGAATAGTGATCATATTCATTACTTGAAAGGGCTTGTTTTTGCATTTCCTTAAGCAAATCATTAAATTGGCTCTTCTGCTCGGTAACTACTCGAACAGGAATAGTATTTATGAAAAGCCCAATTGTAGATTCGATATTATTTATTTCAACATCTCTTCCTGAAACAACTTTTCCAAAAACTACGTCTCTTTGTCCTATATGTTTTTGAAGTAATACTCCCCAGATTGTTTCAAGGAATGTATTCATTGTAACGCCAGTAGTACGGCAAAGTTTTTCTAGTTGTGTTGTTGTTTCGATGCTAAGTGATGTTTCAGAAATAATAATTTCTTCTGATTCTAACTCGCAATTAGAATTTATTTCAATTTGAGCATTTGTATCATATCCATTTAATAATTCTGACCAATATTTAATCCCTTCTTCTTTCTCAATGAACTTAATAGTTCGAATATATTCTTCATAGTCATAACGACTATGAAGTTCTTTACTGATTTCATGCTTTGAAATACCAGATTCTAACTTAGAATAGAATTGACTTAAGTCATTCATTAAAATCGACATACACCAGCCGTCCATTATAATATGATGGAAGCTAATTACTAATTGAGGCAATTCATTTTCCAAGTGAATGAAAGCTACACGAATTAAACTATCGTTTTCTAAATCAAAACCTCTTCGAACATCCTCTTTTAAGAAGGCTTCTCTTTCCTTTTCTTGATTTTTTGACTGTGAAAGATCTATTTCATTAAATTCAATATCTCTTCCCTTTAACATCACTTGCCTTGGCTCACTTACATTCTGATAAGCAATACTCGTTTCAAGCACGCCGTGCTTTTCTTTTAATAAATCCAAACTCATTTTCAAATGCTCGACAGAATGTAAGCCACTAACAGAATACACACTTTGAACAACATACTCACTTGACTCTTCATTTAACAATTTGTGATACAACATTCCCTCTTGCATCCCTGTCATCGGGATAATGCGATCAACCTCATATCCCTTGTCCGCGTATTTTTGAACAACATTGTTATATTCTTCAAGTGACCAATTTTCTTCCCCAAGGTCAAAAGGTGTTCGGATCGTTTCTTTTTGTTCCAAACAATGTTGAATTACTTCTAATAATTCATCTTTAATTGCTTGGATGAAAACATCCATCTCCTCCTTTACGTACTCTGAACCATTGAAGCTTAAAACTACACTTAATTTTTTATCTGAGATTGCACCATCTAAAGATAATTTGGTATGGAAAGTATCCTTTTCTGAAACATCTCTTCCATGTGAAAGACTGCTCTCTGAAAAATCTTCTCCAGATTGACTAAATTGAAACTCTCCAAGATAATTAAAAGTTAAATCAGGTTCCACTCCTTCAAGAACAGTCTCTCCCAATTCATTAAGAATGCCATAACCGATTCCATGATGAGGAATTCTCCGTAAAGTTTCTTTCGTCTTACTAATATCCATTCCAATAGAATCGCCAAGTTCCTCTAAGACAACTGGATACGTACTAGTAAACCAACCGACAGTACGATCAATGACCATAGAATCCACAATTGCTTCACGTCCATGCCCTTCCATATGAATGGCTAAAGAAGTTTGACCTGTGATCTTGTTCACCGCACGACCAACTGCCGTTAATAATAAATCATTAATTTCAGTTGAATAAGCTGTGCCGGCTTTTTGTAGTAGGTTCTCAGTCTCTTTTTTAGATAAGGACATTGTTACTTTTTGAGGCTCTAAGTATAATCCCTCTTCTTTTACAGGTAATAACAATTTTCCTATATTCACCTTAGACTCAACAGTCTTCCAATAATTCACTTCAGACTGTAATTGAGAGCTTTCGCGATAAGATTGCAGTGCCAAGCCCCACTCCTTGAAGGAGTGAGTTTTAGGAGGTAACTGAATCTCCTTTCCATTTTTAGCAGCTTCATAGGCTACTTTAAGATCCTCTATCAAGATTCTCCAAGAAACTCCATCTACCACTAAATGATGAATACTTAATAGAAGATAATCACCATCTTGTAGCTGAAAGACTCCAGCTCTTAAAAGCGGACCGTTTTCCAAATCCATACTAGCTTGAATTTTAGTAGACTGTTCATCAACCATGGCATACGCTTTTTCCAATGGGAATGCGGTGTAATCATAGCTTTCTACCGCTACAAATTCACTATCCGCTACAGATAGAATGATTTGTTTCCCATCTCTATAAGTAGCTCTTAACATATCATGATGAATGGTCAGCGATCTTAACGCTTGCTTCAAAGGTAGAAGCGCTAATCCCGTAGGGATTTGTAAGAAAACGGATTGGTTAAAATGATGCTTGTCCATTCCTTTGTGAGCCATAAACGCTTTTTGAATTGGAATCAGTGGAACTTCTCCTATAACTTCCGATTGGTCAATCTCTAGCACTTCCTCTTTCACTTGAACGCTTTGTGCGATTCTTCGAGGTGTTTTTTTGTCCATAATATCTGGAACTTTTAAGCTATATCCTTTTTCTCTTAACTTCGAAATAATTCGGATGGCCTTAATAGAGTCTCCACCTAATGAAAAGAAATTCGCATCGATTCCGATTAATCCATCAATATTTAACACATCTTGAAAAACTTGTACAATAGCTTCTTCTCTCTCATTTCTAGGTTCAATATATTCTTCTAGGTCTGTAAAACTAGGGTCTGGCAAAGCTTTACGATCTAATTTACCTGTTCGAGTTCGTGGAAATTCTTCCAACTGAACAAAGCATGCAGGTATCATATATTCTGGTAAGTTTTGACTTAGTTCTTCTTTTAAATAAGCAGGCTCTACAGAAGACTCTGTAATAATGTACCCGCAAATGATCTTCGATCCATTATTTTCTTTCACCAACACTACAGCGTCTGACACTTCAGGTAGTGCTCTTAGTTTACTTTCAATTTCACCCAATTCAATACGGAAACCTCTAATTTTTACTTGTTCATCTATTCGACCAAGATAATCAATATTTCCATCTGGCGTCCATCTCGCTAAATCACCTGTTCGATACACCTTTTGTCCAGGAAGATATGGATTTTCTACAAACTTTTCTTCTGTTAAATCCGGTCTATTTAAATATCCCCGAGCTACTCCATCACCACTAATACACAACTCTCCAGGAACCCCAATTCCGCAAATCTGATTCTCATTTAAAATGAATAGTTGCGTATTTGCAATTGGCTTACCAATTAAAACAATTGAAAGATCCTCTTCACTATTAAAGTTATAACCAGTAGAACAAACTGTGCATTCAGTAGGACCATACAAATTATATACATCCTCTATTTTTTCTCCAATCAGTTCTTTGAGTTGACGTACCAAATCGATTGGCACACATTCTCCTCCAAGATAAACCTTTTCAAATAAGAGTTCTTTTTTACTTGATTTTGTATAATCTACTATAATTTTAAACATTGACTGAACCATTATAACTTGTCTATTTCTCATCAATTCTAATAATTTTTCCGGATTATTTCTATCTTCTTCTGGAACTATAACCAATGTTGCGCCAGTTAATAAGGTAGGAAAGATTTCCATAACAGATCCATCAAAAATGTAATTAAAGAATTGCAAGACCTCCGTAGTTTCCGTATATTTACCTGTATTCTTTTGCCATTCAACTAAATTTATAACATTTTTATGTTCTACAATAACTCCTTTTGGCGTTCCTGTAGTTCCTGACGTATAAATCATATAAGCAGCGTCATCTGCGCTTGATATAATAGATAAGTTATTTTTATTACTTGAATAGCACTCCTCTATATCTAAGAAACTTATATTTTCAAATTTTTCTTTTAAATCTTTAATATGAGAACTTGTTATAACTAGTTTTGTATTACTATCACTTAGCATGAAGTTAATTCTATCCATTGGATACCCTGGATCTAAAGGTAAATAGCCAGCACCAGATTTTAAGATACCCAAAATTCCAGCAAACATTTCGAATGATTTTTCAGAAATAATCCCTACAAAATCGTTCTTACTTATTCCTCTATTTCTAATTTCTTCTCCAATTGAATTTGCCCAATGATTAAGTTCCTTATAGGTTAATGTTTCTTCCTTGTATCTTAGTGCAATTAAGTTAGGGTAATTAGCAACTGTCGCTTCAAATACTTCAATAATATTTCGATCATTCAAATATGTCATCTGAGTATTATTAAATTCTAAAAGTACAATCTGTTTTTCTTGTTCCCCAATCATTTCAATATTTTTTATCTGTATATCTGGTTTCTCTATAATACTCAAAATTATCGAATGTAAATTTTCTAACAACCTAGCTGAGAAAGTATTATTATATATTTGAGCGTCATACATTAACTTCAATGTAAGATTCTCTTCATTCAATACATCTAGACTAAGTGGATAGTTTGTTTGCTCTCTTAGTTTCTCAAAATAAAGGGAGAAATCCTTAGTCTGCTCAATATTAGTCTCATAATAATTCTCGAAACCAACTATGGTAGTGATTAAGCTATCATTATCAGTACATTGGCTTTGAATTTCATTTAAAGGACAGTAATCAAAATTCCCACTTTCAAGTGCTTGATTTTGTAGGCTTGTCAATAATTCAAGGAAAGTGTCATTACGACCTGCTTTTACCCTTACTGGTATTGTATTGATAAATAAACCGACCATTTTATCAATATCTTTTAGCTCTACATTCCTACCGGATACGACTTTTCCAAAGACAATATCATCTTGATTGGTATATCGTTGCAATAAGATTCCCCAGACAGCTTCAATAATCGTATTTAAAGTAACTCCATGTTTACGACTCAATTCTTCTAATTTTTCTTTTTCATCTTTTCTAAGACGGATACTGGCCAATCCAGTTTCATTATTATTTTGTTCAACTTCCCCACACGGTAAAATCATTGCTTGGTTATCATAATCCTCTAATAACTCTTTCCAATACTCAATTCCTTTGCGAATATTTTTTTCTCGCATTAGATACACAAAATCTTCATAAGTTGAACTAATTTTCTCTAAATTATTGATTTGGCAAATTTCTTTCCCTGCACTAATTTCAGTATAGAAATTAAGCAAATCATTAATAACAATTGATGTGCACCATCCATCCATTATTATATGATGGAAACTAAGAATCAAACGGTACTCTTCCTCACTATATTTCACCAAAATAGCTCTAATTAAATTATCATCTTCTAAATCAAATCCTTTTTCCATATCAAAACGGCAAACCATATCAAAATCACTATTTATATTGACAGATGTACTTAAATCAATTTCATTTAATTCTACAGATCTTCCTGTAATTACTGCCTGTCTATACTCACTTACTTCTTTATGAATAATACTAACTGATAGTGCAGGATATTTTTCTTGCAATAAATTTAAACTTCTACTTAGGTATTCTTTATTTACTTTTCCTTCTAGTCTAAATATATTTTGAACAAAATAAACAGATGAATCAGGATTCTCTAATTTATGGAAAAGCATTCCTTCTTGTAAAGAAGTGAGTGGATAAATACGATTTAATCCTTGATTTTTGCTTTTCAATTTTCTTTCAACATTTTTATACTCAGATAGTGACCAAGATAATTCACCTTTATCTGAAGGTGTAGAATGTACATCAGAGGACATACAATGAGAAACAACTTCATCTAATTCATTCCTATAATAATCTTTTAACTTATGAATGAAGCTCTCTTCAAATAGTCCAGAATCATATATTAATGTAACATTCAATTCCTTTTCGATGACTACACAATCTACTACTATAGGGCTTCCAAATCGATTAAACTTTGAAACTTGCTCACCGTGGTCAGTATCTTTAATTTTAAGAACTAGCCCATTATTTTCTTGAGAAAAATTCCCCAAATAATTAAACGTAATATCTGGAATTTCATCTTTTAATACTTTATCGCCACAATATTTAAGTACCGAATAACCAAATCCATGATTTGGGATTTTCCTGAAATTTTCTTTCGTATTGCAAAGATCATCTGATATGCTCTTACCTATATCTTTTATAGAAACAGGATAAATTGTAGTGAACCAACCAACAGTTCTATCAATTGGTACGTATTTTCCAATCGACTCCCTTCCATGGCCCTCCATCAAGATAGAGATATCTGTTTGCCCTGTCAATTTGTTAATTGTACGGAAAAGAGCAGTTAACAATAAATCATTGATTTCTGTATTATATGCTTTATGTGAATTGTACAAAAGATTATTTGTAGTCTCTTCAGATATTTGAAATACTTCATACTCAGTTCCAACTTTTTCGGTAACTGCTTTATTATCAAAATGACTGTTTGGAATGTTCTTTTCCACTTCTAACCAATAAGGAATTTCTGAAGATAATTTATCTGAATTTCTGTATTTATGTAATTCTTCACTCCACTCTTGAAAAGAAACAGTCTTATTAGGAAATTCAATTTTTTCACCATTTCTAGTTTTTTGATAACCATAGTTTAAATCCTCAGCAATAATTCTCCAGGAAATACCGTCTATTACTAAATGATGAACACAGATAAGTACATAGTCTTTATCTTTAGTTCTAAAAATAGCCCCTTTTAATATCGGCCCTTCTTCTAGATTTAATAACTTTTGAATATTATTCCCTTCGCTTAATATCATTTCATTTATTTTATTTTGTTCATTTAAATGCATAAGGTCAAACAAAAGAAAATTAAAGTCATTTTCATCATAATCAGAAATAGGCTTTATAATCTGATTACCGTCTTTACTATACTTTGCTCTTAACATATCGTGATGTTGAACTAAGCAAAAAATAGTTTGACTTAAAATATCTGAATCAACTTGTTCTTCGCTCTCAAATAAGACAGACTGATTAAAGTGATTTGGCTCTTCCATGTCGGATTCAAAAAATTGACTTTGAATAGGAGTCAGTTTAACATTCCCCGTAATTTCAGATTGATTAATTGTATATTTTTGAATCTTTTCGATAGTTTTAGCAATATTCCCAACAGTTTTTTCTTTAATTACTGATTCCATGGATAAGTTAAAACCTTTTTCCCTTAGGCTGGATACCATACGAATCGCTTTTATTGAATCACCACCGTAATCAAAGAAATTTGAATTTAAGCCCACTTTTTCAACCCCAAGAACTTCTGAAAAAGCATTTGCTACACATATACTTTCAACAGAGTCTGGTTGAATATACTCTTCACCATATTCAAATATTGGTTTCGGTAATGATTTTTTATCTATTTTACCATTTAATGTAAGAGGGAATTCATCTAGTTTTATAAAATGTGCAGGAATCATATAATCCGGTAAATTATTATCTAATTTATCTTTCAAATCAGTAATAGCAATCTCTGAATCTTCAATAATGTATGCACATAGATATTTTTCCCCTGCATCCTCGGTCAAAATTACAATTGCATTTTTCACCTGTGCAATCTCTTTTAATCGACTTTCAATTTCCCCGAGTTCAATTCTAAATCCTCTAAGTTTTACTTGATCATCAATTCTACCTACATATTCAATATTGCCATCAGGTAATTTTTTGACTAAATCTCCAGTACGATATAAGCGCTCTAAATAATTTTGGGGATGACAAACAAATTTTTCTTGAGTTAAAACGTCTTGATTTAAATAACCTCTAGAAATTCCTATCCCACCTAGATACAATTCACCAATTTCACCGACTTCACATTCAACTCCTTCTTGAAAGATATATGCAGTTGTATGGCTAATTGGTTGTCCAATAGGAGTTTTATTACTAGTTTTCTCCAATTTTTTTATTGGATGAAATAATGAAAAGGTAGTTGCTTCAGTCGGTCCGTATATATTGTAAAAAGCCAAATCATCACTTTTGTATTTTAAAAATAGCTTCACATGTTCTTCTGACGCAGCTTCCCCACCAACGTATAATTGTTTTAATAAATTGAATGCTGCTGCATCTAAACTGACAAACTGATTAAATAGGGCCGTTGTAATAAACATAGTATTTATTTTTAAGTTTCTAATTACATCTTTGAATAAATTTATATCACCTAACAACTCTTTTTCAGCTATATGAACATGGCCGCCATTTAGTAAAGCACCCCAGATTTCAAAAGTAGATGCATCAAAAGATAAGGATCCTGTTTGTAAAATAGAAACATCCTCAAAATTACAATAATTAGTCTCTTTTACTAATCTAATAATATTCCTATGCTCTACCATTACTCCTTTTGGGGTTCCTGTTGTTCCAGATGTATAAATTAGATATGCCAAATCTTCTGGTTTCACAAGAGTAGAATTATTCTCATTAATAAAATAATCAGAATAATCAATTTTGTTCAAGTTTAATATTGGAGTTTGAAGCATTAAATGCTTCAAACTCTCCTCATGCTGCGTCAAAATATAATTGGTTCCACTATCTTTCAACAAATACTTAATTCTATTGTCTGGGTATGATTCATCTATCGGCATATAGGCAAAACCAGCTTTAATAATGCCTAATATTCCAATGATAGTTTCTGCTGTTCTTTCAGCTACAATTCCAATGTATTTTCCATTCCCAATAATTTCATTTCTGATTTTATTGGCAACTATTTCTGATTTCATATCTAATTCTTGATAAGAAATCTCAGTGTTTTTATCAGAAACAGCAATTTTTCCTGGATGCTTTTTTACTTCTCTTTCGAATAAAGTTATTAAATTATTTTGGAAAATAGAAGAATTTTCTTGGCTATCAAATACTTCAGGATTTTGTATATTTAATGTTTTCTCGGACATTTTTTTCACTACCTTCAGTTTAGTTAATTTGTAAATATGGGTTAACTTTTTCCTGTAAAAGATCTTTGATATTTTTATTACAGTTCTCAAATACTGGGTAACGAACTATTAATTTATCTTCATATTTACTGAAAGTTATCTCTCTTGCTGCTTCATAATTATCAGAACTTATGTCTTCAATATATTCTTTGTAATTCATTTCATAGAGACCTAAATAATTAATTAACAAAACTCCGTCCATCAATTTAAAGTTTTCTCTAAAGATATTGAGCCAATTTAAACCAAAAACTTTTTTCATTACCTTAACTTGATTAATTTGGTCTAGTATTGAGAAATTTGACTTTTTCATTAATGGAAGCATATCAATTATAGGTCCAGTTTGATTCATAAACTTATGGTCAATACTGCTTCGTTCTTCTTGCACGAATTGCAATGGAACTACATCACTTCCATTAGTAAGTTTATTTTCAAAGACTATTACATCTAATATCCTTTCTATTAGACCCCATATTTCTTCATCAAAATTAGTTAATATCTCTTCTGGAATTTTTACAACAGCAAGTTCTGCACGAACAATTTTATTTTGATAATTTAAACGAGAATAAGTTATCAATGAATTCTCATACTCTGAAATAAATTTAGTTAGTTCTTGATCCTCATTTTCTACTAATTGATTAGAAAGTTGTGCATAATCAGCATACCTACTTCTAGAAATATTAGGTTTTATTCCATTCTCAAGTATTTCGATAAGTTCATTTTTTAAGATCAATGAACTTGCCTTGTCCCAAACACTATGATGTGATGAAATATGGATACTAAATGTAACTTCATCTTCATGAACAATAAAAATATTACTTAATACATCCCATTCATTCATATTTTTATAATGATCAATAGACTTAATTTTTTTCATTGTTTGATCATACGTTTCTAAAGAACTGTATCTCAAATCAACATATTCAATACCTTGAATTTCATCACTTGAAATTTCACCTATTAGATTTAATCCATTAGTTTTTAGCAATACACTTCTTAATGAACCATGCTCTTTGATCAAATACTTTGTAGCTTCAATGAAATCTTCAGCATGATAGGCTCCTCGAATAGTAAATTCATCTTGAATAATTGAATAAGGAAATGTTAAAAGATACTCCTGTATTGGAGATGGCGAATAAAAATCAATTTTATCCATGTCAATTAGTTTTTGTAAGCTGTCTCTATCAAATTTCTTATGCCTAATAATATTTTCGCTAATCTCATTATCAGAAAGAGTCATTTTAAATTCCGACCTTGACATATTGTCCTTAATTTTTTCATAGTCTTTCATATCTAGAATATAATTAGGAAAACTTCCGGCTCCATATTCAAGTTTATCACCTCTAAAACTCTGTTCTTTAAATTTAAGGTAATATTTTCCACAAACAGAATACGGTATTTAACTTTATCAACCAAAACGACTTTTTCTTTACTATGAATATATGTTCCATAATTTTGTGAGATATATTCATCTAAATTGAAATTTACATTTACTTTTGTTTCTTTTGTAAGTAATAATTTTTCATTTCCAAAGAATTCACTGATTTTTCGCGCTGATTTTCTATCCATTATCTCTCTAATGTTGCAGTCATAACCTTTTTTCCTAAGCATTGAAATAACTTTAATAGCTTTTAGTGAGTCACCACCATAATCAAAGAAACTATCAGTAACGCTTATTCTTTCAGAAACCTCTAGAACTTCTTTGAATATATCAACCACTACCTGTTCGATACTATTTCTAGGTTCTTCATACTTGTTCTGTACGATCAATTTAGGAACTGGCAATGCTTTTTTATCAACCTTCCCTGACTTGGTTTTCGTGAATTCTGTTACTGTCATCATATAGTGCGGGACCATATAGTCAGGTAAATCTCTCTCTAAACTTTTACGAATGTAATCAAAATCAATTGTTTGTTCACTTAAAATATATGCACATAATTCATGATTGTTATTAATCATCTTAGGTATCACGATTGCATCTTTCACACCATTAATTAATCTGAGATTTCCTTCAATTTCACTAAGCTCAATTCGATAACCCCGAATTTTTACTTGCTCATCAATTCGACCGAGATACTCAATATTCCCATCTGAAGTCCATCTCGCTAAATCTCCGGTTCTATAAATACGTTCTTCAGGGTTATACGGATTCTCAACAAACTTTTCTTCTGTAAGTTCAGGTTGATTGACATATCCTTCACTAACACCTTCACCTGCAATACAAAGCTCTCCTTCAATCCCAACACCACATAGTTTATTCCCTTTCAAAATATATAACTTTGTGTTACCGATAGGCTTACCAATTAATACTTCTTTGATTTTTTCTTTTGAATTAAATCTATAGTAAGTTGAACAAACTGTTGTTTCTGTTGGACCGTATACGTTAAATACATCATCAATCTTTCCATTAGAAATATTTTGATATTTTCTTATCACATCTAAAGGAAGACTTTCGCCTGCTAGAAATAATTTATCGAATGAATTAAATTGTTCTATCATATTATTTTCAATTGCATAATCCATTAATGCTATAAAAAGAGACGGTACTATTGTCAATTGGCGATCTTTGAACATATTAATTAAAGATGAAGGTTCATTTCTGTACTCTTCGGGCACAATTTCTAAGGTAACACCTGATAATAAGGCCGGGAATATTTCCCAAACAGATCCGTCAAATATATAGTTAAAATACTGTAAGACAACCGTTTTATTATTAAACTCCGCATTATTTTTCTGCCATTCTACTAAATTTAGTACATTCCTATTATTAATTTTTACACCTTTAGGATTCCCAGTTGTCCCGGAAGTATAAATGATATAAGCTAAATCTTCTATATCATTTATATGTGGTAAGTTTGGGATACTTTCAACACTAATATCATCTATAGTAATCGATTTATATTTATTTAAAACTTCTGAACTCAATGTTTTTCCGGAACCTTGCAATATTACATTAACTGACGCATTATCAAGCATATAATTCACACGTTCATTTGGATGAGATGCATCAATAGGTAAATATGTTGCCCCCGATTTCAATATTCCTAATATACCAGCCACCATTGCATTACATTTTTCTGTCACAAATGCCACTACATCATTTTTACCTACCCCGAATTTCTTAAACTATAGCCAATACAATTAGCCCAATTATTCAACTCTTTATAAGTAACGAGTTCGTTTTTAAATTTTAAAGCTACTTTATCGGGATTATTCTTCACTACATCTTCAAATAATTCTACAATTAATTTAGAATTAGCAAAATTCATCGTAGTATTATTAAAGCTATTAATCACCAGATTCTTTTCTTCTTCATCAATAAAATCAATTTCATCAATTAAAATGTCATTTTTAGTGATTGCTTCTTTGATAATTGTTACGAAATGATTAGAAATTGAAATAATATCATTTTCTGTGAACTTATCTGTTTGGTACATGAAACCAAACTTTAAAGCTTCATCTTTATAAGCTGCTACAGTTAAAGGATAATTAGTCTCTTCTCTACCGCTTAATAATTCCAATTTAAGCGATGTTTCTTGTGAACTTTCTTGAGTGTAATAATTTTCGAAAGCAATTACTGTGTGAACTAAATCATTCTCTAAATTTGTACATTGCGATTGTATTTCTGCTAACGAACAATAATCAAATTCACTACTTTTAATGGCTTGTTTTTGTAGCCTTGATAGCATACTTAAAAAGGTCTCTTTGTTTTTGTTTCAACTCTAATTGGAATTGTATTAATAAACAACCCAACCATATCTTCGATACAGGTATATCAATATTCTACCTGATACAATTTTCCCATATACAACATCATTTTGATTTGTGTAATGTTGCAATAATATTCCCCATGCAGCTTCTACAAAAGTATTTAATGTTAAACTTTCAAATTGACATAATTCTTCAATTTTTTGGGTGTCTTCTATACTTAAATGCACTTCATGTACTTGAATTTCTCCATCAATTGAATTGTTTTCTATAGATCCTTTGATTATAGACTCATTGTCATAGTTCTCTAATAATTCTGTCCAATAGTTTCGCGCGGCTATTTTGTCATTTTTTTGCGTTAATCGAATATAACTCTCATAATCATATCTAGATGATAAATTCTCATGAATTGTATTTTTTTGTACCTCTGACTCCAATTGAGAATAGAACTGGATCAGATCATTCATCAAAATTGAAGTACACCAGCCATCCATTATAATATGATGGAAGCTAATTACTAATTGAGGCGATTCATTTTCTAAGTGAATGAAAGCTACACGAATTAAACTATCGTTTTCTAAATCAAAACCTCTTCGAACATCCTCTTTTAAGAAGGCTTCTCTTTCCTTTTCTTGATTTTTTGACTGTGAAAGATCTATTTCATTAAATTCAATATCTCTTCCCTTTAACATCACTTGTCTTGGCTCACTTACATTCTGATAAGCAATACTCGTTTCAAGCACGCCGTGCTTTTCTTTAATAAATCCAACTCATTTTCAAATGCTCGACAGAATGTAAGCCACTAACAGAATACACACTTTGAACAACATACTCACTTGACTCTTCATTTAACAATTTGTGATACAACATTCCCTCTTGCATCCCTGTCATCGGGATAATGCGATCAACCTCATATCCCTTTTCCGCGTATTTTGAACAACATTGTTATATTCTTCAAGTGACCAATTTTCTTCCCCAAGGTCAAAAGGTGTTCGGATCGTTTCTTTTTGTTCCAAACAATGTTGAATTACTTCTAATAATTCATCTTTAATTGCTTGGATGAAAACATCCATCTCCTCCTTACGTACTCTGAACCATTGAAGCTTAAAACTACACTTAATTTTTTATCTGAGATTGCACCATCTAAAGATAATTTGGTATGGAAAGTATCCTTTTCTGAAACATCTCTTCCATGTGAAAGACTGCTCTCTGAAAAATCTTCTCCAGATTGACTAAATTGAAACTCTCCAAGATAATTAAAAGTTAAATCAGGTTCCACTCCTTCAAGAACAGTCTCTCCCAATTCATTAAGAATGCCATAACCGATTCCATGATGAGGAATTCTCCGTAAAGTTTCTTTCGTCTTACTAATATCCATTCCAATAGAATCGCCAAGTTCCTCTAAGACAACTGGATACGTACTAGTAAACCAACCGACAGTACGATCAATGACCATAGAATCCATAATTGCTTCACGCCCATGCCCTTCCATATGAATGGCTAAAGAAGTTTGACCTGTGATCTTGTTCACCGCACGACCAACTGCCGTTAATAATAAATCATTAATTTCAGTTGAATAAGCTGTGCCGGCTTTTTGTAGTAGGTTCTCAGTCTCTTTTTTAGATAAGGACATTGTTACTTTTTGAGGCTCTAAGTATAATCCCTCTTCTTTTACAGGTAATAACAATTTTCCTATATTCACCTTAGACTCAACAGTCTTCCAATAATTCACTTCAGACTGTAATTGAGAGCTTTCGCGATAAGATTGCAGTGCCAAGCCCCACTCCTTGAAGGAGTGAGTTTTAGGAGGTAACTGAATCTCCTTTCCATTTTTAGCAGCTTCATAGGCTACTTTAAGATCCTCTATCAAGATTCTCCAAGAAACTCCATCTACCACTAAATGATGAATACTTAATAGAAGATAATCACCATCTTGTAGCTGAAAGACTCCAGCTCTTAAAAGCGGACCGTTTTCCAAATCCATACTAGCTTGAATTTTAGTAGACTGTTCATCAACCATGGCATACGCTTTTTCCAATGGGAATGCGGTGTAATCATAGCTTTCTACCGCTACAAATTCACTATCCGCTACAGATAGAATGATTTGTTTCCCATCTCTATAAGTAGCTCTTAACATATCATGATGAATGGTCAGCGATCTTAACGCTTGCTTCAAAGGTAGAAGCGCTAATCCCGTAGGGATTTGTAAGAAAACGGATTGGTTAAAATGATGCTTGTCCATTCCTTTGTGAGCCATAAACGCTTTTTGAATTGGAATCAGTGGAACTTCTCCTATAACTTCCGATTGGTCAATCTCTAGCACTTCCTCTTTCACTTGAACGCTTTGTGCGATTCTTCGAGGTGTTTTTTTGTCCATAATATCTGGAACTTTTAAGCTATATCCTTTTTCTCTTAACTTCGAAATAATTCGGATGGCCTTAATAGAGTCTCCACCTAATGAAAAGAAATTCGCATCGATTCCGATTAATCCATCAATATTTAACACATCTTGAAAAACTTGTACAATAGCTTCTTCTCTCTCATTTCTAGGTTCAATATATTCTTCTAGGTCTGTAAAACTAGGGTCTGGCAAAGCTTTACGATCTAATTTACCTGTTCGAGTTCGTGGAAATTCTTCCAACTGAACAAAGCATGCAGGTATCATATATTCTGGTAAGTTTTGACTTAGTTCTTCTTTTAAATAAGCAGGCTCTACAGAAGACTCTGTAATAATGTACCCGCAAATGATCTTCGATCCATTATTTTCTTTCACCAACACTACAGCGTCTGACACTTCAGGTAGTGCTCTTAGTTTACTTTCAATTTCACCCAATTCAATACGGAAACCTCTAATTTTTACTTGTTCATCTATTCGACCAAGATAATCAATATTTCCATCTGGCGTCCATCTCGCT